>CAZRYF010000035.1:0-49073 GCA_964604165.1 uncultured Enterobacterales bacterium
GCGGGCGACCACAGGGGGTCGCCCCTACAGATTGCCGTAGGGGCGGGCCCCGGTGCCCGCCCGCTCGCCCCGATGGGATAGACACCTTTCCCATGGCGCCCACTGTCCACTTCCTGAAGTTGCGCGGCAACCTCTCCCTGGCGGGGGATGTGTCCCTGGCCGAGCGGGAGTTGGCCCGGCACTACCGGGACCTGGAGCCAGTGGAGGACGTCGCTGCGGCCGCCCGGCGCTGCGGTTTGCCGGAGTCCGCCATTGTGGCCCACAGCCGACCGGGGGCCTTTCCCGGGTTTCTCGGCATTGGCCCCCGGGGCAGCGTGGAGACGATCTGCCGCAGCCTGGCCTGCTTTCAGGAGGTCTGGGTGCCGCCGTCCGAGTTTCAGGGGGCTGAACGTGCGCCCTGGTGGCAGTCGATTTCTGACAGCGCGGTCTGCGCTCTGCCGCTCTTGGCCAGCGGCGAGATGCTCGGGCACTGGCCGGCGGCGGGGGCGGGTCCCATGGGGGTCGAGTCCCTGGCGGGCATGCTGTCAAGCGGGGCCTCGGGCTTGCGGCGGGCGCACTTGCGGCCCAGCGCAGCGCCCCATGTGCACGGGCTCCACAAGTACAAGGCCCGCTTCTTTCCCCGCCTTGCCCGGGTGCTGCTCGGGTCCCTCCCCGACAACAGCCGGGTGCTGGATCCATTCGTCGGCAGCGGTACCACCTGCGTCGAGGCCAGCTGGATGGGACTGGATTCGGTGGGGGTCGACATCGACCCGCTCTCCTGTGCCATCTCCCAGGCCAAGTTGGAGTTGATGGCCCTCGCCCCCGAGGCGTTGGTGGCTGGCATCGAGGAAATGGGGGAGCCCGAAGGCGGGGAATTCCACATGCCGGAAGTCATGGCCCGCAAGTTCCATCGGCGCCGGGCCCAGGACGAGCAGGTGGCCTATGAGGAGCAGATTGCCGGCTGGATGAACGCCGCCCGTCGCATTCGGAATCCACGGGTGCAGCGGGTCGTCGAGATCGTCATCAGCGATGCCATCGCCCGCAAGTTCAACGTGCGCATGATGGGCACCGGCGTGCCGCGCTTTGCCCTGGAGATTCGGCGGTCCAAGCTGGATTCCCTCGTGCGGGCGGGACTGGAGCGGGCCGTGGACGCAGCGCGGGTCGTGGGCAGCCTGCGGCGAGCCTATGGCGGGAGCCTGGGCGCCACCGAGGTCCGCATGGGGAACGCCACGGATCTACCCTTCGCCGACGCAAGTTTCGATGCGATTCTCACCTCCCCCCCCTACCTGCCTGCATCGTCGGGACGAGAGAACTACCTGACGGGCAAGTGCCTCTCCATGATGGCCCTGGGGCTCTTGGATGAGGCGGGGCTGGCCCGGGCCGAGCAGGCCAGCGTGGGCTCCATGACCGCCAGCGCCCGGGACCGACACGATCCTCTCCCGGACGGTGTGTACGACCTGGTGGACTGGCTCGCCGCGGATGAGCTTCGGGCCATCAAGTCAGAGCCGACCCTGGCCTATTACCAGGTGCTCCGCGATGCGCTTCGGGAGAGCCTGCGCATGCTTCGCCCCGGCGGCACCGGCATCTGGGTGATCGGACGGGAGAGCGTGTTCTACAACTTCAAGACCCGGGAGGTGCGCTACCGGGTGGCGTGTGACGACCTGTTTCAGGAATTGGCACAAGAGGCCGGCTTTTCGGTGGTGGACCGGGTGGACGTGGAGCTGGACAAGCGCAATCGAAACGCTCGCCCACGTTCTCGCGACGCCTACTTTGAGACGGCGCTGGTGTTGGAGAAGGCCTGAATGTCCTCCGGGGCTGGACCTTCCGGTCGGAGGGCGACATCATAAGTCCCATGGGAACTGCGCTGGCCACGACCGCTCTGGTGCTTGGAATGGGCTGCAAGGGCAAGCCCGATGCGCCCGAGGCCCTCGATGATCTGGCGAGCTTTCTGTATGAGCACACCATGGATGACGAGGACGACTACCTCGAGGTGGGAATTGAAAACCTGAACACCTGGCTGGCGGCCGAGTTTGTCCCGGACGAGGAAAATGACGAGGCGTTTTCTTCCAATTTCGAGGCGACCGCAGAAGGGTACTCGGTCACGAACCTCACGGTGGAGGCGGTGAAGTCTCTGGATGGGGTCGAGCGAAACCTGGACGACTTGCTGGGGGCGGCCGTCGGGTACGACATGGATCTCACCGTCGAGCAGATCAACGAAGCCTTGATCCGGGACGACATGCAGCAGGTCTTTCCCGACAAGTACCAGTCCTACGAGAGGACCTTCGTGGATGGGTCCGACCGGGACTGTTTCCTGGAGAAGCGCTGCGATCGCCTGGAGTACGACATCTCCGTGGTGGCGGACTACCCCCTCAACCTGACGGTGGATGCGGACTCCCGGGTCCACTACCGGCGGGTCACCTTGGAAGACGGCTCGGACGTGGTGCTGCAGCGCACCTGGATGCTGGAGCCCGGCGAGGCCTCGGCGGACTGGATAGAGCTCGAGCAGCAGTACTACTTTGCCGCCCACCTGGACCAGGGAGCGGGTGCCCGGCGCATTGACGTCACCTGGGTCAAGGCGACCCTGGGCAACACACCGGTGCCCGAGGACATGGCCATCTCCCTGACCGTGGACTCCATGCGGAACACCGGGGCAGATCTCGAGGCCTATTACGCGGGTGAGTAGCCCCATACGGGCTGCCTCGAGCGCCCGCGGTGAGTTCTGGACCCTGGCCCGCCTGGCCTGGCCGGTGGTGCTGGGCATGCTCGGGGGCCAGCTCATGAGCGTCATCGACATGATGATGGTTGGGCACCTTGGGGAGGAGGCCATCGCGGCGGTGGGCATGGGCTTTCTGTGGGCCATTCCCTTTGTGATGTTTGTGCGCGGCTGTATCCGCGGGCAAGACCCTCTGGTGAGCCAGGCTTTCGGGGCCGATGACCGCCGGGGCGCCGGTCTCGCCTTTGCCAGGGCCTTGTGCCTGGCGGGGGTGCTGACAGTTCCGTGCATGGCCTGGCACCTGGCCACGGAGTGGGGACTGGGGATTCTGGGGCAGCCCGAGGGAATGCGGCCTCTGGCGGCGGAGTACGCCTTTGCCCTCATGTGGGGGGTGCCGGGGATGATGGTCTTCTACACCCTGCGCGGGTTTCTTCAGGGCCTGGGCATCATGCGGCCGGCGGCTTTTGTGATCCTGGGGTGCAACCTGCTCAACGTGCCCTTGAACTGGGTGCTGATGTATGGGGCGCTTGGTTCTGAGGGGCTCGGCGTGGTGGGGTGTGGCTGGTCGACGGCGATCTGCCAGGGGGCAATGGCGCTCCTTCTGTCCTGGATCTGTCGAGCGGAGCTCCGCTCCTGGTGGCCCGGATGGGAGGGGGTTTTGGCGTGGGGGCCGGTGCGAAAGCAGCTGGCCCTGGGAATCCCCATCTCCCTGCAGGTCTGTCTCGAGGTGTGGGCCTTCAACGCGTCTGTCTTGATCGCCGGCTGGCTCGGCACCCGGGAGCTGGCAGCGCACATGATCACATTGAACCTGGCGGCCGCATCCTTCATGGTTCCCCTGGGCATCTCCGCGGCAGCCACCACCAGGGTGGGAAACCTTCTGGGGGCGCAGGAGCCCTGGCACCGGGCGGCCTGGGTAGCGGTGGGAACCGGTGGGGTGGTCATGTGCGGGTCGGGCATGGTGTTCTTCTTCTTCCCGGGGGCGCTGGCTCGGCTGTACACCTCGGATGTGCAGGTGCTGTCTCTGGCCATCACCCTGCTGCCCATCGCGGCGGCCTTCCAGATCACCGATGGCGTCCAGGCGGTGGCAGGTGGGGTCCTCCGCGGCCTGGCGGATGTGCGGGTGCCGGCGTGGTGCCTGGTGGTGTCCTACTGGATCATTGGCTTGCCGGTGGGGGCCTGGTGGGCGATTGACAAGGGAATGGGTCCGGCCGGGATCTGGTGGGGGCTCGTTCTGGCCCTCGGGCTCACGTCCGTGGCCTTTTGCGTGCGACTCGGGTGGCTGCAGCGCCGGGGGGTGGGCCGGGTTTGACGGCGCCGCGCTGCCGCGACAAGGAGAGGGGGAGGAGAACGCATGCGAGCGATTGCACCGATGATCGGTTTGTTCTTGGGTTGCACCGGCTGCGGTCTGGTGGACGCCCCGGGAACCCCCTTGGTGGAGGCACATCGGGGGGCCGCCGGGTACTGGCCCCAGAACTCCACGCGGGCGATCCAGGGCACCGTGGACGCGGGCTACCCAGCCCTGGAGTTCGACATTGTCCTGACCTCGGATCAGGTGCCGGTGCTGTCCCATGACCCGTGGTTGCACGAGGACTTGTGCACCACGGCGGAAGGGGAGGCCCTCGAGGGGCGCCAGAACATCATGGACATTGACCTGGACACCCTGCGAAACGGCTTTGTGTGCGGCGGTGTCGCGGACGAGGAACACTCCCAGGCCGAGGTGTTGGCCGAGCGAATCCCAACTCTGGCCGAGGTTCTTCAGCTGGTGGGCACCGGTTCAGAGGAGATGGTGGTCCACCTGGACGTGAAGTACGAGCCGGATGAAACAACCTTTGATGCAGAGACCATGGCCCAGGCCATCTTGTTTGACTGGTACACGGCGGATCTTTCCAATCCCTGGTTTGTCAGCGCAAACCAGCCGGACGCCATCGCAGCGTTTGAGGCCGAGGCCACCGGTGAGGTCACCACCTCCCTTGCCTGGCCCAGGTTCCACCCGGATCTAAGCGACACACAGGTGGCGCTCACCGAGGAGCTCCGCATGACCTTGGGTCGGGTGGAGTACGTGGACCTGGCCCGGGATGCGGGGGCCGACGGGCTGGCCATTCCCTACCAGCTCATTGAGCGCCGCCAGGTGGAGGCTGCCCGGGCGGCAGGGTTGCAGGTGCAGGTCTGGACCCCCAACACCCCCGAGTTGCTCGCCGAGTACTGCGCCTGGCCGGTGGATTCTGTCATTACGGACTACCCGGACGATGCGCCTTGCCTTGGGGGTGAAAAGTGATCACTGCACTGCTCATGGGGGCGGCCCTCGCGGGACCGCTGGGCCTTCAGCGGCCCTCTCTGGATCGCGTGGATCTGCTCTCGGAGGATCCGGGCACCTGGATTCACTACGAGGCGCCCACCTTTGGCACCTACCCGACCCGCCCGGGCCTGCGCTTTGTCACCCAGGTAAAGCCGGTCTGGAACACCCGCTGGGAGGGGGTGACCCTGGGGACCTCCCTGTCGTCCCAGTCCCTGGTGGTCGAGTCGCCGCTCTTGCCCGACCAGGGAGTCACCTGGTCCGCAGGGGTGCAGAGCATCCTCTTGTTTCCCCGGGGTGCCACTGCCGGCGTGGCCTGGCGGTGGAAGTTCCTGCGGGTCGGGGCGGGGGTAAGCGCGGTGTCTGCCGGAACCTGGTCCCGCCCCGGGGGGCTGGCCCAGTGGACGGTGCTCCCGACCCTCGGGGTCGGGGTGGGGCCGTCGCGGGAGTAAGCCGTGTCCACCCTCCTTCCGGACCTGGAATCCCTGCGGTGCTTTGTCGAGGCGGCGGAGACCTTGAATTTCCGGGCGGCGGCCGGCCGGGTGGGGTTGACCCCAGCGGCGCTCGGGCGGCGAATCCAGCTCCTTGAGGACCAGCTCGAGGTGGTGCTCTTTGAGCGAACCACCCGGCGCGTGGAGCTGACGGAAGCCGGGCTGTCCTTGCTCCCGCGGGCGCTGGAGACCCTGCAGCAGGCCGAGGGCTGTGCCCGTGCAGCCCGGGGAGAGCTGGGGCCGGCCCCGATGGAGATCACCCTGGGCACGCGCCACGAGCTGGGCCTCTCTTGGATTCGCCCGATGGTCGCGGACTTGGAGACCCACTTTCCCCACGTGCTGTTTCACTTGTATTTTGGCTCCGGGGAGGACCTGGCGCTGCGCATCATCAGCCAGGAGATCGACTGCGCAGTCAGCTCCCAGCGCATCATCGAGCCCCAGCTGGACACGGTGCAGGTGCACCGGGAGGACTATCGCCTGGTGGGGGCCCGGACTCTGCTGGAGGCCGACCCCGTCGAGGGCGTCAACGACCTGGCGAGGCAGGTGCTCATTGATGTGGACAAGGGAGTCCCGCTCTTTCGTTACTGGGCCGAGGCGGGAGGGGCGGCGCTCGTGCCCCATTTCGCGGGACACCGTTGGCTGGGGACCATCGAGGCCATTCGCAGCATGGTCTTGGAGGGCCAGGGTGTGGCAGTGCTTCCCCTCTACCTGGTGCAGTCAGACCTGAAGGAGGGGCGCCTGGATGTGATCCTCCCGAACCACGTCCCGGATCACGACTTCTTTCGCCTGATCTTCCGCCGGAGCGATCCGCGAGTCGCGTTTTTCCGGGGGCTCGCGGCGCGCATGCAGCAGCATCCGCTTCAGTAGGTCAGCCCCATCTCCTGCAAGCGGCCCCGCGCGGCTGCGAGGGTCTCCACAGAGGCTCCGTGGAGGGCACCCACTTTGTTGGGGTCCGCCCCGGGAGACAAAAGGTCCGCCAGAAGCGGCGTGAGGGGACCGGTGAGGAGGTGGCCTCGCAGGGCTGCACACAGCATGGGGCGCTCCCCCCGGGTGGCCACCGCCACGAACCCCCCGGGGACCCGGTGAAACTCTCTGGGCAGCTGAAACCCGGGTCGGGGAGAGAACAAGAGCGCCCGGGCCATGGCGGTGAGAAACTCCTGCTCCCGGACGGCGGGAGCGCCGATCTCCGCGGATTCGCAGAATCGGTAGAAGGCTTCTTCGAGACACAGGCCCGCGCCGGTGTGGGGGATCTCCCGGTGGTCGTGAAAGGGACGGGACTCCATAAAGCAGCTGATGACCTCCGCTGGATCCAGGCTGCCCAGGGTCTCCCGATACAGGGTGGGCAAGCTTCCGGTGCCTTGGTGTTGCCGGCGCAGGAGGTCGTCTCGAAAGGTCTTGGCGGCTTCTTTGAGCTGGTTGGGGTCCAGGGTGGACAGGTCCTCCAGGACCTCCGGGGAGAGGCCCAGCTCCCCGTGGCGGCCCTCCAGGAAGGCGGCTCGGTAGGTGCGGTCTGTGAGCAGGCGGTGGAGGGCGGTGGAGATCATGCGGCCCACCGCCTGACCCGCTGCTCCAGTCGATGGAAGTTGGGAACCGAACGGGGAATCAGGGCGCCGTTCTTGAACTTGGGATCTTCGTAGGTGATGCCACGCAGGTTGGGACAGAGGGGGGCGATGCGCTGCAACAGGTCCAGCTGTTCGTCCAGGAGGATGCCGTGGTGCACATCCAGGAAGCGGTCCGCCACGATGGCGCAGCCGGAGAGGTGGATCTCGAAGCAGTGCTCCAGAGGGAGGCGTTCCAGGTGGTCGTAGAGATCCTCTCCCCGAGCGCCGCGCAGCCACTGGTAGGAGAGCAAATGTCCCAGGTCCAGGGTGACCGCGGCTCCCGTCTCTTCTGCCAGGCAGCGAAAGAAGTCGTAGGCATGCCAGCGCCCCACCAGAATCGAGGCGCCCTCTGAGAACCCGGGGAACTCCACCAAGAGGGGCGCCTCCAGCCCCTCCTGCACCTGGCGGGTGTTGGCAATGGACGCTCTCAGCCCCGCATCCGTGAGAAAGGGAGGCAGGGGATAGGGCAGCGGCTTGCCGTTCAGGGACCACAGCCCAAGGTCTTCGTTGACCCAGGAGAGGCCGTACCGGCGGATGAGGGCATTGGTAAGTTCCAGCAGATCGGTGCGCTCGTAGGGTTCCATGGCCCCCAGGTTCAAGGCCGTGTGGTGCAGCGCCCGATAGGACCACGGCGGCACACGCCGAAAGAGGTCGTCATAGGCGGCGTAGTACTCGGTTGGGTCCAGGTGGTTTCTGTTGCGGGGCTGCCAGGAGACAAAGAGGTAGGCAAAGCGGTCCCGGTGGGCCTGGAGAAACTGGACGACCCCGGGGGCGATGATGTCGCGCCCCCGGGAGTCCAGCTGAAAGCCCATGGCATCGCCCCAGTGGAGGTCGAGGCCTACACCGAGACCCAGGCGGTGTGGGATGTCGGGGAATCGGATGGCCATGGGTCGGGTCTCCTACAGTCCGAGAGTGGAGGTCACGATGGCCTGAAGCTGCCAGGCGCGGTGGTTGTTGCGATCTTCGGCCTCGGCGATCTCCTCGGGGCAGGGCAGGGCGTAGCAGTTGCCGGTTACCTCGGGGGTATCCTCGATGAGGGCGCCGATCCCGACGATCTCCAGGTCCCGCAGAGCCTCCAGGTTGTCATCGATTCGATCTTCCGGGAAAGTGTAGGGAATGGCCACGTCTTCCGATGCATTCAGGGCCAGGTCCGCGAACACCGCCAATCGAGCGGCGGCTTCTTCCTCCGCCTCTGCGATCTCATCTTCCCAGTCCGGGCAGGGTCCGTAGCAGTTGAAGGCTTCGCCTGGCACATCCAGGAGGAGCTGGCCTACGGAGAAGACGTTCAGCGCCTCCAGTTGGGCCAGATTGTCCTCGATTTCGTCCACGGCGACCTGCGGGTCGACCCGGGCCAGCAGGTCCGTCGGGTCTTCTTGTAGTGGGGGGTTGGCGCCCGAATAGTCCGCAAGGAGGGTGCTCTGGTTGCAGCCCATCGAGGAGGCCAGGGCGATGACAAGGGAGGTTCGAGGGATCATTGTCTTCTCCGGTGTTTGGGGGTTCTGGAGGCAAGATAGGCCCGGTAGATAAGAACGTAAATCGATATATTTGATACTAAATAATTGATAGTTTAGTTATAAACTGGATCTTGTCGTGCTCGGGCACCAAGTCCAGATCGGACCGGTTACCTGACTTGAATCTGGAGAAGATTCGATGCTGCTTTCCCTGTTGCTCGCCCTGTCCACCGCCCAGGCCACAGAAGTGGGAACCTCCAAGACCTTTGGAATCGGCTTCCAGGGGGGATACCCGGCGACCTTCACGGGCAAATACTGGATCAATGACGCGGGGGGCGTGTCCTTCCACGTGGCGGCGTCGGCGTTCTACCTGGAGGGGCGGGCCCAGGTGGAGCAGCGCTTCTACGACATCGGAAACTGGTCTTTCGCCGACCTTGCCCTGTACTGGGATGCGGGAGTGAGCACCCGCCTCTGGACCACGACCAGCGGAGGGTTGTCCGTGGGGCCGACCGGCGGCGTGGGCGCAGAGATGCGCTTTCACGCGGTACCCGCGGCGGTCTTCGCGGAGACGAACTTCCAGTACTACCTGCTGGACCTCACGGCGCCGACTACGGGGGTCACGTCGGGTGCGGGCGGGCGGTGGTACTTCTAGATTTCTCGTTTTTTGCGGGTTCTTCTGTCGCCACCCCTTGACTTTTCTGTGGCGTGCCTAGTTTTTCTGTGACGGCAAGACGCCGCGACGAAAAGAGGGGACGCCATGATGCAACGACCGCCCGTACAACAGGCCGAAGAGGCCGAAGCTGCGCTCGAGCGCTTTACCCGTGATCTGACTGTGGACGCTCGGGAGGGGCGAATGGACCCGGTCGTGGGTCGTGATGATGAGATTCGGCGCACGCTGCAGGTTCTCTCTCGCCGCACCAAGAACAACCCGGTGCTCATCGGCGCCCCCGGAGTGGGCAAGACGGCGATTGTGGAGGGGATCGCTCAGCGAATCGCGGTGGGCGATGTGCCGGAGAGTCTCCAGGACAAGAAGATCCTGTCTCTGGACCTCGCGAGCCTGTTGGCAGGAGCCAAGTTCCGCGGGGAGTTTGAGGAGCGCCTCAAGGCGGTGTTGACGGAGATCGAGGAGGCCCAGGGCCGGGTGATCCTGTTTGTGGACGAGCTGCACACCCTGGTGGGGGCGGGAAAGGCGGAGGGCTCCATGGACGCGGGCAACATGCTCAAGCCAGCCCTGGCGCGGGGAGATCTGCGCTGCATTGGTGCCACCACCCTGGACGAGTATCGGCTCCACCTGGAGAAGGACAAGGCCCTTGAGCGCCGGTTCCAGCCGGTGCTGGTGGAACAGCCGGACCTGGACGCGACGATCCGGATTCTCCGAGGCATCAAGGAGAAGTACGAGACCCATCACGGGATCCACATCCATGACGACGCCATTCTCGCGGCGGTGACCCTCTCGCACCGGTACATCACCTCCCGTCAGCTTCCAGACAAGGCGATTGACCTGGTGGATGAAGCGGCGAGTCGGCTGAAGATGGAGATTGAGAGCGTGCCCACCGCGATTGACACCCTGGATCGCCAGGTGCGGGGCATGAAGATCGAGCTGCAGGCCCTGGACCGTGAGTCTGATCCCACCACCGTCGCTCGTGCGGCGAGCTTGCGGGAGGAGATGGAGGCGCTGGATGCAGAGGGCGCCACCCTGCGCGAGGGTTGGCAGGCAGAGAAGGAGGTCCTGGGTCGGGTGCAGGAGGCGCGGCTCTCGGCGGAGGAGCTGGCCCACCAGTTGGAGGTGGCCGAGAGGGAGGGGGACTTCGCCCGGGCCAGTGAGATCAAGTTTGGAAGGCTGCCCGAGGTGGAGCGACAGATGGCTGCCCTGGGAGAGGAGCTGGCCGAGCTGCAGAAGGACGGCGGCATTCTCCGGGAGGTGGTGACCGACGAAGACATCGCGTCGGTGGTGAGTCACTGGACCGGCATTCCCGTGCAGAAGCTCCAGCAGGGGGAGCAGGCCCGGCTCCTGCACCTGGAGGATCGGATTGAGGGGCGCGTGGTCGGGCAGGCCGAGGCGGTCCGAGCCGTCTCAGATGCGATTCGGCGCTCCCGGGCGGGGCTCCAGGACCCCCAGCGCCCCATCGGCTCCTTCCTCTTCCTGGGACCCACCGGGGTCGGAAAGACCGAGCTGGCAAAGGCCCTGGCCGAGCAGCTCTTTGATGATGAGGGGCAGATCGTGCGCATCGACATGTCCGAGTACATGGAAAAGCACGCCGTGGCCCGCCTGATCGGAGCGCCCCCTGGCTACGTGGGGTTTGAGCAGGGAGGGCAGCTGACGGAGGCCGTGCGCCGCAAGCCCTACGCGGTGCTGCTCCTGGATGAAATCGAGAAGGCGCACCCGGAGGTCTTCAACGTGCTGTTGCAGGTGCTGGATGAGGGCCGACTGACCGACAGCCACGGTCGCTGCGTGGACTTTCGAAACACGGTCGTGATCATGACCAGCAACCTGGGGTCCCGGCGGATCCTGGAGGCCCAGGGCGACCGGGTGGCTGCGGTGGCCGCGGTGATGGAGGCCCTGCGGGGGGCGCTCAAGCCCGAATTCATCAACCGCATCGACGACGTGGTGGTGTTCGACGCTTTGGAGCGCAAGCACATGGGACCGATTCTGGAGATCCAACTGGCCCGGGTCCGGGCGCTGTTGGAGCCGCGCCAGGTCTCTCTGGAGGTGAGCGATGTGGCCCGGGAGGCCCTCTGCGACCTGGGCTTTGATGTTCAGCTGGGTGCGAGGCCCCTGAAGCGGATGGTGCAGCAGCACCTGCTCAACCCCTTGAGCAAGGACCTGATTCAGGGCGGCGTGGTCCCCGGAGAGGTCGTGGAGGTGGACTGGAGGGACGATGCCTTTGTCTTCACCCGCACGCCTCCGGAGGCGGATCGATTGAGCGCCTAGGAGGCTGTAGTGCATTGCTCCCGTCGACTGGCTTGCCCACGCAATTCCAGACACTTCCGCTCGTCGGTCACATGTCCAGACATGTTCCCTCCTCCCGTAAGCACCTGTAATCACATGTGCGGCGCCATTCTCGGTCCGCAATGCACTACAGCCTCCTAGACCATGGTCTAGACTTTCTCCCCGAGCCCTCGGTAGCCGCGGTAGTAGAGCAGGGGGCGGGGATCGTCGGGGTCGCCCCGGAGCACTGTGTTCTCCACCTGGCCGATGAAGATCGTGTGATCCCCTCCCTCCCGGGTGCCGTAGAGGGTGCAGTCCAGGGAGGCCAGAGCGCCGTCCAGAAGGGGTGCGCCGCTCACCTTGGCTGGGGAGTGCACCACGTTGTCCCAGGGGCCTTCTCCTTCCGGGGGCCAGCCGGCGAAGCGGTTGGAGTGGGTCTGCTGGGACTCGTGAAGGATGTTGACGGCGAAACCCTGCGCGCTCTCCAGCTTCTCGTGGGTGCGGTTGCCCTTCTTGACGCACACCAGCACCAGCGGCGGGTCCAGGCTCAAGGAGCAGAACGCGCTGGCGGTCATGGCGTGGGGGCCGTCGTCTGTGTCCAGGGTCACCACCGTTACGCCAGAGGGAAAGCGGGAGAGGGCGTCCTTGAAGTCCTGGGGCGCAGCGGGCATGGGTCCATCCTGAAAAATGTGGGAGAGCCCCCCTTAACCCGTGGCCCGCACGGGTTAGAATCGGTCGGTGCAAGCTGGAATATCGGTTCGGGATGGTCGGGGAGAGGAGGTGCGCCTCTCCAAGCCTCCCCAGCGCATTGTGTCCCTGGTGCCCAGCACCACGGAGACAGTTTTTGGCCTGGGCTGTGGGGAGCGGCTCGTGGGCATCACCCGGTTCTGTGTGCACCCGTTCAACGAGCTGCAGGGGATTGAGCGGATCGGGGGCACGAAGGATGTGGACCTCGACCAGGTGCTGACCCTGGAGCCGGATTTGGTCCTGGGCAACTGCGAGGAGAACACCCGGGAGCTGCTCGCGTCCCTGGAGGCACACCTGCCCGTCTATGCGGCCTTTCCCCGCACCGTGGATGACGCCATGGAGGATGTCGCCACCGTGGGCCGCCTCTTGGGGGCGGAAGAGGCCGCCGGGCGCTGGCGAATGGAAGCCGACGCCGCCCGGGAGGGCCTGCGTCAAGAGGCCGGGGAGCACCCGTGGTTCCGGTTCGCCTACCTCATCTGGCGACAGCCCTGGATGACCGTCAACAACGACACCTTCATCGCCTCCCTCCTGGCAGAAGCCGGGGGGCAGAACGCCTTTGGCGGGGAGAAGGATCGCTTTGGGGAGGTCACCGGCGAGGTGCTGGGTCGGGCCGGGCTGAACTGGGTCTTTCTCTCCTCCGAGCCCTTTCCCTTCCGGGAGAAGCACGCCCGGGAGCTGGCGGGCGAGTCCGGCATTCCCCTGGACCAGTTCCGCTATGTCAACGGCGAGTACTGCTCCTGGCACGGAGTGCGCCTGGCCGAGTCGTTTCGCTACCTGGCCCGCTGCTTGCGCGAGGGTTGGCCCACCCGTCCCCAGGGATAGGTCAGGGGACGATTCGAAACGGGTTGCTGTAGACCCAGGGATAGGGGCGCATCCAGGGGGTGGGGTCTTCGCCGAGCAGGTCTTCCAGATGCCAGGGGGTGAGGTCAAACACCACCCGGTAGACGCCGGGGCCCTCAAAGTCGTGGTCTCCGCAGCCCTCTGCGATTAGGTCGCCATCCTTCAGGATGCGGGCGGAGATGTCCGGGGGGATGGTGTTGGTGGGGGAGTCCTTGGTCAGGGTGGGGCAGGTCACCGAGAGGGTGCCGCCGGTCAGGGTGGCGCCGACCTCGTGGATCCCGCCGTCGGTGTCCGTGGCGTGGACATCCAAACCCGCCGGGGTGCCCAGGGTCTCAAATACCGCGTAGGACCGGGCCTGGCGCAGGGCCTCCCGGTGGTCGGCGGGGGAACCCACGTCCTCCACGAGGAGCCAGTTCGAGAACCAGCGGATCATGCGCCGGTAGGAGTCCAGGCGCTCGCCGTCCCGCAGGTTCCAGTCCATGACGTTCTGGTGGGCATCGGTCCCGGCGACCCCCACGGTGGTGCCTGTCGCAGAGAGGGTGTCCCAGATTTCGATGGAGGGGGCTTGTTCCTGGTAGAAGGCCAGAAACATCAGGTCGGGCTCTCCGGTGCCGGCGGGGTCGGTAAACGGGGCCGCATCCGTCAGCCATTGGCTGGGGTGGAGCCCCAGGTCTTCCACCCGCTTGGAGGGATCCACCATGGCATGGAGGTTGAACATTTCCACCCCGGAGAGGCCCGCTTCCGCCAGCGGGGCGAGGGCCTCCACGCTGCGGTGCTCCGTATGGGCCACCAGCACGACGGCCCCGGCGTCGGTGAGCGCGGCCACGGTCTCGGGCTCGGAGGCGTTGTAGATGTCGGAGCGCACGGCCGGATCCTCGTCCACGTGGCGGGCGAGGCCCACCGGCATCAGCTCATCCTCCAGGCCGGGCATGACCAGGGTGCGGCTGCCGTCCGGGCAGGCCATGGAGTTGGCCACGGCGGCCCCGTCCTCTGTGACGACCTCGTCATCCCCCTCCAGCCAGAAGAGATCCTGGTGGGGATGTTCGGAGGCGTTGTCCGGGTGGTCGGTCAAGAAGGCATAGTCGGCGGCGGTGGTGCAAAGGGCCGCCTTGAGGTCCGCGAGACACGCTGCATCCGGCACGCCTCCGGGCCTGGGATCTCCGTCGCAAGCATCATGGGAGTTGGGGGAGTGCAGGTGGATGATGCCCCGGGCATAGCGGTAGCCGCGAACCTCCTCGTCCAGCCGGGAATGCCCCGGGTTCCAGGGTACAGGCTCGGTGGCCCTGTCTTCGGGGGGCTTGTCTTTGCAGCCAGTCAGGGCCAGGAGAAGTGGCAGAAACGGGCCACCTGTCATCGGCGCAGCTCGACCGCTGAGGCCACGATTTCGTAGGTGAACTCACCGGTGACCTTGTTTTCCGGAAGCACCGCCCCCTCGGTGGACTCGGAGGCGAAATGTGCGACCTCGTCCGGATTCAGCGGAAGCGCCACCACCACACCTTCCACCTGGGAGGTGGCCCCGGTGGCGCCCTTGTCCACGAAGAACCCGTGGTCCTTGGTGCGCACGCGCATGTGGTTCGTGTCGTCCGTGATGACGAGCCAGCATCCGGCCTTCTGGCAGACGTCGGTGACCCGGCCCTCCACGCGCACGGTCTTGTCGACCCAGGGGGCCGGATCTGACAGCAGATCTCCTGCGGGGGTCACCTCCTCCACCGTGAACGCCACCCCGAAGTGTTGGGGAGCGGCTGCAGGGGCTTCCGTCTCAGGCGCCGTGGCGGCAGCCTCCGCGGGTTCAGGGGACTTGGCGCAGGCCGCGAGGAGAAGGGAGAGGGAAATCAACAAGCGCATGGGACCTCCGAGATGCCCCGTATAACGGACTGGAGCCCGGGAGGATAGGGGAAGGGCATGTGGCTTATGGTCCTCTTTGCCTGCGGCGTAGATCGGGTGCAACCCTCTCAGGCTGAGCGGGACCTGGCCCTCTTGCTCCAGGCGGAGACCCATGGGACGGACGTGTGTGGCGAGATCGCCAACCCGCACGTGCAGCGGGCCTGCCACCGCATTCTGAAGCGGGCGCACCTGCGGGGGCGCCCGGCGGTGCCTCCTTTGGAGGTGACCGGCGAGGTGCTTGCGCCCTGCCTTGGAATGTCCGGCGCGGATCGCGACACCTGCGTACTGGAGACCTCCAAGCGCCTGGGGCAGGAGGCGGGCCCGGACTCCTGTCTGGGCATCGCGAGCCCGGTGCTTCGGCGGGAGTGCGGGGTGTTTCACGGGGGAGCGGACTGGGTGCGGGGGGTGGAGGCCGCGGCTGATCTCTGTGCCGGGTTGGGTGGGGGAGACGTGGCTGAGTGCTTGTTTGAGCTGGCCGAACTGCGGGCGGCGTCCCGTTTTGAAGAGGCGTTGGCCCTCTGCCAGCGAGCCGAGGATCTCACCCCCATGTGCGCACGGCACGTGGCGCGGGTCCAGGTGCAAGACCTGGTGGCCCGTCACCGGGGTGGGCCGTTCCAGGCGCTGGTGGCCGCCCTGGAGTCGGTGGAGTCTGAGGTGGCCCGGTGGAGTTGGAACCTGGGTGGGGCGCCGCTGTTGCACACGGTCTGGAGCGATGCCTTCCATTTGCTGGGGGCCATCGCCGTGTCGGAAGACCGGGTGGCGCAGTTTCTGTCGTTGGCCGAGTTTGTGGGGAAGGAGCGGGTGGGGCTCTGGATGGCGGTGCTTGAGACGGCTTGTGTGCGCGACCGGCTTGGGGCGAAAAAAAGTGACAAGGCTATCGGGGGGGGCGGAGCGTGTGCCCAGGAGGGGGCCTTTCAAACGTTGGAGGGTGGGGCGCTCTTTCGGAAGCACCCGCGCCTGCTTCAAGGCCCGGCCTTGCCGGCGCCCTGGAGCCAAGAGATGCCGGGGCGGCGCCTGTCCTTTCTGCCGGACTGGGCGGAACCTCGCGCTTTTTGGCTTGGAGCCGGTTGCCCTGTCACGGGGGAGGAGCGTGATTTGTTGATTCAAGCCTGGGCCGGCACTGATTTGCCTTTAAGAGAGCGGGCGGACCTGCTGGGGGCGGCTCTGGTGCACACAAATGCTGTGGTGCGGGGATACGCACTGCGCCAGTTCGCCCTGGCCGTGTGGAAGGGGGAAGCGCCGGGGGTGCTGTCCGAGGCGCTCGGTCGCCACGCAGCGATGGAGAGCCGCCCCGGGTTGGGGGCAGTGGGGAGATGGCTCGCCCAGGCCAAGGCGGGGGAGGCGTTGTCGCAAAAAACGCTGGATGCCGCGATGGAGGAGGTGTGCGCAGGGCGGTGAGAGCTATCGCAGGAGTCGGTGCATCAGCCAGCCCACGAGCCCTCCGATGCCAAGAGCCGCGAGAAAGCTCAACACAAGCAGGGTGAGGGAGGTCACGGGCGAGCTTGTCGTAGCGGCCGCCTCGATGGGGCGTGCCTCAAGAGGACGGGGTGGGCTCCTTCGGGTTTCCGTCACGGGGGTGGCCACGGGATGCCCCGCGGTCTCCCCTCTGTTTCCGGCGTGGGGAAACGAGTCCGGTCGTGCCCCCATGGGGCCCTGCTCATCCAAGCGGGTGGGGCCAATCTCAAACCGAACGGTGGGCCCTGCGCCCGCGTGCTGGCGGGTGCTGAACCGTCGCTTGTTTCGCTCGGTGGTCTCGGACCCGAACAACGCGAAATAGTAGAGGTCCTCCCGCATGGAAAGAAGGGAGGTCACCGGCCAGGCGCCGTCGACGAGGAGGACCGTTCGATCCTCCGGGATCAGCCGCTCCGGGACCACCTGGTCCTCGCTGGTGAGCACTCCATCGTGACAGGACTTGGAACACCCCACGAACTCCACCTCCCCGGCTCCATCCTCCGGGGGAACCAGGTCCACCACCACCTCCCGGTCGACCGGCAAAGCCAGTCCAACCCCAGCCACCATGGCGAGAAACACAACCACACCCCCTCCTATCCCGCTGTTGCCTTTCCCCGACCCATTGCCCTCCACCGACAGGGCGGATATCGACCCCGCCGGTGCCCCCGTAGCTCAGTTGGATAGAGCGGCGGATTCCTAATCCGTAGGTCGGACGTTCGAATCGTCTCGGGGGTACCCCCATTTCCTGGGAAAGTTGTGGTTTCGCGGCAACAGCGCTCCATTCTTCACGCTGATGCTCCAGGCAATCCTCGACTCGATTCTCGAAAGCGACCCAGTGAGCGACCCAGTAGAACGGCTGCTCTCCGCCTTGCTTGAGGGGCCCAGGAGCGCCGCCCAGATCATGGCACAACTCGGTCTCTCTCATCGATCCATTTTCCGGCAACGCTACCTGCGGCCGGCCATGGATGCAGGAGTGGTAGAGCTGAACCAGACAGACAAGCCCAACACAGAGAACCAGGGGTGTCGGCCGACGCGGGGTTAGGTTGGGTGTCCAAGGTACGACCTCACCGATGGGAAAGGGAAAGATGAACGGAATACTGTGGACAAGTCTCGGCCTCGGCCTTCTCGGTTTCGGGTGCTCCGGTCCAAGCGTCGGAGGCCAGTCCACCGCGGACACCGGTGAATCGCTGCCTCCAGAAGACGATCCCGTGGTCCAGGTCGCCTTTACGGTCCACGTGGAGACCTCGGGGCTGGAGGACGACGCGGTGTACCTCGGCCTGGTGGAAGAAATGGGGCGCTGGGCCCAGATGTTTGAGGCCCGTGGGGCGAGCCTGACCTATGAGGTGAAGCAGGTCGTGGGGGAGGCCGTGTCGCGGGGGGACAGCGTTCTTTTGGACCTGGAAGAGCGGGGGCATGAGTTGGGTCTTCACGTGGATGTCGGCTCCGGACTCGGGGCCCCATCGACCTACGAGGACCTGGTCGCGGAGTTTTCATCGCGCCGGGAGGAGCTCGAGGGGCTGGGGGTGTCGGTGCACCACGCCTCGGGGGTCTGCAGTCCGGACCTGGACTGGGTCGGCGCCCTCGCGGAGGCCGGGCTGGCCTTCGCCACAGGGCTGGTGGAGTACTGCTTGAAGGCTTTGCCTCTCGAGGAACAGGACAGCCGCGTTCGGGAGTGCGAGAGCCCGACCCAGTGCCACGCGCCGGTCCCCTATGCCCTGACCGATCGCATGACCTCCTGGCGAGTGGACAGCGCTGAGACCTTGCTCGCCCCCAGTGAGGGAGGCCTGATCGCCATCTTGCCGAAGGTCGGAGGCATCTACTGTTTGGATGAGGGAGAAGGGCCCGACGCTCCGGCGTGCGCCCTGGATGAGGCTGATGTGGCTGCGGTGGAGCCGCTGCTCGAGACCGCCTGGGAGCTGGCCGGGGGGACCGAGGAGGTGGTCCACGTGGACCTGGGGTTCAGCTCCCTCCACCCACCGGACCCGGCCCTGCTGGAGGAGATCCTCTCCGCCGTCGATGCCAGCGTTGCCACTGGCAAGGCCCGGTGGTCGACCGTGTCGGAGCACTACCTCCTCTTCTCCAATGGGCTGCGGTAGACGGTCAGCTCCAGACCCACCCCACCCCGAACGGGTCGGGCCTTCTTCTGCCCACAAGTGGGTTGCCCATCCAGGGCGGCTGGCAAGATAGAAGGGGGACATGTGGCACTGGATTCGATGGCTGCACCTGGTGGCTGCGGCGACGTGGATGGGGGGACTGATCACCCTGACGGCGCTCATTCCGGCGCTTCGTAAGGCCGGGGCTGAGCGAGAGGTCATCTTGGCGGCCGCCAGGCGGTTCGGTCAGGTCTCCTGGGGGGCCATGGGGGTGGCCCTTGGGACGGGGCTGCTCCAGGTGCAGGCGATGGGACTCCCATGGACCCATCCTCCCCTGCACCTCAAGCTGGGCCTTGTGGGTGGGGTGGTGGTGCTGGCCGTCGCCCATCAGGTGAGCGCGAAGCACACGCCCCCCAGGGTGAGGGGCCTTCTCTCGGGCGCCATCGTGGTGTGCAGTCTGGGGGTGTTCTGGGCGGCCGTTCACATGGTGGGGTAGGGGCTCTTGTGCCAAGCCGCATTGACTGTCCAACAAATGCGTTAGGATGCTCGCCCAACGCCCCTTGCGGGGCCCACCCGGAGAGAGCGATGGCTACCTACACCTGTGACAAGTGCGACATGGCTGTGAACGCGAACTGTGCCCACTGCGATGCCCCCCTGGAGAACGACGATCTGACCCTGCCGAATGGAAACGTGGTGCAGATCTCCAAGTGCCCGAATGGCCACGGAAAGATCAAGTCTCCGCTTTGCTGCGGACAGGACATGGCCTGCTCGATTTAGCCCGACGAGGGGCACGTTTGTGCCCCTCGTGTGGGCCATCTACGGCTTGTCATTCGTGGAGCAGATGTATGAGCTCCCGCCGTAGTTGCAGTTGCCGTCGTTGTAGGTGATGTTCGACGGGTCGGAGACGGAGCGGGTGCCGAGCCAACAGTTGGCGGTGTAGTCCCCGTTGGGCTCTGAGTAGGTGCTGCTGCGGAGCCACCACTGGCCGCCGTCCCCCACGCGCCAGTCGTTGCAGCCGTTCGAATTCATGGAGCAGCCGGTGTAGTTGCCCCCTCCGCCGGTCTTGTAGACGCCGGGGATGAAGGGGAAATACGAGGTAGCGAACCGGGCGATCATGGACTCCCAGTGGGCCTGGGTTCTCGGGTAGACGATGTCCATGCCCAGGTTCTTGCAGCTGTTGTTGTCCGTGTATCGGTTTGTGCTCGTGCCGCTTGCGATGGGGTAGTAGGTGTACCCCCCGCCATCGGTGCTCATGTCGCAGGTCACCAAGATGGCGGTGTTTCCCGGTTGGATCCAGTAGTCCCCGTCCCCGGTGGAGTAGCCGTCGTTGAGGATTTGCAGGCAGGAGGACTCCGGGCAGGCAGCGTCGGTGCCCGGAAGGGTCAAGGTGGCGTCTGCGTCATTGCAGTCGTCGGCGGTGAGCACCCCGTCGCAGTCCCCGTCGGTGGCCACGGTGGTGGAGGTGGCGTCTGCGTCGTTGCAGTCGCCGGAGGTGAGCACCGTGTCGCAGTCCCCGTCCGTGGCCACGGTGGTGGAGGTAGCGTCTGCGTCGTCACAGTCATCCGCCACCAGGACCCCGTCGCCGTCCTGGTCGTCGTCCGCGCCATCGCAGTCCTGGTCCACGCCGTCGTACCAGGTCTCGGCGAGGCCGGGGTTCTGGCCCGCGCCGCCTGTGTTCGGGTCGTCGTTGCAGTCGGTCGCGTCGCGCACATACCCGCTGGGGGTGGAGCAGGAACGGGTCGAGGTAGTCGCGTCGCCGTAGCCGTCCGCGTCTGCATCGGCGTACCAGGTCGTGGCGTCGGTCGCGTCGCCCTCGTCGACGGTTCCGTCGCAGTCATTGTCCACGGCGTCACAGGTCTCGCTTGCGGAAGGGGAGATGGCCTGACTGCCGTCGTCGCAGTCCTGGGCGTTGGTGGTGTAGCCGCTGGGGCTGTCGCAAGAAGTCGTGGCGCTCTGGGGGTCGCCATAGCCGTCGCCGTCGGTGTCGGCGTACCAGGTGCCAGCGTTGATTGCGTCGTCTTCATCCACGGTGCCATCGCAGTCGTTGTCCGCGGTGTCGCAGACCTCGAAGCTGCCCGGGTGGGTCGATGGATTGTTGTCATCGCAGTCATCCCCGTTGGACTCGTACCCGGGAGGGGCCTGGCAGGCGTCACTGGTGGTGCCGGCGTCGCCGTAGCCGTCCCCGTCGGAGTCGGCGTACCAGGTGACCTGCACGCCCTCGTCCGTGGTGCCATCGCAGTCATTGTCTGCCCAGTCACAGATCTCGGCCGCCCCGGGGTAGGTCGCGGCCTCCAGATCGTCGCAGTCATCGGCGTTGGACACATAGCCTGAGGGTTGTGCACAGGCGTCCTCCGAGAAGCGGGTGCCGCCGTAGCCGTCATTGTCCGCATCCAGGTGCCAGGTGGGGGCGTCGGTGGCGTCGTCGTCAATGTCGCCGTTGCAGTCGTTGTCGATGCCGTCACAGGTCTCAAGGGCGTCGTCGTTGGCCCCGGCATCGTCGTCGTCACAGTCCTCGCAGGCCGGGAACCCGTCCCCATCCGCATCGGCGTAGCCCACGCTTCCGTCGCAGTTGTAGTCCACCGGGTCCGTGCAGTCGTTCTCCGTGGCGCCCGGGTGCAGGGTGGGGTTTGTGTCGTCGCAGTCTCCGTCCTGGCTCACATGGTCCCGGGGGGCGTCGCAGGCCACCACGCTTTCGTCGGCTGTGCCGTAGCCGTCTCCGTCCCCGTCCGCGTACCAGGTGGGTGCATCCGCCGGGACGCCCTCGTCGACGCTGCCGTCGCAGTCGTTGTCCACGCCGTCACAGGACTCCTCGGCCCCCGGGTGGATGTCCGCGTCGTGGTCGTTGCAGTCCTCCTCGGACCCGTAGGTGTCCCCATCCTGGTCCCGAAAGGTGCCGCTGTCTGGTGGGTCGCTGTCCGTGGCGCTGTCCGTGGCGCTGTCCGTGGCGCTGTCCGTGGCGCTGTCGCTCCCGATGTCAGACGATGTGTCCTTTTCGGCTCCCCTGTCGCATGAAATCAACAAGGGGAGCAGGAGAAGGGTCGAGTGAATTCGCATCAGATTCTCGCTTGGGTGAAGAAAACCGGGAGTGTCGGGCTACTGTCCCAGGTAGATCGCGTAGTCGTAGTCCACGCCATTGGCACTGGACCAGTTGGCGTCGCCACAGTTGGTGTTGTTTTGGGTGCCGGTCGTCGCGCCAAAACTGTCGGAGCCAAAGGCGCCGTACTGTGATGAATAGGTCCAGCCAGCCTGGGCCTCGGAGGTGGTGCGAAAGGCGTCGCCATTGCAGCTGCGACCCGCATAAGTCTGCCCGCTGCAGCAGTACCCCATGTCGTGCCAGTTTCCGAGGCCGCCCCCGTTGTTGTCGCTGGGGGTGCCCACCGAGGAGCCAATGCGGTCGCCGTCTGGGGAGCTCCCGCTGTCATTGACGCAGGTGCCCCCGCCGGTGTGGATGCAGCGGTTGGCGTACAGGTCGGTGGAGCTGCGCACCAGGCGCTCGTTGGACCAGATGTTCCCGGTGTCCGAGTCGGCGACGGCGCTGGAGATCAGGGTGTTGTCCCCCCCTGCCATCAGTGTGCTCAAGGACCCCGCCCCGCTCTTGTCGAAGGACTTCCACCCCACCACCGCGCCGTCCTCGTGGACCACGAGCAGCAAGCGAGCCCCGTCGGAGAGGTCCATGAAGGCCTGGCTCTTGTGATCCCCTGAGAACGGGGTGCTCACGTCCCCGTAGGTGTTCGCGTCTGTCCACAAGTCGTTGGCCCACCACATCACGTGGCCGTCCGAGGTGTCCAGGTTCAGGGCCAGGGTCCATCCTCCCCCTGAGGTGGTCATGTCGCAGTAGGCTTCAAAGGCGCCGCTGCCGGCCGGGTCAATCCAGTAATTGCCGCTGGGGGCTGTGGCGTCGGCCGCAAGAATCGCGCTGCAGTGGTCGGCGGGGCAGCTAATGGCGGTCCCCTCGGTGTCCTCGTCAGAGGTTCCGTCGCAGTCATTGTCCACACCGTCACAGGTCTCGCTCGCGCCCGGGTAGACCCCGGCCGCGGTGTCGTCACAGTCGGTGGCGTCGCCCACGTAGCCGGTCGGCGTGTCGCAGGTCGTGCTGGTGTCGCTGGTGTCCCCATACCCGTCGTTGTCCGCATCTCGGTACCAGGTGGCTGCATCGACGGCGTCCTCGTCTGTCGCGCCATCGCAGTCGTTGTCCACCGTGTCGCAGACCTCGCTGGCGCTTGGATGAATGGCGTTGTCCGCGTCGTTGCAGTCCCCGCTCGTGGCGGCGTACCCGGATGGGGCTGTGCAGGCGCTGGTGGAGGAGCTGACGACCCCGTAGCCGTCTCCGTCCTGATCCTCGTAGAACGTCACCGCGTTGATGGCGTCTTCGTCGGCGCTGCCATCACAGTCGTTGTCCACCCCGTCGCAGACCTCGTAGGAGGCGGGGCTCGTGGTGGCGGAGAAGTCGTCGCAGTCCAGGGAGTTGCCCACGTACCCGCTGGGCGCATCGCAGGATTCCTGGGACACGGAGCCGTTGCCGTAGCCGTCTCCATCCGAGTCCGCGTACCAGGTGCTGCCGACTCCCTCGTCTGTGGCGCCATCGCAGTCGTTGTCGGCCAAATCACAGGTCTCCGCCGCCCCTGGAAAGGTCGCTGCATCCAGGTCGTTGCAGTCGTCGGAGCTTGTGACGTAGCCGCCAGGCGCCTCGCAGGCGTCGACTTGCAGTGAGCTTCCGCCGTGCCCATCGCCATCGGCATCCACGAAGAACGTTGTGGTGCCTGTGACGTCCGGGTCCGTGTCGTCCACCCAGCCGTCGCAGTCGTTGTCCACCGTGTCGCAGACCTCCACGGCGTCCGGGTGCACGTCCGGGCTTGTGTCGTCGCAGTCGGTGTCGTCGGCCACGTGTCCACTGGGCATGTCACAGGCCTCGGTGGGACTCGCGGCATCCCCATAGCCGTCGGCATCGGTGTCGGCGTACCAGGTGCCCACATCCACCGCGTCCGACTCGTCAAGTTCCCCGTCACAGTCGTTGTCGGCGCCGTCGCAGATCTCCAGCGCCACCGGGTTGTTGCTGGCTACCGCATCATCACACTCCTCGCAGGCCGCGAAGCCGTCCCCATCCGCATCGGCGTACCCCACGCTGCCGTCGCAGTTGAGGTCTCGCTCGTCGGTGCAGTCGCTCTCCTCGGCCCCCGGGTGAAAGAGGGCGCTCAAGTCGTCGCAGTCCGTGTTGTCCGCCACGAACCCGCTGGGCGCCTCGCAGGCCACCTGGGACATCTCGGCGTTACCGTACCCATCGCCGTCCAGATCCTGGTGCCAGGTGGACTGTCCGCTCACCGTCTCATCTGCATCGTCCACGAGTCCATCGCAGTCATTGTCCACGCCGTCGCAGGCCTCCTCGGCCCCCGGATGAATGGCATCGTTGTGGTCGTCGCAGTCCTCGGCTTCTCCGTAGCTGTCGCCATCCTTGTCCAAGAAGGCGTCGGTGTCCGGTGGGGTGCTGTCCGTGGGGCTGTCCACCGGGTCGCCTGGAGCGGTGTCCTTGGTTTCGGTTCGACCGCAGGAGACCAGGAAAGAGAGGAGGGCGAGGGCAGAGACAAAGCGCATGGAGAGACCTTGGGCGAGCCGTCTTTTCGGTGGACAATGCCCATGGTATTGGCGAGTTGGAGACGGGGTCAAGAGGGCTCTTCTGGCCGGCCCTGGAATTGCTCGTGGTACATCCTGCCGACCTGGAGAAACTGCATGCCTCCGCTCGTCAATGCACTTGGGTCGTGGTGGCGCCACAAGGGCCGCCGCAGCAAGCAATTCGGGACCACCAGCTGGAGCGTAGCGGAAGCCGGCGAAAGCCCTCGCCGAACGGCGAGGGACCGTAGGGTAGAGCGGCTGGTGAAACATCCGGGGTAGGTCGGGTACGGCGTGAGCTGTGAGCCCTGTGGGGGAGAACCCGCGGAACACAATTGCATCTCCTACCGCTTGGTGGAGATGGTGGCCGAGGAGGTAGAGGGGACGACCCTGGAGGCCGTGGAGACCCCTTGCAGCCATGCCCAGTGTACCGAAACCGAGTGTGATCCCAGCGGGGCAGGCTGTGCCACCGCACCTGGGAGCAAGCACGCGTGGTGGGTCTTGCTGGCCCCGCTCATTCTTCTGCCCCGGCGCCTCGCGCGGTGAGGGCGCTGTCGCGTCGATTGTGGGGACGTCAGTATCCCTGAATGTAGGTCTCCAGCGTGCGGATCTCCCGGGTGCGCTCCGCCAGAACCGCCCCGAGGACATCCCGGGTCGAGACCATTCCCACCGGCTGCCCTCCCTGCACCACCGGGAGGTGTCGGATGCGGTGCTGGTCCATCAGCGCCAGGCAGTCCTCCAGAGACTGGTGCGGGTGCACGGTCACCACCTCCCTGGTCATGATCTCTCCCACGAGGGTGTCCCGGGAGGCGCGGTCTTCCAGGATGACCTTCCGGGTGTAGTCCCGCTCGGACAGGATTCCCACAAGGCTCCCGTGGTGCAGGACCATCAAGGCGCCGATGTTGTGCTCGGCCATGCGCCGGATCGCGTGGAAGACAGTGTCGTCGGGAGAGATCCACCAGAGGTCCTGGGACTTGGTGCGCAGCAGTGTCTGTGCCGTTGAGGTCATGGAGTGGCTCCAAATAATACAGTTAGAACCTATGCTATCGCACAATTTTGCCGCCCTCTACGGGGGCCGTGGTAGTTTTGTGTCCCCGTGTGGGAAAAAGTGAGGGATTCATGTGGCGAATTGCGGCGCTCTTGTTGTTTGTAGGTACTGGGTGTCGGTCTGACCAGGACCCCAAGGTTGATGTGGGAGAGTTGGACACCGAACAGCAAGACACGGGGCCGGTGGATTCGGCCGATGAAACCGGGACAGACACGGACACGGGAGTGATGGACACGGGCGAGCCCGGCCCTGTCGATCTGGATGGCGACGGGTACTCCGAGGAGATCGACTGCGACGACCTGGATGCAGACACATGGCCCGGGGCGCCGGAGCGTTGCGATGGCGTCGACAACGACTGCGACGGAGAAGTCGACGAGGACCTGGTGGGCACCTGGTACGAGGATGCGGACTCCGATGGACACGGCAACGCCGCTTCCAGCGTGGCCGCCTGTGACCCACCGTCTGGGTTTGTGGCCAACACCACGGACTGCGACGACACCCGGCCCAACGTGAGCCCGGTGGCCGCGGAGGTCTGTGACGGGCTGGACAATGACTGTGACGGAAGCGTGGACAACGACGCGTTGGATGCGGCCACCTGGTTCGCGGACGGCGACGGGGACGGGTTCGGCGATGTCAGCGCCTCCCAAGCTGCTTGTGCGGCCCCGGGGGGCCACGTGGCCGATGACACGGACTGCGATGACGCGAGCGCCGCGGTGCACCCGGGGGCCACAGAGAGCTGCGATGGCATCGACAACAACTGCGATGGCTGGGTGGACGATGACGACCCGGCCGTGGCGGACGCCGGCACCTGGTACCTGGACTTTGACGGCGACGGATACGGCACCGGGTCCTTCCCGGTCTCCGCCTGCAGCCAGCCGCCCTCCTACAGCGCCAACACCGAGGACTGCGATGACACAGATGCTGCCATTCACCCGGCGGCCACCGAGGTATGCGACAGCGTGGACAACGACTGCGACGGGACGATCGATGAGTCGGACTCGGCGGATGCCACGACCTGGTACGCGGATGCCGATGGGGACGGGTACGGGAATGCGGCCGCTCCATTGGCTGCCTGTGACTCGCCCTCGGGTCACGTCCTGGACAGCTCGGACTGCGACGACACCCAGGCGGAGGTCTTTCCGGGGCGAGGCGAGTCCTATGATGGGTTGGACAACGACTGTGATGGCGCCGTGGATGAAGACCTCTGGATGGGGAGCGGCATGGATGGCCCGCTCTCGGTCACCGGGACCACCGACTTGTCTGTGGATGCAAGCGGCTCCCGTGCCCAGGCCGACGCGATCTCCTTTGGTGTCATCGCCCTCTCCGGCGACAGCGTGGGGGTGGACCAGGCCATCGTGGGGATCGCCCCGGGGGACGAGGTGCTGGTGATCAACCTCCAGGGCACGAGCGCCGCCCACGGGGGGGTGGGGACCTACGAGTTCGGCACGGTGGGCTCGGTCGTGGTGACCACGATCACCCTGGTGGATCCCCTCTCGGAGACCTTTGGGGAGACCGACAACTCCGACCTCTCAGGCCAAACGATCCGTGTGCAGCGGGTGCCGCACTATTCGGATGTCACCGTGGCTTCGACAGGGACGCTCACCACCTCTTCCTGGTCCGGCGTTGGGGGCGGTGTCCTCGCCTTTCGGGCCTCGGGCACGGCCCTCGTGGAGTCCGGGGGCCGCATCGCTGTGGACGAGGCCGGCTATGCCGGGGGCGCGACGGGCACGGGCTACAACTGCGATGCCTACCAGGGGGAGAGCTACGCGGGAGAAGGGGGCGGCGAAGGCGATGGGGCCTGCGCCTCCTACAACGAGAACTGGGGCTGGTATGACCCGAACTTCGGCGGTGGCGGCGCCCACATCTGCGGTGCCGGGGGCGCCTATGGTGTGGGAGCGACAGATTCCGACTCCTGGACGGGTGGCAGCGCGACGCCGGCCTATGCGGGCCTCTCCTATGGGGACGCCGACTTGGCCACCCTCTTCTTCGGGTCCGGCGGTGGCGGGGTCTGGAACGGCGGCGCCTCCTGCACGGGCTCCGGACCGGGCCCGGGGGGCGGGGGCGGCGGCATCCTGTACATCGGCGCCCACACCCTGCAGACCGATGGCGCCGCAGCCATCACCAGCATGGGGGGCTCCTCGGATGCGTGCGCCACGGGTTCCTACACCTACGGCGCGGGGGGAGGGGCAGGGGGCAGCGTGTTCCTGCAGGCCGAGAGCGCCAGCCTGTTCGCCGACTCGGTGCAGGCCACCGGGGGGCTTGGCAACAGCAGCAACCTGCGCGTCGGTGGAGACGGAGGCCAGGGGCGCGTGCGCATCGACTGCACGACCTGCAACGGCTTCGCACACGGCGGCACGGACGCCGACACGGCACTTGTGGATGCAGCCTCGCCGGACCCCGGCCATTCGGTGAGTCCCTGACAGGTTTCTGTCTTGAAGGAGCCATTCCACGGGTAGCTTGGCGACATGGTCTTCACCCTCCTGGCGTCTACGGCGCTCGCCACCACCGGACACTTCCCGGCTCGACTCACCGGTGGGGTGGTGGGCGTGGGAAGCATCGGGAGGGGTGACCTGGTGGAGCCCGTCCCCACAGGAAACTCCGCTGGTGGCGGGGTGGTTGGCCGGGGCAGCGTGCACCTTCGCGGGCCGCTCGCCGTGGAGGGGGCCGCACGGGAGGGGTGGATGAGCCAAGACTCCAGGTCCCTGGGCGGTCTTGCCTCGTCCCTTCGATGGACCGCCCCCTCGGGTGCGTTTGGGAGAGTGGGGGTGGCCCACCACCATGAGATCCCCCTGGATGTCATGGTGGAGAGTCCCCTCCGGGCGGCCCTCGGAGAGGCCGAGGGAATCCGTCACCGAACGGGCCTGGAGGTGGGCGGTGGGTGGGACGTGTCGGCCCTGGACCTCCCTCATCCGCCCTGGCCGCTCGTGGAGGAGCGCATGGGCATGAGCGTGGATGTCAGCGCCAGCTGGTTCTCCAACGAGCTGGGGCCGGCCCTCTACGGTTTTGTCGAGGTGCTCTGGTGGGTGGAGGTGGGGAAGCGGCGCTGACCGACTTCAGCTTCTCCGCCGGCGGAGAGCCCCCATTCCAAGTCCGGCGAGAATCGACAGGACGCCGCCCTTGGCCGGAACACTCCCGCAGGCGCACCCCCCGTGCGGCTTGGGCTCGCCGGTGCCCTCCCCATCGCACGCGGACCAGTCTGACCACCGGCAGCCGTCACACTCCCGGGAGCGGACGCCGCCGTCGCTGCAGACCTGGGACTGGTCACGCACCTCCGTGCAGTCGCAGGTATTGGCTGTGTCCTGAAAGCCCGTGTCCGTGGTGTCGGTGTCCACAGGGTCCTCGCTCCAGGTGGCGTATTCGGCCAGGTCGGAGAGGCTCCCGTTGAACTTGTCCAAGTCCACGTTGCCGCTGATGCCGCTGATGCTGCCGGAGTCCGTGGTCTGCCAGAAGTCCCAGGCGTTCCAGCCGTCCGGCACAGAAGGACAGGACACCCCCCAGTTTGCCACCCAGAGGGGCACGTCCCCAAAGCCCGTGGAGCCGGTCATGCCGCTCCAGACTCCCCAGCTGGTGTAGATCAAGGGCTTTCGGCCCAGGGCAGCCTCCACGATGTCCACCCACTCCCGCACCCCGGCATCCACGGTGGCTGCGGAGACCCCGTCGTTGCCATAGCTCTCCACGTCCAGCACCGGGGGAAGGTCGCCGTCCTCCGGCGTTCCGATGGCATCCAGCAGCATCTGGGCCTGGTCCCTCGCGTCCTGGCCCGCCAGGAAGTACTGGTAGGCCCCCCGGTAGATCCCGTTGGCCTTGGCCCCCTCCCAGTTGTTTGTGAACTGGGAGTCGTAGAAGTTCAGTCCGTAGCTGACCCGGACAAACGCGAACTTCACCCCGTCCGCCGCGACCTGACTCCAGTCGATGGTGTCCTGCCAGTAGGACACGTCAATCCCCTCGGTGACCTCGCCGTCGGGGCAGATCCGCGTGGCGGGCACCGGTGCCCTGTGGGGTGCGTCCAGCGCTTCGTGGTCCGCCTGCATGCCCGGAGGCCCCTCCGGGAACTGTGGAGAGAAGGGAGCGGGGGCGCAGGAGAAAAGGAGAGCCAGAAGCATGGGCGTCAAGTAGCAAATACCCGGTTCCCCGTCTACGCGGCGTCCTTCTTTCCCGCTGAGTCGTGGCCCGTATGGTTGAATGACCTTCAGACTGACCCGGAGATCCCATGGCGGTGCTGGTGCCGATCCTGCTGTTGAATGGTTGCACCGGGGCTTCGCCCGACTCCGGGGAGACGGGGCAATCGGAGCCCGAAATGGAGTCCCTGTTCTCCTTTGCGATCCTTGCCGACCCCCACATCGCCGGCCAGGTCGAGCACGAGACCCGCCTTCAAAGGGCCGTGGACTGGATCAATGAGACCGCGGAGGAAAGGGACTGTGAGCTGGTGATCGTGGTCGGCGATGTGGGCTGGGGGGCGGGATTGGAGCGATCCAAGGAGCTGTTGGACGGGTTGGAGGTGCCCTATGTGCCCCTGGTGGGAGACAATGAGATCCACACTGGGGACGATGAACGCTACAACACCGTGTACCAACCCCAGTTCGACCTGTTGGCCACCCGGTTTGACGACTGGTACAAAGCGCCGGTGCCTGTGGACCACCCCCTCGGCGAGCCCGCCTGGCTGCAGAACCTCGCGTTCGAGCACAAGGGTGTGCGTTTCGTGGGGTCGGACCACATCGTGCGTGGCGTGGGGGGCAACCTGGGGGAGTTTGGCTCCCTCAATGACTTTGACGGGGGGACCTGGCCGTTCTTGGAGGCGCAGCTCTCCGATGCGGCTTCCCGTCCTCTGGAGAGCATTGTGATGGCGGGGCACATTCCGCTCATGTTTGGGATGTTGAACGTGGAGCAGCTGGAGAAGGTGGAGGTGCTTATCGGGCCGGTCGCGGACCATGTCCACGCCCAGTACGCCGGGCATCTGCACATCGACTACGAGGAGACTGTGGAGGCCGGCTTTGAGTTGTACGTGGTCGATGCCACCTGGGACGACGAGATCACCTTGCGCATGGTGGAGGTGTCAGGCAACGGAGAGCGCATGGCCTATGACCAGGAGCTGGTGGTCCTGGAGTAAGGTCGAGTCGTGATCTCCTTTGCCCCGCCTCTGCTCGACCTGTTGGGGGCGTTGGTTGTGGTCGCGGCCCTGTTGGGTGTGGGGCGGGCTTGGGAGCGGCTCCTGGGTTGGGAGGGGTTGCGGGACCCGCTCGGTTGGCTGGGCCCTGTCTGCCTGGGGGCCGCGCACTGGGTTGTGTTGCTGTTCTTACTTGCGTGCGTGGGGGGGCTGTCCCTGGGGCCGCTTCTCTCGGTCGGGGCGATCAGTGGGGTTGGGCTGGTGTGGGCAGGACGGGTGGAGAGTGGAGAGAAAGGGGGGCGGGCGGTTTCGTTGCCTTCTCCGCTCGAGTGGGTCGGTGGAGCGGCGTTGGCCGGGGTGTGGGTCCCGATGCTGCTCTTGGCCCTCTACCCTTCGGTGTCCTGGGATGCGGACACCTACCACCTGGGCGTTCCGCGGCTCTGGCTGGAACACGGCGGCTTTCGGGAGATCCCGTTCAACGTCTACTCCAACTGGCCCCTGGCCACGGAGCTGCTCTTTTCCATGGCGATGATGGTGCGGGGGTTTGTGTCCGCCAAGCTGCTCCACCTCTTCTTCGGCCTTGGGCTGGTGTACGGCGTCTGGATTGGCGTGGGGGGGCGCTCCCACGGTCGGCCTTGGACCGTGGCCTTGCTGTCTGCGGGGCTGGTTCTCTCCAATGACGTGGTCTTGGATGAGCTTCCCATTGCCTACGTGGAGCTGACACAGGCCTTCTTTCTGCTGGTGTGCGTGCTGGCGGTGTCCCGCGCCCGGGCCGAGCCGGCGGACACAAGCGCCTTGCTTCTGGCGGGAGTCGCCGGCGGCCTTGCGGCCAGCGTGAAGGTGACCGGGATCGTGGGGCCGGCCCTGGCGTTTCTCTGGCTCATGCCGCTGGTGCGAGAGCACCCCGTGCGCGTGTTGTCTTGTCTTGGGATTCCGGTGGCGCTGCTGTGGTTTCCCTGGCTGGCAAAGAGCGAGGTCCACACGGGAAACCCTATCTTTCCCCTCCTGTACTCGACCTTGGGCGGCACGGGGTGGAGCGAGGATCTGTCGGCGCAACTCGGCACATGGATGTCGTCCATGGGCATGGGGCGGGCGGCGTGGGACTACCTGCTTCTTCCGGTGCGGGTGACTCTCGATGGGGGCACCGGCTACGGTCGATTCGATGGAGCCCTGTCCCCTCTCTGGATTGTGGGGGTGCCCCTGGCGATCTGGCGGGCCCGGGGGGACGGACTGTCTCGGCTGTGCCTTGGGGTCGCTGCGGGCTTCTTCGTGTTTTGGTCCCTCTCTTCCCAACAGATGCGGCTCCTGGTCCCGGTATTGCCCCTTTTGGGGGTGGCCCTTGGCCGGTCGGTACTGGACCTGGAGGGGGCGGGGCCTCGGCGCTTACTGGTGGGTGGCGTGACGGCGTTGCTCCTGGCGAGCACCGTGTGGACTGCCAGGGACCGGGTCCAACTCGCACCCCAGGTGGCCCGGCGCCTGGTCACACCAGGGGAGGCCGAGGCGCGGGTTCCTTCGGTGTACCGGTTCATTCAAGAAGAGCTGCCCGAAGAGGCGCGGCTCTTGCTGCTCAACACCAACCACTGTTTCTTCTGTGGGCGAGATTACGTGGCGGACAGCTTCTTCCACGCGTCGCAGATTGCGGACTGGGCGGGCCGGTTTTCGAGTGCGGAGGAGGTGGCGGCTGGCCTGGATGAATTGGGTATCACCCATCTGCTGGTGGCTCAGAAGGACTGGGGAATCTCCTATCCGCAGCCACTGTTGAACCTGCTGGAAGACCCGGCTCGTGCGCCGATCGTGCACCAGTCTCCCCGCCACCGGGTGCTGGAATTGCGGTAGGAGGATGCGAACCTCTGCGCAGTCAGGCTATAGGGGCGGCGCACGGAGGAATTCATGACCCAAGCCCTGCTTTTCCTTGTTCTTTCCGGTTGTCCCGGAGAGAAGGACACCGCCGAACCCATTCCAAATCTCGAGACCATCGAGAGCGCGGAGCGCCCTTCTCGTCGCAGCGAGATTTATGGTGTGGCTGATGAAGCCTCGAATACGGTGATGATCTTTGGTGGAAACGAGGGCCCGGTCGTCGACCAGCGCCCCAAGGCGACCTATTTGGACGAGACCTGGGTCTTCGAGCCCGGATACGGCTGGAGCCAGCTCACGATCGACGGTCCGAGCGCCCGGGCACGCTACGGCGCTGCCTACGACGCCACCAACCGGCGGGCACTGATTTTCGGTGGGCGCTACCGAGACGCTGGAGCAGAAGGAAACTATGACTTGTTCGATGAGCTGTGGGCTTTTGATTTCAAGGCTCGCACCTGGGAGCTCTTGCAAACCGGTGGAGGACCCTCGAAGCGCACCTACCCGTCCCTGGCGTGGGATGACGACACCGAGACCCTCTACCTGTACGGAGGCATGACCAACGCCAGCCCCATGGTCATCGATGTGAACCGGGAGTTCTGGAAGTGGAAGGATGGAACCTGGACCGAGGTGGATCAGGGCGGAGACAAGCCTTCCAAGCGCACGTTCCTGGGAGAGACATGGGACCCGGTTCGAAAGCGGCTGGTGCTCTTCGGAGGCCAGGTCGGGGACTATTGGAGCGAGAGCTACAACGAGACCTACGCCCTGGATGTGGAGTCGGGGGACTGGACCGAGCTGAACGATGGAGATGGGCCCGACACCCGGATGCACGGTCATCTGCTCTACGACACGGAGCGGGATCGCTACCTGCTCTTTGGTGGCCATACGGACATCGGGGACGGGAACGACCTGTGGGCCATGGACCCGGAAACAGGCGACTGGTCCTATGTACGGGAGGCGGACTCGTTCACTGGAAACGGGCTTGGCTGCGAGGGAAACTCCTCGGATGTGCCCGCAGACTACGTGGACCAGGACCTTTCGGCGCCCGAGCGGCGCCACCGGGGCATGTTCGTGGAGATGTATGACAACCTGTGGATCTTTGGCGGTATGCACGCGGAGTGCAGTGACCACTTGGACGACACCTGGCGCTATCCCCTGGAGAGCGGTGACTGGTCCCAGTTGATCGAGGCCCGCACTGGGGAGAGCTGCGCTCGACAGGACGAAGACTGCGCGTGTCTTTGCTACTGACCTTGCTGGCCTGCCTCGGCACGTCGCCCGATCCCGGGGAAGACTCGGCGTCAACGGAACCCAGCGCGCCCCAAGCCCTGTTGGGGACCGGGGAGTGGGAGTGGGAGGCCTTGTCGGATGGAGATGAGATCTACGTGATCCAGGGACCACAAGGTGGCTGGCACCTGCTGGGGTCCGTCCGAACGGTGGGCCTTGTGCCGGGGGACCCGACCTCCCTGGGCGATCCGGAAAACCCCACCACGACCTTCCAGGTTTGGGTCGATGGGGCGCCGCTGGTGCCCAACGCCATGTACGTTCAGGGCCTGGACTCGATTTTGGGGGGCGTCCCCCCCTATACCCACGAGATGATCGGTCGCTTCGCCATTCTGGACATCACCGGTGACGACGTGTTGGACGGGGTCGAGGTGGAATTCGGGGTGACGGTGGTGGATGTAGATGGGGTCGCCGTCGAGGACCGCTTGACCCTGACGGCGGTACCGCACCCGCTGAACAACTGAGGGCCGGGCGCCGGCCATTGGCGCAGGGCGGCTGCGCTTCACTTCCCGTTTTTGGGCCAGTTTTTGGGGAACATTCCCGGAAGTGCCTCGGTTCGGTGTAGCCTGCCACCCTGGAGGAGACGCCATGTTCGTGTTCGCTGCCTTGATCTCGACCACCGCCCTCGGAGGAAACACCCTGATCGCCAACAACGCCTCGGGCATGCAAGGGGAGACCGGGGTGCTGGTTCAGGTGGACTTGAACAATGACGATGAGTCCGGCGGGTTCCAGTTTGACATGGCCTTTGACCCGACAGCCCTGGACTTTGTGGATGCCTATGTGGGGTCCCGGAATTCAACCTGGGCCTCGTCGCTCTTCTACTCTGAGCCCTCGACGGGCCAGGTGCGCATTATCAACTTTGCCTTCTCAGCGGGCGGTGGGGCCCTCTCTGCTGGAAGCGGCACGGTGATCGCTCTGGAGTTTGATGTGCTGACGACCGCCGCTGCAGGGGACTCTCAGCTGGAGATCCAAGGGGCCGTTCTGTCCGATCCGGTGGGGCTGGCGCTGGCGGTGGATGTCCTCCCTGGGGTGTTCACGGTGAACTCCACCAGCACGGATGCGGACGGGGATGGCTACGACGAGTCCATCGACTGTGACGACGCTGACCCGGCGATCCACCCGGGCGCGGAGGACATTCCCGGCGATGGCATCGACCAGGACTGTGACGGACAGGACGCCGAGGACACGGACACCGGTGAGGCCGACGCGGACACGGATGCAGACGCCGACGCCGACGCCGACGCCGACGCCGACAGCGATGCCGACAGCGATGCCGATAGTGACGCCGACGCCGACGCCGACGCCGACGCCGACGCCGACGCTGACACGGCAAGCGGCGACACCGGTCAACCGGTGGGTAAGGACGATGGCTGCGGCTGCAGCGCTGCCCCAAACCGGGCCTCTGCAGCGTGGCTGCTCGGACTTGTCGGAATGGTCGGTCTGCGCCGCAGGAGGTAGCGCTCCAGGCTACTGCGCGTCGATGAAGGCCACCAGGAGCCGGGCGAAGGCATCCGGCTCCTCGGCAAAGGGCATGTGCCCTGAACGCTGAAACACGTGGAGCTCCGAGGCGGGGAGGGTGTGGGCCAGCCAGGTGGAAGACTCCAAGAGCACCGCGTCATCCTGCTCGCCGTGTACCAGGAGCGTGGGCGTGGAGACGGAAGGGGCCACCTCGAGTACGTCTACCCCTTCCTGGTCCAGCACCGCGGTGCGCGTGGAGGCGGGTGTCTCAGCCCAGAGGGCGCGAATCTTGTCTTGAAGCGCCAAGGGAGCGCTCGGCGCGACCATGTGGTGAGCGGCCGCCGGGCTGTCGCGAAGAAGGTCCGCCCGGTGAACCAGCGTCTGGCCCCCGTTCCAGTCGGGGATGTGGGTCCAGTCCCGGGCGTTGGATGCGGAGGTGCCCACCAAGACAAGGGCCGTGAGGTCGGACTGCGCTGCCACCTCCAGGACCAAGGCGCCGCCCAGGCCCCAGCCCAACAAGACAGGGGCATCCAGGTCCAGGTCCAGCAGAACGGATTGGAGGCCCTCGCCCCAGCGGGTCACATCTCCGGCCGCGCCGGTTCCCGCGTGCCCGGGCAGGTCCACAAGCGTGACGGGATGATCCGAGGCGATCCGCTCCACCAGGGGCTCAAAGGCCCGGCTGTCCACGGACAGGTCGTGCACCATGACAATGGCACGCCCGGGGGCATCCACCTGATACTCCCGCACCCGAAAGGTCCCGGCCTGGGTGTCGAACCACCGGGTGTTGGCGTCCCAGGTCGTTGGGTCGAGGGTGCCGTGGGCTGCGGGAGATGCCGTGCCGATGGGGGCGGGGCGCTCCGACTCGGACAAGGCGATCTGGGGGCGCGAGGACAGGCCGTCCAGCCAGGCGTTTGCGCCCTCATCACACCCCACATACCGATGCATGGCCGCTGTGACGGACTCGCGAACGCTCTCGTGGTAGGCGGTGGGGTCGTCCCCGCAGGCCCCGGCCAGCTCCTCCACGAAATTGGAGGTGGCAAACCGGAACAGCTCGTTGGTGCAGAGGTCCGTGAAGTCGAAGTGTCGAAGGCCTCCGAATTGCACCAGGTGCCTGGGAGAGAAGGTCCGCTCATAGGCGAGCTCCTGCATGGGCCACTCGGTGGTGGTGTCCTCGGAGCCGCCGAGCACCATGAGGGCCGCCCGCAGGTCGTAGGAAGGCTGGGCCCACACCCCCGCCATGCGCTCGTCAAACGCTGGGGCCAGGGGCACCACCAGCATCTCCCGGTTGTCCTGGGCACCGGCCATCAGGGCCGTGGACGCCCCGAAGGAGTGTCCGATCCAGGCCAGCCGGGTGGGGTCGAATTGCCCGTGGAGGAAGGAGTTTGGGTCGCCTTGTTCGGCGGTCAGCAGGTCCGTCAGGGCGGCAACATCCAGGATGCGGTTGCGGGTGCTGGTCCAGTCGTCTTCGCTTCCGTCCAGCAGCGTGTTTCCGGCGTGGTCTGGCGCGAACACCACGTAGCCATGGCTGGCGAGCCAGGTGGTCAGGAAGGTCGATTGGTAGCGTATGCCCCGGTATCCGTGGGAGAACACCACGACGCCCCGGGTGCTGTCCGCCACGGAGGGGAGGGCATCGCGCACGGCGTTGGTTTCGACCAGGGTGATGAGGTCCCCCCCGTCGCCGAAGACCCACTGGAGCCAGGAGAGAGACTCCCCGCCGGCCATGGCCGCAATCTCCCCCAGGCCCACGCCATAGCTTGTGCCCGGTCCTCCCCGGGCCGACTCGTCTGCGGGGTACCAGATCTCCGTGGTCAGGGGCCTCTCGGATCGGGTTGGGTCCGACCACTGGACCGTGCGCACACCCACGGGAAAGGGTCCCGGGTCGGACGGGTCGGAAGTGGACATGGGGGCCAGTCCGTCGCAGCGCCGCTCCCCCAATGGCGGCAGGGGTTCGGGCTCGGTCCCGATCTCTGGATTCCCCTCGGGGTCGTCCTCATTCAACGGGTCTACCGCCGGGTCCAGCCCCCCTGTGTCCGAGGACTCGAGCTTGGGATCTGTCTCCGACGAGGAGAAGGTGGGCGCACAGGAGAGAAGAAAAAGCGGGGCAAGAAAGCACAGTCCAGGACAACGCATTTGGGGGCTCCATCGTCAATTATGGACCTTGGTGCGAGGTCCTTGATGGGGAATGGGTAGCCTGAGGGCGAAGAATAGTCAAGAATAGACTATTGGAACCGGTTAGAATCCCGCCCATGGCCGCCTCTTCTCCCTCCCGCATGGACATCCTGGTTTTGAGCTCCCTCGCTCGCATGCCCATGCACGGGTACGAGATCAAGCTGGAGCTGCGCTACAAGCATGTGCGCTGGTGGGCCAAGTGCGAGCACGGGCACTTGTACGCCGCCTTGACGCGCCTGGAGAAGAAGGGGTTCATCCAGCACAAGCCCGGGGAGACGGATGGGCGGGGCAAGAAGATTTACGAGATCACCGGGGCAGGCAAGGCCCACCTGGAGGACGCGCTGGTCTCCCTGGGGTCCGCGGAAGACGCTACCTATTTCGACATTGACCTGTTCCTCTCCGGGAGCTTTCTGTTGGGCCAGGAGCGGGTGCTGGAGGTCCTGGAGCAGCGGCGGCAGGTCCTTCAGTCTCAGCTGGCCGAGGCGCGGCAGCTGGAGGCGCGCACCGCGGGGACCATTCCAGCCATCGCCCACCTGATCATCTCCCACCGGGTGGAGCACCTGGAGCGGGAGAACGCCTTTGTGGTGAAGGCTCTGGAGCTGGTGCAGGCCCAGGGCCGCTGGGGCTCCTACCTGCAGGGGAGCCGCATCCAGGAGTTCCTCGACCACACGGGGGCAGCCCTCGAGAGAGACTGATCCTCTCTCAGCCCGGATATTTCACCAGGCTTCGTTGCGAGGGCCCGTAGGGTAGAACGGCTGGTGAAATATCCGGGTTAGTCGGCCTTCGGTTCCGCGGTGGCCAGCACTTGTTCCAACACCCGCGCGTACTTGAACTGCCGCAGGTTCTGGCGGCCGTTCAGGAGGATCATCACCACCAGCACCGCACGCACCCCCCACTCGAAATTCGGGTTGCGGGTGGACTCCACTGCGTAGAACGCCCCCAACAGGGCCCCGACGATCACGCTCAACACCGACAGGTTCTTGAACAGCTCCTTTCGGCGAATCGCCTCTTCGGCGAAACGCCGGTCCGCGTCGGTCACAAGATTACTGCGCTGAGGACTCGGAGGGGGACTCGTGCTGGGCACCGCCGCCGCGCATCTTCCAGACCGCGAGAGCGGCGATCATGGCCAGCAGGGTCAACACGGTCAGGATCCGCACGGCGCTCATGCGGGTCATCTCGGTGCCGGCGACGGTGATCAGCGCTTCGGGCTGGGAGAAGCCCAGCAGGTCCTCTGCCCGGCCAATGGCCAGAGAGATGCGTCCCATGACGGTGAACCCGAATGAAGCGCCGAAAGAGAGCATGAGCACCAGGATGCCCACCCTGGAGATCGCCCGCATGGGCCGGTTGTGCGGGGCGCTGAAGTAGAAGTGCAGCAAGCAAGCACAGAGGCCCAGCACCAGGATCAGGCCGGAGATGACCCCTGCACCGTCGGCCTCCCAGCTCCACCAGCCGTGCTTCTCGTACAGGGCGGGTAGATCCGGCATGGTGGCGGAGACCTGGGCGACCAGGCGCCCGTTGGCCTCGCCCGTGAGCTTGACTCCGGCAAAGGCCGCGACAATAAACGCGATGGGAATCCGCGCCCAGTCGGCAAGGGACGGCACCAGCTTGAAGAACAGCAGGATAAGCAACACCAGCGGGATCAGGCTCCACAGGTGCTGCTCTTCCAGGAGGCGATCCACCAGCTTGGGCTTGAACACCCCGTACCAGGCCTCGACCGTGCCAATGCCAATGCCCACGCCCATGAAGACGTGCTCGGCGAGCTTGTAGACCGGGTTGTCCTCGTAGAGAAAGGACAGAATGGAAAAGGTCAGAAAGATCGACAGCCAGATGCCGAAGACCTCCAGGGCACCCATGCCTTCGATCATGTCTCCACCCCCGCAGCCCTGGTGATGAAGTACGCGATGTTGCCCATGATGATGAGCAGGATGATGTACAGGTGCCCCAGGTTCAGCACGTTCATGTTCGGGGTGGCCATCAGGCGCACCCCGTCCGGCACCCCGTCTGCAAAGACAAGGCTCTCATACTGGGCGGAGCCGGGCATGCCCCCGGAGAGGCCGGAGAGCTGACCGGCGTCGAAATAGGCGATGTAGTCCGGGGCGGAGACTGCCGTGCAGGCGCTGATCATGTTCAGGTTGTACTGGCCCTGGATCTGGAGCACATAGGCCTGGGTCCCCGGAAAGCCCGCTGAGACGCTGATCAGCATCGCGAAATCCGAGATCACGTCCAGGCCCTTCATGAGGGGAAGATCCGCCGTGGCGTTGCCCAGGGAGTCCTTCGGAAAGGTCTTGAGCACGCTGGCGCCAATGGACTTGATCGCAAGCTCACGGCCCTCGGTGTAGCCCAGGAAGGCCCAGTCCCTACCGTACTCCTTGCCGTAGCTTTCGGCGATCTCCTCGAAAATAGGCTTCACAAGGGGCGGAGCGGTGGGCCACAGGGTGCCCATGACCACCCGGACGTCCTTCTGAAAGAGGTGGTGAAGGTTGGCCCGGAAAAAGGGCTCCAGCTCCGGGCGACTCGCGGGGTCGAAGTCCGCGGAGATGAAGACCGCATCGCCGGCCTCCAGGGCCTCGACCTGGTCGTAGACCGCCTGGACTGGCCTGTCCACCTGGAACTGGCAGCTCCATGGAAAGAGCATGGGGACCACAATCGAAAACGCCATGCCGAGGAAAATCCACCGGCGATCCATGCGCTGGAAGCGAACAAGGGCCTTCAGCATCAGTCACCCCCCAGGTGGCTGCGCTCGAGCCCCAGGATGACCCGCAGACCCGTGGCGATGGCGCCAAGGGCGGCGCCGATGAAGATCGCTCGTCGCGCGGCATTGTTGGGAACGCTCATGATCCAGTTCTTCGTGGCCACCAGGTACTCGCCCACCCCGGGAATGCTCGCCCCAATCGGAACCGCCGCCAGCATCACCAGTGCGGCAGCCACGAGCATCACCGTGGCCTCCGTATTGCGGGCGCGGAAGGCCCGGAACGCGGCCGAGGCAATGAAGAACGCCAGCAAGCTGAACATGGTCGCATTCAGGGGGACGAACAGGTAGTCGAACATCCACTTGAAGCTGTAGCCAGCCTCCAGGCGATCCTCGCCCCCCAGGAACCCCGCGATGAGCATGACACCGAGGGACACCAGCATGGCGACCTTGTAGCCCCAGTCGGGCTTGCGATCGCGGATCACCGGCCAGTTCACCTGGATCAAGTTGAACATGCCCAACAGGAAGGCCCCGGCCGCCAGGATCGCCCCCCACTCCAGGAGCTCCTTGGTCATTTCCTTGTAGGCGTGGTGGGGAATGAAGAACTCCCCGACCATGATCATGCCGACCACAAACGTCACGAGGAGGGGGAGTGTACGTTTCATCTACTTGGCGATGGTGAAGAGGTCGATCAGGAGGGTGTTGCCAACGCTGGCTGCCGCCGTGCCCACGAGGAGCAGGCCCACCAGGGCCACCTTGAGGTAGTCGGAGGCCTTCAAGGAGCTGACCAGGCGCGGGTCCCTGGAGAGATACGCCGAAACCGCGAACAGCTCCTCGCCGATGAGCGTGTAGTCACACGCGGCCACGAAGAACGGCAGCTGGGTGGCCTCGGCCGTGCCGGCGATCTGGATCGACTTGTTGACGTATCCGGTCTCGGCAAGGATCAATGACTCGGCAAAAAACCGACCCAGGTAGATGTTGGTCGCCGGCTGCTGGCGGTGGATGATGCCGTTGGTGCCGGCGCAGAAGGCGAATTGGTCTGAGGAGATGAACCGAATGTCCTGGGGCCGGAAGGCGTCCGGGTAGCCGGCCTGGTAGAACCCGGCCCGCACCACCTCGTCGGCCACCTCGCGCACAATCGGGACCGCCGTGGTGACGATCAAGTCCGCCTGGTACTCGGCGATGGTCTTGGCGACCTGCCCCAGGATCAGCATGGATGCAATGGTCTGGATGTCCTGCAGCTCGTCGATGCCGGGCACGTACAGGACGGGCTTGCCCATTTCCGTGGCCCGGCCGATGCCTTCTTCAATGGCGTCGATTCCCGGCATGCGCCGGATGTACATTTCCTCCCCGCGCTGGGCGCGGCGGGTGAAGACCATCATCAACACGCCGGTCACCACGATGATGGCCAGGAGCATGAGGTAAGCGGGTTCTGTGTTCAGCCACCGGGTGTCCAGGGCTTCTTCGGCTTCTTCCTGGGCCCGGGCGACCGCGGAGAAGAGGGGCAGGAGCGTGTGGAGCATGCTCATCTCTCAATGGCCTCCACGTTGGCCCGGGGCAGGGTCACCTCGGCGCCGTCGTCGAAGGTCACGGCCATGACCCGTGCTCTGGATTCGGACTGTAGGGCCACGGGCTCCACCGGGAGGCCGGAGACGGTTCCCAGCATGCCGAAATAAGGGTCCCGAATGCCCCGCACCAGGGATCCCACGGAGATTCCGATGGGCTCCGGGTCGGCGAGGCGCTCGGCGGAGACGGGCTCGTTGTCATGGGTCACCACCACCTCCGGCCGCATGACGCCGGCGCGAATCTGGGTGGCCCCGTTCACGCTGGCCTTCCGGCCTTCCTTGGAGCGCAAGAGCGCAAAGGTGGCGGGGGCCATCTGAATGTTGCCGAAGCCCTCGGTCACGAGCAGGGTGCAGCCCAGGTTCTCGCCGCCGGTGATGGCGACCCCCACCTCGTAGCCCAGTACTTCCTTGATTTCGTCGTAGTCAAACCCGCCGGTGACGATGGCGCTGGCCCCCACGGCGATGGCCTTCTTCAGGCCTTCCCGGTCCAAAAAGGCGCCGCCGATGATGATCTTGCCCCCCATGTTCTCGGTGATGCCCGCTGCAGTCAGGACAGCCTCTGGAGAATCTACGGCCATCACGATCTCGCCCTTGGTTTCCCCTCCCAGGCCGAAGATCCCCTGAACAAATGTGGCGGCCGCCTGGATGACGCAGCCCTCATTTGGAATGCACTCCACGACGGTGCCGTTGATGTAGGCATCGATCTCCACGGGCACCGGGTGGGCTTGGAAGATCACCTGCCCGGTCACGTTGGAGATGCTCTCCAGGGTGCCGGAGACCACGGCCTTGGCCTCGGACTTGAAGAAGCCAAGCAGCCCCGGCGTGCTGGCGATGAGCTCGCCCTCCTCCACTGTTTCGCCTTCACCTTTGGTGAGGAATTCCTTCAGCCGTCCTGGATCCACGCCCAGCTTGTTGGCGATGTTGACCGGGAAGATCTTTCCTGGGAGCTCGGTGCGGGCCACCACCTGGTCTGCGTTGACTGTGTCCCCCACAGACACAAGCACCTCGCCTTCCAGGGGCAGACGCCGGTCCTTCTGCACGATGGCGTGCTCACTGACCTTCAGTCCGGGGGTGAAGATGGCAGCCATCTAGGCCTCTCCCCGGGGGTATTCATCCATGGCGCCGACCCACTTCTCCAGCAGCGGCACGCGCTCGGATGGCTCGGTGGGAATCCGAAGGTCGGGGCGCCCGCGGGTGTCCACGACGATGCCCACCACGCCCCCTCGAATGCCCTTTGACAAGGGCTTGCCCGGTCCGGCCCCCACGTCCAGCGTCTTCTGAAGCGGGGTCAGGGTCATCTGGACCTCGTCGTCCCGGGAGGCGGGCCACACCTTCAGGGTGGCGGCATCAAAGGTCTCGTCGACGGCGGTGCCATCCGGCAGCTTCATTTGCACCTGGAGCACGGGCTTGTTGTCCTTGAACTCGCCCTTGGGGGCGATGCAGGTGCCCAGGAAGATGATGCAGTCCTTTTCAAAGACGCTGGTGGCGGCTTCCTCGTTGATGGTCGAGAGCACCCCCAGGTGGGGCATCATGAAGATCGAGTCCACCGCGAGCTCGGTCACGCCTTCCGGGGCAAAGGCATCGATCATCATGCGCATGGACTGGGCCCGGCGAGGGGCATGGGAGAGCACGCCGCCAGATCCCACCAACAAGTCCAACTCCATCATCTGTACCAGGGTGTCGCCGGAGCCGCTCTGGCGGAAGGCATCGGCGATGGTGCGCTCTTGTTGCACCCCCTTGAGGGCCACGGCGAACTCTTTGTGCTGAATGAACGCCAGGCGCAGGGCCTCCCGGGCGATGGCCTGCTCAATCTTGAGGGCCTCCAGGGTCTGGGGGATGGTGGTCGGTCGGATCATCTTGTTGCCGATCCGGTTGCGCAGCTGCTTCTCGTTGATGTCGAAGGGAACCCACCGCAGAATCGAGGGCAGTCCCGCCTCGGCCAGCACGTTCGACACCGAGTAGCTCATGCCCAGGTTGGCGGAGACGGTGCGGTTGAAGATGCCGCCGAACACGGAGAACACGTCGGTGGTGGCCCCGCCGATGTCCACGCCCAGAATGTTGATGTCCCGCTGCCGGGCAATGGTCTGCATGATCAGCCCCACCGCGCCTGGAGTCGGCATGATCGGGGCGTCAGTCCAGGTCATGAGCTTGTCGTACCCAGGGGCCTGGGCCATGACATGCTCCATGAACAGGTCGTGGATCTTGTCCCGGGCAGGGCCCAGGTTCTCGGTCTCGAGAATCGGCCGCACATTGTCTACGATCTGCAGGTCGCACACGTCATCCAAGAGCTCGGTGATGTGGGGGTTTACCTCCTGGTTGCCCGCGAAGATCACCGGCAGGTTGAAGCCGCCCCCCAGGCGAGTTCGAGGCCGGGCTGCTCGAATGCGCTCGGCCAGGGAGACCACGTGCTTCTGGGTGCCGCCATCGGTGCCGCCGGCCAGCAAGATCATGTCCGGGCGGAGCTGTCGGATGCGCTCGATCTGCTCGAAGGGCTTGCGGCCATCGTTGGTGGCGAAAGTGTCCATCACGATGGAGCCCGCCCCAAGCGCGGCCCGGGTCGCGGACTCGGCACTCATGGCGCGGACCACGCCGCCCACCACCAGCTGCAGTCCGCCGCCGGCGGAGGAGGTGGAGATGTAGAGGTCCACGCCCTGGCCTCCGACGTCCGGGGTCTGGATCTTGCCGGCGTCTCCCACCAGCTTTCGTCCCGAGAGCTCCTGGATCTCCGTGGCCGCGTTGAGCACTCCCCGGGTCACGTCTTCAAACGGAGCTTCCACCGTGGTGGGGGCCTCTCCTCGCCAGGTCTGGCGGTACTCGTCGCCCACCTTCTCGATCAGGATTGCCTTGGTGGTGGTGCTGCCGCAGTCCGTGGCCAGCACGCTGCGAATCTCCCTTTGTTCACCCATGAACCACCTCGGCGGGGCGCTCGATCCGGGTGAGCAGGTAGTTCATTCCCTGGCGGTTCTCCATCAGGGAGGCCATGGCATCCCAGTGGCTCTCGGGAAGAAATCCCTTCACCGTGGGGGAGAGGATGTGCATGAACTGACTGCCCACAAAGGCCATGGGCTGGAGGGACTCCAACCACAAGACGGCCGGCGTCACCAGGCCGTGCCGGCGGATGAACCCGGCCACCTTTTCGGCGGCAGCGGCTTGCTGCGGTGTGACCTGCAACTCGGACACGGTCCCCTCGAAGAGGCACCCTTGTAACGGTTCTATGGCGTCTTTGCCGATTCGGGTTTTTCGGGAGAGGGGACTGAACTTGCGTGGTACATTCAGGGGCGGGCAAATCCAGCCACTGAGCGGCGTTGATCACGATGCAAATACGGCTACTTGGGCGGGGGGCTCCTCTGGGGGTAGGGGCGATTGGCCTGGTGGGCCTTGCCTCCTGTACGCAGGATTCCGGGGTCAAGGTCTACAACACCGCCCCGGGAATCTCGATCACGGCCCCCCCGGATGGCACCGAGGTGGACGAGGGGCAGGTGGTCACCTTTGAGGCCTTTGCCCAGGACGACACGACCCCGGCCGAGGCCCTGGTGGTGGACTGGTCCTCGAACCTGGCCGGACTGATCTCGGAGTCGATGAGCCCCGATGCGGAGGGGGCAGTGGTCTTCCACGCGGGATCACTGGCCCCCGGGGACCACGTGATCACCGTGAACGTGCTGGACGCCGCGGCGGCCAGCGGCTCGGACTACATCTCTCTCACGGTTTTTGACGTCCCGGATGCCCCGGAGATCGCCGTCGTACACCCGGTGCAGGGAGAGTACGGGGTGGAGGGAGAGCCCTACGTGTTTGTCTCCATGGTTTCGGACGAACAGGATGCAGCAGACACGCTCTGGGTGGTGGTGGAATCTGATGTGGAGGGCCGGGTTTGCCAGTCGACAGCCGATGCCACCGGGGTGGCCACCTGCGAAGGACAACTCTCGACCGGAGACCACTTTCTGACGTTTACGGTGGAGGACACCGATGGCTACACGGCCGCTGAGACCGTGGCTTTCGAGGTGCGAGATGGGTTCTCCATTGATCACGACGGGGACGGCCAGAGCGAGGACGAGGGGGACTGCGATGACAGGGATCCCTCGATTTACGATGGGGCCGAGGAGTTCCAGAACGGGGTGGATGACGACTGCGATGGGGAGACCGACGAGGGAACCTTGTCCTACGACGACGATGGGGACTGTCACTGCGAGGGCCTCCCCTGCCTGGGAAGCATCGAGCCCGCATGTGGAGCCCTGAGCGGGGACGACTGCGATGACGCTGATGCCACGGTGTCCCCGGCCGCACCCGAGCTGTGTGACTCCGTGGACAACGACTGCGACGGAGAGGTGGACGAGGACGACGCTGCGGATGCAGCCACCTGGCACGTGGATCTCGACTCCGACGGATTCGGGGACCCGTCCGTGAGCCACGACGCCTGCAGCGCTCCCTTTGGCTACGTGGCGGATGACACGGACTGTGACGACTCCCGGGCCAGCGTGAACCCGGTGGGCACCGAGGTCTGCAACGGGCTGGACGATGACTGCGACGGGGCGGTGGACGACGGGGTCCAGTCCACCTTCTGGCGCGACCAGGATGGAGACGGCCATGGCGATGCCCTGCGCCCCCAGCTGGCCTGCAACGTCCTCTCGGGGTTTTCCGCCGTCGACGATGACTGCGACGACACAGACACCAGCGTCAGCCCCTCCGCCACCGAGTACTGCAACAGCATCGACGACAACTGCGACGGGACCGTCGATGAAGCCACCGCGGCAGACGCCCCGACCTGGTACGGGGACGGGGACGGCGACGGGTATGGGAACTTTTTGAACCCGCAGGTCTCCTGTGCAGCGCCCTCAGGGTTTGGCGCAGACAATTCGGACTGCAACGATGCCAACGCGGCGATCTATCCCGGGGCCCTGGAGTACTGCGACGGGGTGGACAACAACTGTGATGGCACCGTGGACGAGTCCACCGCCGTGGATGCTTCGATTTGGTACACGGACCTGGACTCAGATGGGTTCGGCGACCCGGGCAACGTCCTGACGGCCTGTTGGCAGTCACCGGGCACACTCCTGAACGCGGCGGACTGCGACGACACCAACAGCGCGATCTACCCGGGCGCCACGGAGGTGTGCGACGCCATTGACAACGACTGCGACGGCCAGGTGGATGATGCAGACAGCTCCCTCGTCGGCGGCAGCGCCTGGTTCATGGATGCAGATGGAGATGGGCAGGGCAACCCGGCCATCCAGGTCACCCAGTGCAGCCAGCCCTTTTCCTATGTGGCCAACGATCAGGACTGCAATGACGCCTCGGCGGCTGCCTGGCAGGGCGCCACGGAGGTGTGCGGGGATTCCATCGACAATGACTGCGACGGGGCCACGGATGAAGGCTGCACCACCTATGTGAACGTGTCGACCTCCCCCAACGCCCCCGTCTACGACTACAACACCACCGTCAGCACCCTGGCCGTATCCGGTTGCAACAACATCCTCAGCCTCTCGATGCCGCTCACCCTCTACCACACCTACCAGGGGGACCTGATCATCAACCTGGTGGGGCCCTCGGGTACCACCGTCAATCTCTGGAATGGACAGGGGGGCACCACCAACAACATCATCACCTTCTCCCCCACGGCCTTCAACGGCCAGACCGGCAACGGCACCTGGGCCCTCTCGGTGTACGACCGGTACTACTACGACAGCGGGACCCTGGCGTCCTGGGGATTGAACCTGACCTGCAACTGATTCGAGCCCCCATCTACCGGGCGAAGCCAGGATTCTGGTGCTACATTCTGCGCGCGGACGCACCGATGCGTCTTCGTGGACGAAACGTGAAGAATATCCAGTATTTTGGGCTTTGGGCGGTGCCGTGCCTTGCGATGGGCGGGCTCGCTTGTACCCAGGACACCGGGGTGAAGGTCTACAACACCGCCCCGAGCATCAGCATCACCTCCCCTGCGCCGGGCAGCGCGTTCTTTGAGGACGAGGTGCTGACCCTGGAGGCTTTCGCCCAGGACGACACCACCCCGGCGGACATTCTGCTGGTGGACTGGTCTTCGGATCTGGACGGCAAGATCTCGGAAGACATGTACCCGGATGCCGGTGGGGCCGTGGTGTTTCACACGGCGAACCTGACCCCGGGGAGGCATGTGGTCACGGTCCAGGTGGTGGACAAGGACGCGGCCAGCGGCTCGGACTACGTGAGCCTGGTCATTGAGGATGTGCCGGACGCACCCACCGTGGAGATCGTGCACCCGGTGCCCGGGGAGTACGGGGTGGAGGAGGAGCCGTATTCTTTTGTGGCCATGGTGTCGGACGCCCAGGACACGCCGGACCTCATGACCCTCCGGGTTTCCACAGACGTGGAGGGACCGGTGTGTGCGGTGGCCCCGGATGCTACGGGGGTGGCAACCTGTGAGGGGCTTCTCACGGCTGGGGACCACTTTGTGACCTTCCAGGTGGAGGACACGGACGGAGACATCGGGGACGCCACCGTGTACTTCGAGGTCAAGGACGCGGACGAGGTAGACAACGACGGCGACGGCCAGAGCGAGGAGGAAGGGGACTGTGACGACACGGATCCCTCGGTGCACGACGGGGCGACGGAGCACCAGAACGGAGTCGACGACGACTGCGATGGGGAGACCGACGAGGGGACCGACTCCTTTGATGACGACGGGGACTGTGCCTGCGAGGACCTGCCCTGTTTGGGCAGCATCGAGCCTTCTTGTGGGGCCTTGGATGGGGGCGACTGCGACGACTCCAACGCCACGGTCTATCCAGCGGCCAACGAACTCTGCGACTTGGTGGACAACGACTGCGATGGCCAGGTCGATGAAGATGACGCAGCGGATGCGGGCACCTGGTACGTGGACCTGGACCAGGACGGCTACGGCAACGCCGCTGCCTCCCACGACGCCTGCGTGGCGCCCTTTGGATACGTGGCGGACGACACGGACTGCGATGACTCCCGGGCCAGCGTGAGCCCGGTGGGCACCGAGATCTGCAACGGGCTGGACGATGACTGTGACGGCACCGTGGACGACGGGGTGCAGGCCACCTGGTGGCGGGACCTGGATGGAGACGGCCATGGGGACGCCAACCGCCCGCAGGCCGCCTGCTCGCAGCCCGGTGGGTACGCTGCCCTCGACGATGACTGCGATGACTACGATGCGGCGGTGAGTCCGTCCGCCACAGAGTACTGCAACAGCATCGACGACAACTGCGACGGGGTGGTGGACGAGAACACTGCAGCCGATGCGGTCACCTGGTACGGCGACAATGACGGGGACGGCTACGGCTACCTGCTGGACACCCAGGTGGCTTGCGCGGCCCCCAGTGGCTACCTGGCGAGCGGCACGGACTGCAACGACGCGAACCCCGCCATTCACCCGGCTGCCGTGGAGATGTGTGACGGGTTGGACAACAACTGCGACGGGGTCGCGGACGAGTCCACGGCGGCGGATGCATCGACCTGGTATGCGGACACCGATGGCGATGGCTTCGGGGATCCAAACAACACGCAGCGCTCCTGCTGGCAGAGTGCCGGGTACCTCCTGAACGCGTCCGACTGCAACGACAGCAACAACAGCATCCATCCCGGCGCCACGGAGACCTGCAACAGCGTGGACGATGACTGCGACGGCCTGGTGGATGACGGCGTGGGAAGCGTCTACTACCGGGATGCGGACGGGGACGGGTATGGCACCCCCACCAACGCCCAGACCGCCTGCAACCAGCCGGGGGGCTTTGTCTCCAACAACGGCGACTGCAACGACGGGGACGCCTCCATCCACCCCAACACGGTCTGGTACCTGGACCAGGACGGAGACGGGCAGGGGACCTCGGCCACG
>CAZRYF010000036.1:0-48398 GCA_964604165.1 uncultured Enterobacterales bacterium
CCCTTGGTGGCGAGGGCTACAAACGCAGCTTCTACGCCCTACAGCCTCCTAGCCCCTACTTTCCAATACAAAACCGGGAAAACAAGGCGTCTAGCACTTCTTCGCGGGTGTCGGCCCCGGAGAGGGAATCCAGGCGCTCCAGGGCGCGGTACAGCTCCTCTGCCGCCACGGCACAGCCGGCCTCCCCGGTGATGGCCTCCCCGCAGTCGCCCAGGGCCCGGACCACCTCCACCAGGAGGTCCCGCTGGCGCTGGGAGGCAATGATCTGCTCTGCATTTCGCTGATCTCCCAGGAGGGCGTGGGAAATGGCAGATCCCAGGCGATCCAGACCCGTTCCATCCAGGGCACAGGTGGGAATCCAGCCTGCCTCCACTCTTGCATCCGGGCGATCCGCGTGGTTGGCCACCAGGATGCGCGGGCGATTCGCGGTGCGCTTCAGCACCGCAGCGGCTTGCTCCGGCGCATGGGCGGGGATCACCACGAGGGTGAGATCCACATCCTCGGTCAAGACTCGGCCGAGCGCAACGCCCTCGGCCTCCAGACCTTCTGCCTCGGGCCGCTCCCCGGCGCTGTCCAGCAGGATCAGCGCCACGTTGTCCAGCACAACCCGCCGCTCCAGCACATCTCGGGTCGTGCCCGGCACATCCGACACCAGGGCCCGCACTGAACCACCCAGGGCATTGAACAATGACGACTTGCCCGCATTGACCGGACCCACCAGTGCCACCCGTGCGCCTTCCACCAGGATGCGCCCGGAACGCCAGGAGTCCACAGCGGACTGGGCCCGGTGCGAGAGCGCACCCAGCTTCTCCAGAAGCACTGCCGAGTCCATCGTGAACTCCGCTTCCTGGGGGAAGTCCAGCTCCGCCTCCAGCTCGGCGAGGATCTCCACGATTTCGCCCCGAAGCACCTCCACAAGCGAGGACACCGCCCCCTCCAAACCCGCCCGGGCCAGTGCCATCCCTCCAGCGGTCGTGGCCTCAATGGCCTGCAGCACCGCTTCGGCCCGGGGAAGATCCATGCGTCCGTTCAGAAAGGCACGACGGGTGAACTCCCCCGGATGGGCCATGCGGGCTCCCGCTGCCACCGCTGCAGCCAAAAGCCGCTCCACCACAAGAGGGTTTCCGTGGCAGGAGATCTCCGCAGCGGCCTCGCCGGTGTACGACGCCCCCGGCGCGAACAAGGTCAACAGGCCTTCATCGAAGACCTCGCCCCCCTCCACGAGTCGACAGATCCGCGCTCTCCGGGGAGGGGGAAACCCGCCCAAAGGCACACAGATCTGTTGAAGAACAGGATCCAGGTCGGACCCGGACAGGCGCACCAGGGCCACGGCGGAGCGACCCCAGGGGGTTGCACACGCAACGATGGCCTCCACGGACGTCGAACCTGCCGCTGCCTACGCCTCGGCGGAGGCACCTTCCAGCATCACCTCGAGGGTCTTCATGGAACCCTCTCCGATACTCCGGGTGGTGACGCCATCAATGTCGGCAATGGCCGTGTGGACAATGCGGCGATCGTAGGAGTTCAGCTCCCGGCGAATCTGCTCGGCCTGTCCGGACTCCAGCACGCGGCTGGCGATCTTCTGGGCCATGCGCTCCAAAGCCTCCGAGTCCGACTGGCTCGAACGCCCCCGACCGCGCCCGCGATCCCGACCGCCGTCCCGACCGCGCCCGCGATCCCGACCGCCGTCCCGACCGCGCCCGCGATCCCGACCGCCGTCCCGACCGCGCCCGCGATCCCGATCACCGTCCCGATCCCGCTGGCGATCGTCCGCCACCTGGATTCGGAAGTTCATCTCCGGATGGTCCGCCCCCACTGACTCGTCCAGCAAGTGCCGGATACCTTCAATGGTCGCTCCCCCCTTGCCCACAACAAGACCAGCCTTTTCAGCCCGCACATGCAAGGTCACGGTCCCGCCACTGAAGGAGGAGCGCACCTCGGAAGCTATGTCCATTTTCTCCAGGAGCTCTGCGAGCCACATTCCCGCTGCATCACAGGACTCCTGCTCGCTGGCACTCAGGCTGCTGCCCTGGCTGCTGCCCTGGCTGCTGCCCTGGCTGCTGCCATCACCCTCCCAGGCAATGATCTGCACCGTGCTGCGGGGCACCATGCTGCCGTGCTCGTTGCGGAACCAGTCCTTGTCGAGCTTGTAGTCCACGACGGCGGCCGACACGGACAGGGCCTCCGCAGCCACCTTGATGGCGGAATCAATATCGGCTCCTTCAGCCAGAACAGTCTTTCTTTCTTCGGTCATCTTCCTCTCCTTGTCGCGCTTTCTACTTCGAGCGACTGCCTGCCGCCACCGGAGGATGCACCACCGGGAAGGCCCGGTTCACAAGGAACATCTGGAGGATCGACAGAATTGTGTTGACGAGTACGTACAGAGCGAGCCCGGATGGGAACGAGTAGAAGATGATCGTAAACGCCAAAGGCATGATGCGAATCATCTTCTGCTGCATCGGATCCATCGTGGGACTCAGGGGGGTCATACGCTGCTGGAAGATCATCCCGACACCCACCAGAGTCGGGAGAAATCCGTAAGGGTCGCGGGAGGTGAGATCCGCCAGGTAGAGAAAGTCCGCCTGGTAGAGATCCGCCGCAAAGAGCAGCACAGAGTAGAGGGCAAACCAAACCGGCATCTGGATGAACATGGGCAAGCAGCCCGCCAGGGGACTGACGCCTTCCTTCTTGAAGAGCTCCATCTGAGCCTGGCCGGCCTTCTGGGCGTCGTCCTTGTGCTTTTCCTTGATCTCCGCCATTTGGGGAGACAGGGCCTGCATCTTGCGGCTGGACTCAAAGCTCTTCCGGGTCAGGGGCCAGAACGCCATCTTGACGGTCACAGTCAACAAAATGATGGCCACACCCCAATTCCCCACAACCCCCTGCCACATCTCCAGGATGAACAAGAGGATGTGGGAGAAGAACCCAAAGAAGCCAAAGTCAACGCTCTTCTCCAGGCCCACCCCTTCTGATTCCAGGGCCTCCAAGTCCTTGGTGCCCAGGTAGATCCGCATGCGCAGGGTCTCCGCCAGGCCCGGCGAAAGGGTGGCCTCCCTTACCAGAAAGGCGCCGGCGCGCTCTTCGGTGCTCGCAGAGAAGAGACCGCGATCCCAGCCCTCGCTCTGGGGAATGGCGGCCGCAAGGAAGTACCGGTCACCGATGCCAAACCACTTGATGGCGTCGTCCTGGTATTTCGGCCCACGGGCCACATCGTCGATGTCGTCGAGGGTCTCCAGGTCGTCCCCAAACAGAATCGGCCGAGAGAAATTGGTGTAGCGACTCGCCTTTCCCTCAAACTTGTCCATGGCACCCACCCACAGGGCCCCCTGGTAGTGGGCGGCGGTCTCATTCTTCCAACGCACCTCCAGGTTCAGCACTCCCTTGGGGTCCACGGCAAAAGTCTTGGTGATCTCAAGGCCTTCCGGGGTACGCATACGCACCGCGCGTCCAGACTCCACGGGGAGCTCCCGCCAGGTACCCGGGGAGAGATCCTGGCCAGAACCCGCTGCGAGGAACAACCCGTTCTCCGTGACCAGGCGAGCCACATCCGGCGGATCCCCCCAGGGCTTCCACTTCTCCGCATCCCCGGACCGCCACCGATTCCACAGGTGGGTCCAGATGGGCCGCACATCCATGGCTGCCCGGTGTTCCGTGAGGTTCAGCCCGTACAGACCGCCCCCGTTGCTGCCGATCCGACCCTCGATACCCGGCGCATCGAAAGACACATCCCAGCTGGAGATCGCCTCGATCGGAGATGCTTCCACACGCGATGTTTCACCCACTTCATCCGTCTCTTCCGTCCCATCCGTCTCCACCGCCTGCAGCACTGGCTCCGCAGGTTCTCCCATCGAGAGAACCTCCGCCTGTGCTTCCACTTGCGGTACCGGGGGTGCAAAGAGCCCTACCCAGGCCCAGTAGACCGCCAGGGAGAGCAGCACCGCGAGGATCAACCTCTGTTCGGTGTCATCTTTCTTCATCACAACCCTCCGGCACCGGGTCCCACCCACCCGGATGAAAGGGGTGACAGCGCAAGATTCTCTTGAGGGACCACCACAGACCGCGGAAGCCATGAAGCGTGATCGCCTCTTCTGCATAGGCCGAACAGCTGGGAGAATAGCGACAGCTCGGGCCCAGGAGAGGGGAGAGAAAATAGCGGTAGAACCGAACAGGGGCGGCAAGGAGCCAGCGCATTAGCGACCTCCCCCGATGCGACTGAACACGTCGATCACTTCCTCGGAAAGCGCAGCCAGACCCGCGTCTGCCGCCTCCCGCCGGGCGATGAACACCACGTCCACACGTTCTTCCACCTGGTGGTGGTTCTTCCTGATGGCTTCCCTTAGCCAACGTTTGACTCGATTCCGGGCCACTGCGTTTCCCACCTTTCGACTGACCGTCAATCCAAACCGACTCGAAGAGCCCCCGGAGGGCTGCACCATCACAAGGAGACGACGGGTACGTAGGCGTTTACCCCGACCTTGAACCCGAAGAAAATCAGGCCTCTTCCGCAAGCGATTCGACTTGGGAAAGCCCTCTCCGTGCCTCGGTGGCACCAAAACCGACGCCTAGGACTTCTTGCCGCCGACAGTGACAACAAGCCGCTTGCGGCCCTTTGCACGACGGTTGGACAGAACCTTTCGACCACCCGGAGTGGCCTTGCGGGCGCGAAACCCGTGGGTGCGTTTGCGCTTGATGCTGTGTGGTTGGTAGGTCCGCTTCATGGCAAATCCCTTGGCTGTCACAATTCAGAGGAATCGCGAGACCCGCGTATTTAGCCGCAACACAGGGGTCGGTCAAGCAACATGACACGTAAGACAAGTTCTTTCTTGTCCTTCACCCCGGGTATTGATAGCGTCTTTCTTGCGGACCGGAAGGTCGTCAGGCACATGTTTCATTCCGAGAGGATCCAGGGCCCTCGGTCTACCGTATTGGATTGCATTATGGATGTATGGGAGAGGGTTTTGGGCCGTCTCGAGGAGCGCCTCGGGACCTCCAACTTTGAAATCTGGATCAAGCCGATCACCCTCTTGGAAATGACGGGGGACATCGCGCGGTTGGGCGCACCCAATCGGTACTATTCAGACTGGGTTCGCGACAACCACGAGGCCGATATCCTCGAAGAGTTCTCCAACCTGTGGAATCGCCTGGGACAACCCGACACATGGGGCCCCATTCGCCATCTCGCCTTTGACGTCGTGACAGATGACCCATCGGAAGATGCCTTTCCACCCGATGACCCCACCGCAACCGGGACAGACTCCACCCGGGCAAGGTTTTCTTCTGCTCGGGCCCTGCACACCCACCAGACCTTCGACAATTTCGTGGTAGGCGCCTGCAACCAGTTTGCCCATGCCGCCAGTGAAGCGGTCGCCGAATATCCGGGCACCAACTACAACCCGCTCTTTATTTACGGTTGCACGGGCCTTGGAAAGACCCACTTGATTCATGCCATTGGCAACGCGCTTGCCAACCGAAGCAAGGGTGCCCGGGTCATGTACACGACGGCTGAGGTCTTCGTGAACGAGATGATCAATTCCATTCGCTTCAAGAAGATGGACGACTTTCGCGAGCGCTACCGGGCCAACGTCGATGTACTGCTCATCGACGACATCCAGTTCCTCTCCGGTAAGGATCGCTCCCAAGAAGAGTTTTTCCACACCTTTGAAGACCTCCAGTCATCCGGTCGCCAGATCGTTCTGACCGCGGATGTACTCCCCCGGGAAATTGACAAGCTGGAGCCGCGACTACGAACCCGCTTTGAAGGGGGATTGTTGGCGGACATCCAGCCGCCCGACCTGGAAACCATGTTGGCCATTCTTCTGCACAAGTCAGATGAGTTGGGAATCGAATTGGACAGGGACCTGGCTGAGTTTGTCTCCTCCCGGGTGCGAGGAAACATCCGCGAGCTCGAGGGGGTGCTAAACCGCCTGGCTGCCCTCTCTTCTTTCTACGCAGAGAGTCTGACCCTGGACTTTGCAAAGAAGCACCTGGGCAACTTGTATGTAGAGGAGATGGAGACCATCACCGCGGACAAGGTCATGGAGGTCGTCTCTCGCCTGTACGCCATTCGGCCCTCCGACCTGAAGGGCTCTCGAAAGGTCAAGGGCATCGCCTACCCCAGGCAGATCGCCATGTACCTGGCCAGAAAGCACACCCCCTTGTCCTTTCCAGACCTGGGACGGGCCTTCTGTCGAGACAACTCCACGGTCCAATACGCGTGCAAGAAGATCGACTCCAAATGCAAGAACGACCCGGACTTGCAGCACGTCATCGCCACCCTTGAACGAAACCTGGGCGTCTGACAGTGCGGTTGTTCCCTGTGGAATTCCCTGTGGACAACCCGCGCGCAGATCTGGGAGTGGGGTTGTGGACAACCTCTGGATGGAATTCAATCTTTCGGTGGCACCGAAAGTTGTCCCCCCATATCCACAGGGGTACTCCCCTGGAATCTCCAGGCTGGAACCCTTCCCAAGGCACTGAAATCACCTTGAAATGTGAATCCATCCCCAACATTCACAACACCTGTGACTTCTACTGTCTAGATCCTCTTCAATTCAATTAATCATCCACCATAAGCTTTAGGAATCCCCATGGAGTTGTACATTGACCGAGAGGAACTCACAGCTGGCCTCAACCATGTGCAGGGCATTTTGGAGAGGCGGAGCACCAACCGGATCCTCTCCAACGTGCTTTTGGAGGCCAATGGAGACACGCTCCGGATCACGGCCACCAACACGGAAGTGACCTACGTGGGAGAGCTGGCCGCCAACGTGGTGGTGCCCGGACAGATCACGGTGGATGGCTCCCGTTTGTTTCAGATTGGCAAGAGTCTTCCGGACACTACCGTACAGATGAAGCTGGGTGCTCAGGACCGCTTGGAGGTGTTCAGCGGAGCTGCCTGGTTCAAGGTGGTTGGATTGCCGGCTGAGGACTACCCGCCGGTTCCCAATTTCGAGCAGACCGCCACTCTCACTCTGCAAGCTACGGATCTTCGGTGGCTGATTGAACGGACCAGCTTTGCGATCTCGGGAGAGGACAACCGGTATGGCATCAACGGTGCCCACCTGGAGAACATGACCGGTGGAGACACCCCGATGCTGCGTATGGTTGCCACCGATGGCCACCGCCTCTCCTATGCGGAAATTCCCTTCGAAGGGGACTTTGGCATGGCGGATCGGATGCTTCTCCCTCGCAAGGCGTTGGCCGAGCTTAGGAAGATCTGCGAAGGGGCAGATGGGGAGTTGACCTTGTCTTTCGGTGAGAATGGCGCCCTGGTGGAAATGCCGGGAACCCGGTTTTTCTTTCGATTGATCGACGGGAAATTCCCAGACTACCGACAGGTTGTGCCTTCAGGTTTTCAACGTCGTGTCATGCTCTCCAAGCCGGCTCTTTCCGACGCCCTCAAGCGCGTGGGGCTCCTGGCCAGCGACAAGACTCGTCCCGTACGCTTTGAGTTCACCGAGGACACCCTGGTGTTGACGACCCAGAATCTGGACATTGGAGAGTCCCGGGAAGAGGTGCAGATGGAGCTGGAGGGTGATTCCCTGGAGCTGGGCTTCAACCATCGGTACTTCCAGGATGTGCTGTCTGTGGTCAAGGATGACAAGGTAGTGCTGGAGCTGGGCGATGCGCTTTCTCCGGCGCTGATTCGTGTGCCGGATGAGGAAAAGGGCCTCTTTGTCGTGATGCCCATGCGCCTGGACTGAAAGGCCCATGCGCCTTGCACGTCTCGCTCTCAGGGATTTTCGGAATTTCGGCGAGGTCTCCGTAGACACCGATGCTCCTGTGGTGGTTTTCCACGGGGACAATGGTCAGGGAAAGACAAACCTGCTGGAAGCGATCTACGTGCTCTCCACCTTGAAGAGCTTTCGAAGCAGGATCCACGCGGACCTGATTCGGTTTGGAGTGAAGAAGGCACTGCTGGCAGGGGATCTGGAGACCGATGGGCTGGCCCGGAGCTTTCGCCTTGAGATCACGCCCACTGCAAAGACAGCCCGGATTGACGGGAAACCTCCCAAGAGCCTGCCCGATTATTTTGGTGGCATTCGGTCGGTCCTTTTTGCCCCGGAGCACCTGCAGATCATCCGGGGAAGCCCGGTGGAGCGCCGCAACTTCCTGGACAGGGCGGTTTTTACCGCGCAGCCCGGTTTCGTTGAAGTGGCGCGGACGTTTCGACGTTTGCTCCTGCAGAAGTCTGCGCTGCTCAAGGAGGAATGCCCGGATCCTGCACAGCTGGATGTGTTGGACATTTCTCTGGTGGAGGCGGGAACCTCGCTGACCTGTCGTCGGCGGGAGATGGTGGACCGACTGAATGCTCCTTTTGGGCGGTACCACGGTGAAATCGCGGGTTCATCCACTGCGGAGCTTCAATACGTCTCCAATCTTGGCCATTCAGACCCCGATCAGGTGGCGAATCGTTACCGGGCCTTGTTGCAGGAGAAGAGACCCCTGGAGATTCGGCGGCAGGCCAACCTTGTCGGTCCCCAGCGAGATGAACTCGCCGTGACGATTGATGGGCACTCGGCCCGTTCTTTTGGTTCCCAGGGCCAGGTGCGCAGCGTGGTGTTGGCCATGAAACTCTCGGAGCTCCAGGTGGCCCGCGATCGGGGGGCTCGACCGCTGTTCCTGTTGGATGACCTCTCGTCGGAATTGGATCGGTCCCGGAGAACCCGCTTGATTCGCCTGCTTTCGGAGTTGGACGTACAGTGTTTTGTGAGCACCACGGATCCAGGATTGCTTGCGGGCGCCTTGCCGCCTTCTTCCCTTGTGTTTCGCGTGTCGAGTGGAGAGATCGGCGGGCCTGAACCAAGGGTGCAGGCGGCGGGTTGATGGGTTAGGAAAGGGCCTCTGGAGTAGGCACAACCATTGTCCAATGAACAGCCGGAATCAGGCGCCGAGCAGCCCACCTATGACGCTTCCAACATCACCGTGTTGGAGGGCCTCGAGGCGGTTCGGATTCGACCCGCCATGTACATCGGGGACACCGGTGAGCGAGGCCTTCACCACCTGGTCTACGAGGTGGTGGACAACTCCATCGATGAAGCCCTGGCGGGTCACTGTGACAAGGTCACGGTTCTTCTTCACGAAGATGGGTCCTGTTCGGTAGAGGACAACGGTCGCGGGATTCCAGTGGGAGAACACCCCACGGAAAAGAGGCCAGCGGCAGAAGTGGTGCTTACGACCTTGCACGCAGGCGGAAAGTTCGATTCCGACTCTTACAAGGTGTCCGGCGGTCTGCATGGTGTTGGCGTCTCTTGTGTCAACGCACTCTCCAGTTGGTTGCGGCTGCATGTCTGGCGTGACGGAACACACTGGGAGCAGAGCTATGAGTGTGGAGAGCCCAAAACGGGTCTCACGGGAGTGGGGGACAGCCAGCGCAAAGGCACCAAGATCCATTTTCTGCCGGATGCGAGCATCTTTGATCAGACCACGGTCTTTTCCTTTGAGATTCTCTCAGCCCGGCTTCGGGAGATGGCTTTCCTGAATCCTGGGGTCACGATCTACATTCAGGATCTGCGGGACGGAAAGGAGCACGAGTTCTGCTACGAGGGCGGCATTGTTTCGTTTGTGGAGTACATCTCCCAAAACAAGCAGTTCCTGCATGAGCCGCCGATTCATATCAGCGGTGAGAGAGACGGGGTGGAGGTTCAGCTCGCTATGCAGTGGACCAGTGTCTACTCCCAAACGCTCCTGTCTTTTGCGAACACAATCAACACGGTGGAAGGCGGTACACACGTCACCGGCTTCCGGTCCGCTCTGACCCGCACCATCAACGCGTACGCCACGGCCAACAACCTGTTGAAGTCCCAGAAGGGGGAGAGCCTCTCGGGGGACGACACGCGGGAGGGTCTGTTCGCGGTGCTGTCCGTGAAGCTCGGCGAACCGCAGTTCGAGGGGCAGACCAAGACCAAGCTCGGCAACTCCGAGGTCAAGGGCATCGTCGAGTCCCTGGTGAATGACCAGCTGGCGGCCTACCTGGAGGAGACCCCCCAGCTGGCAAAGTCCATCGTCTCCAAGGCTCTGGATGCAGCCCGGGCGCGAGACGCAGCCCGAAAGGCACGGGAGCTGTCTCGACGCAAGTCGATCATGGATGGGGGAGACCTTCCCGGAAAGCTCGCGGACTGCCAGGAGAGAGACCCCGGAAAGTGCGAACTGTTCCTGGTGGAGGGCGACTCTGCAGGGGGTTCGGCCAAGCAGGGCAGGGACCGCAAGTACCAGGCCATTTTGCCCTTGCGAGGCAAGATTCTGAACGTGGAGAAGGCTCGCTTTGACAAGATGCTGGCCAACAACGAGGTCAAGACCATTATCTCGGCCCTGGGCACCTCCATCGGCCCCGAGTACAACCTGGAGAAGCTCCGGTACGGCCGCATCATCATCATGACCGATGCCGATGTAGATGGGTCTCACATTCGCACCCTTCTCTTGACCTTTTTCTACAGACAAATGGAAGAGTTGGTGCAGGGGGGGCATCTCTACATTGCCCAGCCGCCCCTTTACAAGATCAAGAAAGGAAAGACTTCGCGGTACCTCAAGGACGACCCAGCCCTGGAGACCTACTTGATCGAGCATGGGGCCAAGTCCCAGAGTCTGTCCTGGGAAGGTGGCGGTGCAGAGGGGGAGGCGTTGCAGGCGCTGGTATCCACCGTCGGGGACTACGCCCGGTGGATTGAGCGGCTGGACCGGCGGTTTGATCCTTCCGTGTTGGACGCGTGGCTGGCAATGGGTGCCACCTCGGCCGGCACGGACAAGGCGGCCCTGGAAGATTGGATCGCCCCTTTGAAAGAACGGCTCGCCGTCACAGCGCCCAACCTCACCCTCCAGGACATCAAGGTCGAGGAAGACGAAGAGGAAGGGGGCTTTGCCCTCTCGGTGACCACCTTGCGGGAGGGACACACCCTGTCTTTCCACCTGGGCGAGGAGGTCAACAATCACCCGGAGCTCAAGCACATTCGGGCTTTGGCGACCACCTTGCAAGAGAAGCTTCCGCTGCCGGCCACCCTCTCGGACAAGACCTTGCACACATGGCCAGAGGTGTTGAACGCGGTATTGGAGACCGCCCGCAAGGGCCATGAAATCCAGCGCTACAAGGGCTTGGGTGAGATGAACCCGGACCAGCTCTGGGAGACCACGATGGACCCGGACACCCGGTCCCTTCTTCAAGTCCAGATCAACGACGCCATCGATGCGGATCGCATCTTCACGATTCTGATGGGAGACCAGGTGGACCCGCGCCGGGACTTTATCCAGAAGAATGCGTTGAATGTGCGCAATTTGGATATCTAAGTCCTTCGGAGGTCCCCATGCCCGGCGCTCGAATCGCAGGATTGGGAATGAGTGTTCCCGATCGCATCGTCACCAATGACGATCTGTCCAAGACCTTGAGCACCAGCGATGAGTGGATTTTCCAGCGCAGCGGCATTCGCGAGCGCCGGTGGGTCGAGGGAGATGTTGGCCCCACGGATCTGGCGGTGCCTGCGTCTCGAATGGCATTGGAAAAGGCTGGAATTAAGGCAGAAGACCTGGATCTCGTGCTTTTTGCGACGCTCTCCCCGGACTGGAACTTTCCTGGGTCCTCCTGTCTGTTGCAAGCGGAGCTTGGCATTCCCGGGGTGGCCACACTGGACATTCGCAACCAGTGCACCGGTTTTGTCTACGGGCTCTCCATTGCGGACGCCTTTCTGCAAGCGGGCATGATGCAGCACGTGTTGGTGGTGGGCGCTGAGGTGCACTCCACGGGCTTGGATCCCACGGATCGAGGCCGGGATGTGACCGTGCTCTTTGGAGATGGGGCGGGTGCGGCGGTGGTGAGCGCCACGGAGGGTGAATCTCGGATTCTTGGCTCGGACCTCCATGCGGACGGGCGTCATGCGGGGATTCTCCACTTGTTGGCCCCCGCCTCCGGCCGAAACCCCCGCCTGACCGCGGCCATGATGGAAGAGGGCATGCACTATCCGTCCATGCAGGGAAAGGCGGTCTTCAAGCACGCGGTGGAGCGGCTCCCGGAGACCATCGAGAAGGTGCTCGCCGACTGCGACTACACCCTGGACGACCTGGATCTGTTGGTCCCCCACCAGGCGAATCGACGGATCAACGAGATGGTGGGGCGGCGGCTGGAGCTGCCGGAGAGCAAGGTGGTCCACAACATCGAGCGCTACGGGAACACCACCGCTGCTTCCATTCCCATGGCGCTTTGTGCGGCCGAGGCGGATGGACGCCTCTCGGAAGGGGACCTGGTGCTGTTGGCGGCCTTCGGGGCGGGACTGACCTGGGGCGCAAACCTGGTTCGGTGGTAGGTCCGGTTGCGTGGATGTCGTTGACCTGATCTACGGGCGAATTCTCTTTGTGACGGGGAAGGGAGGCGTAGGAAAGAGCTCTGTAACTGCGGCTCTTGGGCGGCTGGCTGCGGCCCAGGGTCGCCGCACGCTGGTCGTGGAGATCGACTGTCCAAACCCGGCCATGAACGCGATCTTCGGCAAGGGGGCGACCCATGCCCCCGCAGAGGTGGCTCCGAACCTTTGGATTTGCAACCTGGACTGGCTCAAGACCATGGACGACTGGGTTCGAAAGGTCGTGCCCGCCGGTCGTGTGGTCAGCCTGGTGCTTGGAAACGAGATCGTGCAGACCTTTCTGCGGGTGGCCCCGGGAAACCGGGAGACATCAGTGCTATCCAAGCTGAACTGGATGCTGGAGGACTTCGACCTGCTGGTGGTGGACATGCCGGCCTCCGGTCACGCAGCGGGCCTCTTGGAGGTTCCCTCCACCATGCTCAACCTCTTTGAGTCTGGCCCGATCTACGAGGAGGGGGTGAAGGCCGCCAGCATGCTCGGCAATCGGGGGGCACACCTGGTGCTGGTGGGGCTTCCCGAGGAGATGGTGGTCAATGAGACCCTCCAGACCCATCGGCGGATTCGAGAGAGCGTGCCTCAGCTGGATGCATCCATGGTCGTGCTCAATCGGTCTGCTACCCCCAGCCTGACCGATGCGGAGCGTGGCTTTCTCGCTGACCTCTCTGGAGAGTTCCCGGATGGGGAGGCCGGAGAGCTGTTGTGGGCGGGGCGCTGGGAGGATGCCCTGGAGCAGGCAACGGAAGATGCCCTGGAGCGGTTGGCTGATCTGGACGTCACGGTCGTCACGACCCCGCGCTTGTCCCAGGAGGGTGGACCGGCTCCTGTGGTGCAGCAGCTCGCGGCTGCCTTGGCCCGCAGCTCCAAAAAGGGAGGGGTGTCATGAGGCACTCCCTGCAAGAGGTGTTGTCCGATCGTTCGCTTGTGGTGTGTGTGGGCAGTGGAGGGGTGGGAAAGACCTCCATGGCTGCGGCCATGGGGCTCTGGGCGGCGGCCCAGGGACGCCAGGTGCTGGTGCTCACCATCGACCCGGCCCGGCGCCTGGCCAACTCCCTGGGGATGGAGGAGTTTGGAAACGTGCCGGTGGAGGTCCAGGTGGACGGCCTGAAGGGCAAGCTCTCCGCCATGATGCTGGACACCGCCAGCACCTTTGAGAGCCTGGTGGATCGCCTGAGCATGGACGAGGAAACCCGGCGGGCCATCCGGGAGAACCGGGTCTACGGCACGGTTCAGGACGCCTTCTCCGGTTCCCAGGAGTACATGGCGGGGGAGGCGCTCTACGATGTGGTCTCCTCAGGGGACTACGACCTGGTGGTGTTGGACACGCCTCCGGCCAAGAACGCCCTGGACTTTCTGGATGCCTCGGACCGCTTTCTGAAGTTCCTGGATCCCAAGATCCTCAAGTGGTTTCTTTCGCCGTACGACGAGAAGAAGGTCTTCGGAAAGCTCATGGCGGGCACCTCGGCGGTGGTCTTTCGCCTGCTCTCTTATGTGTTCGGGAAGGAGTTTCTTCAAGACTTGTCCGAGTTCTTGATGCACTTCAAGGACCTCTACGACGGGTTTCGGGAGCGGCACCACGCAGTGCTGGCCATGTTGGAGTCCGAGGACACGGCGTTTCTCGTGGTGTGTGCACCCACGGAGGCCAGCGTGGAGGTGGCGGGGTTCTTTGCGAGCGAGTTCCGGCGCAGAAAGCTCCCCTACGAAGCCACGGTCATCAACCAGGTGCTGCCCTGTGGCGAGGAGGCGCTGGATCCCAACGCGCTTTTGGGGGAGGCTGCGTCGGCCCGGCAGGCGGATCATCCGCCGGGCACCAGCGCTCGGGTCCTGGCCCGGTTGGGGGCGGCCCATCGCCGCCTTCGGGAGTCTGCGGCAGTAGAACGGGAGCTGATCGCAAAAGTGCGGTCAATGATGTCCCAAGAGAGCGGTCTCCTGGTAGAGGTTCCTCGAATCGAAGGCGAGGTTCATGACCTCGCCGCTTTGTGGAAGGTCACCGGGCAGCTCGTGCCCGAGAGGAAGTCAACGTGAAAGCCATCTTGTTTGCCCTTGCTGTCTGGACCTCTGCCTCCACCGCCCAGGCGGCGGGAAACGTGATGGAGCCCCGGGTCCGGGCCCATGTCGGGGGCTTCATGACCCAGGGACCCGCGGGTGCCGGGCTGACCGGGGGATTGGAGTCGCGGCTGTCGCGGATGATCTACGTGGATCTGGGTGCCTTGTACAACCCGGTGGACATCACCACCGTGAAGGACTTGGACGGTGCCACGACCCAGGAGCCCTTTCTTTTGCGCCACGTGCTCTACCTGACGCCGGGTTTGCGCATTCCCCACCGGCAGCCCGATGGCTTTCGATGGGACATCAACTTTCGCTTGGGCCCTGGCGTTCTCTGGAGCGCCTACGTGGGAGACTCCCTCAATCCGGAGCAGATCCTGGACGAGATGGAGGCGGATGTGGCCCTGATCGGTGGGGCGGACCTGGGCATTCTGGTCGGGCAGTACGGGGTGCGCCTGTCGGGACGCGTGGTCGCGGCCCAGCCTTACCACAAGGCCACCCAGCTGGAGACGCCCTACTATGCGCCGGTGGGGTTGCTGGAAGGCTTCTACCAGTTCTGATCTGGCGCCCCGGACTCTGTCGCGACCCCAGGGGACAGGTCTCGTTGAGACCTCTGGTGGAACCCGGCCCCCAGATCGCTACGGAAGCACGAGGGTGACGCTTCCGGACCAGAGCCGGGTGGTGTCGGCGTGGCTGCAGTAGCTGCGCGCGGGCAGGGTGGGATCTTCCGAGAGCGCAAAGGAGCCCAGGGATGTGCCGTCGATGGAGACCACCAGGGCATCGCCCGATTGTCCTTGTCCCGCGGCCCCGGATTCTCCTTCCAGCCAGAGCAGGTCAAGGGTGTCGACTCCCGTGGCGGTGAGCTGGACCTCCCCGGCGGTCCAGTTCCCCTCCGCTGACACGGTCACGGCGCTGCCCACCATCCGCCGCTCGTCGTCCAGGGGGGCTTCTGTGCTCTGGATCTTTAGCCAATGTCGCGAGGGGCTGCGTTCGCTGGCGACGGAGAACCGCACATGATCCGGGGTGGTGGGGCGGGTGCGCTGAAGGAGCCAGTCCATCATCTCGGAGAACTCCCGGAAAAACATCGTGCCGTGGCCCTCTCCTTCCTCCCGCCAGTACTCAATGTCGAACCCCCAGCCCTCCAGCCGCTCGACCCGCTGGTCCACACCCTCCACCGCCACCAGGGTGTCTTCGGTGCCGTGCACCACCAGGATGCCGACATGCTCCAGGTTTCTGTAGTAGTCCTCGTCATAGGCCGCCGTGCCCGCGCTGACCGGCACAATCCCTGCCCACTGGTCAGAGGAGAGGATTCCGTGGGCCCAGGCGGCGTTACCCTGGGCCGAGACGCCTCCCACGTACAGGCGGGTCGAGTCGATGGCGAAGTCTCGGCGAACCTGTCTCAAGATCTCCGCCACCAGGGCCTCGTGGTCCTGGTAGAAGCCCACTTGATCGAGGGCAGGTGCGTTGAGCACCTGGTCCTCATAGGCCTCGGGGCCCAACTCCGTGTACAGCCGGTTGAAGAGGTTGTCCTGGACAAAGAAGACCGGCGAGTCCAGGAGGTCGGCCTGGTAGGGGAGGGTGAGGTCATCCTGCAGAGCGTCTGTGGGATGACCCGGGTCAAAGTACAGGGGAAGGGGGTGATCCGGGTCGTAGCCGGGGGGAACATAGAGGCTGTAGTCAAAGTCAAACCCGGAGAGCAGGGGCGTTGCCCAGCCCAGGTCGTCGATGGGGTGCCCATGGCTGATTTTCTCGGTCCACTCGGTGCGCTTCAATTCCTGGTCCCACTCGAGCAGCCCCGCAACGACCTCGGAAGCCGCAAAGCCTTCCAGGAGCGCCAGGCCCTCCTCCGTGCACCCGTCCTCCACGATCTCTCCGAGCACCTGAAGCGACAGGGTCGGGGCGTCTTGAGAAGCACCCCCACAGGCCGGGAGAAGCCAGGTTGTTGCCAGGAAAACCATGGGTCATTCTCCTTCCCGACAGGCCCCCATCGCAACTCAGAGCCGCTAGCGGTGGCACCCTGTCCTTCTCCGGGGAGATACGTATCTCCCCCGGGATCAGCTCCCCGACCCAAAGCTGGCCCAGCAGAAGCCGCCGTCCAGGGCCAGCCGGCGGTTGAGTCCGCCTGAGTTAAGTATGGCGTCCCCGGAACTTGCGCGGAACTTCGGTGTCCCCGGAACTTGGGGACGGAACTTGGGAACTGATACAACCCATGTTTGGTTGCAGGCGGAGTGCGCAAATCAAGGCTTCGACGTGATCGCGCCATCCTCCCTCACCTGCACATTGGTGTGAGGGAAGTCCTCTTTTGACAGCTGCCGCACCAGGTTTGCGGCCCGGGACTCGTGGTCGGGCACCGGGACGCCGCGGCCCTCTTGGCGGGTGGAGAGGATGCGGCCCCTGGCGAAGGAGCCGTCGCCTTCAAGCTCCACCTCCAGCACCATGCCGCTGCCCAGGTGGCCCTTGAGGTTGAAGCGGCCGTAGGTGGCGAAATTGCCCAGCGAGTAGGCAATGAGCCGGCCCTTGTAGACCTCCATCCCCCTGGGGACGTGGGGGCCGTGGCCCAGAATGAGGTCCGCGCCGGCGTCGATCATGGCGTGGGTGAACTCCCGCAGGTTCCCCCGGTCCTCGCTGTAGAAGGTCTCGGTTCCGTGGGGCACGTGAATCGCCCGGCTGCCTTCGGCGCCGCCGTGGAAGGAGACGATCACGATCGGGTGGGCGTGGGCCAGGGCCGCCACCAGCGCGGCGGCGTTCTCCGTGTGGTTCAGGTGGTTCGAGCCCGGGTCTGTGTGAAAGGCCACCATTCCCACCCGCCCTCCGGGGGTCTCCAGGGTGGTGGTGGTGCCCACCGGACCCGACCAGGCAATGCCCAGGGCATCCAGGGTGGCGTGGGTCTCGTCACGGCAGGACTGGCCGAAGTCCCGGGCGTGGTTGTTGGCGGTCGAGACCAGGTCCACTCCGGCGGCCGCCAGGTACTGGCCGTAGTGGGTGGGGGACCGAAAGGCGTAGCAGTTGCCCGACGGGCCGCACTTGGTGGACACCCCCGAGTCGCACAGGGGGCCCTCCAGGTTGGCGAAGGTCAAGTCGGCGTCCATCAGAAGGGGAGCCACCGCATCCAGCAGGTGTGCACCGTCGTCCGGCGGCAGGTAGCCCTCGGGAAAACTGGTGCCCAGCATGACATCGCCCACCGCACGGATCCGCAGCAGGCCGTCGTCGTTTGAAGCCGGTAATGTTGCCAGGGAGCCGAGCCGGGAGAGCTCCGCTTGAAGAGCCACTTCAGGGTCGATTTCAACAGGCGCAATGCCGGGTTCGGCGAGGGCGGAAAAGGCCAGCAGTATCAAGAGCATGAGGGGAATGTAGCCGGGTGGGGAGCCAGGTCGAATTCCAGGGGCTGATGCCCGGGGAACGGGTTAGGTTTTTCGGTGCAAAGTTCCCACTGGGGACGCCAAGAAACCCCTTCCAGGACCCGTCATGGACAGCGACGAACCCACCTCGGAAATCGCCCGCCATCTCCTCCCGATCAACATCGAAGACGAGATGCGCACTTCCTACATGGACTATTCCATGTCGGTCATCATCGGGCGGGCTCTCCCGGACGTGCGAGACGGTCTGAAGCCGGTCCACCGCCGCATTCTGTACGCCATGTTCCGGGAGGGGCTGCTCTCCAACCGGAAGTACTCCAAGTGCGCCGGTGTGGTGGGCGAGGTGCTCAAGAAGTACCACCCTCACGGCGACTCCGCGGTCTATGACGCCCTCGTACGCATGGCCCAGCCCTGGAATATGCGCTCCATGCTCGTGGACGGCCAGGGAAACTTCGGATCCGTGGATGGTGACTCGGCTGCGGCCTACCGGTACACCGAGTGCCGGATGACCAAGATCGCCGAGGAGCTGCTCTCGGACATCGACAAGGAGACCGTGGGGTTCACCCCCAATTTCGACGGCACGGTCCTGGAACCCGAGGTGCTGCCCTCCCGCACGCCGAACCTGTTGTGCAACGGTTCCGATGGGATCGCCGTTGGCATGGCGACCAAGATCCCCCCCCACAACCTGGGGGAGGTGGTCCGGGCCGCCATTGGCCTGATCGACGATCCCACTCTGGAGGCCGACGATCTCATCGAGCAGTTCGTTCCGGGTCCGGACTTTCCCACGGGGGCCTTCATCTATGGCCGCCAAGGTATCCGCGATGCCTACACCACCGGCCGGGGTCGCATCATCATGCGGGCCAAGACCCATTACGAGGATGTGACCGCCGAGAAAGAAGCCATCATCATTGATGAGCTCCCCTTCCAGGTGAACAAGGCCCGCCTTCTCGAAGGCATCGCGGCCCTGGTGCGCGACAAGAAGATCGAGGGCATCTCTGGACTGCGGGACGAGTCGGATCGCCAGGGCATGCGGGTGGTCATCGAGCTCAAGCGCGACGCTTTCCGTGAGATCGTGCTCAACAAGCTCTTCAAGCACACGGAGATGCAGTCCACCTTCGGCACGATCCTGCTGTCCATCGTCAATGGACAGCCCCGGGTTCTGTCCCTCAAGGAGATGCTCCTTCACTTCATCTCCCACCGCCGGGACGTCATTACCCGCCGGTGTCGCTACGACCTCCGCAAGGCCCAGGAGCGCGCCCACATTCTGGAGGGGTACCGGATCGCCCTGGACAACATCGATGAGATCATCGAGTTGATCCGCGCCTCCGCCACCGCCGAGCTGGCCCGCGAAGGGCTGATGACGCGGTTTGCCCTGTCCGAGATCCAGGCGAAAGCCATCCTGGAGATGCGGCTCTCTCGCCTGGTGGGTTTGGAGCGCCAGAAGATCGAAGATGAATACGCGGAGATCATGGCCTTTATCGGAAAGCTCAAGGCCATTCTCGCCAGCGAAGCCCTGCTCATGAACGTGGTGAAGGAGGAGCTGGAAGAGGTACTCGAAACCTACGACAGTCCTCGTCGCACGGAGATCGTCGACTCCCGGGCCGAGCTGGACATCCGGGACCTGATCGCCGAGGAAGAGCAGGTCGTGACCCTCTCGGTCAACGGCTACATCAAGCGCTCCTCCATGACCCACTACCAGGAGCAGCGCCGCGGGGGCCACGGCAAGCGCGGCATGCGCACCCGGGACGAGGACTCGGTTCGGGACATCTTCATCGCCAACACCCACTCGACCATGCTGATCTTCACGACTCATGGGTGGGTCTACGGGGTGCCGGTCTACGAAATCCCAGAGGTCAACCGCGATGCCCGGGGCCGCCCCCTGGTCAACCTGGTCAAGCTGGAGCAGGAAGACGAGATCGCCGCGGTGGTCAGCATCTGGGACTTCGACGAGACCCAGGACCTGTTCTTCTGCTCCCGCAACGGCCTGGTCAAGCGCACCCGGCTCTCGGAGTACAAGAACCTGCGCTCCAACGGCCTGCGGTCGTATGACTGTGCAGAAGGAGACGCGCTCTTCGATGTCTGCCTGACCCGGCCGGATCAGGAGGTGCTCATCGCCACGGCCGCCGGCAAGGCCATTCGCTTCCGGGGTTCGGATGTGCGCCACATGGGCCGCATCTCCCGGGGCATGCGCGGCATTGATCTGCGGGACTCGGAGGGCAACATCGCGGATCGCATCGTGAGCGTGGAGCTCCTCGAGGAAGATCCCGACATGTTGCTCCTGACCCTGACCGAGAATGGCTACGGCAAGCGCACGCCGGTGATGCAGTACCGCTTGCAAGGTCGCGGCGGAAAGGGCGTCATCAACATCAAGGTCACCGAGAAGAACGGTTTGGCCGTGGGTTCTGTCCAGGTGCACGAGGACGACAAGGTCATGCTGATCACCAACACCGGCCGGGTCATCAAGACCCGGGTGAGCGAGGTGAGGGAGACCGGTCGCGCAGCCATGGGGGTCACTATGATGCGGGTCGGCAAGGACGAGCGGGTCGTGTCCGTGGCCCGGGTGGTCGAGGACGACGAAGCCCTGGACGAGGAAGGCCTCGAAGAATGATCCCCACCCCAGGGGATCTCGCTCGCTGGGCATTCTGGGTTCCCCTGCGCTCCGCCCTGGATCCGCAGCGGCCTTCCTGGATCTCGGCTCTCTCCACCACCTGGCGGATCCGCCACGCCCTGGCCCGTACACAGCGCGCGGCCATGGCGACCGAGCTCGCCCTCTCTTTTGGAGAGGGGTCAGAGGCCCTGGTCCCCCGGGCCTATGAAATCGGCGTGCAAAACCACCTGGAGGAGCTCTTGCTGGGCAAGCTCGACCCACAGAGTTGGGCCCTTCACATGCGCTTTAACGGGTGGGAACACCTGGAGGCCGCCCGGGCGAGGGGCCATGGGGCAATCGTGCTGTTTCCCCACGCAGGGAATTTCATGTTGATGATTGCCGGGGTCTCTTTTCGGGTTCCCTACACCCAGTACGCAGCCCGGGGCGTGCCCCCCGTCGAGCTGGCGAGGGGGGCGCCAGATCTGTTGCGCACCAACGCTCTGGCCCGCGCCGCCCGCCAGGCCCGTGAGCAGGCAGAGGACGCCCTGCCGGCGCGGTTTGTGTCACTGGAGACCCCCGTTCGGCATCTGTATCGTTGCCTGGCCAAGAACGAGGTGGTGGGAATCGCCTTGGAGGGGCGCGTGGGCAGGCGCTTTGAGCGGGTGGAGTTCTTGGGACGCCAGGCGCTCTTGAACCCGGGTCCCTACAAGCTGGCGGCCTCCACGGGAGCGTCCCTCGTGCCCACCTTGTGCCACGTGGAGGCGGATGGGACGAACGTGTGCACCTTTGCGCCGCCGGTCCATGGGGAGGACGCTCACGTCCTGCGGGAGGCTTGCCTTCGCCAAGCGGTCGAGCCCTTTCTTAGGAATCACCCTGCCGCCTATGGCCTATGGTTGGCACACTGTCGGCTTCGTGCGGGGGTCGATGACCACCCGCTCTTCATCGACTACGCTTTGGATGAGCGCTGGAGGCGACACGATTCATGAGCCGGGATTTGCTGGCCCACCTGCATGAGATCTCCCTGGACGGGGTCGTGCACCGACACGCCCAGGATACGCCGGATGCCATCGCCCTGGTGGACGCCTCCCAGGCCTTGACCTGGGCCCAGCTGGAGGCCCGGGTGGACGCGATCGCCGGGGCGTTGCGGGAGCAGGGCCTCCAACCCGGCGGAGACCTGCTGGCTTTTCCCCGTCGTACCTGGGAGCTGCCGGTGCTCTTTCTGGCCACCGCCCGCGCCGGGGGCGTGTTCGTGCCCCTGGACAGCAAGGGGGTGGACCGCATGGACCCGGCCCTGGCCGCTTCCGCACAGATCATCTGGGGGGCGTCGGGGTTTGAAGAGGCTGCTGTTCGCGCGGCCCGGGAGGGAGACTCTGGCCGGGTGCTCGGTTCCTCATTGGACAGCCTGTTCTCCCACCCGGGAGTAGGCCCCTCCACAGATCCCTCCGCGGTCTGCTACCTGAACTGCACCAGCGGCAGCACGGGCCGCTCCAAGGGCGCCCCGACCACCCACGCCCAGGTGCAGTGGAACACCCGGGCCACCCTGGAGACCTTTCCGTTTAGGTCAGAGGAGCGGTTCTGCTGTTTGTTCGCCCCCTTTGCCCACCCCCACGAGCACTTCGCCCGGCCCTTCGCCCTGGGGGCCACCGCGGTGATGGTGGACAGCCTGCGCCCGCGCTCTGTGCTGCGGGGCCTGGTCGAGCACCGGGTGACCTGGCTTTTCGCCATTCCCAGCAGCTTTGAGCTGCTCCTGGCCCACCTGGGCACAGAAACCCACAACTCGGATCTGAGGGTCGCCGAGTGTGGGGGGGCGGTGGTGGCCCCGGATCTTGTCCGCCGTGCGGAGCGCTCTCTGGGGTGCGATTTTCTCCCCATCTGGGGCTGCACCGAGAGCACCGGGGTGGTGCTGCACGTCCCCCCCTGGGAGGCCGAGCGCCCCCTGGACTGCCTTGGAAAGCCGGTGGCCCACTACGCGGCGGAGGTGGTGGATCCAGACCCGGTGAGCGGGGTGGGGGAGCTTCGCATTCAGGGCCCGGCGGTGGTGAATGGCTACCGAAATCGGCCCGGAGAGACTGCAGAGCGCTTTGTCGATGGCTGGTACCACACGGGGGATCTCGTGCGGCAGGAGGCCGACGGCTTCTTCCGGTTCATGGGCCGGATGGAGGAGATGATCAAGGTGGGTGGGGTCAAGGTCTACCTGTTGGAGATCGAGCGGTGCCTTTCGGAGATCCCCGGGGTGGAGCAAAGCGTGGTGGTGCCCGCCAGCGACCGGGTTCACGGGGAAATCCCCAGGGCGGTGGTGGTGCGCTCACCGGGCTCTCGTCTCAACCGCCAGGAGGTGCTCGCCCTGTGCAGGGAGCGACTGCCGGCCCCCATGGTGCCGCGGCGGGTGGAGTTCTGGGACGAGCTTCCGCGCACGCCCTCTGGAAAGATCGACAAGCGCGCGGTCACAGAGCGGATCACCCATCCTGTGGCCCTGGCTGTGAACTCCATGGTGATCGCCGAGCGCCCCCTGGAGGAGGTGTTTCGCATCGCGTCGGACCTCAAGAAACGCCAGCGGTTCTCCGTGTGGGTGGATCTGCGCTCCCGGCGGGATCCAGCGACGGATCCCGATGGCGTCTGGGCTGTTGCGCACCAGAATTCCGACTTTGATCTCCTGGATCCCGCATCGGTTGCGCGCGCCGTTTCCCTCTCATTGGCCCATGGAATGCCCATCGGGGCGGCCAGTGCCTACCTCGGCGCCTGTCATCCGCAGGATCTCCATGTGGGTTTCGACGTCATCGACGGCGCCTATGCCCTGGCGGAAGCGGCGCCGGATCGCACCCTGGTTCTCCGGGTCCTGGGAGGCGATCTCATGGCCCGCGCCCGCAGAAGGACGGGCCGATGGCAGGACATTCGGGTGCAGCTTCGAGACGAGAGCCTCAAGACGCTCCTGGCCTGGGAAGCGCACACCCGCGAGCGGGCAGAGAACACCGGAGCCCGGGTGCTTCTGGGCCTGGAAATCCACCACGGGCAGTACCTGGGAAACCTCCACGACATCCACCACCTCTGCCGGGGATTTCGGGAGATAGGCTGGGAATATGCTGGGTTTATTGAAGATCCTGCCAACCGTTTTGTGGCCACCGAGGGGGATCGGCTGGGCGCCATGGACTTTGCCCGCATGGTAGGTGCATGGGGGGGACGGATTCTGTCGTACCACCTCAAGGATGTGCGCCATGTGTCCGGGAGCCGCCCCTTTGAGCCGGAGCCGTTTCAGCCGGTGGGGGAGCGGTTCTTTGTGTGGGGAACCCACAAGTACGAATGGACGGATCTCGGGTCGGGGGAGGTGGACCTGGAGGGTGCGTTGATGGCTGCCCAGACACTGTCCAGCCCCCCCCATTCCAGCTGCATGGTGAGCACCGAATTTGTGGCTGCCAGTCGAGACGAAGAAGAGGCCCGATCCCTTGTGGATTCCTACGCACACCTGGTGCGGGAAGGAAGACCGTTCTTGCAGGAGGGCGGCAAAACGGAATAGTCTGGCGCCGTGCACAATCGACAAGCTGCCTCGCGCACCCTGCGCGTCCTGCCTTTGGTGCGGGAACTAGGGTGGCGGATGGCCCCTGCAGTGGGGCTTCCGCTGCTGCTTCTTGCAGGTTTGATCCTGTTGGGATCCCTGCAAAAACCCGAGGAGATCCTGCAATCTGCTCGGGCAGCGTGGTTGGAAGAATCTGATGCAGATCTTGCTGCTCGGCGGTATCGAACGTTTGTGCGTCGCTTCAGCGAACACCCCCTGGCTTCTGATGCCCGGGTGGAGCTGGCCTCCCTGGTGGCTGGGCAGCTGGAGCAACCGGTGCAGGCGGCACGCTTGCTGGAAGTAGCTGCCAAGAACCAACCGGCTCATGCAAAAGCGGGGGAGTGGTTGCTCCTGGCGGCGGACATCGCGAGTGGTGCTGGACACGCCGGGTGGGCCCAGCGCCTGTGGACGCGGGTGGCAGAGGTGCATCCGGATCAGGCTTCCACCGCGCTGTTGAACATGGCCCGTGAACGAATTGCCCAAGGCGATCCGGCGGGGGCCTACGCGGATTACCAGCGCGTGGCGTTGGACACGGCCGCCCCCGAAGAGGTCTCCCTGGCCCGCATCGGCATGTCTATCTGCCTGGAGCGCCTGGGAGACCGAGATGCCGCCTTGGCCGAGTTGGAATCGCCGGGTACCGCCGATGCTGGGTGGCGGCAGCGCAAAGAGGCCTTGATCAGCAGAAGGGATGCGGCTTCCGTTAGCATCTGGTGAGATTATTCCCTTCGGGAAACGGGAACGGGCGGATCCCCCTGTTTTGGCGGTTTGACGGGTTTTGGGGCCCATGCTATGAGGCCGACCCTTCCAGGCACGTTGGGCCATTGGCCCCATAGGCGACCTCGATGATTCTGCCGAGTCAACTGCTGCGACAGAGCCTGCTTCTCCTGGCTGTGGCGACCGGTGTCGCTGCTGGTTTCAAGGGACTTTTCTTCGCGGTCAGCTTGGGTCTGGCCGGGCTTCTCGGCATCGCGAACTTCTTCTTCCTGGGCCGGCTGGTGGCCCGACTGGTGGCTCAGGCCTCCAGTGGGCTGTCCGTCGTGATCGCCTTCAGCATGAAGTTCTTTGTGGTCACGGGCTGCTTGTTGGCCATGGTTCTCTACCTGGAGCCGGCAGCCGTACTGGTGGGTTTCGGGGTCGTTCTGATGACCACCACCGTTCGCGGCGCTCTCGGCGCCTTTGCACCGGTCCCGGGACAGTAAACAATGCATCATTGGTCTTGGTTCTTTCTGATTCCCGGTGTTGCCGACGGCAGCAGCCCGGTGTTTTCTCTCTCGGGAGAGGCAGGCAAGCACGGGGCCCACACCCTGCCCGCAGCTTGGCTGGTCTTCTTTTTGATCACGGTGATTTCTTTTGCCGCACGCCGGAGTCTCGTGGCGGCACGCGCCCAGGGAGGCACCCTGCAGTACGTGCCCGACACGGGCTTCGGGGCGCGAAACTTGATGGAGCTGCTGGTGGGGGGCCTGCTCGGTCTCTTTGAGTCTGTCATGGGGAGCCGAGAGAAGGCCGCCAAGTACTTCCCGTTGATGGGCACCCTGTTCCTGTACATTCTCGTCAGCAACCTGATGGGGGTGATTCCCGGGTTTCTACCGCCCACCACGGATATGTCCACCAACCTGGCCATGTCGTTGGTGGTGTTCATTGTGTTCAATGTGGCCGGTGTCATGGCCAACGGGCTCGACTACTTCAAGCACCTCATGGGGCCGCTCCTCGCAGTGGCCTGGCTCATTCTCCCCTTGGAGTTGATCGGGCTGTTGGTGCGTCCTTTGTCCCTGTCCCTGCGCCTGCTCGGGAACCTCACCGGAGACCACCTGGTCCTGGGGATCTTCTCGGATTTGGTGCCCTATGTTGTCCCCGCGGTGTTCTTGTTCCTGGGGATCTTTGTTTCCTTTGTCCAGGCCTTTGTGTTCAGCCTGCTTTCTGTTGTCTACGTCGCGTTGGCAGTTGCCCACCACGACGATCATTGATTTTCTTCCACCCCATGAGGATTCTCATGTCCAAGCTGATTTCGGTTCTCACAGCTCTTGCTGCTGCTCTTCTCGTTAGTCCCGTCGCATTCGCGGCCGAAGGCGCTGCCTCCGGCGGCGGTGGTGGCTGGGTCGGTGTTGGCGCCGGTCTCGCGATCGGTCTCTCCGCCATGGGCGCTGGCATTGGCCAGGGTCGCCAGGGTGGGTCTGCCATGGAGGGGATTGCTCGCAACCCCCAAGCCGCCGGCAAGATCCAAACCAACATGATCATCGCCCTGGCCTTTACCGAGGCACTGGCGCTGTACGGTTTCGCAGTGGCATTCCTGCTGCTCTCTCACATTTAGGGTTTCGCTCTTGTGAGAGCTTGGGGCCTCCCGATGTTTCGGGGGGCCTCATCTCGTTTTGAGGCAACTCCCGGGCAGGGGGTTAGATACCCGGAAATGGAGGTCACCATGTCCACGCGAATCATCCTGGTTTCCCTGGCCTTTTTGGTGTCCTGCGGTGGCAAGGGAGCCCCTGAGACCGCGGAGGTCCGGGAGGGGTGGTTCACCGAGGAGGGCTGGACGGGTTCCTGTTATGCCCCCGTGGACTTCGAAAAGTTGGAGGCGGTGGAGGGCATCGCGGCCCGAAAGATGATGCGATCAGAGGTGCTGGACCAGATGATGAGCCAGTGGCGGGGGGAGCGGGAGGACGGCATCTCCTTTCCCGTGCGGGTGGTTCAGGACGGAGAGACCGTCCTTCTTGGTCATCCCAACGACATTGAGTCTGTCGGGCAGGACAACCTGGCCCGCTGCAAAGAGACCATGGCATCTGGGAACGCGGGGGGCTGGGAGCAGTGGCTTCGCAACCTTCCTGAGGCTCTCACTGAAGGAGAGTGCCTCAACCCGCTGACCTACACCCTGTTTGACTATCTGGACCTGGGCATTGCCTTTCACTTGAACGTGCCCATGTGCCCTGGGGACGCGGCGGTGATCACCGCCACAGAGGGTGACAGGTACCGGATCGAGGACAACGGTCAGTGGATCAATGCAGAGGGCGACGAGAGCCGCCCCACCCACTCCGAGGCGGACTTTCCCTGCAACACCGAGGGTTGCTATGCGGGCATGGTGATGGGGCGTTTCAAGGCGGCTTCAGGCATCGAGTCCATCTTTCCCATCGGTATTGAGGCTGTTTTTCAGGCCAAGGAAGAGGGAACCCTGTCGATCGGTATCAACGACCACGTCTTCTACGACAATGCCTGGTACAAGTCCGGGGGGATTGTGGATCACACGGGCATCGAAGTCTCCCCTCGGTAGCCGGTGGCCACTCTACGGAAACTCCTCTTCGCAGGCGTTGCCCTGGGAATCTTTTTCGGGGGCATCGAGGTGCTGCTTCGGGTGGCGGGCTGGCCGTCGGTGGACGACTCCGGGGTCTTCGAGCACAACGATGTGTACTGGATTCAGGATCCAGACCTGCAGGAGGAACCGGTCTCCCACCGGGAGACCGGTGGCACCTTCCACGTGACGACCGACGCCCAGGGAGTGCGCTCGCCGCTGCACGCCAAGAAGAAGCCACAGGATGTCTTTCGCATCTTGTTGTTGGGGTGTTCCACCACCTTTGGGTGGGGCGTGGAGGATGCAGAGACCTACCCCGCCCGCCTGGAGGCCTTGGCCCGGGAAGCGGGGTACGAAAAGTTGGAGGTCATCAACGGGGGCCAACCCGGCTACACGAGCTTTCAGGGAATGTGGTTCTGGGAAGAAGTGGCCCGTCATTATGAGCCAGACCTGGTGGTCATTGGCTACGTGGTCCAGGATGCACGTCGGGCGGCTTACTCAGACCTGTCCCAGGCAATTCTCACGGAGAACGCCTCTTTCCTGAAGTACAACGTGCTGTACCAATGGCGCATGTATCTGGCCCTGAAGAGCCTGCAGGGGGAGCTGGTTGTTCGTACAAAGGAACGCTCGGAGACGGGTGAAGCGGGGGTTTTCCGGGTTTCGGAGCGCTCGTTTCTCGACAACCTGAGGACGCTTCGGGCCAGCGTGGAGGCCACCGGAGCAGAGGTAGTGCACTTTGGGTTCCCCCTGGAGCGAGAGGGCTACACCGCCCAACACCGCCGCCTCTTGCGCTTGGAGTCGGAAGCCGCTGGTGTGCCGTTCTACGACCCCTCCTCGGACATTGAGCAAGCGTCTCGCACCGAAAAGCTCTACTTTGAAGAGGACCGGGGCCACCCCAACGCCGCTGGTTGTGATCGCATTGCGCGGGGCATGCTGACATTCCTAGAGGCAGAGCAACTTCTCTTTCGGTGAAGACCACGCGGTGAAAAATGACGATTCGTGACTCGGCCATTGTCCTGTTGACCCTCAATGAGATCGATGGTCTGCGCTCGGTCTGGGATGACATCCCGCTGGAGGCCTTTCGGGAGGTGGTTGCTGTGGATGGGGGATCCACCGACGGCACCCGGGAATTCCTGACCGAGAGGGGAATTCCCATCCTGGATCAGTCCATTCCCGGACGGGGGGTGGCTTTTCGCGTGGCCGCCGAGGCCTGTCTCTCCGAGCGTTTGATCTTCTACTCTCCAGATGGAAACGAGGATGCCGCGGACATTGAGCGGCTGGACGACCTGCTCCTGGATGGGGCTCGCCTGGCGATTGCTGCGCGATTTGGTCCCGGTGCAACCAATGAAGAAGACGTGCACCTGCTTCGACCCCGAAGCTGGGTGAACCAGCTCCTGACCGCCATGGTGAATTGGACCTTCAACGACGGACCTTGGGTCCACGACACGATCAATGGATTTCGCGCCTTGCGCCGGGAGGACCTCCTCGCCCTTGACACCAGCGTGAAGCGATTCCCCATTGAGTACCAGATCTCTATTCGTTGTATGCGGCGCGGATGGCGCATCGCTGAGATCCCGACCGTGGAGGGCCAACGGGTAGGAGGAGAGTCGAAGGCCCTCTCTTTTCCCGTGGGCATGGACCACTTGAAGGTGCTCGCCAGCGAGCTTCCTGGGGCCAAGCTCTTGCGGGGCTGACCTCAAGAGGGTTGCCACGAGCCCTTTCTCCCGGGATGATTCCCACCATGGACCGCAAGGACATCGCTGTGTGGATCCGGGAGCAGCTTCCGAACCAGCCAGTGGAAGAACACGACCCGTCCGAGGGAATTCCCCTGCAGGTGGTGTCCTACGGCGCCCTGGAGGTGGAGGCCGCACTGGATGTGTTGCTCTCCACGTGGGTGACCATGGGAAAGGAAGTGGCTGCCTTTGAGGAGGAGTGGGCGAGTTGGTGCGGGGCGGAACAGGCGGTTCTGTGCAATTCCGGCAGCTCGGCAAACCTGCTCGCGCTCGCTGCCTTGCTGCACACGGGCCGCCTCTCCTCCGGGGACGAGGTCCTGGTTCCGGCCGTGGCCTGGTCCACATCGCTCTTTCCCGTGGCGCAGCTCGGACTGGTCCCGGTCCTGGTGGATGTGGATCCCCACACCCTCTGCCTTACCCCTGAGATTGTGGCGGCAGCCCGGGGGTCCGGCACCCGGGGGGTGGTGGCGGTACATCTTTTGGGGCAGCCGGTGGACAGTCGGAAGATTGCGGACCAGGGCCTGGTGGTCCTGGACGATGCATGCGCAGCGCCGGGAGCCAGCCGGCATGGAGAGAGGGTGGGAACAGGCGGGGCCGTTGGCACGCACTCCTTTTTCTTCTCTCACCACATCTCGACCATAGAAGGAGGTGCCCTGGTGATGAGAGACGAGGCGCTGGCCGATGCAGCGCGCTCCTTGCGGGCACACGGCTGGATTCGGGAGATGCGAACCGGCTTACAATTGGCGGAAGAGAGGCCGGACATCGATCCCCGGTTTCACTTCGCGTCGGTTGGCTGGAACCTGCGACCCACGGAAATCACCGGGGCCATGGGCCGCTGCCAGCTTCGGCGCCTGGATGCCTGGCTGGAAAAGCGGCGCTTGAACCACGTCCGCTGGTGCGAGCGGCTGGGACGCTTTTCCTCGTGGCTCCAGGTTTTTCCCGAAGAGGCCGGCACCCGGCATGCTGCCTTTGCCTTTCCAATGCTCCTTCGGGAGGGGCTGGATCGCGCCAGCCTCATGGCCCACCTGGAATCTCGGGGCATAGAGACCCGCCCCATCTCCGGATCCAACCTCGCCAGACAGCCAGCATTTGAGCGAATCTCCTCGGCCCGTGTCCATGGATCTCTCCCGGTGGCAGACGCGGTGCACACCCGCGGGCTATTCACTGGAAACAGCCATGCCTTCCACGAAGGGCATGGGGCACTGCTGGAGCGTGCCTTGGAGGAATGGAACCATGGGTGAGAAACGTGTGGTCGTGACGGGAGGAGCCGGCTTTTTCGGCAGTGTCCTTGTGCGCCAACTGCTTGCAGCAGGGCACCGGGTCCACGTGGTGGACAACCTGACCTACGGTCCCCAGCCCATCATGGATCTGCTCATCAATGGGCGATTTTCTTGCTGGAAGGGAGACATTCTGGATCGGCCAGCCCTCAAGAGAGAGCTGGAGGGGGCGGACACGGTGGTCCACCTGGCGGCGGTGGTGGGCTATCCGTTGTGCAAGAAGCTGCCGGAGCTTGCCCGCGCGGTCAATGTCGATGGCACCGCCAACGTGCTGGAGTTGGCGCCGCCGGATGCCTCGATTGTGTATGCCTCTACCGGGTCCAACTACGGGGAGGTGGAAGGGGTCTGTACGGAAGACACGCCCCTGAACCCGCTGTCGCTCTACGGAGAGACCAAGACCGAAGCCGAACTGATGTGCATGCAGGGAGACAACGCGATCTCCTTTCGGTTTGCCACGGCTTTCGGGCTGTCTCCACGGCTGCGGCTGGACCTGATGATCAACGATTTCACCTACCAGGCCCTGGTGCAGAAGTACCTCGTGGTCTACGAGAAGCACTTTCGCCGCACCTTCATCCACGTGGTGGACATGGCCCGGGCCATTGTGCACGGCCTGGAGAACTGGGAGGCCATGCGAGGCTCCATCTACAATTGCGGTGACGAGTCCATGAACTACACCAAGGAGAACATCGTTCAGTTGCTCCAGGAGAAGCTGGAGTTCCTGGTGCACTTCGCCGAGGTGGGATCCGACGCCGACAAGCGGGACTACGAGGTCAGCTACGCCCGCATCCGCGGGCACGGGTTTGAGACCAGCGTCGATATTCACCGGGGAATCGGGGAGCTCGTCGCGGGGCTCCGACTCTTGGAAACCCGGCGACCCTTCTCCAACGTGTAGGCCTGTGCCCCTCTTGGACCTTTCCGAAAAGCGAGTCCTCCTCACCGGGGGCGGCGGATTTCTCGGCGGTCATCTCCAGGGCAAGTTGGAGGCCATGGGGGCCCGGGTCGCAGCACCCTCTTCTGCGAGGTGCGACCTGCGGGATCCACAGGCCTGCCAGGCGCTGTTTGAAGACGCCCAACCGGAGGTGGTGTTTCACTGCGCGGTGGATGGTGGTGGCATCGGGTACATGCGGGCGAATCCAGGCAGTGTGCTTGCCCACAACACCTTGATGAACACCCACGTGCTTCAGTCCGCTCTTGCTGCGGGTGTGGAGCGCTTCGTGGGTGTTTCTTCGGCTTGTGTCTACCCTCGCGATGCACGGGTCCCCATGCGAGAAGAAGACATCTGGACCGGCTACCCGGAGCCCTCCAATGCCGCCTATGGACTGTCCAAGCGACTGCTAATGGAGCTGGGTGCGGCGATTCGACAGCAGCACGGGTTTTCCTGTGTCTTCCCGGTGCCCGCCAACCTCTACGGGCCCGGAGACGACTTTGAACCGGAGCGCTCCCACGTGGTGGCGGCCCTCATTCGGCGTTTTGTGGAGGCGGGTGCCGAGGGGCAGGCGTCCGTGGAGATCTGGGGGTCGGGCCACGCCACCCGTGAATTCCTGTACGTGGAGGACTGTGCAGACGCCCTGTTGGCCCTCGCCACGGGCTGGGAGTCTGCGGAGCCGGTCAATGTGGGCACCGGGGTGGAGACCTCGATTCGCGAGCTGGCGACCCAGATCGCTGATGCCACCGGTTACACGGGTCGCCTGGTGTTCAATTCGGAGAAACCGGATGGGCAGCCCCGAAAGAGCCTGGACTTGAGCCGACTGCAAGCGGGCTTGGACTGGCGGGCCCAGGTGGGTCTCGCGGAGGGATTGAAGAGGACGGTGGCGTGGTACTGCTCCTGATCCTCGGCTGTCTCGAGCGGACTGAGGAAGGGACCCGCCCGCTGGATCCTCGCTTCGCCGTGCTGCCAGAGGGGGTGGGGGCCGAGGTGGGGGCTGCGGGAATGGCGCTTCCCTTTGCGAGTCACACCGGGGAAAAGGTGCTCTTGTCGGGAACGGTGACAGCGGAAGGCACAGGCCCGGTGGACTTGGATTTTCGGGCCCCTGCGCCGGAGTCGGAGAGCGGCAAGGTGGCTCTTGGAAAGCTGTCCCTGCCGGCCCCCGGCCCGTGGGAGCTGGAGGTGCCAGTGGGGTTTGGGGAGCTCCTTCTCGATGCCTTTCATGATCTTGGAAACGATGGACCCACCGTGGATGATCCCTACGCCTGGTTGTCGTTGGAGGTGGGGGAGGAGAACCAGGCTGGGATTGACCTGTCCTTGGAGGTGGGAGGCCTCGCGGAGGCACGGGCCGAGGCTTCGGCTTCGGCGGATCCCTTTGCGGAACACGAGGGGGACTGGGTGGTCCTCTCCGGAGTCCTCTCTTCTTCTGTGGACCACCCGATCCAGTTGGACCTTCGGCAAATGGAGACCCTCTCGGTCCTGGGTAAGTGGATGGCCGGCAGGCCCGGGGCGTACTCCATGAAGGTGCCGGCCCAGCTGGGGACCTTGCAGTTTCAGGTCTTCCAGGACCTGGAGGACGACGGACCCAGCGATGGGGACCCCTTCGGCTTTGCCAACTTGGAGGTGGGGGACTCGGATGTTTCCTTCGGGACGTTGGAGCTCGTAGGGGGGGGCAAGCTCTTGCTGGCCGAGCAGATGGGACACGAGGCCCAGGGGGCGGGGGGGGTGGCGAGGCCCTTTTCAGATCATGAAGGGGCCTGGACCCGGATCGAGGCGGTGGTCACAAGCGATCAAGGGGGGCTGGTCACCGTGGACTTGCGGGTGCCGGATTCGACCCAGCCCGGGGGAAACCGTCGCCTGGGAGGAATCACCTGGGAAGGGCCTGGAGAGCGTACCTTGGAGGTGCCGGCGGGCATGGGGACCTTGGTGCTGGAGGCCTTTCAGGACCCGGATGCGGACGGCCCATCGGATTTGGATCCGTACTTCATCGCAGAGGTGGAGATAGGCACCCAGCTGGTGCCCCTGGACATGCCCCTTTTGGTCGGCACCCGGGGGAGGCCCGGAGGCGGGGCCCAGGGAGGCGGAGGGGGCGCGGTCTTTGCGGGCGTGGGAGAGGACGGAATCCAGATCAGTGGCGAGATCCTCCTCGAGGAAGGTTTGGTGCTGGAGGGCCTGCTGGATCTGGACGTGTTCAGCGCGGATGCCGATGCTCCCGGCGGGCGCCGCTACGTGGGGAAGCTGAAGGTGCCCAAGGGGCCCTTTTCCTTTCGCGTGCCCAGGACCGTGTCGGCCCTGGAACTGGAGGCGTTTCTGGATCTGGATGCGGATGGACCGACTCCGGGAGATGCTTTTGGGGCCTGCAGTTGCAATCCCTTGAAGCTCGACGGCGCTGATGTGAGCGGAATTAAGGTGCTTGTGGCCGCGGGGGAGTAGGCCCTACACAAGCGCATGTGGGTAGGCATGCGCCCATTGTTGTGTCTGGGGTGGTCTTTGGCGGACCCCACCGTATCGGGCCTTCCCCGGAACTCCCCGCTGGAACTCCCCGGAACTCGAGGCCGTGGGATCGGGCTTCAACCCCCGGAATTGTCACGAAATATCATGATCTCCGGGTGAATCCCTGATACTCTGCGATCGGGCACAAGTACGCACAACCCGTGCCCAGGAAGGCTTCTATGCGAAAACTCCTGCTTCTTCCCTTGTTTTGCCTTGCTTCCCTGCCACTGATGGGCACGAATTGCAGCGGCGGTGGGTTCAAGGTGGTGGTCGATGACTCCGGGGATGACATCTGGGACACGGGGGATCGGGACGTTCCTGGAGAGGGATTTCACGCAACAATTTCGGGCACTGTTCGGGTCATTCTGTACAGCACCGATGAGAATGGCGACTACGTGTACAAGGACTGGTCCGTGCACGGGAACCAGTGGCCCTACGGTCCTCTCTGGGTCTTTGCCTTCAACAGCGATGAGTCCACGGGGTTCGAGGACTACTACCAGAACCAGGTGATCTCCAGCCCCTCTCCCGAAGGAAACGAGTACAGCTTCGAGGTGCGCAACGCGGACATCAGCTCCCTGAACATTGGCGCCCAGCTGGACTACTGGGGCGACGGCGTCATGGCCACCTGGGATCCCATCGGGATCTACGCGGATCCCATTGAGGTCAGCGACGGTTCCGAGGTCCAGGGTGTGGACATCACCATTCTTGCCTACTGGAACCCGGGAAGCGGCGGCGGCGGCAACAGTGGCTGGGGTTGGGGTGGCGGTGCGTCCGGCAACTCGGGCGCCTACTGCCCGTACGATTGCTATGACGAGAACGGAAATGGCTACGGCGGCAACGAAAACGGCACCACCACCATCAGTGGCGATGTCGTGATCACCTATGCCTACGCGGGTGGCGATGCAGCGGCGATGATCATGAACACCGACGGCAGCGGCCCCTTGACCTCACGTCGGGTCACGCCTGAACCCAACGGATCAGGCGCAAGTGCTCCCTACGCCATCACCGGTTGGGTCGGTCACGGACAGAAGAACCTCATGGGTTGCCATGACAGCAACTACAACGGGATCATTGACTCTGCGGACAACTGCGGCGCTTATGTCTCCTCTCCGGGGGTCAACGGGAACCCGGTGGACTTTGCCAGCAGCGAGAACATCGAGGCGGACATCGAGATCCCGCTGGACAATGTACAGATCGACCTGGTGCCCTTCGTGCGGGTCCACGGCTCCTTGAGCGCCAGTTCCGGGGACTTTGCGGACTACCCCGCGGGCACCCAGATCTACGTGGCGGCCATGAAGTTCCGCCCGGCCTCGGACATCTCCATTGCGGATCTCGTGGCCCGTTCCTACGAGTATGAGACCTGGTCCACGGCGGACCTCGCTGGACAAGGCAGCGTGGAGTACGAGCTCCCGGTTCCGGCCAACACAATCATCTACCTGATGGCGTACGCAGACCTGGGTGGCAACGGGGTCGTGAACGAGTCCGATGAGCCAGTAGCTTCCGGAAGCCAAGACAACAACGGGCGCTTGCCGACCGGCAGCCGGGCCCAGCAAGTCGACCTGGATCTCGAGGTGGAAGGCCAGGAGGAGGAGCCCGAATAGCGGGAGGGCGAGCCCGAATATTTGGAATTACGTGGTAGGCATGACTTGCCTACGACTGGTTCCATTCCTCGGTGCGTTTCTTGTTCTCTCGGGCTGCGTGGGCAACCAGGCCCCTACGCGGGCGCGGATTCTGATCGGCCCCTCCGAGCCTGGCACGCTCGATGATCTCGAGGTGTCTCTGACCCATGCCTCCACCGATCCGGAAGGGGAGGACGTCACCTATGCCTATGCCTGGTTCTCCAACGGTTTTGATCGGTCAGACCTGATCGACAAGGTGGTGCCCGCAGCGGAGACGGCCAAGGGCGATCTTTGGCGGGTGATTGTGACCCCCACGGATGGGGCTTTGGAAGGACCCCAGACCATTGAGACGATCACCATCGGGAACACCCCACCCACGGTGGTTGCGAGTGTGAGCCCGGAGGCTCCTTCGACGGAAGATGACGTGGAGGTGGAGGTCAGCACCTCGGACGACGACCAGACAGATGTGGTCAGCGTCTCCTACGCGTGGACAGTCAACGGTGCGCCGACCTCGAACTTCGATGCCACTCTGCCCGCCTCAGAGACCGCCAAGGGTGAGGTTTGGGAGGTCCAGGTGACGCCGGATGACGGCGAGGACTCAGGGGCGACCCAGGTGCTCACCGTCGCCATTGGAAACTCTCCCCCGGTGATGCAGTTCATTGAGCTGAGCCCCGACCCTGTGTACGCGGTCAGCACGGTGGTTGCCGTGGCCAAGGCCGAGGATGGCGATGGGGATGCGGTGGCATTCGAGTACGCTTGGAGCGTGGATGGCGTTCTGGTGCAGGAAGGAGAGACGCCTGCGCTGGGTGGGGGTCTCTTTGTCCGGGGCCAGGCTGTGTCCGTGACGGTGACCCCGACCGACGGCTACGTGGACGGGGACCCCATGACCTCAGATGCCCTCACAGTGGCAAACACGCCCCCAACGGTCGCGTCGGCCACCGTGGAGCCGGCTGTGATCTACACGGACTCGGTGCTGTCCTGCGTGGCCGGCGAGTTCTCGGATGCAGATGGGGACAGCGAGGGTACACCGGAGATCCAATGGGTGGTCAACTCCTCGCTTGTCTCCACGGGCGACACCGTGGACTCCAGCCTGTTTGAAAAAGGAGACGAGGTGGTCTGCTGGGTTGTCCCCAATGACGGCACCGAGGATGGTCCCATGGTGGCGAGCGATCCGGTCACCGTCTCCAACACAGCCCCAAGCTTTGCCGGCGCCACGCTCTCGACCACAGCCCCTGTAGAGGGAGACACCCTTGCGGTGACCACCCAGGGGGGGGTGGATGCGGATGGTGACGCCCTTCTCAACTCGGTGGTGTGGTCGATCAACGGAATCTTTTTGCCCACGGGCATCCAAGCCACCCTCAACAGCAGCTTTTTTGCCAAAGGGGACACGGTCTATGCCCTGGTGTCTCCCAACGATGGAACCGACCTTGGCGTGGCGGTGCAGAGTGACACGGCGGTGGTGGCCAACACGGCCCCCGAGGTGACGGCGGTCTCGATCGCGCCTGCCGTGGAGCTGTTCACGGATAGCATCGTCAACCCGGTGGTGAGCGCCACGGATGTGGATGGTGACACGGTCTCGTATTCGGTGAGTTGGATGGTCAACGGGGTGGGGGTCGATACGGGTGGATCCTCCGTCTTGTATGGGGACCTCTTCTTCTCCCGGGGTGACACCATTTCCCTGGAGGTCACCCCCACCGATGGGGAGTCCACGGGGACCCCCGTGGCCATGGCCGCTCCGGTTGCGGTGGTGAACAAGGTGCCCATCACGCCCCGCGTCACCCTGGAACCCACTGCCCCGAGCCAGGGAGTGGATGATCTGGTCTGCACCTACACGGAGCCCGGGGATGTGGATGGCGACCCGGTCACCTATTCCATCGTCTGGCGGCTGGATGGAGCGCTGTATTCTGGCGCCACCGACACAGACGTGCCGGGGGATACGATCGATGCGGCGGACACCACCGATGGGGATGTCTGGACTTGCCACGTGACGCCGAATGATGGCTTTGAAGACGGAGGATACGGGACGGACGAGGTGGACTTTTCAAACTAAGCTGGTGGCCCCGTGGACGATGACACGGGAGCAAGCGGTTATGGTGCCAACCCCTGGAGGCACCATGACCCGCGTTGCATCATTCGTTCTGGCTTTGATCGTTCCCTCCTTGGCCCTCGCGGGGGCCACGGCTTCTTCCTTCAAGAAGGAGAGCCGCAAGGGCGCGAACTACTGGAACGCCCAGGCAGCGATTGACAGCAACCCCGCCACCGCCTGGATGGTCCCTGGTGACTCCTCCAACAAGGGGGAGTGGATGCTCATCGAGCTTCCAAAGGGGGAAATCGACAAAATCGGTGTCTTTCCAGGTTGGGGAAAGTCGGAGGGTACGTACAAGGACTACGCCCGGGTGAAGACTCTGAAAGTGGAGGTTCTTTGCTGCATCGACTCCTCGCCCATGGACACCTTGCAGACCTTTGAGCTGACGGTGGAGGACGCCATGGAGTTCCAAGTGATCGACGTGGATGACGTCAAGCTGGGCAACGAGCTCTTCGGGGGAAGGGTTCGGCTGACGGTCGTGGACACCTATTCAGGGCAAGACTACCCGAACCTGGCGGTGTCTGAAGTGTTGGTCTACCTCAAGGAGTTCGATGTGGACTCCGCGGGCGTGGAAGGGACCTCCGGTGACTCTGACGGCCACCCGGGCGACCACATGCGGGATGGCAGCACGCGGTCCTTCTGGGCGGGAGCCCATGGCACAGGAGAGGGGGAGTCCCACGCCGCCTTCACCGTAGGAGCTGAAGGCTTTGGATTGTCCTCCATTGGGATTGCCGCCGGGCCGCGGTCCCACGCCCGCCCGAAGCGCATCAAGGTCACGGCCAACAACAAGAGCCAGGAATACGACATGGCTGACAAGACCGCTATGCAGTGGTTCGAGGTGCCTGCCCTCACCGGCTACACGGGCTCCGCCTGGGGGAGCGTGGAAGTGGAGATTCTCGAGGTCTACGCTGGGACCTCCACGGATGTGGCGGTGGCGGAAGTGAAGGTCAAGGCGACCAACTACGAAGGGTTGTAGGCCGCCGCTGCTTCTTTGTAGTCCGCGAGGTCTTGGACCAGGGGCTCCATGCCTGCTCTCCAGGTGGCCGGGTCTGTGAGGTCCAGTCCCAGAAGCTCCATGGCCAAGGGCTCCGCCCGATCGTGTCCTGTTCGAACCAGGAGCTCCCGGTAGATAGCGCGGGAGGCCTCGGACCCGTCTTTCAGCTGCTCGTACACCAAGGCACTGAAGAGATAGCCAAAGGCGTAGGGGAAGTTGTAGAAGGATCGGCCCCCAAAATAGAAGTGCATTTTTGCGCACCAGAACGTGGGGCTCCAGGTGGTCAGGGCATCCGAGTAGGCCTCTTTCTGGTGTGCCACCATCGCCTCGTCCAGGATGTCAGGATTGAGCACTCCGTCTCTTCGGGCCGTGTACAGGTACTTCTCAAAGGAGAAGCGGGCGGGAATGTTCATGAGAAAGGTGACCCCGGCCCGCAGTCGGGCGTCCAAGAGCGCGAGGCGTTCCCCGGGGCCGTTTGCCTGTGCGAGGGCTGCATCCCGCACGACGTTCTCCGCAAACGTGGAGGCGGATTCTGCCAGGGTCATGGGGATGGCCCGCCGGGCGGGGGCCGCGTCTTTCAGCACCTCGTTGTGGTAGGCATGGCCCAGCTCGTGGGCCAGGGTGACCGTGGAGCGAAAGCGGCCGCCGTGGGTCATGAAGATGCGGGATTCTTTCGAGATGGGCAGCCAGGTACAGTAGCCCCCCCCTCGCTTCCCCGGCCGATCCTCCGCTTCGACCCAGCGACCTTCCAGGGCCTTGCGGGTGAATTCTCCCAGGTCCGGCTGGGCGTTGTGAAGGTGTTCCAGCACGAATTGGGAGGAGGTCTCCCAGTCATGTGGGGCCCCGGATTCTCCCACGGGGGCGGCCACATCTACCCAGTGCAGGCCGTCCAGGCCCAGAACCTGCGCCTTGGTCCCCAGGTAGTCCGTCAGCACCGGGCGGAACTCCCGAATTGCCTCGTCCATGGCCTCCAGTGTCTCCGGCTCCATGCGGGCGGAGGCAAGAGAGTCCGCCAAGAGGCCCACCCCTCGCCGATCGTTGAGGGTTTGACGCACCCCCGTGAGGTGGGTCAAACAGGCAGCCCAGGTGTCTCGGCGAGAGCTCCACGTGGACGCGAGGGCGGAAAAGGCGGCCAGGCGGACCTCTCGATCTGCGGCGCCAGTCTGGTTGAAGGCCTGCCCAGGAGACAAGGTCTCGCCGTTCAGGGGCACCTCCAGGCGGCCCGACAGCTCTTGGTACAGGGCGCCCCACCCGTCCAGGGTGTCGGGGCCAAGCTCTCGGATCAGGGCTTGTTGATCTCTCGGGAGAAGCAAGGCTGCATCGGCCCGCATGCGGTCCAGGCGGGGACGGACATCGGACAGGGCCGGGAGAGAGGCGAGCGCCTCGAAGTGGGCGGCGCTGCAATGTGCGACCCCATCCTCGATGCGCACCCAGGCCCGGTGGGTGAGGGCGCCGATCTCCCTCATGCGGGCCTCGGCGGCGGCGGCCTCCCGGTCTCGCGTGTCGCTGCTGGACTGGCAGTGGGCAATGACCGCCACTTCCCAGACCTCCAGCCCGAGTGCTTCCAGCTCCAGGAGCACGGACTCCCAAGTCTCGAGTCCTTCGGGCAGGTCCGGAAGGGCGTCCGCTCGGGTCACCAGGGGTTGGGCTCGGGCGAGGGTGTCCTCGGCTCTTTGCTTCCACCGCGGGGAGGCAACGCCTCCGGGCTCAATCCGTTCCATGTCCCATTGAGGCGCCGGCTTCATAGTAGTCTCCTGGGCGCTCTACTAACCCGACGATCAAGGTGGTTCTCCGCGGGGCTGGAAGACCGGGTTCCGAGGCCGTCTGCCCCTGAGCACCTGGTTGGGCCCCGGTCGCTCCAGGAGGGAGGGCCAAGAAAACCCGGCATCTTCCACGGACACGGCGCCGTTCCATTGGCCGGTCTCAAACACAAGCACCCCTTGCTCACGAACGACAGGGGCTCCGAACAGCTCCCCAAGAACCCGGGTGTAGGTGTCTGTCAGGCCGCGCAATTCCACGGGAATGAGCGATCGGTCCAGCACCAGGAGTCCCAGCCCGTACGAAACCAGGTCCTGGAGGTCCTCGGCCTCAAAGGACAGGGTGTGGGGCCCTCGGCCAGACTCCAACCGGGACAGAGCCGCCAGAAAGCTGTTTCGCCGTACCCAGCGGTCCCACGCGGCGGGACGTACGCGATCCACCCAGGGCGCGTGTCCCCCCAGCATCTTCTTTCGGTGGAACAGCTGGTAGGCCAAGGGGGCCTGGGAGGCAGTGGTGCCGGGAAGGAAGGGGACGGTGAGCAAGACCGCGGCATCGTGCTCGGCCAGTCCGGCAAAAACGGGGGGTGGGTTTTCAACGGGGGAGGACTTCAGCACCACAGGCAGGCCCTGGGCCAAGAGGCTGGCGGGCACTAGGAGGGCGGCCACAAAGGCTGGGAGAACCCGATCGCCGCCCAGCTCGCGCAGGCCCCGGGCCGCCAGCACCGACAAGCCGATGCCCGGTAGGACCACGTGTCGGTAGGGCCACCAGAAGCGCTCCAGGGGGGGGGCAGCCTCGTAGAGCCAGGTGAAGAGGCCGCCGTTGGGGCCCAGGGCGAGCCATCCTCCCAAGAGAGAGATCCCCACCATGGACCACTCGATGGGTGTGGGGGAGGTGCGGGTTCGAAGGCGCTGGACGATCCAGAACAGCGCCAGGACCAGGACCGGGAGGGCTTGCCCACTGCTCACCTGCACCGGAGATCCCTGCGGTTGGACGCCAAAGGAAGGTCGAATGGAGTCCATGGCGAGTAGCGCCACCGGGTAGTCCTCCTCGCTGCCGGGAATCGCGGCCCAGTGGCGCACCATGATCCACACCAAGGGGGCAATAAGCACGCCGCCTGTGACCGCCGCGAGCGCTATATGTTTCCAGGAGACGGCATGGTTTCGGACATGGTGGATGGCCAGCAAGGTCGCGCCTGATAGCAGCAGAAAGAACCCGTAGTAAAGGTAAAAGAAGGCGCAAGCTGCGGACAGAACCCCTGCCACCAGCGCCAGGTGAAGACCGGGCCGGTGCACCAGCCGAACCAGGGCGGCCAGCGCGAGCAAGAGCCAGGTGAGGTTCCCCTGGGAAAAGCGTCCTGCGCTCAACTCCAGCACTGCGTACATGGAGCAGGTGGTGGCGGCAGCGACGACCCAGGAAGCCCGGCCCCCAGCCCCGGCTGCGACCCCCAAGGCGTAGCCGGCCAGGCCGTTGCAAAAGAGCACGGCGGTCACATAGAGTCCAGCAGCGGTGGGCCAACCCCAGAGACTGTGGAAGGGGAGGTATAGAAACCCCTCGGAGCCATTTCCCGCGAGCCAGGGCGCATCCCCCACGGGCCAGTAATAGAGATCGTTGTGGAGAAGAGAGCCCCCGTTCCGAAGCTGCTCAGCGACCCATACCAGGAGCCAGTGGTTTCCCAGGCAGTCCGGGTGCCGCCAGTCCCCGGCAATGCGGTGTGCCGGATCCCAGGCCAGGGGGCCTGCTACACCCAAGGCCAGACCCAGGCAGAGAAGAACCGTAAGGGGTGAAGTCCGGCGCACGACTATCCGGTCCGGATCTCCTGGTACTCGGAGTCTGTGTTCACCGTCCAGACATTGTGCTTGGCACCAAGCAGGTTCTCGACGCACAAGAGGGCTGTGAGGATCGAGTGATCTGCGTTGTTGTATTTGAACATTCCATAGCGCCCCATCACCTGCAGGTTTTCCATGGACTCCATGTACTCCTGGAGAACCTGCAGAGGTGCCTCGTAGCCCGTGCGATACACCGGGTAAGCCTTGGGGACGCGGTTCACGACCCCCCAGGACACGGGTGCGCCTCTCATCAGGCCCGTGGCCCGGGCCTCCTTGGTGGCCAACTCCACCAGGGCTGCATCGTCCATCTTCCAGATGTCGTCCGTGTCCCAGCAGAAGTACTCAAGCCCCAGGGAGGTGGTGCTGGGGTCCGGCACCATGTCAGGAGACCAGTTCTTGAAGTTCTGGACGCGTCCCACCTGCAGGCTGGGGTCGTGGATGTAGATCCACGTGTCGTCGAAGAGATCCGGGTGATCGACAATGAGATCTACGGTGAGCAGGTTGCGGAATTGAAGCGCCCGCGCCGCTTGAAGCACGGAATCGGGGGGCAGAGGTGACAAGGCCTGTACCAGGAGGGTCAAGGGCATGGAGGAGAGCACGTGGTCCGCATCAAACCCCACCTCGGTGCCGTCTGGGAGCTCGGCGATGACCCGGTGAATGCGTCCCCCGTCTCGTTCCAGGCGAATGACCTTGTGTTCCATGGCCAGGGTGCCGCCGCGATCCACTGTTTGTATCGCCATGGCGTCGTACATCTGACCCGGGCCGAACCTGGGATAGTGGAATTCCTCGATCAGGGAGGTCACCACCTTGCCGGAGGCATCTCGTCCGGGTCGGGAAATGCCCCGGAGGAGGGCATCCTTCACGGCGGTGGAGAGCTCCAGATTCTTAATGCGCTGGGCAGCCCACTCTGCTCCAATCTCGGAGGTGGGAATGCCCCAGACCTTTTCTGTGTAGGTGCGAAAGAAGATTTCAAACAGGCGGTCCCCAAAACGGTTGGACACCCACTCCTCGAAGGTCCGCTCTGACTGGCGCCGTCGTCCCCGAGCGCGGGCATAGGAGAGCATGCATCGAGCGGACTCCAGGGGGCCCAGGCCCCGAAGTGCGTTGGTTGCCCGAAGGGGGTAGTCGAAAAATGCGCCTTGGTAGTAGATCCGGGAGGTGCGGGGCCGCAGCAGGAACTCCTCACCGAGCACGGTCTCCCACAGGGCCTGGACCTCGTCAAACTTTGTGAAGAACCGGTGCCCTCCCAAATCGAAGATGTAGTCCTTGTGGGACACGGTGCGGCAGATCCCCCCCACCCGATCTGTCTTTTCCAGGACCAGGGCTTCCTTTCCCTGTCCAGCCAAGGTCCAGGCGGCGGAGAGGCCGGCGGGTCCCGCACCGAGAATGACGGTTTTCATCGGGCGATCCTACTCCGGGGGCTTCTTGGATGCGACGGTTTGCCAACCCCTGCGCTATTCTTCGGGAACGGAGAAGCGTTGATCGACGAGAAGCGACTGCGCTGGATTCTCGACCTTCTGGTGGAGAAGAAGATTCTGCGGGAAGGGCAGCGAGATGATGTCCTCAACCGCGGGCGGGATGCCGCGCGCCATATTCTCCTGGACAAGCGGGCTGAACTTCGGAAGCTGCTGGGAAAACAGAGGGTGGCGTACCAGGTCTCAGAGATCGAGCTGATCGCATCCTTTCGGTTTCGAGGGGACGAGGAGGGCGTCCTCGATGAACGCCTCCTGACCCAGACGGTTGCGGAACTTGTGGAGGTGCCCTACCGCGAAGTGGATCCTTTGCAGTTGGATTACCGGCTCGTCACTGAGAGCTTCGGAGGGCCCTTCGCGGAGCGCCACTTGATCATTCCGGTGGAGGAAACGGAGCAGGAGCTGGTCTGCGCCATGGCGGCACCCTGGGATCGCGCGGTCCTGGAGCAGCTGGCACACCTGAAACAGAAGACCATCCGCCCGGTCATGGCCATGAAGTCGGTCATTATCCAGGTCATTGCAGAGTTCCATGGCTTTCGGCGCTCCATGAAGGCTGCGGCCCTGGAGCACCAGGGGACCCTGCCAGACCTGGGCAACCTGGAGCAGCTCTACGAGGTCAAGGGCGTCAGCGAGATCGATGCCACGGATCAGCCCGTGGTGCAGGCGGTCTGGTACCTGCTGAACTACGCCTTTGAGCAGCGAGCCAGTGATCTCCACGTGGAGCCCAAGCGAGATGAGTCGGTCGTGCGGGTGCGAATCGATGGAATTCTGCACACCATCCATCGTCTCCCCAAGGTGGTCCATGCCGCCATTGTGTCCCGCCTGAAGATGTTGGGGCGCTTGGACATTGCCGAGCGACGTCGGCCCCAAGATGGCCGCTTCAAGACCCAGTTCAAGGAACAGGAGATTGAGCTTCGTATTTCCACCGTGAACACTGCATTCGGCGAAAAGATCGTGGTGCGAATCTTCGATCCGGACATTTTGCTGCAGGAGTTGGGTGATCTAGGGTTCTTTCGCCAGGAGATGTTGCTCTTCGAGCGGTTCATCCGCTCCACCTCCGGACTGATTCTGGTCACCGGTCCCACGGGATCCGGAAAGACCACCACCCTCTACTCGACCCTGCATCACATCGCGGCGCCGCGCCTGAACATCTGCACGCTTGAAGACCCCATTGAGATGGTGCACGAGAGCTTCAACCAAATGGCGATTCAGCCCCGCATCGGGTTTACCTATGCGAACGCCCTGCGAACCGTGCTGCGCCAGGACCCGGACGTGATCATGGTGGGTGAGATTCGGGATCCGGAAACCGCCCAGCATGCGGTGCAGGCGGCCCTCACCGGGCACCTGGTGATTTCCACCCTCCACACCAACGATGCGGCCAGTGCCATCACCCGCATTCTGGACTTGGAGGTGTTTCCGTTCCTCTTGTCCTCGGTGTTGTTGGGGGTTGTCGCCCAGCGGCTTGTGCGCAAGGTCTGCGCGAAGTGCGCGGAAGAGGACTGGCTGTCCGAGGAGCAGGCGGTGGCCCTGCGGATTCCATGGAGTGATGGCCGAAAGCTCAAGGTGCACGCCGGTCGAGGTTGTGTCCAATGTCGGGGCACGGGCTTTTCCGGCCGAACAGGGTTGTTCGAAGTGATGCCAGTTACCCCCCGCATCGGGCGCCTGGTGGAAGAGCAGGCAAGCGCCGCTGAGATTCGTCGAGAAGCGTTGAACGATGGGATGTTGACCCTGAGGGAGTACGGCATCAAAAAGCTGGGTCGTGGCGAAACGACCTACGAAGAGATCCTGGCCTGCACGGACGATCCCAGGGGCTACTGACTAAGGCGGTGAAAGCAAGCCCACCGCCCGCTCCACGACACCGGCGGCTGCCACCAGGCGTGCTTCTTCCAGGGGCGGGGCCATGAGCTGCAATCCCACCGGTAGCCCGTTTGCCAGTCCACAGGGCACGGAGATGCCCGGCGTGCCCGTGAGGTTGGCCGTGACCGTGTAGATGTCGCTCAGGTACATGGCCAGGGGGTCTTCTACAAGCTCGCCTTTGCGAAACGCGGTGGAGGGCGCGGTGGGAAGAAGCAACAGGTCCACCTGTAGATAGAGGGCCTCCAACTGCTTCTTCAGAAGGGCTTGCGCCGCCAGGGCCTGGCCGTAGTAGGCATCATGGTAGCCCGCGGAGAGACAGAAGGTGCCCATGAGGATGCGCCGCTGGACCTCGGGTCCAAAGCGCTTGGTTCGCACGTTCTTGTAGAGGGAGAGAAGGTCGTCTGCGTGCTCTCGCGGGCCATACCGGATGCCATCGAAGCGAGCCAGGTTGGAGGAGGCCTCTGCTGGGGCCAGAACGTAGTAGCAGGGGATTGCATGGGAGAGTGTCGGCAAGGAGACCTCCGAGAGGACCGCTCCCGCTTCTTGGAGGTGCAGGGCACCTTCTCGCACCAAGGCCGTGGTTTCCGCCTGGTTGCCCTCTCCAAGGGCCTCGGTGAGCAGTCCCACCCGGAGCCCGTTCACGCCAACCTCGACGGCGGCTGGGTAGTCTGCCACCGCTCTATTCAGACTTGTCGCATCCATGGGATCGGTGCCGGCCATGACTGACAAAGCCAGGGCTGCATCCTCCACGGTACGCCCCAGGGGAGCCACCACATCCAGGGAGGAGGCATAGGCCACCAGCCCGTGCCGGGAGACTCTGCCATAGGTGGGCTTGAGACCCACGACGCCCGTAAAAGAAGCTGGTTGTCGGACTGAACCCCCGGTGGAGGATCCCAAGGCAATGGGCACGACCCCTGCAGCGACCAAGGCTGCGGAACCGCCGCTGGAACCGCCCGGTACGCGATCGTTGTCCCAGGGATTCGAGACAGGCCCGTAGGCCGAGTTTTCGTTGGAGGACCCCATGGCGAACTCGTCCATGTTGGTGCGGGCCACAACGATGGCGCCGGCTTCCCGCAGGCGCTGTACCGCTGTCGCGGTGTAGGGGGCGGTGTAGCCCTTCAGAATGCGGCTCCCGCAGGTGCATGGGGCACCCTTGTCACAGTAGTTGTCCTTCAGCGCGATGGGGACACCTGCCAACGGACCGGGGTCGATGCCGGCCGCGACGGACCGGTCCACCGAGGCCGCGGCCTTCAGTGCGCCGGCATCGTCCCGGTGCACAGTGGCGTTCAGGTGGGACACCCCATCCAGTTTCGAGAGCGCTTCTTGGACGACCTCTTTCGCAGACATTGTGCCGCCTCGAACCTCGCGGGCAATGGCGTGTGCGGACTTCATGGACTGTTCTTCTTCACCACGGTGGGCACAGCGACCAGGTGGGCACCATTCTCGTTGCGGTGGGCTCCGCTGGACCTGGAAACCAGGGCTGAAGCTTTGTCTTCTCTGGCATCCTGAGCGGGTTGATCGGGTCGGCGTGGTGCCAAAGAAGAGGACTTCGGAGCTCGGGGTTCCGCCGGCACCGTGGACAGCAGGCTGACATGCTCAAGGATGCGGGAGAGATCCTGGGCCACTTGGGGTAGATCTTCCTCGTGGACGCTCAAGCGGGCCAGAGCGGCCACGTGTCGAACCTCTTCCGGGTCGAGGCCCATCGGGTGCTGCTCCTCTATTCGCAGACCGCGCCGAGGTTGGAGAGCGACGAGGTGATCTCCCGTGCGATGGAAGAGCCCGGCGATGCCAACCTGGAGGCCGTGCAGTAGTAGCGAATGGCTGTTCCAATGTCGCCCTGTTTGTGGGCGGCAAAGGCCAGTCCATGGTTTGCATCGGCGCTGTTGGGCGCCATGGATACCGCCTCAATGAATTCCATGCGGGCCTTTCCAAAGTCCCCTTCTTTGAGCGCTTCCCGGCCAGCAGCGACGAATCCGTCGGCACCGCTTGCTCGAGGCTTCGAGGCCTTCTTGGCGGGCTTTCTTGCGGCGGGCTTCGAGGCCTTCTTGGTGGGCTTTCTTGTGGCGGGCTTCGAGGCCCTCTTGGCGGACGCGGCGGCAGCCTTTGGCGTTGCCGCCTCTGCGGCCACTTGCTCCGCTGCTACAGCTTCTGCTTCCGCCGCTGCTATCGCTGCCTCTTCTGCCGCGGCCAGGGCCTCTGCTTCGGCGGCCAGGGCGGTGGCCTCCGGGGTCAGCACCTCTTCTTCTTCAGAGGCAGGCGCCTCCGCCTGCGTTTCTACAGCCGCATCGGCCTCCCCGCCTATGGTGGCTGCGGCATCGCTGGCAGCGCCTTCTTCTCCGCTGGTCAGAAAGAAGGCACCACCCAGTACCCCGAGGAGCACCACAAACACGGCTGTCACCAGCTTGCGGCGGCTCTTCTTTCCTGAATTCCAGGCCAGGTCGTCGTCGTCGCCAAGGTCCCAATCGTTGTCATCTGGTACGTGAAACAGGCTCTTTTCTGTTTCGGTGAAGCCGATGTCCTCGTCGGCCGGGTCCCCGGCGGGTTCCTCGTCGATCGGTGGAGAGAGCAAATTCTCGTCCGCCGGTGGGTCGGACGGTTCACGCACGACCACCGGCGATTCCAAGATGGGTTCGCCGGCTGTTTGATATGGGTCGGCCAAGGGATCGGGTGCCACTTCTGCGGCCTGGAAGACTTCGGGTGCGGCGACATTTTCATCGTCTTGGGGCGCAGCGCGGTCAGGGTCTTCGTCCCAGGCGGAAGACGCCCTAGGCACTTCTTCTGCTTGTATGGGGTCCGAGGGTTCGGTTGGAACTTCTGGCGTCTCCCGATGGGCCTCCTTGAACTGCTCTACATCATCAAAGGAAAGGGGAGGCATGGTCTTGTCGTCGTCCCAGGTCGGGTCGGGCACTTCGGGAAGTTTCTCCAGGTCCTCGTCATGGAACAGCTCCTCCGCCTCCTCCTCTACGATCACCGGGTGGGACTCCTCCACCGGAGGCGCATCCATCATGGGGGGGGGAGGCGTGGGAACCGAGCGATCGGCTGCGACAGCGGTGGCCACGGGCTCCGCGACGGGCGTGGGTTCTTCGACAACAATTGGTTCTGGCAAAGGTGCTGGCTCTGCAGCTGGCATCGGCACCGGAACAGGTTCCGGCACTGCCACTGGGGATGGCGCTGCCACTGGGGATGGAGCTGCCACTGGGG
>CAZRYF010000037.1:0-47480 GCA_964604165.1 uncultured Enterobacterales bacterium
ACCGAGATCTACCCCTGGAGGGGGTCCAATTCCACCCGGAGAGCATTCTCACCGAGTCGGGCATGTCCCTCTTGAAGAACTTCCTGGAGATGTCGTGATCGCCACCGCCATTGAGACCGCCCTGTCCGGCACGGACCTCTCCGAAGCACAGGTGGAAGCCATCATGGAGTCCATGCTGGGGGGGGAGCTCACCCCCGCCCAGATTGCCGGCTTTCTCATCGCCCTGCGAAGCAAGGGCGAAGCGGTTCATGAGATCGCGGCAGCGGCCCGTGTAATGCGGCGCCACGCCGTGGGAATCGCCGTGCCCGAGGGCCTGGATCCGGTGGACACCTGTGGCACCGGAGGAGATGGCTCCGGGACCTTCAATCTCTCCACCGCCGCCGCCCTGACCGCCGCAGCGGCGGGGGCGAGCGTCGCAAAACACGGGAACCGCTCCGTGTCTTCAAAGTCCGGTTCCGCCGATGTACTGGAGGCCCTGGGGGTGCGCCTGGATGTGCCTTCAGAGTCCTTGCCCGGCATTCTGTCCCAAGTCGGAATCGCCTTTCTCTTTGCCCCCGCCCACCACGGCGCCACCCGACATGCAGTGGGACCCCGCCGGGATCTCGGGGTCCGCACCCTGTTCAACGTCCTGGGGCCCCTTACCAATCCCGCCGGGGTGCGGCGTCAGGTGATGGGGGTGTACGACGCCGGTCTCGTGGAGCCCATCGGCCAGGTGCTGAAGAGCCTCGGAGCCCACCACGCCCTTGTGGTGCACGGCCATGGCGGGTTGGACGAATTCTCCTTGTCGGGCCCCACCTCCGTGGCCGAGGTCAAGGACGGCAGGGTCTCCTGTTTCACGGTCAGCCCGGCCGACGTGGGCCTTGCCCAGGCACCGCTGGAGGCGCTCGCCGGGGGCGATGCCCATGAGAACGCAGCCATCCTCCAGGCGATCTTCGCCGGAGAGCCAGGCCCCCGCTCCAGTGCGGTGGCCTTCGGTGCCGGGGGGGCCCTGTACGTGGGTGGCAAGACAGACTCCTTGAGCGAAGGCGTCCGGCTGGCCCAAGAGGTCCTTCACTCCGGCGCTGTGACCCAGACCCTGGCGTTGCTGGTGAAAACCACCCGCGCAGCCACCCCATGAGCTTTCTCACCCAGGTGGCCCGGGAGAAGGAACGGGAGGTGGCCCAGCTGCGGGAGGGTCCGCTTCCGGACCCACACCGAGCACCCCCAGTGCGTTCTTTGGCAGCGGCTCTGTCCCAGCCGGGCCTCGCGGCGATCGCCGAGGTGAAGCGAGGTTCTCCCTCCGAGGGGATCCTGCGGTCGAGCGCCGATGCGGCCGCCATTGCCCAAAGCTACGAAGCAGCGGGTGCCCGGGCGATCTCGGTGCTCACGGACGGCCCCCACTTCGGCGGCTCCCTGGCTGACCTCGCCCAGGTCCGAGGGGCCGTGTCCCTGCCCGTGTTGCGAAAAGACTTCCTCATCGACCCGATCCAGGTGCTGGAGGCCCGCACCGCTGGGGCCGATGCAGTGCTGCTCATTGTGGCCATGCTGTCCGATGCGCAGCTCCAGTCCTTGCTGGCAGCCACGCGACAGGTGGGCATGGAAGCCCTCATCGAGGTGCACACCCAGGAGGAGCTTGCCCGTGCACTGGCAGCGGATGCGAGAATCCTCGGCGTGAACAGCCGCGACCTCTCCGATCTCTCCATTGACCTCTCGCGCACCGAATTCCTCCTGGGACAGGTGCCTGATGGACTGGTTCGCGTGGCGGAGTCCGGCATCAAGACCCCCGGCGATCGGGATCGCATGGCGGCCGCTGGAGCGGACGCCATGCTCGTGGGGAGTGCACTCATGTCCGCGCCGGATCCTGGCGCCGCTCTGGAGGCTCTGCTGTGTGGGTGAAGATCTGTGGTGTTCGCAGTGTGGAAATGGCTCTGCTTGCTCAGGAATGTGGCGCCGATGCCGTCGGACTGAACCTGCACCCCCCCTCCCCCCGGTACGTGTCGCCACAGACGGCCGCTGAGATTGTGGATGCGGTAGACATTGCCTGCCTGGCGGTGGTCGTGGACCGAACCGAGGCAGACCTCGCGGAGCTTGTCCAGAAAGTCCAACCCGACGGACTGCAACTCCACGGAAGCGAACCACCCGGCTTTGGTGAGGCGCTCCCCGTCCCCCTCTACAAGGCCTTTCGGGCCCGCCCCGGCGTGTTGGAGGAAATCGACGCATGGGGGATCACGCCGGTGACCCCCTTTCTACTGGATGCCTGGGTTCCCGGGAAAGACGGGGGTACGGGTGCGCGAGCGGACAGACCGCTTGCCATGGAGGCGGCTGCCCTTGGCCCGCTGATCCTTGCGGGGGGATTGACCCCGGAGAACGTGAGAGAGATCACGCAGGCAATTCAGCCCTTTGGCGTGGATGTTGCCTCGGGGGTGGAAGCGTCCCCCGGCGTGCAGGATGCAGATCGCATCGCCGCCTTCATCAAGAACGCAAAGGCGGGATAGAGGGGGCCATGACCAGCGGACGCTTTGGACCCTATGGGGGCCGCTACGTGGCGGAAACCCTGATGCCTGCTCTGGAGGAGCTGACCGGGGCCTGGGAGACCGCCTGGTGCGATCCGGGGTTCAAGGAGCAGTTTGATCTCCACCTGCGAGACGACGTGGGCCGCCCCTCTCTGCTCACGGAGGCCACCCGACTCTCGGAGAGAATGGGGGCTCGCATCTGGCTCAAGCGCGAGGACCTGAACCACACCGGTGCCCACAAGATCAACAACTGCCTGGGCCAGGTGCTCCTGGCAAAGCGCATGGGAAAGAAGCGGGTCATCGCCGAGACTGGCGCCGGCCAGCACGGGGTGGCGACAGCGACGGCCTGTGCCCGGTTCGGGCTGCCGTGCGTGGTCTTCATGGGGGAGGAGGACACCCAGCGCCAGCGGCTCAACGTGGCCCGCATGAAGCTCCTGGGGGCCGAGGTACGGGTGGTGATGAGCGGCACGCGGACCTTGAAGGACGCCATGAACGAGGCCCTGCGGGACTGGGTGACAAACGTGCGGGACACCTTCTACTGCATCGGATCCGTGGCGGGTCCGCACCCCTACCCCACCATGGTGCGAGAGCTGCAAGCGGTCATCGGCCAGGAAGCCAAGGTGCAGCTTGCCGCCTGCGGTGTGGACCAGCCGGATGCGGTCGTGGCCTGTGTGGGTGGCGGCTCGAACGCCATGGGCATCTTCCAGGCGTTCGTCGACGACGAGGGGGTGAAGTTGTTCGGCATCGAGGCGGCGGGCCATGGCCTGGACTCGGGAGCGCATGCGGCGGCGATCCACGACGGACAGGTCGGAGTGTTGCACGGACAGAAGAGCTACCTGCTGCAAGACGACGCCGGCCAGGTGCTACCCGCCCACTCCATCTCTGCGGGCCTGGACTACCCCGGGGTGGGCCCGGAGCATGCCTGGCTCCACGACAGCGGCCGAGCCACCTACCTCGCCGTGACCGATGACGAGGCCCTGGCAGCGACCCTGCAGCTGGCCCGACTGGAGGGCATCTTGCCCGCCCTGGAGAGCGCTCATGCCCTGGCTGCGTTGCCCGAGGTCGTAGAGCGCATCGGGACCGGCACCGAGATCCTTGTGAATCTCTCGGGCCGGGGAGACAAGGACATGGAGACCCTCGCACCGCTCTTGGAGGACGCATGAGCCGGTTGGCGGCAGCGTTCTCCCAAAAGGACCGGCCGGCGCTGGTGACCTACCTGACCGCGGGAGACCCCACGCCCGCAGCCTCGCTTGCCGTGTTTCGGGCCCTCGTCGAGGGAGGCGCCGACGTAGTGGAGATCGGTGTGCCCTTCTCCGACCCCGGAGCCGATGGCCCGGCGATCCAACGGGCCAGCGAGCGGGCCCTTGCAGCGGGGGCAAGTCTCGACACCGCGCTGGAGATCGCAGCGGGGCTTCCGGACACGGTGGCCAAGGTGCTCTTTGGGTATCTGAACCCCTTTCTGTTCCGCGGCGTCGAGCGATTGGCGGCAGACTGTGCTGCCGCGGGCATCGACGGCCTCTTGTGCGTGGATTGTCCTCCCCGCGAGGAGCCCGCCTTGACCCGTGCTCTACACAACCACGGAATCGCCCCCATTCTCCTGGCAGCCCCCACAACCCCGCCCGAGCGGGTGGCTGCACTGTCCGCCCAGGGGGCCGGATTCCTCTACTACGTGTCCATGACCGGCATCACCGGCGCGGGCCTTAGAGACCCGGCCGCCATCGGGGCCGAGTTAAAGACCGTCCGGGAGGCATCCTCGCTTCCCGTCGCCGTGGGTTTTGGCATCGCCACCCCCGAAGATGCAGCCGCCCTGGCGCCCTACGCCGACGGCATCGTCGTGGGGTCGGCCCTGGTGCGGCTGGTGGAAGAGCACGGAGCGGAGGCCGCCGGACCGGTGGCCGAGGCGGTGGCAGCGCTCAGGGGCGCCCTTCCCTGACCCGGGGGGCTCGAACCCGCCACCCCCGAAACGGCACCTGCGCACCCACCACCACCCACCCTACCGGCCCCAGCCAGTTCTGCTGAAAGGCCGCCCCGATCTCCAGCGCCCCCATGTAGGCAAAGGACCGGGTGAGGCCACACCCGGGGCAGCGCAGGCCAAGGACCTCCTTCCAGGCGCAGGTGCCCGGCAGCTCCCACCCAAAGAGGGAAACGGACTCGGGCCCGGGCGTCAGCAGCACCGAGAAGAGAATCACGCCCAGGGACAGACCTCCGATGAGGCCATGCGCTCGCCGAGTCACAGCCGCCCGATGTTCCGGGCGATGCGGTCCAGGATGCCGTTGATGAAGCCCCCGGAGTCAATGGTCCCGTACTTCTTGCCAAGCTCCACCATTTCATTGAGGGACACGTTCACCGGAATGTCCGTGAGGGCGGTCAGCTCGAAGACCCCCATGCGGAGGATGTTCCGGTCCACGAGTGACATGCGTTCCACCCGCCAGTTGTTGGAGCAAGCATCGATCTGGGTGTCCAGTTCAGCCTTCTGGGCAGCGACCCCCTCTACCAGGACCCGGGAAAACTCCACTTCCTCTGCATCGGCAGGTCGGTTTCCAAAGTCGCCGTCCGTGTCATCCACAAGGCTATCCCACAGTGCGGACAAGGCCTCATCGTGGGGCTGCTCCTCCATGTCCGCAGCGTAGAGCGCCAGCAAGACATGCTCTCTCGCCTTTCTTCGACTTCCCATTCAGGCCTCCATCGCGCGGGACAAGGACACCATTTCCATGGCTGCAAGCGCTGCTTCCGATCCCTTGTTTGCATGGGTCGGAGCCTCTGAGGAGCCCGCCCCCGGGTGGTGCTGGGCGGGCACCGCCAGTCCGGTGGCCCGTTCCTTTGCGGACTCCACCGTGTCACTGGTCAACACCCCGAAGGCCACCGGCACACCCGAGTCCAAGGCCACCCGAGAAACCCCGGTGGTCACCGCATCGCACACGTAGTCAAAATGCGGCGTCCCTCCTCGAATCACACAGGACAAGGCCACCACCGCTTCGAACCGTCCGCTGTCGGCGGCCCACTTCGTGGCGAGAGGCACCTCAAAGGCTCCGGGAACCCGGTAGACCGTGATGCGTTCCTTTGGCACCCCCTCCTGGGTCAAGGTGGCCACCGCCCCCTGGAGCAGCGCCTCGGTGATGTGGTCGTTGAACCGCGACACGACGATGGCAAACCGCCCACCGACATCCGTGGCTTTCCCTTCCAGCACCCGCATCGTGGCTCCCAGCCCGCTAAGAGCGGGGCAATTCCAGCAGGTGTCCCTGCTCTTCAATCTTGGCAGCCAACAGGTCCCGGTTGGCGTCGGTGGCCTCTATCTCGATGGACACCCGCTCCACAACCTCCAGGCCGTAGCCCTCCAACCCCGCGATCTTGCGCGGGTTGTTGGTCAACAGGCGCAGACGACGCAGCCCCATGTGGAGCAGGATCTGAGCGCCAGTCCCAAACTCCCGCAAGGTGCTCGACGGCGCCCTGCGCTTCGACGGGGCTGCTTCCTCGGTCTCCGCCACCGGGAGCAGGTGCGACCTCAGGGTGTTGATCAAAGACTCAGCAGACCGCCCCCCATAGAGGTGCATGTACAAAAGCACGCCCCCTTCCTCATCGATCCGGTGCAGCGCCCGGTCAATTTGCGCGGCAGCATCCGAGCTCTCCGCCCGAAACACGTCCCCTACCGGGTCCGATGCCTGGACCCGCACCAGTGTGGGCTGCTCTGTCAGCTCCCCCCGCCAAAGGGCGAGATGGAGCCCTTGATCCGCTTGGGACTTGTAGATCCGGCACGCAAACTCCCCAAGCCCGGGTACGGGCAGCCGCGCGTCCAACACAGACTCCACGAGGCGCTCATTGCGAAGACGCCACTTGATGACATCCGCCACCGTCACAATGTGCAGTCCGTGTTCAGAGGCAAACTTCATGAGATCCGGCATCCGCGCCATGGTGCCGTCGTCGTTCATGATCTCGCAGATCACTCCGGAGGGATTCAGCCCCGCCATGCGGGCCAGGTCCACGCTGCCCTCCGTCTGCCCGGTCCGCACCAATACACCGCCGTCCCGGGCCCGCAAGGGGAAGACGTGCCCGGGACTCACGATGTCGCTTCGGCCCATGGAAGAGTCGATGGCAACCTGGCAGGTCCGCGCTCGATCCGCTGCGGAGATGCCTGTGGTCACCCCCTCCCGCGCCTCAATGGATACAGTGAATGCCGTCTCGTAGGGGCTCTGGTTCTGGGGCGCCATCATGTTCAAGCCGAGCTTGTCCACCCGCTCCTCGGTCAGGGTCAGGCAGATCAAACCGCGACCGTGCACGGCCATGAAGTTGATGGCCTCCGGGGTGACCATCTCCGCCGCCATGGTCAGGTCGCCCTCGTTCTCCCGATCCTCGTCATCCACGAGAATGACCATCTTCCCCTCGCGGATGTCCGCCAGCGCCTGCTCCACGCGGGCCATGGGGTCCGAAGACATGGGGCTTGTCATGAAGGCTCCTGTCGTGCACTCAAAAGACGCTCGAGGTACCGGGCCACCAGGTCGATCTCCAGGTTGAACCGGGTGCCAGCTTCATACCTGCCCATGTGGGTGTGGTCCACAGTGTGCGGCACGATGTTGACTCGAAACCGGGAGTCTTCGACTTCGTTGACCGTCAGGGAGACCCCGTCTACACAGACAGAGCCCTTGCGCGCAATGTATCGGGAAAGGTCGTTGGGCGCCTGCAGCCAGATCACCGTAGACTCCCCTTCCTGGCGGATCGACAGCACCTCACCCACCCCATCCACGTGGCCGGAGACGATGTGCCCCCCCAGGCGGTCCCCCGCAGCAAGCGCTCGCTCCAGGTGCACCTCTCGCCCCGGGACCACCTGGCCCAGCGTCGTGCACGCCAGGGTTTCAGCACCACAGGTGACCTTGAAGATGCTCCCCTCCCAGGTCTCCACCGTCAGGCAGACTCCATCCACCGCGATGGACTCCCCCGCGCAAAACACCGGCTCGGCCCACCCACATTGAATGCGGACCCAGAGTCCGTCACCGGCGGGACCCGTCTCGACCACCTCTCCCACGTCACTGACCAGGCCGGTAAACATCAGCGGGCCACCCTGTAGTCCAACAAGAGGTCGTCCCCCACGGGTTCCGAGCGCAGCAGCTTAAACGCGGGACCCTGCCCAAGCTCCATGGGCGCCCCCCCCACAAACCCCCTGCCCCCAGGGAGCACCTTCGGGGCAAGAAACAAGAGCAGGCGATCGGCAAACCCGCCATCCAGCAGGGCTCGGTGCACCAGCCCGCCCCCTTCCACGAGCAGGTTGTGCACGCCGCGGCCCGCGACATCAGACAGCACCGCCGCAAGATCAAGTCCTCCCTCTGCTCGGGGGACGCGCACGACCTCCGCGGGCAGATCCCGATTGTCGGCATCCGGGGCGCAGTAAATCAACGGAGCCTCCGCACCGCTGAACAGGCGGGCCTCCACAGGACAGCGCAGGTCCGTGTCGAGCACAATCCGCAGCGCATCTCGCCCCCCCTCCAAGCGTGTCGTCAGTGCTGGATCATCGGCGAGAAGTGTGCCTGATCCCACCAGGATGGCGTCCATTCTGTCTCGCAAGCGGTGCCCCCGCTCCCGGGCCGCCTCAGAGGTGATCCACTGGGAGTGGCCGGCCACATCTGCAATGGCACCGTCCAGTGTGGCCGCCACCTTCAACCAGACCTGGGGCAACCCCTCGGTGGTGGCCTTGATGTAGCCCGCATTCAGCTCCCCACAGGCCACCCCCTCGACGCCCACCTCCACGGGTAGCCCCGCGGCCTTCAACTGCTCAATCCCTTTTCCCCGCACCAGGGGGTTTGGATCCACCATGCCCACCACCACCCGGCCGATACCTGCCGCGAGAATGGCATCGGTGCACGGGGCGGTGCGGCCCACGTGGCAGCATGGCTCCAGGTTCACGTACATGGTGGCCCCCGCGAGATCCTGGGTGACCCCGTTCAACGCCAGTGGCTCCGCATGGGGCTCACCCGCGACCCGGTGCCAACCCTCCCCCAGCACCCGCCCATCCTTTACAAGCACCGCCCCCACCATGGGATTCGGGGCCGTGCGACCCTCCGCCCGCCGGGCCAGCTCGATGCAACGCTGCATCCAGTGGGCGTCGTTCACTTCCGATCCCCGATCAGAGGATTCAGAATCTCCAGAAACGCCTCGGGTGTGGCCAACTCCTGGTAGACCGAGGCAAACCGCAAATAAGCCACGCGATCCAAATCCAGGAGCGCTTCCAGCACCAGCTCCCCCAGGCGGGTGGTGTTCACCTCCCGATCCGACTCGGCCACCACCCTTTGCACGACCCTTTCCGCCGCCAACTCCAGGTCTTCCGTGGAGACGGGACGCTTTCTGCAGGCAAGGGCAAAGCCAAAGCGCAGCTTCTCCCTGTCGAAGGGCTGTCGTGTGCCGTCTTTCTTTACCACCTGGGGCAGGCGCTGTTCCAAGCGCTCGTGGGTGGTGAAGCGCCGCTCGCACTCCTCACAGGCCCTGCGCCGTCGAATAAAGCCCCCGGCATCCCGGGAGTCGAGCACCCGGGTCGAGGGATGGTGGCAATAGGGACAGTTCACGCGGGGCCCACTCCGCTCGGATAGACCGGGTGGACCTCACACCAGTGGGCGACCTCAGCGCCGATGCGCTCAATGGATGAAGCATCCTCCGGAGCTTGGATCACATCGGCGATCCAGTCTGCAGCCCGCCTCGCATCCTCTGTGTTTCCGCCGCGAGTCGTCATGGCCGGCGTGCCAATTCGAACCCCAGAAGTGACCATGGGGGGGCGCGACTCTCCGGGCACCGTGTTCTTGTTCACGGTGATTCCCGCGCGCCCCAGGGCTTCCTCCGCATCCTTGCCAGAGATCTCTGAAGCCCGCAGATCCAACAACATCAGGTGGTTGTCGGTCCCGCCACTTACGAGTTCGACACCCCGCTCCACCAGGCGCGACGCCATGGCCTGAGCGTTGTCGAGCACCGCTTGGGAGTACGTGGAAAACTCGGGCTTCTGAGCCTCCCCGAACGCCACCGCCTTCGCAGCGATCACGTGGCAAAGGGGACCGCCCTGAGTGCCTGGGAAGACTGCGGAGTTCAGAGCCCTCATGACCTCTCGGCGCCCCATGACCATGCCCCCCCTGGGGCCGCGCAAGGTCTTGTGGGTGGTGGTGGAGACGTAGTCGCAGTGTGGAAAGGGGCTGGGATGGTGTCCTGTCACCACGAGCCCGGCCACGTGGGCGATGTCCGCAAACAACACCGCCCCCACCTCGTCCGCCACGGACCGAAAGGCGGCAAAGTCCCAGGTGCGGGCATAAGCGCTAGCGCCCGCCACAATCATTTTGGGCCGATGCTTCTTGGCCAGGTCTCGGATGAGGTTCATGTCCAGCCGACCCGTCTCCGGATCCAGGGTGTAGTGAACCGCGTTGTAGAGCTTGCCCGAGAAATTGACTGGAGAGCCGTGGGTCAGATGGCCGCCGTGGGTCAAATCCAGGCCCAGCACCGTGTCCCCCGCCTGGAGGGCACAGAGGTACACCGCTGCATTGGCCGAGGCACCGGAGTGGGGCTGCACGTTGGCCCCATCCGCACAGAAGAGCTCCTTTGCCCGCGCCCGTGCAAGGCGCTCTACATCGTCCACGTGCTCGCATCCGGCGTAATACCGTCGCCCCGGCAGGCCCTCCGCGTACTTGTTGGTCAAGGATGTTCCCAGAGCTTCCAACACAGCCAGGGAGACGTAGTTTTCGCTGGCGATGAGCTCCAGGTCCGTCTCCTGGCGGTGAATCTCCGCACGAATGGCGGAATGGACTTCTGGATCCAAATCTCTCAGGTGGCTCATTGTCCTTCTCCTTCGATCAAGGCCACCCGGCGGGCATGTCGCCCCCCTTCGAAACTCGCCCCGAGAAAAGCCTCCAAAATCTCCACCGCCAGCCCCGCACCCACCACGCGGTCCCCGATGCAGAGCACGTTGGCATCGTTGTGTTCCCGCGTGGCATGCGCCGAGAACGTGTCCGCACACACCGCAGCACGAATGCCAGCCACCTTGTTGGCAGTCATGGCCATGCCCTGGCCGGTTCCGCACACCAACACCCCCAAATCCGCTTCCCCGCCGGCCACCTGAGTGGCCACCGCCTTGGCGTAGTTCGGGTAGTCCGTGGAGTCCTTGGAGTGGGTGCCCACATCCTGCAGCTGGTGCCCAGAGGTCGCCAGGTGCTCCAAGAGCTTCCGTTTGAGGTCCAAACCCGCGTGATCACTGCCAATGGCCAGTCGCATTTTCTACTCCGAGATTCTGCCAAAGAGGAGGGAAGCGTTTGTGCCCCCGAACCCAAACGAATTCGAGAGCGCTACTTGAATCGGTACAGACCGTGCCTCTCCTGGTACGTAATCCAGGTCGCACGCGGGATCCCGAATCTTCCAGGTAGCCGTCGGAGGAACCAGCCCCTGGTGAAGGGCATTCACCACCGCCAGGGCTTCGACTCCGCCTGCTGCGCCGAGGAGATGTCCGGTCACGGACTTGGTCGAGGAGACCATGAGTCTTCCGGCGTGTTCCCCGAAAACGGCGTGAATAGCACGGGTCTCACTGAGGTCGTTTTGAGGGGTTGAGGTGCCATGGGCGTTGAGGTAGTCGACCTCCGCTGGCAAACGACCTGCCGATCGCAACGCCATCTCCATACAGCGCTCGGCCCCCCCTCCGCCCGGAGCCGTCAAGTGGTGGGCATCGCAGGAGAGACCGTAGCCCAACACCTCGGCCAGGATCTCAGCGCCGCGATCCTGGGCATGCTCCAGGGACTCAAGCACCAAGATGCCTGCCCCTTCCCCCAACACGAAACCATCCCGATCCGCATCAAAGGGGCGGGATGCCGTCTCCGGCGCGTCGTTGCGGGTGGAGAGCGCCTTGATCACGCTGAACCCAGCGACTCCCACCGGCACAACGCAGGCCTCGGCCCCCCCGGTCACAGCCACATCTGCCGAGCCTTCCCGAATGCAGCGCCACGCCTCCCCAATCGAATGCGTACCGGTAGCGCAGGCGGTGGAGACACAGAGATTTGGACCTCTCGCCCCCATGCGCAAGGCCACGGTCCCACCCGCAAGGTTGGTCAGGAGCCGCGGAACAAAAAACGCAGAGACCCCCTTCGGACCATGTTCCTTGAGACCGTCGTATCCGGAGAGCGTCTCCTGGATGCCCCCAATACCCGTACCGATGTAGACAGCAACGCGGTCCCTGTCGATCTGTTCCATTGCCAGTCCTGCATGGGCCACGGCCTCCTCAGCCGCAACCACCGCGAACTGGGTGAAGCGATCCATGCGCCGGGCCTCTCGCCGGCCAATCAGCTGATCGGCATCAAATTGCTTGACCTCCCCCGCAATGCGAACGGGCCAGTCCGCGCAGTCAAAAGTCGTGATGGGGCCCACGCCGGAGCGCCCTTCCACCATGCTGCGCCAAGTAGAAGGCGCATCGCTGCCGCAGGGCGACACCGCCCCGAGCCCAGTCACCACCACGCGGCGGGACATCAAGCGCCCAGCCTTTTACGCCAGGTGGTTTTCGACGTAATAGATCGCGTCTTGCACAGTCGCGATCTTCTCTGCGTCTTCATCAGGAATCTCAATCGAGAATTCCTTCTCGATCGCCATGACAAGCTCGACGATATCCAGCGAGTCCGCCCCGAGATCCTCGATGAACGAGGCCGTGATCTGGATTTCATCCGTACTGACACCGAGAGACTCGGCAATGATGTCGTTCAGCTTGGCTGCGATTTCTTCTTTCGCCACGAGAATCCCCTGTCTATTCAGCAGCCGGGAGAACCTGGCGGCCCCGGTAGATTCCACACTGGGTGCACGCATTGTGGCGCCGGTGCAGCTCCCCACAGTTCTCGCAGACCTCTACGGCCGCCTTGTACTGCAGAAAGTCATGGGCACGTCGCATGTCGCGACGGCTTTTGGAGGTCTTTTTCTTGGGAACGGCCATTTTGGCTCCCTATTCCAGTTTGAGGTTCTGGAGGACAGCAAATCTCGGATCCACCCGAAAGGACTCCGAAACCCCTTGGGCTTCCTGAGAACATCCCTCCCCGAGAGGCTCGGTTTCGGGCTGATCACAGAAGACCTGAAAAGGAAGAAGTTCCGCCAGATGGTCGCGCACCGCTTCGGACAAATCCAGGCTTCCATCTGCATAGAAGCCAAGGTCCATGTCCGATGCGGACAACTCCCTGGTCGGCTCATCCTCCGAGAATTCCGGACGATATTCGAGTTCGACGGGGCCATCTATCCGCAACATGAGCCGCGCGCCACACCGGTCACAGTCTCGTTCAACACCAGCGGACAGGGACCCGGTGATCTGCGCCGTGTCGCCCCGCAGGCGGATCCGAAGCTCACCGGCGAGGATCTTGACATCCCCCTCCAGCACCTCAGCGGCGGCTGAGGCGGCCCAGAGGGACCTCGCGTCGATTCCCTCCTCGTGCCCCTGAGGGGGCATGCTTCCCAGGTCGATCTTCATGGTGTCTCCGAAAGAGCCGGGCGTATCTATGGTTTCGCCCCTCCTCTCGCAACCGAATCGCCCCTCCTCATTCAGCGACGAGACTCGAGGCTCCTGGGTGCCAAAAGCGCAGCATCCAGCCAGGCCGGAGGGGCTGCAGCCACGCGAGACCAGGCAGGACCGGGTTCTTCCTCCGGAAGGCAGGCAACCGGGGGGCCCAATTGGGATCTGAGAAGAGAACCATCGGAAAGAAGCCAGCCTATGGGCACAGTCCCTCCTCCTTTTCCAGCGAGCTGGCGCACGAGAGCGGCCGGAGTGACATCTCCTTCGCCAATGGCTTGCAGCGCCTCGGCAGCGCCTTCGGGGGCTGTCGCCCCTGGGGGAAGCGTTCCAAAGACCCCATCCGCCCCGCATTGACGGGCCCAACCAGCAATGGCGCCCACGGAGGCGAGATTCTTCTGCACCAGCGGAATCCCCACCATCAGGTGCAGGGGGCGACCGCGCTCCTCGCGGAGACGAGCAAGCCCGGTGAGGGTCGATGCAGCCGCATCCAGAGAGGTGCCCACCACCTGCTTGTGCAACCCGTCTTCCAGGGAGGCCACCTGCACCGTGGCAGCGGCAAGCCCCCAGTCCACCAGCTCCTCCTGGACCACAGGCGTCAGCCCCCCTCCTGTGACCAGGTGGGTCGGGCACTCCAGCCGGTTGCAGAACCGAACCAGTCGAGACAGCAGCTCCGAGTCCGCCGGTTCTCCGCCAGAAACAACCACGCGCACCGGCCCCAACCACTCCAGAAGCAGTACGAGGGACCGCTGCCAGGCATGGAGGTCCATGGGCTCACCTTCCGCACAGGTCCAAGATTCCGGAACACCGGTCTCATTGAGGCGCAGCACCAGTCGAACCGGGTGTGCCTGCCCCACAGGGGTGCGGGCCTGCAACCGCCTGGCAGCGGCTCGGGTGCGCACAGCCAGTTGGCCTAGCCTTTTCATGACAACGGGAGGGGAGCGGAATTCACCCAAGAACTATAATTCAATCCTGGAGACCCACCCGATGAAGATCATGCTCCGCCGCCTTGCTCTCCCCCTGGCCGCCTTCGCTTTCGTGCTGGTATGGAGCGCCGGCTGCAAAGGCGATCCCGTCGGGCGGGAAATTGGTGAGTACCACGCAGCCATGTCCAATTTGGCGGTGCGCAACAAGGTGCTGGCGGATGAGTTCCTGACCCTGGCCGCCAAGGTTCACGGGAATGAGGCCGATGCTGACGCGGTGGCTCAGGCGTGGCAGGACCGTATCGTCCCCCTGGCCAATGAGCTCAAGGCTGGGGTTGCGGACATTCAACCCACCGCCGGGGAACTCCGGGAGATTCACAGCCAGGCGGTGTCCTGCTGGACCGAGCGTGCCGACTCCTACACCCAGCTCTTGGCCGCCTTTCGGTCTGCGGATGCGGCCGGGTTCAAGTCAGCAGTAGAAAGGAACCAGCTCTCAAAGGCCCAGGAGGAGGCGTACTTCACGTCGATCAACAACCTGCTGGCCGCCTATGACTACCACCTCTTTCAACACCCGGGGTAGGCAATCGTGGCACCGCAACTGGCGGGTACCGCAGCACTCCTGGAACAAGCTGTCGCGGACGGAATCCCGGCGGCCAGCGCGTGGGTTCTGCACCGGGGCCACTGCATCCATGCTTCCGCCCATGGTGCCTCCGACGACGGGCCGACCACCCGGGACAGCCTCTTTGATGTCGCCAGCCTCACAAAGGTTCTGGCCACCACATCTGTGGCGGCGGTGCTCACAGCCCGGGGAGTCTTGGACCTCGAGGCGCCCGTGGCCTCCCTTCTCGACGATTGCTCCCTTCCCCCAGAGGTGACCCCGCGCCACCTCCTGGCCCACACCAGCGGCCTGGAAGCATGGCGGCCGTTGTTTGTGGACCTCGAAACCCACCCGGTGGCAGGAGACTTGTTCAAGAATCCCCATCCCGGTGCCTGGGCCCTGGCCCGCGGCATCCTCTTCAAACAGGCCCGATCTGGGAATCCCTCCCCCGGGAGGTGCCTATACAGCGACCTGGGATTTCTGGTGCTGGGGGAGATCCTGGAGACCCTGGCGGGGGAGAGCCTGGATGCGTTGGCGCAGCACCTGGTCTTCGATCCCCTTGGCATGACGGACACCGGCTTTGTCCGGCTGCCCATCGGTGAGGAAAGCACCACGTTCTCGAAACGACATGTGCTTCCCACAGGGACGCTCCGCCCACGAAAACCTGCCCCTGGGCAGGAGGGACTGTTTCAGCCCGGGATCGGTCGGCCGTCTGTTGTGGGCGAGGTGGACGACGACAACGCCTGGGCCATGGGCGGCGTGGCCCCGCATGCTGGTCTGTTCTCCACCGCGCGGGACGTGGCCCGGTGGGGGGCCTGCATGGCCGCCGAGGCCCAGGGAGCCCAAGGCATTGGAGCCGGGCAGGTCCTGGCCGACTGGATGGCGGACACCGGCACAGGTCGAGGTCTCGGGTTTGATCGACCCACTGGCGAGGGAAGCACCGCCGGACCCCGGTGGGGCCAGGGCTCCCTGGGAGGTTTTGGCCACCTGGGATTCACCGGGTGCTCCCTCTGGGTGGATCGAGACCGGCAAATCTCCGCAGCGCTATTAACCAACCGGGTCTGGCCCGAAAGGGACCGAGTCTCCGTGATCAAGGCCCTGCGGCCAGCATTCTACGCGTCGGTGTTGGACTCTCTATAGATCACAGAATCTGGCGGGGTTCTGGCCAGGAATGGTCAGGGCGCCGCAACCGTCACAACCGTCGCGCCCTTCCATGAGAAGCCCGATCTCCTGATCAGCGGTGTAGGTCACGCTGCCCCGCGGCTCCGCCTCGCAGGAGTTGCGCCAGCGCAAGACGCCGTCGACGCAGAAGTCCCCGGTGGGCCCGTCCGCCCACTCCTTCACCGAGACAGCCCCTGTGATCACCGCGCCGTTTCCATAGAGGTCGAACTCGAGGTTGCGATCAAAACGGCCGCTTTGAAGTTCGGCTTCCCCCGACAGGAAGCGGCTCTCCTGGACGTGAATTGAAGCGCTCCCCTGATCGCTGTAGGGATAGGTCCAGGACCCGGTGGCCTCGTATTGCCACGTGCGCCCATCCGTCTGAAGGGCCAGCGAGAACGCCGTGTACTCGGCCTCGTAGAACTCGTCATGAAAAGTGAACGCAAGCTCGCCCCCCATGGCGCCCCCACAGTCCCCCTCAAACAGAACCTTGTCGTCCGCAAGCCAATGGGCGATCGGGCAGCTCCCGTCGGTGTCCTCCGAGCGGTCCCAGACCGTCTCGAGAATCCACCAGTGCAAATCAAGCTCTCCCTGCGCCTCATCAGCCCAGCCAGAGTGTTTGAACAAAGGGGAAAAAGTCGACTCATCCGTCACCCGGTAGGGATGGGTCAAAGTGTAGGTCTGCCCCCCAGACAATTGACACGTCACCGGGTCGGGATCTGTGTCGCTGTCTGCATCGGCGTCTGCATCGGCGTCTGCATCCGCGTCGCTGTCTGCATCCGCGTCGCTGTCTGCATCTGCATCGGCGTCGGCGTCGGCATCGGCATCGGCATCGGCGTCGGCGTCGGCGTCGCCCTCCACACCAGTGTCCACCACGCCGTTTCTCGGGTCATCCACGAGCTTGAGGGTGGGGGCCGAACACGCTGCTGTGCCAAAGAGAACCGCAACCAAACCGACCACGCGCATGGGCAACCCCTTCCTTCCTTCAAGAACCAACGTAGCGCCGAAAGACGGGTTCCGGTACCCTCTGGGGAATGGCAAAAGCACAAGACGCGCTGGTGGGACTTCTCCAGACCATGGAGAAGAAAGAAGCCTCAGATGTTTTTTGGACGGTAGGCAAGGCGCCAGCCCTGCGAATCCACGGGCAGCTGGAGGTCCTGGATTTGCCTCCCCTCGCGGAGGAAGACGCGCTGGCGTTCTTGTCGTCGGTGTTGAGCGAGGGACAGCGCACCCTCTTCGCGGAAACCGGAGATCTGGATGCTGGTTTTTCCACAGAGGATGGCGCCCGCTACCGCCTGAACCTCTCCCGGCAGCAGGGGCGGATCTGCGTGGTGGCCCGCGCCGTGCCCAGTGGGGCCATGAGCTTTGAGGAGCTGGGACTGCCTGTGCAGGTGCGGGAGCTGGCCCGGGAGACCCGGGGCCTGGTGCTGGTGACCGGCTCCACGGGTTCCGGAAAGTCCACGACCCTCTCCGCCATGGTGCACCACATCAACCAGACCCGGCCCGTGCACATTGTCACCATCGAGGATCCCATCGAGTTCGTGCACAAGGACGAAAAGGCACGCATTACCCAGAGAGAGGTGACCAGCGACACGGCCACCTTTTCCTCCGCCCTCCGCCACGTGGTGCGCCAGAGCCCCGACGTCATCATGCTCGGGGAAATGCGCGACGCGGAGACCATGCGCGTGGCCCTGTCCGCGGCCTTGACGGGACACCTGGTCCTGGCCTCGGTCCACACCATCGATGCCACTCAGACCCTGCAACGAATCTTGAGCTACTTCCCCGACCACATGCGGGCCCAGGTGGCCATGGACCTGTCCTTGAGCCTGCGCGGCATTGTGTCCCAGCGGCTCATGCCCACCCAGAACGAGAATGGACGAGCGCTCGGGGTGGAGCTTCTCACCTGCACCCCCCCGGTGGTGAAGCTCCTGCGGGAGCTGCGCATCGACGAGTTGCAGGATCTGATGCGCTCCACCCGCGACCCGGGCATCCGCACCTTCAATCGCTCCATCCTGAAGCTCTTCCAGGAGGGCGCGATTACCTACGAAATGGCCCTCTCTCAGGCAACCAACCCCGACGAGTTCTCGCTGCAGGCAAAGGGCATGGCGGCGGGTATTGCCACATTTGCCACGGGCAACGCCCAAGAAGACGTGGAGTTGGACATGATGTCCCTGCTGGGACAGGTCCTGGACCGGGGCGCCTCCGACCTTCACCTGACCGCGGGCCGCCCCCCCATTCTGCGAATCTCTGGGCACCTGGAACCCATCGGCGAGTCCGCCCTCTCAGATGCGGACATGAGAATTCTGCTCTACTCCATTTTGAGCGGACGCCAACGCAGCATGTATGAGCTGGAGCGCGAGCTGGACTTTGCCCTGGCCCTTGAGTCGGGACGACGCTTCCGCGTGAACGCCTACTTTCAAAAGGGCAGAATGGCAGCGGCACTCCGGGCCATTCCGGCAGAGATCCCCGACGCCGACCAGCTGGGGCTCCCCCCGAACCTGCTGAAGCTGGGCTCCCGCCCCCACGGACTGCTGCTCATGGTGGGACCCACCGGGTCCGGAAAGACCACCACCCTGGCCTGCCTGGTGGATCGCATCAACAGCACCCGCCCCTGCCGAATCATCACGGTCGAGGACCCCATCGAGTATGCCCACGAGAGCAAGAAGGCCACCATCGACCAGCGGGAGGTCTTCGCGGACACAAAGGGATTCTCCGAGGCACTCAAGTACATTCTTCGGCAGGACCCGGACGTGATCCTGATTGGGGAAATGCGGGATCTTGAGACCATCTCCGCTGCGCTCACCGCTGCCGAGACAGGGCACCTGGTGCTGGCGACCCTCCACAGCAACGACGCCATCCAGGCCATTGACCGCATGATCGACGTGTTCCCCTCCCACCAGCAGTCCCAGGCCCGCTCCCAGCTGGCCGCATCGCTGCTGGGAATTGTGTCCCAGCGCCTGCTCCCGAGGAAGGGCAGCGACGGCCGAACCGCCGTCTTTGAAATCCTCATGGGGACCCCGGCCGTGCGAAACCTCATTCGGGAACACAAGCTCCACCAGGTGCAGTCGATCATGGAAGGGGCCCGCCGGGAGGGCATGATCACCCTCGATCGCGCCTTGAAGGAGGCCTACGACAGCGGGCTCATTACCTGGGAGGATGCCCACCGGTTCCTGCAGAATCCGCGCCTGATTCCGCCGCCTGCGGGCGTTCCCATGCGAAACGCCTGAACGCCTCGCCCATGGACCGAGCGCTCGCCTGGATTCGGGGAGAATGGCCCTTGCTGTTGGGGCTGGCCATCGGCGGTGTGCTGGTGGGGCAGCACGCTTTTGAGTCTCTCCACATCCCCGAGGGCTCGGACTGGGGGGTGTACCTTCGGGGAGCCGAGCACGTGTGGCACCCGGAGCGGGACACCACGTTTCCCGACTGGCGCACGCCGGCCTACGCCTGGCTCGTGGGGTGGTTTGGAGAGTCCCAGGGGTATGTGCGGGCCGGGCAGATGCTGTCTTCGGTTTCCGCCCTCCTGACGGTGCTCGCTGCCGGCTTGTTGGGCCGCGCCCTCTCTACGGCCTGGATCGGCGGACTGGCCGCCGTGGCGGCGGCCGGGTTCACGCCGGTGGCCCACGGGGCGCACTGGGTGAACCACTACCCCTTGCTGGGAGCCACCACAGGGTTGGCACTGGCGCTGGGGGCCATGGCATGCCGCTGGCCTCATGCCTTGTTGGGGGCAGCCACTGGCGTGGCGGCCGGTGCCTCGCTGGCCCTGGACCTGCGAGGGATGGTGGTGGTGGTGGCAGGGGGAATCCTGTGCAGCCTCGCCCTGGGGGTTCAAAGCCGACCCTGGCTTCACCGTGCAGGGACCGCGGCGTTTTTTCTGGTGGGGGTGTGGGCCGTGGGAAGCGCCGAAGGTGCGCTGGCTGAGCGGGTCAACACGCGCCTGATGCCCCTGGAGAAGCAGGTGCTGCACCAGAGGCAGCTCACCCTGGACTGGCAGACCTGGGAGGGAGGCCCATTGGCCCAGAAGCTTCAGGCCGCTTGTGAGGACATTCGCCCGGGGCCCCTGCGAGCGTCGCACCTTCTCCTGCCCTGCAGCAGGGCCATGCTGTCCACGAACCTTCAGCGACTCTGGAATGCCCAGAGCCTCCCGCCGGCGAGCTCCTTGTGGCTCTTGTGCCTGGCCTGCCTTCCTGGGGCCTGGGGGCGAAGGAGCGTGCTGGCTGGCGGGGTGCTGGTGGGGGTTCCCCTTGTCTCCATCGGCGTGGGGGCTTCCTGGGTGACCTATTGGGACCGGTACGTGCTGCAATTCGCGGCGCCTCTGGTGGCCCTGGTGCCTGTCGCCATCGCCCGGGTGGGGACCGGGGTGGGCCAGCGACTTGGAAGGAGGGTCGCCGGCAAGGGAGTCGGCGCGATCGCAGCGAGCGCCTGGGTGGTCCTGGCCTGGCCCAACCTCCTGGGAGGGGTGCCCGGAGCCCCACCGATGCGCGAGAAGATTCCCGCGGAGATCGCCACCTGGGCCTCAGAAAACGTCAGAGAGGAGGATGTACTGGTGGACTGCGCGGGCATGGGGATCAACCAGTTCCTCCTGCCGAACCGGGTGCCCCTGGAGGAGTTCGTCCGGCAGCCCAGGGCCTGTATCGACTCGATTCGAAGGCCCTCCAGCGCCACCGGCTCCCGCTATGTCCTGGCCCGTCACATCCCCTCCAACCACGGGGGCGTCGAGACCGGTGTACAGGCCGCCGAGCTGGAGCGCATGGGGTGGGGCCGGCTCCAGACCTGGCACGTGCCGCCGGCACAGGTAAGCATCTGGCGGCGGTAGGTGGTCATACTGCCTACAGCGCAACCCGCGCATAGAGAAAGCCCACCGCGCTTGGTACGAGGCCCCCGAAGTCGATCTCCACCGGGGAGCCTTCCTCCCCGATCGTGAGGGTGGTCAGGTCCGGCCCGGGGGCAAGCTCCCCCTCCCCCACCATCAACTGGGCCCCCCCGTGGAGGCTCCACCTCTCGCCTGGGGTCCAGCTGACCGTGGGCACCACCAGCGCGGAGAGGTCTTCCAGGTTCATGAGCGCCATGGCCTGCACGCCCCAGACATCCCCCGGATAAAACCGGGTGGTGACCAGCCCGTAGTGACGGCCGAGGGTGAAGCGAGGCTCCACCTCTTCGGGCAGGCCCAGGTCCAGGCTCATGGATGCGCCCGTGCAGTCCGGCGTTTCCACCACCATGCCGCGGGAGGAGAGACTGTAGTCACCGGGCGCCACCCCGGTGCCATCGTAGGTGTACTGGAGGGCGAAAAACAGGCGACTGTCCACTGGCAGGGAATAGTCCAGGCCCACGCTCAACTCCGGTGTAGGCTCCTCCCACATGTGAACCCCGCCCTCCAGCCACCAGCCCGCCTCCACCTGGCCCCTGAGATCGACCCCGAGAAAGGCCTCTCCTTCCGTGTCCAGGACCCCCACCCCTGCCACATCCGTCTCCCACAGGCTCACGGTGGGCCGCAGCCCGAAGCGCCCGCTCTCCAGGTCCCGCTCCACGGCCGCCACCCCCACCACCTGGTGTGATTCGCCGATGGGCACGGTGGCACGGGCTGCATCCACTCCTGCGCGTTCTCGCCACGGCTCCGATAGGAGCACCTCCCCAAAGAGGTCCGTGGGGTTCAAGACCAGGGCCGACCCCCAGTTCAAGGCCTGGCGCCCGACCCGCACATCGACGGCCGGGAGGTAGAGATCCACAAACAGCCGCTCCACCGAGAGGACATCGTCCATGGACTCCACGCGAGGGGCGGGCGCAGGAAGAGAGCATCCGCCGACCTCCAGCAGATCCCCCACGGCCTCGTTCACAAGCTCCCAGGCCGCAACGGACTCATCCCGCCCCTGGGCAAGGGCAGCCTCCACAGTTGCGTGAATCTCCACCCGCTCCCAGGGCTTGGACTCCAGGGAGGGCCGAAACCGCTCCGTTACCAGGAGAGGCTCCCCCTCCACGCCTGAGGCCACCTGAGTGCGCACCTCCAGGTACCCCCCCGTGTCCAGGGCGACGAGGCCAGCGGTTGCAAGCCACCACATGGCCCCAAGGGTAGCGCGTGCGGGTTCGGTTAAGGGTGGGACCGATGCTCGCTCTGCTAACCCAACTCGCCCTGGCTGCTCCGAATCCCGGGGGACCCGGCGAACTCGCCCCGGATCGGGACTGGGACCTGCAGCATCTGCACCTGGACCTTGCAATTCACCCGAACGATGGGGTGGTGGAGGGCACGGCCACCTTGCGCATTGCCCCCCTCCTGCCGGGAAGCAGCACCCTGCGCCTGAACCAGAGAGCCCTCAAGATCCGAGCGGTGCGCGTGGACGGAGCCCAGGTGGAGTTTCGCGTGGACGACACGGGGGTGGAAATCCCCGTGCACCGCCCCGAGAGCGTTTCCGAGGTGTCCCTGGACTACCGCGCCACCCCTCGCACCGGACTGCACTTTCGGCGCCCGGGGCGAGACTCCCCGGACACCTACACCGAGGTCTGGTCCCAGGGAGAGGGCCCGGACAACCGCCACTGGTTTCCCTCCTGGGACTACCCCAACGACAGGTTCACTACCTCCGGGCGGTTCGTCGTGCCCCAGGGCTACAAGGTGCTCTCCAACGGAGTCGGGTCCTTCGACGGAGAAGCCTGGAATTACCGCCTCGAACAAGACCTGGTGAACTACCTGGTGATGGTGGCCGTGGGTCCCTACCAGGAGCGCTCCCAGACATGGCGGGGCAAGCAGATCCGCCAGTGGTTTCCGCCGGATGCCACCGAGGAAGAGGTGGAGAACGCCTCGGGCCGCATCACCGACGTCCTGGAGTTCTTCTCCGACTACACGGGGCTCGAATACCCGTACCCCCTCTACACCGAGGTCTATGTCCAGGGATTCTTGTACACGGGCATGGAGAACACCACCGCCACGGTGGAGGACCGGAAGATTCTCCACCCGGACGCCATCACCGACACCATGCGGTTCTCCCCTTCGGTGGTGGCCCATGAAGCGGCCCACCAGTGGTACGGGGATGCCCTCACCTGCCGCACCTGGAATGAGCTCTGGCTCAACGAGGGGTTCGCCACCTACTTCGCGGGGCTGTGGCTGCGGGAGAGCGAGGGAGAGGAAGCGTTCATCCACCGGGTGCGCAGGCGCCATGGCAACTCTCTGGATCGAGGCCCCATGGCCGGTCGCTGGTGGTCACGTCCCGGGGGGAACGAACAGCCAAACGACGCGGTCTATGTGAAGGGCGCCTCGGTGCTGCAGATGCTTCGGGTGATGTTCGGAGAGGCAGCCTTTCAGGAGGCGATCCGCCTCTACACCGTGGGGCACGCCCACCAGCTGGTGGAAACCGCCGACCTGCAGCATGCCTTCGAGCAAGTGACCGGACAGCACCTTGGGTGGTTCTTCGATTCGTGGACCCACCTGCCCGGTTCGCCGGCGCTGAACGTGGAACAGACCTGGAAGGATGGGGTGCTGACCCTCACCCTGAAGCAACCTGCCTCCGAGGACGAATCCCACCCCTTCTTCCCCATGCCCGTGGACGTGGAGATCGGCACGGACACCGAGCCGGTGACGCGCCGCGTGTGGGTGGACGAGCCGACCGTGAAGCTGCTCGTGGATCTCACGGCACCTCCTGTCTACGTGGCCGTGGACCCACAGGCCGGACTGCTGGCGAAGATTCACACCGAACAAAGCACCGACATGTGGATTGCCCAGCTTGGAAGCTCCTCGCCGAACGCCCGGTTCGAGGCGATCCACCAGCTGGGGGAGCGCAGCGCCGAGGACAAGATCGTCCAGGCCCTGGTGGCGGTGCTGAAGGACACCCAGACCGCCACGGAGTACCGACTCGACGCCATCGGCGCCCTGGGCAAGCTCTCCACGGTGGAGGGAAACGCATCCCTCGCCGAGGCCTTGGCCAACGGCGCCCCCGCTCGGATCCGACACGACGCAGCGCTGGCGCTCGGCGAAGGGGATGGCGCAGGAGATGCCAAAAAAGCGCTGGCCGTCTCCTTGCGCCGGGAGACCAACCCCCACGTGCGCGGCGCTGCGCTTGGCGCCCTGGCCCGCCACGACAAGTCAGCTGCCCAGGCCCATTCGCGTTCACTGCTTCGGAAGTCGGCCCCCCTACGGGCCCCGGAACAGGAAGCCGCCGCCCAGGTGCTGGGTCGCCACGGCGCCACCCGGGAATTCAACGTGCTTCTCGGTGCGCTCTCTCCCGGCCAGTCTCGTTCGACGCTGCACGCATCTGCCTGGGCGGCGGCCTCCATCATCTCGCGCCTTGAAGGGCGGGAGAAGGAGCTGGCAGCCGAAAAGCTCTCCAGGAAGCTGGAGGCCCACCTGGACTCGCTGGACCAGCGGACCCGCCAGACAGCGGTCTCCGTCCTGGGCAGAATCGGAGACGACCCGAGCGCGGCCCGCCTGCTCGCCTATGCCGCCGCCGAGACGGTGAAGAAGGACGCGGACTCCGCCAGACGAGCGGCCTCCAGAATCCGCCGCAGGGGCAGCGGAGGGGACGCCGAAGAGGCCGAACTTGAGGCCCGCCTGCACGACGTGGAAGAGCGCCTCAAGCAGCTGGAAGAGGCCGCCAGGAAGACCGCCGAGCGGCACTGACCTCCGGCAGATCCAGGGGGTGAATCCAGGGCCCCCTCCCGCGTTTCCAGAAAAGTCTCGCGGCAGGTGTAAGCGCTGAAGCGCAGCCCTCGTTGCGGCGGCGTCTCAACACACAAGAGCCCCCATGACCCCTCGCATCTTCTCTTCTTCCACCGTTCTCCTTCTGGCATTGACCGGTTGCACGCAACACCAGGGGGACATTGTCGACCTGGTCGACCCTGCCCCGCCCGTCGACCCTGCCCCGCCCGTCGACCCTGCCCCGCCCGTCGACCCCGGCACGGCCCAGGTGGTGGCCCCAGCGAAGAACGAGGTCCAACTGCAAGCCAGCACCTCAAATTACACCTATGGGCCTGCCCCGGCCGCAGATCGGCCCGCGGTGATTCACGGCGCCCCGGTGGCAAGTGCGTCCCCCGAGGAAAGCAAAACCGCGGAGCCTTTCCTTGCCGAAGACGAGTCCCTCGAAATGGACTTTGAGGCCAGCGCCCCCCTCACCGGTGGGCTGGCCGCAGCCCGCAGGAAGTCCGGTGTTGTACACGAAGTCCTGGGGGGTCTCGCTGGGGCAGGCGGCCGAGCCCGCGACCGGTCTTCCGCTGGCTACAGCATGGCCCCTCCCCAATTCGCCCCCTCTCCTACGGCCCAGCAGCCCAACACCGAGGACTACACAAACTACGGCATCGGCGGCCTGACCCTGACGGCGGACGATCGCCTCTCGACCTTCTCCGTAGACGTGGACACCGCGAGCTACGCCATTGCCCGGCGCAAGCTCAACCACGGGCAGCTTCCCCCCACCGCCGCTGTGCGCGTGGAGGAGTTCGTGAACGCCCTCCCGTTCACGTACGCCCCGCCTGTGGACGGTGCTCCGTTCGCAGTCCACATGGAAGCCGCTCCCAGCCCGTTTTCCGGCAACCACCACGTCCTACGCATCGGCGTCAAGGGCAAGGAAATCGACACATCCGAGCGCAAGCCTGTGCGTCTGACCTTCCTGGTGGACACCTCCGGGTCCATGCAGTCACCGGACAAGATCCAGCTGGCCAAGCGCTCCTTGCACTTTCTCGTGGACCAGCTCAATGAAGACGACAGCGTTGCCCTCGCCACCTACGCAGGCAGCGTCTCCAAGGTGCTCGGCCCCACATCCCTCAACGAAAAGGCCCGGGTCCATAGAGCGATTGAGAACCTGACCGCCGGCGGCTCCACGGCCATGAACTCCGGGATTGACCTGGCCTACCGCATGGCACGCCAGAGCTACGTGCCCGGCGCAGAGAACCGGGTGATCGTGCTGTCCGATGGAGATGCCAATGTGGGCCCCAGCACCCACCAGGACATCCTGAAGACCATCCGCCATTCCGCCGAGCAGGGCATCACCCTCTCGACCATTGGCTTTGGAATGGGCAACTACAAAGACACCATGATGGAGCAACTCGCCAACAAGGGCGACGGCAACTACTTCTACATCGACCAGTTCGCGGAAGCGCAGAAGGTCTTTGGCCAGAAGCTCGCCGGCACCATCCAGACCATCGCCCGGGACGTGAAGATCCAGGTGGAGTTCAACCCCGCAGCGGTCACCTCCTACCGCCTGCTCGGCTACGAAAACCGCGACATCGCCGACAAAGACTTCCGCAACGATACTGTTGACGCTGGCGAGGTGGGATCAGGCCACGAGGTGACCGCGCTCTACGATGTGGTGCTGAACCCAAGCGTGCGGGGTGAGAGTCTCGCCACCGTCCGCATCCGGAACAAGAAGCCCGGCCCGGACAGCCCCGCGGTGGAGTGGTCGACCCCGTTCACCGCAGATGCCCTGGCCCCGGACTTCTCCAGCGCCTCCAAGGACCTGCGCATCGCTCTGGGTGCCGCCTCCTTTGCGGAGCTCCTCCGGGGATCACCCTACGCCAATGAAATGACCTACGCGGCGCTGTGGAACCTGGTCAATGAGGCTGCGCGGTCGGGCGTGTCCGAGGACACGGAGCTCCTCGGACTCGTGGCCATGGCCGCCCGCCTGTCCGGAGAAGGAGGCCTCGTGGCCATGCCATGAGCTGACTTTCAAGGGCACCTGCCCCCGGGACCGCCTAGGTTCCGGGGGCTTCCTTGATCTTGAGCCGCGCAAAGATCGGAAGATGGTCGGAAATTGAGTCGTGTTCCGCCAGCACCCGGGCCTCCAACACCTCCACGTCCCGCCCGTGGAACAGGTAGTCAATCTTCCGATCCGGCTGGCCAGCCCCAAAGGGCAGGTAGGTACGCCAGGCCGGGTCCAGCAGCCCTTTGCCGGACACCTCGTCATGGGCCTCCAACAGGGTGGCAAGGGGATTCTCGGCGTCCGCATAGGACTCGCTGCCGCCGGCGAGCCGCCCCGGGTCATCTCCCGGGGGCAGCATGTTGAAGTCTCCTCCCAGTAAGAACCGTCGCCCGCTCCCCGCCCACCCGCTCAACACCCCCACCTGCCGCCCCAAGGTGCCATCGCCCCTGGAGAACGCCGAGAGGTGGGTGTTTCCCACCCGCAGGGGCAGCCCTCCCTCCACGGGAACCTCCACGGACAACAAGGCCCGCTTCAGGTTGAACACCCTGCGAATCCACGGCTCCACCAAGCGGGGCAGATCGGTTCGGGTTCCCATCTGCAACGGGAAGCGAGACAGCATGGCCAGGTTCATGTTCACCCGCCCCAGGTGATCTCCCGGTGGATGGGGCACATAGGCCGCTTGGTGGTAGGGCGTGGACAGGCGGCAGGGCCAATCCCCGGCCAGGCGGGAGAGCTGATCAATGCGGTGGGTTCGCGCACTGCCCCGATCCACCTCCTGCAAGAGCACGAGGTCCGCATCCACCTGGGACAACACCCCCGCGATGGCCGCCAGGGTCTCGTCCACATCCTCCCGGGGCACATGCACCGCATCCCCCCCGTCGTAGAAGAACTCGTGCTTTCGGGAAGCCCCAAACTGCAGGTTCCAGACCAGGACGGTGAAGGCTTCTCCGGGCTTCAGCGCCCGGGGCTCTCCAGCGCATTCCACCGCCACAGACTCCACTGGCGCCGGGTCATACACAAGCCGTCCCAGCCCCAAGAGCCCCAAAACCACTCCCAATCCAGCCAGCGCGGCCTTGCGAAACAACTACTTGGCCGCTTCGTCGAGTCGCTTGGAGAGTTGATCGTACATCTTCCGACAGTCCGTGTAGGGCTCCGGGCGTGACATCTGTTCAATGGCCGCCCTTGGATGCACGTTGAAGTGGCCGGTGATGGCGTAGGGCAAGTGGTAGCCCCACAGGAACTCCTCTCGCATCTTCGCGTACTCATCGACCAGTGCGAGCACGGGTCCCACGTCGTACCGGGGGTTGTCCAGGTAGAAGAGCAAAAGCTCCAGAGGCGTGTTTCCAGCCCCCCGCCCCATGCCGTGGACCGTGGCATCCACAAAGTCCACCCCCTCATCGATGGCCACGATGGAGTTGGCGAATGCCTGCTGTTGGTTGTTGTGAAAATGGACTCCCACCCGAACGGATTCCCCGAGGTAATTCATGTACTTATGCACGAGATATCGCACGTGATACGGAAACAGGGCGCCAAAGCTGTCCACGATGGCCACGTTGTGCGCCCCACTTCCAGCCATACGCCGCAGCACCCGGTCGATCTCCCGGGGCTCCAGAACCGAAACGGCCATCAGGTTGAGAAAGGTCTCATACCCCTGCTCCAAAGCGTGAGCGAGAAGGTCCAGCGCCTCCTCCACCTGGTGGGCGTAGAAGGCAATGCGCACCGCATCCACCAGGCTCTCGCTCCGGGGCGGGATGTCCTCCCGCTGAATGCGCCCCACATCCACCATGGTCGCCACCTGAATCTGCCCCGGCTCCACCACCCGGCGCAGGTCTTCCTCACTGCAAAACCGCCACGGCCCCACAACCTCGGAGTCAAAGGCGCCGCGGGAGGTCTTGTAGCCCACCTCCATGTAGTCCACACCGGACTCCACAAGCGCAGAAAATGTGCGCTGGACAACCTCGTCAGAGAACCGCCAATCGTTGCAGATTCCACCGTCGCGAATGGTGCAATCAAGCACCTTGATTCGCCGACGCCGATCGGTCACCAGCCCATCCGGGCAGCACCGCACCCGATAGTCCAATCCCATCGAGGATGCCTCCGAGCGGGAGGATAGTGCACAGCCGGCCGATCCGCCACTCCAGGCAGCCGCTGGATTCTCGTCAGAAAACGGAAAAAGACCGATAATTCCTGTCAAGACGTCAAATGGGCAACCGATGAAAGGGAAGCACACCCCTGGCACACCCCCCAATTGAGAGAGACCCATGGCAGATATCCTCAAACACCTCGAGCGCCTTCGCAACCACGAAAAGCGACAAGCCCGCATCGATCTCGCCACGGCAGAGACCGACAAGCAAGAGGCCCAGGACGCCCTCGAGGCCAATCGCCAACGCGTCGATGAAATCCGGCAAGGCGTCATCGACAACGACCCACAGGAAGTGGCCCGCTACCACGCCTTCCGCCTGCGTATGGAAATGCACCGCCGCACGGAGAACGGAAAGCTGTCCAGCGCGGTGGGTCGGGTGGACACGTGCCGGACCCGTTTGAACCTGGCCATTCGTCGGGCCCAGACCATGGAGAAGCTCATTCAGAACCGCGCCGACGAGGCGGCCCGCGAGGCCCGCAAAAACGAGGCAACCATGCTGGACGAACTCGGCATCCAGGGCTGGTGGAGGAAGTCCGCTTGAAACGGACCCCGCTTCAAATCCAGGCGCCCCCTCCGGGGGCGCTTCGCCGATCCAGAACGCTGGTGTTGGCGGCATGTCTCGCGGTGATCGCCCTGCTGAGCGTTCACCCCGGGCTGGTGGACGCACTCGCCCAGACCGAGGACGCCGGAGAAGAAGCGGAAGAAGACAAAGCAACCAACGACCTCCTGACCCGGCGTCCAGATGCAGAGTGGCCCGATCCCGAAACCGCGGGAATGCGAGAGATCATCGATGCCCTCAAGGCCCGAGAACGGGCCCTGGAGAGACGAGAACAGTCGCTGATCGCCCGCGAGGCGGACTTGAGGCAAGTCGAGGCCGATCTGCAGACCCGCCTGGAAGATCTCCAGGCAGAGCGAGCCAAGCTTGAGGATCTCCTCCTGGAAGCCGATGAGGCCAAAGATGTGCGAATTCGCGCCATCGTGAAAATGGTGGAGAGCATGCGATCAGGTGATGCAGCGAAGATGATTGAGGAGCTCAACGACGACCTCGCGGTCAGCGTGCTCCACAGAATGAACAAGACAAAGGCCGGGAAGCTCCTCGCTGCGATGGAACCGCGAAGGGCAGCTTTCCTAGCGGAGAAGCTTGCAGAAGCACCTCCCGAATGAAAACCCCCAAACCACCGGGCAAACCCCCGGAAAGAGAAGAACCCCATGAAACTGCAACCCATCCAGTTGTTTCCGATGCCTGTGGCAGCCGGAAGCAGTGCATCTTCGGGGATGCAAGCGGTGGGCGGATTCGACGACTTGATGAACAGCCCAGGCGATACAAGCCTGGCGAACTGGTTGCTCGCCCAGAGCAAGCCACCATCGGTCGGACGAGACCCCACCCTCTCCCTGGACACAGAAAGCCAGTCAATGGCCACGCTGAATCTCACGGAAACCTTGTTGGTGGAAACCGTCGAAGAAGCGGCTGTGCCCGTGACACTGGTCACGGACATTCCACCCCAGGCCCTCGCCTATGGCGGAGAACCCCCCACTCCACTCATGGATCTGCTGGATCAGCAGGCCGCTTCCTTTGTGCCCACTCTCGTCCCGATTCAGGAGCCCACCACAGCGACCGACCCACTCACCTCGCGACCCGCATGGCTGGACCTCTCGAGCAACACCCGGGCCCCCGTGGCCCAGGTGCCCGTCTCGAAGGAAGCCTCCCGCACGACGCCGACTGCGTCGAGCACCCAATCGATGGTCGCAAATTCACAACCTGCTCTGGACGAGGTGCTCACAAGCTCGCCTTTGCGTGAGCAATCCACCCCGCGCGCCGATGTCTTTCGACGACCTGCCCATGAACCTGCGCCCAGGGTCGAGGTCAAAGCTGACCTGACAGCGCAGGCAGAGGTACAAGCCGCAAGACAGGCACCGGCGACACCGATGCGTCCACCGGTAGAGCGTGTGGAACGCGACCGGGAGGCCCGTGTCGACTCAGAAGCGTCCATGGAGGCCCCCACAGAGGAGACCCCCACCCGCGGGGCGGTAGAGGGCCAACGCACAATCCGGCCCAAACCGGTCCAGGAGCGCCTCGCCAACAAGGGCGGTGGAAACCTCGACTCCCCAGGCCTCGTCATGGAGACAGACGAGTGGGGAGAAGACGTCGAGGTAGAGATGGCAGCCCAGGCACTCAACGAGTCGGAACAGGCGACCCCGGAGGGACACGTTCCCAACCCCACCGACGTGGTGGTGGATGTAGACGAGGACCTCGCCGTGAAGATCAGCACCCATGGACGGGAAGTGACGGTGGCTGCAGAAGGCACCGCAACCGCCCTGGACGATCTCCGCGGAGTAGGACCCGAGCTCGCCGAGTCCCTTCGAGACCTGGGTTTCGATCTCTCGGAATTCAGCTCGGAAGAACGCGAATCCGCTGAAGAGAACGAAGAGAAGGGCGCCACAAACGACCAGGCAGCTGGTTCCAACGAAAGTGAACAGGCCGACACGCCCCGCGTTCGCCTCGGACACCGAGTGGACCTCGTCGCCTAGAACACAGAGTCCAGAACCGCCTTCGCATTCGCGCGAATGGTCACCGCCTCGTTGTGGTGGCCATTCGTGACGATGCGCCGGCCGCCGACCCACACGTCCCGAACACAGCGGGCATCCGCGGAAAAGACCAGCGACGCCAGAAGCGCCGCCTCACTCTGGGCGAACCGGGAGACCTCCAGGCACATGAGGTCCGCCCACTGCCCCGGGATCACGTCACCAGCCTCCACCCCCAAGGCATCTGCGCCGACCCGGGTCCCCGCTTCCAGCAACCGCAGGGCCAGCCCATCACGCTCACCGGGAGGCGACAGCACGTTCCGTCGTCCCAGGCGAGCGCGGGCATGCCACTCCAGCGCCCGCACCTCCGCCAGAGGGTCAATACGCACCTGGGAGTCGCTGCCAACGCAGACCGGGATCCCCCCCAGCTCTTCGATGGGCAGAAACCCGTCCCCCAGGTCCATTTCCGTGGTGGGGCAGGCACAGACACGCCCCCCCGACTGGCGCAGCCGGGAGATCTCTTGTTCCGTCGGCCAGGTGAAGTGCACGGCGCAGAACCGTTCATGGACCAACCCGGCCTCCGAAAAGAGCTCCAGAGGGCGCACCCCATGTTCTTCCAGGCACTGCTCGACCTCCGCGGGTTGCTCGCTCACGTGAGCGTGGATCGGACCCTCAAACCCTGAGAGCACCTCCAACCAGTCCCGGGGTACCGCCCGCACCGAGTGGGGAGCTATTCCTGCCGTCACGGCGGGATCCGGCTGTGCCTCCAAGCGAGAGGCTGCCGCCAACACAGCCTCCGGGTCCGCATCGTAGAACCGACGCTGAAGCGGATTGGGCGCCTGCCCAAACCCCGGACGGGCATAGGCTACCCGCAAAAGCGCGATGCGAATCCCCACCCGCCTCGCCGCCGCAATGACCCGAAGCGCCAACTCGTCCGGGTCCGCATAGGGCGAGCCGTCCGGCCCATGGTGCAGGTAGTGGAACTCCCCAACACAGGTCACGCCCGCCAAGGCCATTTCAAGAAATGCCAAGGCGGACACGGCCTCCACCCCATCGGGATTCAGGGCATTTGCCAGTCCGTACATCCGTTCCCGCCAGCTCCAGAAGTCGTCCGTGCCATCAGACCACTGCACGAGCCCCCGAATGCCCCGCTGAAACGCATGGGAGTGGGCGTTGACAAAGCCCGCCATCAGGACTCGATCCGGCAGGTCGACCGGCCCCTGGGCCGGACCTACCGAGGCGATGCGGCCAGCCTCAACCCGCACCTCCCACCCGGAGCGCAGCACTCCATCCACAAGAAGCCACTCGGGTCGCAGGGTTGTGTCCATTGTTCCGAAGAATACCGCCAGCGACTAATCTACGACTTCCACCTCATCCCTGGACACCCGCTTCATGAGGTCCCCAAGGCGGCCGTACACCACCGGGTCTTCCTTGTAGATGTGGCGAATCTGGCTGGCCAGATCCTTGGCACGGCGAAAACCCGAGACCAGCTGGCCTGAAATGTCGGTGGGAGAGGAAAAGAGCCGGTCCAACTCCACCAGTGCATCCCCTGCCGCCCACCGCCTTCCGAACTCCACCAGGTTCGGATCCCAGTTGACCTCCACATCGAGCAGGCGCTCCGCCCGACGCACGTTGTCGGAATGGCGAATCTCGTTGACGGCCTTTGCTGCCGCGCGTGCCTCCCCGTGCAGGCGGTCCCGCAGACGCACCGTCGGAGCAAAGTTGTTTGTCATGGCGCAGAACACCCCGTAGAGCAGATCGGGCTCAATCTCCTCCACCAACCCGGAGAGCACCAACTCGGTGGTGAAGATCTCTTCAATCTGAATGTGCCGCAGAATCCGGGCCCCGGCGTTGAACGTTCCGTCCCGTGCGATGTAGCCAATCTCTACAAGCAGCTGTTTGCGCTCCTGGAAGTCCATCCAGACCCTGTTCGGAGCGCTGACCTCCCGCTTGCGAAGCCGCCTCAACTCCTTGGCCTTTCGCTTCATGCCCGGCGCTACACCCCGCGCACCCTTTTCCCATCCCCTTTCCTTGAGGTTGGCCTCCAGCTTGTCGGCCCGCTCCCCGAGCCCCTCGGCCTGCCTCTGTAGCCTCCAGGCAAGAAAGGAGCGCTCCACCACCGCTCGGATCTGCGCGTCCTCCAGACGATCCAGCAGGTTCACAATGGAGTTGAAAGACAGGTTGAAAGAGGAGTTGACCTTTTCCGGCTCGTCGGCGAGGTACCGGGCCAGGCCGGGCTTTGCCTCCCCAAATTTATCGAAATCCATGCGCACCACGACGTATCCCACCGTGTCCATGCCCCGTCGACCCGCTCGACCAGCTTTCTGCATGAATTCCCGCACCGTCAAGGGGCGAGTGCCCCGGCCATCATACTTCTGCAGTGCATCCAGAACCACAGTCCGCGCCGGCATGTTGATGCCCAAAGCGAAGGTCGAGGTGGTGTAGAGCACATCGATGAGCCGGGCCTCGTACAGCTCCTCCACCAGGGCCTTCAACTGAACGTGCAGCCCCGCATGGTGAAAGGCCACCCCCTTCAGGTAGAGATGGTACAGCTCGTCGTCGATGACCTCGGTTCCAATGACATCCACCGCTTCCCTGAGCCGGTTGCGCATCTGCTTGTGGCGTTCGCCTTCAAGAAGACTTCGATTCAAGCGCTGCCCCAGCTGCCGGGCACAGGCCTCAGCCGACCGCCTGGAGAACACAAAATACAGGTACGGGGTCATGTCCCGCCGAAGCATCTCGAAGATCTGCCCGTGACGCGTGGGGCGATCCCGGCGCTGTCCATCGCGCCCTCCCCCGCGGCGCCCTCCCCCGCCCCGGCGGCCCCCTCGGCCCCTGTTTCGCCCCCCACCGCGACCGGACTGCTGCCCGGGCCGGGTGTCACGGTCAGCCTGCTTCTTCCAGGCCTGCCACGCGTTCTCAAAGTCCTTGGGATCCGCCAGTCCGGTCTTGTGGTTTGCGAGCATCACGTGCAGGGGGACCGAACGCTCCGGGTGCTTGATGGTCTCCACCGGTGCCTCCCGCACCGCCCCAAGCCACTCGGCGAACTCATCGAGGTTTGCCAGGGTCGCAGAGAGCCCCAGAACCTGGATGGTCGACGGCAGGTAGATCAGCACCTCCTCCCAGACCGTCCCCCGCTCCCGATCGTCCAAAAAATGGATCTCATCCAGGATGACCGCGGCCAAATCCCCCAGTGACTCCCCGGTGAGCAGGATGTTCCGCAGAATCTCCGTGGTCATCACAAGACACGGCGCATCCCGCCGAATCACCAGGTCTCCCGTGACCAGCCCCACCTTCTCATCTCCATGAATCCGGCAATAGTCCCGGTACTTCTGGTTGGAGAGCGCCTTGACCGGCGCCGTGTAGATCACCTGCTTCCCCGCCAGCAGAGACCTCTCCACGAGAAAGTCCGCGATCAGGGTCTTCCCCGTTCCGGTGGGCGCGCTCACCAGCACGGACCGGCCCCCGTCCAGGTGGCCGATCGCTTCTTCCTGGAAGTCGTCGAGAGTGAGGTTGCGGTATTCCATGTCTTGGTGCGACCTTGTACGAGGTGTCCCGTGCTTTGTAAAGGTGTTCCGTGCCTGTCCGGCATGAGAGACTGACCCATGCTCCAGTTTTCATTGCTTGTTGCGACGGCAGGTGCAGCGCCACCCGCGGCCCCCAAAGACGCCCCGGCGCTGCCCCCCGCGTCCTCCACCCCTCCTGCATTTGAGCCCTCCATCCACCCCACGGCGGACTTGCGCACTGAACTAGTCGTGGAGCGCCTGGACACCTTGGACAAGCGCGTCAGCGAGGAGAGCCCCGAGGTCTACTTTACGGTGAGCCGCGCCCGCATGGGTTTCGCCGGCTCTCTGGCCCCGTCCCTGTCCTTGCTTGCCCGGGTGGAGCTGAGCCAGGCCTCAGAGACGACGGAGCACCGCACCTACGCAGGGGACGGGTTTTCGCTGGAGACTTACTCCGAAGCGTGGAGAGTCCAGCTCTGGGACCTGGCCAGCACCTGGGACTGCGGCGGGCTGGGCTCCTGGACTTTTGGCCTCCAACCCACAGAGTTTGGTCTTCGATCCTGGTACGCAGACGCCTATTACCTGGGGGGCACCCACCACTACCGGTCCATGGTCGAAGCAAAAGAGGTCGTGCCTGCCCAGGTCTTGGGACTGACCTGGAGCCGCGGCTTTGGTGGGGTCGCCACCACCTGGCTCCAGATATCCAACACCACCGGCTCTACCGCCATGGAGACCGAGGCCGGAAAAGACATCTCCGCCCGGGTACACCTGGACCTTTTTGAACCCGTGACATTCATGGCCACCACCCTCACGGGGCCACGGGATGGCTACGGACGACAGGTGGCGTGGTCCGTGGCGGCAGAAGGCCGCAGTGGCCCCACCAAGGGAGTGATGGAGTACATCGAGGATGCCCGCGGAGACACGAAGGGAGCCGGCTGGGGGCTGACACTCTCCCACCAGCGGCACCTGCACCAGTCCCTGGAGAGCGCGGAGACCCTGGTCCGGATTCGTTCCTGGGATCCGGACAACACCCAGGGAGAGGATCGCTCGGTGGAGGTAGCCGCTTCCGTCCAAATCCACTGGACCACTCTGGGCATGAGTGAGGTCTCTACAGGGCTCACCTACGAAATGAAAGCCCCGGAGGACACCTACGCAGCCATTGAGCACGAGGCCGTCGGGTCAGTCCGCGTCCGATTCTGATCATGTTGACACCCCGGGGCCTGTAGACTAGAAGGGTTCGGCCGCACTGGGGCGTGGTCGAATTGGCAAGACGTCGGGTTCTGGCCCCGAAGGCTCCTGGTTCGAGTCCAGGCGCCCCAACCCTCTCTTTTACAACTTGTGCTCCCATCGTCTAGGGGTCTAGGACATCGGCCTCTCACGCCGAAGACACGGGTTCAAATCCCGTTGGGAGTACCCTTTGGGCCCCTCCGCGCTGTCCTTGCGGAGGGGCCTTTCCAATTCCGGGAAAACTCGCATTGCGTCCACCCGAGGCCCTTGGACGCCACCCCAAAAAGAAAAGCGCCCCCCGGAGGATTCCGGAGGGCGCCGTTTTCTTGCTTGACCGCAATTACTCGGCGGCGGCTTCCTCTGCGGGGGCCTCCTCGGCAGCGTCGTCACCACCCTCGGCAGCGTCGTCACCACCTTCGGCAGCAGCTTCCTCGCCTCCACAGGCGTTGGCCTCCTCTGCGGCGGCCTCCTCTGCGGGTGCTTCCTCGGCAGCAGCCTCCTCAGCGGGGGCAGCCTCCTCGGCAGCAGGCTCGGCAGCAGCTTCCTCGGCAGCACCACCACTGGACTTTCCAGCGCAGGCGGTCACCAGGGCAGCCACGGATGCAGCGGTCAAAATCGTTACGAAACGGGTCATTGTCTCCTCCTGAAACCTGGAATACTTCCGGTTCGAGCATGGGGTAACACACTTTGACGCCATGAAAAGGCATGTTCTTGACGTGGGTTGACCTGTCCCAAACAACTGCGCCTGACAGCCTGCTATGTTTCCCCCCCCTTTGAGAGATGCCATGCGAATCCTACCCGCCCTTGTGTTCTTCCTCTTTTCAGCTTCACCACGGGCTTCCGCGGGAGAACTCGCCCACCAGTGGACCCCCGAAGAGGTGATGCACTACCGGGTGCAAGCCTTTGTCGTGGCCCCCAGCGTGCTTCGCTTCATGGCCACAAGAAATGAGACTGCCCGCGCAGAGGAAGTCGCCCTCGCCATGGAATTGGACTGCACCGTGGGCCTTCCCAAGAAGCGCACCCGGTCCTGGCAATGCACCACCCACCGGGTGGAGCTGGGGGGCAAGGCCTGGGAAGGAGAACAAGCAAGGCTGGACGCCATTCTCGCCGAGTACATGGACCTCCTTCAAAAAGCCACCATCGTGGTGGACTTCACGCCCACAGGGCGAATTCAGCTGGTGGATGTCGAAGGAATCCCCCGGAACACGGAACGAGAGAAGCTGATCCGGGAGTACCTTCGCCTCCTGCTTCAGCGTGCTTTTTCCGCCCTTGAGATCGAGCTTCCAAAGGACGGCGAGGTACCCGCCGGGTCCTGGCGACAGAAGGGCAACCCGCTCTCCATGCGGCTTCCCACCCGGTATGGCACGGCAGGGGGCGTGCGCCTTCACCACGAGGTGGTGGGCAAGAAAGGAGACCTGTTGGTCATCAGCAGCGTGGGCAGGGGAACAGTGCACCCCGGATCTGCCATGGAGTCAGGCGCCGACCGCGGAGTCAATATGAGCGTCACCAGCACGGCCCATTTTGACCCGACGCGGGGACGGATTGTTCGAAACGAGGTCCAGACCCAGGGTGCACTCACCACCTCAGCTTCCATGGCGAGCGCCGGATTCTACCTGAACCAGGTGGTGTTGGTGGAGCTGTTGGAGACATGGGAGGAGGAAGTGCCAGCACAAGAGCCTTCTAGCCAGGAAACCGAACCACCCCCGAGCGAGGCTGTTCCAGCGACGGAACCGTAGCCCGGAACTCTACGATCGGGGAAACCGCACCACAAACGTGGCCCCGTGCCCCGGCTCGCTCTGTACCCCCACTTGGGCACGGCTTGCCCTGCACAGGTGCTTCACGATGGCGAGCCCCAGTCCAGCCCCCCCCGTCTCCCGGGTCCGTCCCGCATCCACCCGGAAGAACCGCTCGAAGATTCGCGCGTGGTGTCCCGGGTCGATTCCAGGTCCATTGTCCTCGACCTCCACCCGAATGGACTCGGCGTCCCCCTGCACCCGCACCCGCACCCAGCCGTCCCGTTCCGTGTACTTCAGGGCATTGGACACCAGGTTGCCCAGAATGTGCACCCCGGCCTCCCGGTTCAAGAGCGCACCTGTTTCCTCCTCCGACGCATCCAGCACCAGATCGATTCCAAGGAGGTGTGCTGGTTCCAGGTGCTGCTCCACCACCTCCCGTGCCAGACAAGAGACCTCGGCCCTCTCCAGGGGCAAGTCCCCTTCCCGCGACTCCAGCTTGAAGAGGTGCTGCAAGTCGGAGAACATGGACCCCAGGCGCAGGGTGTTCCGACGAATTGCCTCCAGCATCTGCACAGCCTCCCCCGGCAGGTGCTCCGTGTCGGCCAGCAGGGTTTCCGCGTAGCCAAGAATGCTCGTGAGAGGCGTGCGTAGCTCATGAGACACGCTGGCAGCAAAGTTGGACCGAGCACGGGCGGCCCCCAGGGCCTCCGTCACATTTGTCACCAGCCCGAACACCCCCCCATCGGGCATTGGCACCGCTCGCAGATCCAGGTCAAAGCGCCCGACCGAGATGGCAGCCTCCTGGGGCTCTCCAAGAAGCGCCCCCTCCAGGGTCAGGACCACGCCCTCGATGGGAAGAGCACTCCGGATCATGCGCCCGACCGGATGCTGAACCAAGGGCAACAAGGACAGCAAAACAGGGTTGATGGCGGTCACCCTCCCTTCCCCGTCCAGGCAGATCACCCCCGCCGGCAGGGCCTCCAGCAAGGAAGGCGGAAGAAGGAGAGCGCCGGACTTCATGAGGAGAACCGGTACCCCACCCCGCGCACGGTCTCGATGGTCGCTGCGCTCGCCCCCAGCTTCTCCCGCAAGCGCTTCATGTGGGTGTCCACAGTACGGGTGTTGAGCAGTGGAGAGGCATCCCAGACATCTTGAAGGAGAGTACCCCGGGATTGGGCCTGTCCCTTGCGGGACGCCAGGACCCACAACAAGCGAAACTCCGTGGCCGTCAGCTGCACCTCTACACCCTCGGACCAGACCCGATGCGCGGAAGAGTCGATGCACAGGTTCGAAAACTCCAGGCGTGCAGGAACATCGGCGACGGTCCCAGACCGCCGAAGAAGCGCAGCCACCCGAAGCACAAGCTCCTTCACGCTGAAGGGCTTGGTCACGTAGTCATCGGCCCCAAGCTCAAACCCCCCGACCCGATCCAACTCGGCGCTCCGCGCCGTCAGCATCAACACCGGAATCCGGGCTGAGTCCGGTTCCGACCGCAAGCGACGGCAGATCTCTCGTCCATCCATGCCCGGCAGCATCAAGTCCAAGACCACAAGCGCAGGCCGCTCGGCCTTCACGCAGGCCAAAGCGGCCTCACCGCTCTCGGCCTCCACCACCCGGTGGCCTGCCCGTTGAAGGTTGATGGACACCAGCCGCCGAATGTCCGGCTCATCGTCCACCACGAGAATCGGTGCCGCTCCGTCCCGCATGGATCAGCAGGTATCACGATAGGATGGGTCCATGTCTTGGCTGCTGGTTTTCGCCTGCACCGGCAGCCCGGATGGGCCTGCCACCGACTGCGCCACCCTCACACCCCCTCTTCGGGCCGAGTGTGTGCTGAGCACCCTGGAGTCCAACCCGGACCCAGCCCTCTGCGCCCTTGTAGAAGGCGATGCAGCCAACGAGTGCCATTTTCGGATTGCAGAGCACACCGACAACCCGGCTCGTTGCAAGGAAGCCGGGCCCCATGCCGATGCCTGCCGCCTGCACATCTTCAGCCAGAGGCTAACCTCCTGGTTGCCAATGGATGCGCCCCTTCCGCAGATCGCCGACCTGGCCCCAGAATACATGAACGCCGTGGGCCTCTCTCCCCAGGACCCCCGCCCCTGGTCCGCCACCTGGCGCACAGTCCTGGCATCGCGTCACCCTCTCGATCGGTCCACCTGCAAGGCGCTGCCCTCCGCACTGCAGCAGGCCGCCTGCCTGCACACCGGCATCGCCCTCTTCCACGATCAGCTCACACGGGCCGCCTCCTTGGGGACCGACCTCTGCCGCGGCCCCCTCCCTCCCTCCTTGGCCCATGCACCCGACCCGGACCTGGAACACGCACTCAAGCGCCGGCGAGAGAACGACCTCTGCGAGCCCTCCCCTCTTCCCCCCCCACCGGGGGCTCCCCAATGATCGGCGCATGGCTGCTGCTGGCCTGCGCATCCGGGTCCGACTCCCTGTGGTGGCAAGACTCGTGGGAGGTCCTGGCGGTGGGCCGAGACGGCGCCGTGGTGGATGCCCGGTTCTTTCAAACAAACACAGGCCTCGTCCGCGGCCAGGGCCACGTCCGCTTTGACCGGTTTGCCCACAAGGAAGTTCCTATTTTCTACGGCCGGGATGCACTGCCCCGAGACACCGTGGCCGACGGTGCGCTGAAGGTGGGGCCCGACCAGTTGGTGGAGAAGGAGGGGTCCTGGGACCTCCGGGTGCTGTCAGGGGAGCTGGATGCCCGCCTGACTCTGCAGCCGGACGACACCCCGCCCCCCCCGACCTTGAAAAGAGACGGTTGGCAAGTCGATGCGGTGGCTCCATCCGCCACGGTGGAGGGCATCGTGAGGGCAGGCCAGCGCAACAGCATGCTGCAGGGCAGGGCCGTGATTCTGCACAGGAGCGGAGACCGTCCCCCTGCCAGGAAGGGTACCCACCGGGTCGCAGCATTTGTGATGGATGCGGAGTTCAGCCTGGGAATCGACCAGACCGGCTCGGATGCCCTCGCCTGGGCCTGGGTAGACGGAAGAAGCTGGAGCGCGGAGTCCGCGCTGGTGCGACGGTTGGAAGACGGGGTTGTGGAAATGGACTTTCGCCCGGAGGCCCCCATCGTGGCCCGCCTGGTGCCCGTGCCTCCCCACCACAGACGCCTCTTGTGGGATCACCTCTCCGGCTTGGAGCAGTGGGTGCTGGCCCGGGTGACCGGACGGGCCGAGCGCCGTATTCGCAGCGCCAATGCCCATGTGCAAGTAGGGGAAGAGACGCTTCAGGCCCCCGCCCTGATCCTCGTGGAGGACTTCCGCTGAACTGTTCTACTCCGCAGAAACCTCCTCCTGGTCCGAAGCCTCCGGCGAGCGGGCCAGGCTGCTGCCCGTCGGGTCAAACCAGACATTGAGCGACTGGATGTCCGTCAGACCTTCTTCGTCCCGGGCGATGACCACAAAGAGGTTCTGCCCTTCCTCTATCTCTTTTTCTACGGAAAACGGCACGGTGGAGACCCCCACGCCGCCCCCCTGGTAGAAGATCTTCTCCTCCCCCAGGTACACCATGACGTCCCGCACGCCCTGGTCGTCTCGCACCAGTCCGGACAACACCGCCCGGGGAGATGACACCACAAGCCCAGGGGACCGGCTGATCTCCAGGCGGGGAGGAGCATGCATTTGTGGGGAGAGCGTCCCTCCCAGGGGAAGCTCCAGGTCCAGGGTCTGCGAATGGTAGTCGTAAAATCCACCCTGCAAGATGGCGTTGTAGTCGTAGCGGGTGTTCTCCCCCACGCTGAACTCGAAGGCCAGAGGTTCTGAACCCTCCCGCACCTCAAAGCGAAAGTCCGCGGCGGCCTGCTCGCCCTTGGCAAGGGCCTCCAAGCTCACCCTGCCCAACTGCAGATCGACCCGCTTGCCCGACCGGTTCTTGATCTTTGCGAACCCGTCCAGGGAGTCCCCCTGTCCCACGTTGTGCACCGTCGCCCGCAAAATCACCTGCTCCCCCAGGTCCACCCGGCCATCTCCGTTGCCCCGAGTGCCTTCCTCCCCGCCGTCGATGACGGCAAAGGAAAATGAAAACTCCGGCAAGGGCTGCCCCACAAGCCTCACGGTCTTCTCCACGCTTCCCAGCGCCCCTCCCCAGCCATCCTGCAGGGCAAAAGTCATCTGGCCCACCTGATCCGTAAACCCGTCGATGCCGCGAATGGGCTGGACCCACTCCTGGGTTTCTCCCGGGCCCAGGCGCCCAAAGTAGTACTCCTGGCCATCGAGCCAGTCCAAGCTGGAAGTGCTCCGGACGAGCACCCGGTGCACGGGTGCATCCGAGTCGTTCGTCACCGAGAGCCGAGCGGTCTCATTTTCGGACAGCGCCGCATCCGCCACCCCGTCATGGCCCAGATCGAGCTCCACCTTCAGGGAGGGCTGGGCAGGTTGCTCCCCAGCAGTCCAGTCCACGCCTACCTTCTGAAATGCTGCGGCCAGCTGCCGCTCCTGGGTGCGCTGGTGCCGCTCCACCACGCGGTTTGCAGACTGGAGCATCTCCGCCCGCCGAGCGCTGGGTACCGAGAGAAGCAGGTCCCTGGAAAACTGGACCTCCCAATCTTGCTCCAGCTCCAGGGCATCCGATCGGGGCGCATCCTCGTCCTTGAGAGGCACCAGGTATCGAACCTCGTAGTGAGGCGATTCCTTACCGACATCCGACTTGCCCAGAGCCCGGTCCAGGTCTTCTTCTCGGGCAAGGTGATCCATCCAGAACAAGGACACCGAGGGAGGAATCTCCACGCCCTCCTTGTCGGTGCGTGCAGGACGCACCACAGACGGCACCAGGCGGATGTCCGGGGAAATGCCGACGGACTGAATGCTCAAGTCCCCCGGGGTGAGGTACTTGGCCACCGTCAGCTTGAGACGGCTCTCATCCGTGTTTGGATACAAGTTCTGCACCGAGCCCTTTCCAAAGGTCCGATCCCCCACGATCACCGCCCGCTGGTGGCGTTTCAAGGCCCCAGCCACAATTTCTGACGCCGACGCTGAATTCGCGTTGACCAACACCACGATGGGGTAGTCCGGCTCCGTGTTTCCGTTGCGGGCACGCTTTTCTTCTCGGCGCCCCTCTTCCACCGTGACCACGATGACCCCGCTGCTCAGGAAATGGTCCGACACCTCGATGGCCTGGTGCAGGTAGCCACCCGGGTTCGCACGCAGGTCCAGGACGAGCCCCTTCAGGGACCCGTTGTTGCCCCGCTTGAAGGCCGCCAGATGGGTCTCCAGGTCCCGGGCGGTGCTGGTGTGGAAGCTCTTGATCTTGATGTAGCCAATGCCTCCCTCCATCAGCTCGCCGCTGACCGGGTTGATGCGAATGGTGTCCCGTACGATGGTGAATTCCCTGGGAGAGTCAAAAGACTCCCGGTCCACAGTGATGGTGACGGGCTCCCCCACCTTGCCGCGCAGCTTGGAGACGGCTTCTTCCAGGTCCATGTTCAGGGTGGACTCGTCTTCAATGCGTAGAATCTTGTCCCTCGCCTTGAGACCCACCCGAAAGGCTGGGGTGTCCTGCAAGGGGTACTCAATGGTCAACCACCCATCGCCCTTGTCGATGGTGATGGTGATGCCCAGCCCACCGAACTCTCCCTGGTTCTCCACTTCCATCTCCTTGGAGACAGCGGGAGGCATCAGGATCGTGTGGGGATCCAGAGAGGAGAGCATGCCATTGATCAAGGCGTACTCGACCTCCGGTCGGTCTACATCCTTGCCGAGATGATCCTCCAGGAAGCCCGCCACCCGGCGCAGCTCGAAAACAAGGTCCTCCAGATCCCGAAGGTCCCCCAATTCCACGGTCGTGGTGTGTGTATCCACAGACAAGTGGAGCAAACGGCTGTCCCTTTCGCGCCGGAACAACACCTCCGGCACCTGCCGCTCCACAAACGACAGCGCGTCATCCAGCATGGCCTCCGGGTCAAAACGCTCCGGATCCACGTACTTGTCTTCCACAAAATACCGAGTGCGCTCCAAGAGTCGAAGCTGAGCCAGGTCGTAGCCCTCCTGCCCAAAGGCAGCATCCAACGCTTGCTGCAGGAGAGTGCGGTCTTCCAGCTCGCCCATGGAAGCATTGGCCACCACCTGGCCCGCCACTCCGACCAGCAGCACCACAGCCAACAAAGCGAGGCCGCGGCGAACTCTCGTGAACCTTGGGAATCTCAGGGACATTCTATCTCCGGCGAGCAAGGAGAATAGCCTGTCCTTCTCCTGGGGTGGGATTCACAACCCCTGGCTTGGCGGATTCCTTGCCACTGGCCTCTGCGCCTTATAGGACCGCTGGTAGTCGCGGCTCCACCGCAGCCCCGGGGGAGGAGAAGCCAGGGAGCGCAAGCAGACTCGGACGAAGAAGCAATGGCCCTCAAGATCACCTGCCCCCATTGTTCGAGACGCCACGAGCTCAAACAACCCTATCCGCTCCCCGGATCCGAGCTGCACTGCTGGTGTGGAAGAGCCCTGGCCATCAGCTATCCACCGGGCTTGATGGACCGACTTCGAGCGCGGGGGGTGCGCTTCGCAGGGGACCCCCTTCCGGTTGACACCTCGGAAGACGAAACCGTCATGGACTTCGACGCCCGCAAGGCAATGGAGGCCATGGACACTCCTCCAGCGCCCGAGGAGGAAGACAGCGAAGTCGATGCGGTGCCGCGGGAATCCTACAGCGAACCCGCCCCCACCGCCCCCCTTTCAAACCACCCCCCCCAGGAATCCGCTCCAAGGCCTGCCCCTCTCCCCAAGGACGACGAGGGCACCGAGGACTACCCACGCCTCTGGGACGAAAAGGAGCCAGACCCGAACCCCACCCCGGTGTCGGGCCCCATGCAGCTGCCGGACTGGGATCCGGGGGATGCCCCACCTCCCTCCCTGGAGATGGAGCCACTCCCAGGATCGAAAGGCGGATTGGAACCACCAGGCTCCATTCCCTCGCCCAGGGACACCCCACCCACAGACGAGAGCCCCTCCCCAGCCCCCCTGTTCCCGGAGAAAGGAGAATCCACGGCGGACATGGGGGCCGCCGCGCCCAAGCACCGCAAGCGGGGGCCGCTCCCCTTCCCCACAGGGGAAAACCTCCGCACCTGGATCAAGCGCGGGCTCCTCGCGGGAGCGGCCGCATCTTTGTTGGGGGTCGGCGGGGTGGCGGGCGCCTTCTGGTGGTACAGCCGAGACCTTCCGACCCTGGAGACCCTGGCCACCTACCGCCCCCCCACCGTCACTTTGGTGGAGGACAAGGACGGCAAGCTGTTGGGGGAGATCTACGAGAAGCGTCGCTACGTCGTTCCCCTGGAGAAGATCCCCAAGCACGTCCAGAACGCGTTTATCGCCTCTGAAGACGCTGCCTTCTGGGAACACGCGGGCATCGACTACATGGGCATCGCCCGGGCGATGTTCCGGAATGTCCAGGAAATGGCCATGGCCCAGGGGGCCTCCACGATCACCCAACAGGTGGCGCGGAACTTTCTGCTGACCTCCGAGAAGAAGCTTGCCCGAAAAATCCGCGAGGCCATTCTCGCCCGGCGTGTGGAGGGCGCCTTTGAGAAGGAGCACATCCTCTACCTGTACCTGAACGAGATCTACCTGGGGTCCGGGGCCTATGGTGTGGAGGCCGCTGCACGGGTCTACTTTGACAAGCACGTGGAGGAGCTGACTCTCGCTGAGGGAGCCCTCCTGGCAGGACTCCCCCAGCGGCCCAGCGACTACAGCCCCCACCGAAACTGGGAGAAAGCGCGAGCCCGCCAGGAGTACGTCATCGGCCAGATGATCCGGAAGGAGTTCATCACCGGAGACGAAGGAAAGACCGGGCTGGGAGAGGAAATCCGAATCGTGAAGACGCGGAACCCCATGCGGATCCTGGCCCCGTACTTCACCGAGCACGTGCGCCGGCACCTGGTGGACACCTATGGGTCGGACCGGGTCTACAACGAGGGGCTCATCGCGAGGACCACCTGCGACCTGGATCTGCAGCAGGTGGCCCAGGCGGCGGTGACCGACGGGGTCGAGACCGGGGATCAGAACCTGGGCTGGCGCGGCGCCGAGGTCCACCTGGAATCTGAGGCGGCCATCGCTGCCCACCTCAAGAAGGCGGAAGAGGAGCTGCGAGAAGCCGATCGCATGCGAGATCCGGTCATGCGGTGCGACTGGGCTTCCATTGGGGGCGAGGCCGACGGGGAGTCCCGGGATGAGAAGGGGTGGGACTGCACCTACGGCGCTCCGCTGCGAGACACATCGATTCTCGACGAAGACAGGCGGTACGAGTCGGTGGTGCTTTCCGTGGACAAGAAGCACGCCATTGTGGGAATTGGCTCCCACAAGGCCATGATTCCCCTCTCCTGGACCCCGTGGGGGTTCGAGCCCAACATCGAGCGCTCCTGGCGCTACCGAAAGCTCGACGACTTCAACAAGGCGCTTCAGGTGGGCGACGTGGTGGAGGTCTTGCTGGTGGCAAAGGACTCCCAGGACGTCAACGAGCTGAAGGGCTACGCCCCCGCCGAGACCGGAGGCCCCTACGCGGCCGCCCGTCTGCGCCAGGCCCCGCTGCTGCAAGGAGCGCTGCTGTCGATGGATCTCTCCACGGGCGCCACCCGCTCCATGGTGGGTGGGGTGGACATCGAGACCTCCGAGTTCAACCGGACGGTGCAGGCCCAGCGCCAGGTGGGCTCTACGTTCAAACCCATTGTCTATGCCACCGCAATTGCCTCTCAAAAACTCACCGCCGGCTCGATTCTTCTGGATGCACCGCTGATTTACAACACCCTGGAGGAGCGCCTCTGGAAGCCCGGCAACTATGGGGAAGAGTACCTGGGCCACATCAGCCTGCGAAAAGCCCTGGCCCTGTCCCGCAACGTGTGCACCGTGCGGGTGCTGGACCAGATTGGGTTGGACGATGTCTACGATCTGGCTCTCTCCATGGGCATCACCTCCCACATGGAGAAGGACCTCTCCATGGGGCTGGGTTCCAGCTCCCTCACCATGCTGGAGCTTCTTCGGGCCTACACGGTTTTTCCGACCCAGGGCCAGGTGGTGGAGCCCTACTTCATCGAGTCGGTCTCCGATCGAGATGGAAACGTCCTGGAGGAGCACGAAATGGTGCCTCGCCGAGAGGTGCTGGAGCCGGCGGTGGCAGGCATCATGACCTGGCTCCTTCGGGAGGTCGCCCTGTCCGGCACAGCAGCACGCACCAACCGCCTGGGCATTCACGTGGCCGGGAAGACCGGCACCACCAACGACTTCAAGGACGCGTGGTTCATGGGCTTCACCCCGGACGTGATCACCACCACCTGGGTCGGCTATGACAAGCCTCGATCCATGGGGGTCAGCTCCACGGGTGGGCGGGTCTCCCTTCCCATCTGGATGGAGTACATGAAGGCCGCGTACCCCAAGTCTCTGGACCGCCCGTTCCCGATCATTCCCGATGTGAGCTGGATTCCCATTGACGAGAGCACAGGCCGCGTTACCACCGGCGGCCGCTCGATGCCCTTCCTGGAAGAGACCGTTCCCACAGGCCCGGCCATGGAGATGGGCCAGAAGTCCACCGAAGACTTGTTGAACACGGATTTTTGATGCTTCCCCTGCTCTTGATTCTGGTGTCCGGGTGCGACGACGCCTTCACCGTGTCCTCCCAGCGCTGCGAGGTGCGCCTGGACGAGGTGACCCCGAGCGGGGGGGCTGAGGGGGATGAAGTCGCCGTCACGGGAGGCCCGCTCACGGACCGCATCGACACGGCGCTCTTTCTGGGGGCAGCCCGGGCGGATGTCCTCCAGATTGACCGCTCAGGGTGTGAAACCTGTGACACCTGTCGGGAGGAGCGAGCGTGTGGCGATTGCGGTGAGTGCCCCGCCTGCGGACCCGTCTGCGATGCCTGCACCGAGACCGTGTCCTTCGTGGTGCCGGCTGTGGCAGGGGGCGCACAGGACCTGGTGCTTTTCAACGCCCACGGAAGCTCAAACGCCCTGGTGTTTACTGTGGCGGAGACACAGGACACGGGCACGGATCCGGAAACGGATCCCGTGGACACTGGCGACACGGACGCCAGCCAGCCCTAGGAGGCTGTAGGGCGTAGCAGAGGTCGCCGCCGAGACGGTTCAGGGGTTGAA
>CAZRYF010000038.1:0-44871 GCA_964604165.1 uncultured Enterobacterales bacterium
AGATCTACGACGCGACCAACAGCAATTACGGGACCCCCGGCGCGGCCGCCTCGACCTGCACTCAGGGCACCTGGTCTCCCTAGGTTGATATCATGTGGGCCTGGATTCTCCCGCTACTTGTCTCCTCGGTCTCCGCCGCGGAGTGTACGGAACGCATCACACCTGAGGCCTTTCGGGCCCGGGTAGAAGCCGTTCGCGAGCCCGTGGCCTTTGCCGATCCAGCGGCTCAGGGGCAGATCGATGGGCTGCTCGTGCTCATGGAGCGCTGCATCAACGGCCCGGTCCGCCGGGAGGACATCGCGGGTTTGTTCCTGGCTCGGGGGGCTTGGGAGATCCTTGCAGGGGCAGAGAGCGACTGGCACCTGCAACTGGCCAGGGATCACTTGACCTGGGCCTACGCCGTGGGCAGCCGTGATGCCTGGGAGCCCATGTACGGTCCCCAGGTGGAGGAGGTTTTTGATGAGGTCTCCAGCCAGTTGCTTGAAAAGGGCGTTCTGGACCTGACGTTTCGGTCCGTCCCTGAGGTGACGGTGTTGGATGGGGAAGTGGTTCGAGAGCAGGGGCGCCGCTTCGTGACCGCGGGAGCACACCTGGTCCAGTGGAAGGACGAGACCGGTTGGCACGGGCAGATTGTTCGGTTGGAGCCGGAGGAGACCAAGTCCATCGGAGGCGGTCGTGCCTCCAGGGAAGGAGGCTCGCGGGGAGGGGGCCGGGAGCAGAAGAACGCCTACAAGGTCAAATGGGGTCCACAGCCCACCGGTCACGTGAACGCCTTGGGTCGATTTGGTGCGGACCTGGTTCGGGTGGGACATGAAACGGGGGCTTTCAAGGGGGGACACCTTTTTCCGGGAGTCCGTGCAGAAGGTCAGCTCTTTGTGTACCGGGCGCTCTCGATTCGGGTTGCTGGTGGGCTGGGGCCGGGTGCCAGCGAGGACCGCCCGCCTGCAGGCCAGGAGGCGGTGTTGGGGCTTGGGTTTGGTCAGCGAACCGAGACTCTCTTTTGGGATGTCACGGTTGGGGGCGGATACAAGGTGGTGGCTTCTCCATTGACCCAGGTGCAATCAAGTGCGCCCCTCTTTCAAGGGGTGGGAGTGCCGGCGGGTGTCGTCAGCGGTCATGTCGCGTCCAAGCAGAACCGAGTTGATGTCCATGCCTCTGTTGCGCAGTTGAATCCGCGAGGTGACCTGGGCTTGGGATTTGAGGCAAGAGGACGCAAGGTGCTGGGGACAGGAAAGACAGCGCCGATCCTGGGGTTGCATGCGGGACGCTTCAGTCGTCCGGGTGCATCTTTGCGATCGGATGTGTACCGGTTTGTGGTGCTGGAAGGGGGGCTCTCATGGTCCTATTGATCAGCATGGTCCTGGGCTGCTCCACTTGGTGGGACAAGGTGGAGGACTACGATGGAGATGGCCACAAGAGCTCGGTGGATTGCAACGATGCCGATGCTTCCATTCATCCGGATGTCCAGGAGTCCTGGTACGACGGAGTCGATCAGAATTGTGATGGGAACGATGCAGATCAGGATGGGGATGGTTTTGTTGCCATCGAGCATGGCGGCGAGGACTGTTGGGATGATCCATCCAGTGTCAAAGCTGGGTTTCGTCCGGTAAGCGGCCAGGGCTGGAGTGAATTGACCGCGGCCGAGGTTCACCCTGATGCGGAGGACCTGCCCTACGACGGCGTGGACCAGAACTGTGACGGTGCCGGAGAGTTCGACTTGGATGGGGACGGGGAAGCCACGAGCTCCTTTCCAGACCACAATGGGGTCGTGGGGGCGGACTGCGACGACGGGGACCCGGAGATCAGGCCGGGCGCGTTGGAGTCCTGGTACGACGGCGTCGACCAGGACTGTAGCGACACGGAAGAGTGGTCTGACTTTGATGCAGACGGGGATGGACATCCCGCGGGATACCACGGAGGCACCCTCTTCGATTTTGATGGGGTGGAGGAAGACTGCAACGACAACGGGGCCGATGCAAATGGTGATGGCATCCCGGATGGGGCGGCCTTCTTCCCAAACGATGACCCGGACATCGGCTACGACTGCCACGACGCCAACTGCGATGGGAAGGACGCGGACCAGGACCTGGATGGGTGGATGTACCTCCCTCCCGGGTATGAGACCCTTTGCGAGGACTGGGATGACCCGGCGGTGTTCTTTCGCCATGACCCCACCCAGGTCGGGGACTGCTGGGATGACCCGGACTCCATTCCGACGGAATTCCAGTCACTGACGGGAATCCAGTTGGATGCGGACGAGGTGCACCCGGGGGTCACAGTCGATGTGGTCTACGACGGCATTGATGCGGACTGCGCAGGGGACAGCGACTTTGATGCGGACGGGGACGGGTACGAGGCTGACAACAAGACTCAGCGAGATGGAGGTGTGGGGAGCGACTGTCTTGACTCGGACAGCACTGTTCACCCGGACACCCAAGAGGACTGTGGGACGCTCGCAAATGACAATTGCCAGGGCGGGACCAACGATGAGGGCGCGATCGACTGCACGGACTTCTACCTGGACCAGGACGGGGACGGGTATGGAAGTGATCCCACAGGCTCTCGGTGCTACTGCGAGGCGAGCGGTTTCTTCAGCGTGTTGCAGGGTGGGGACTGCAATGACGGCGATGCCGCCGCAAACCCGGACGCCCAGGAGGTCTGCGACGGGGAGGACAACGACTGCGACAGCCTTCTGGACGAGCCGGATGCTTCAGATGCACTGACCTGGTACGCCGATGGCGACAACGACTCCTACGGGGACCCGGCGGACACGACCGTCGCTTGCGACGCTCCCTCCGGGTACGTGGGCAACGACCAGGATTGCCGACCCAACGACTCGGCCGCCCACCCGGCTGCCGATGAGTACTGTGACGGTCACGACGACGACTGCGATGGGGACTTGGATGAGGACGATGCCCTGGATGCTGTCACCTGGTACCGGGACCTGGATGCAGACGGATTCGGCGACCCCAACCAGTCCCAGGTGGCCTGCAACCAGCCCACCCAGTTCACCGCCCTTGCACAGGACTGTCAGGACACGGACGGTACGGTGAACCCTGGGGCGCTAGAGCTTTGCGATGGCCAGGACAACGACTGCAACAACGGCATTCCGGCTGAAGAAGTGGACAACGATGCGGACGGTTTCGTGGAGTGCGTCGTGGATTCGGGCGGCTGGGACGGCGTGGCCATTTCAGGTGGTGAGGATTGTGACGACGCAGATTTTACCGTCTTTCCTGCCGCCGCAGAGCTTTGCGATGGCCAGGACAACGACTGCGACAACTCTCTTCCCACAGATGAGGTGGACGACGACTTGGATGGATTCGTGGAGTGCCAGATCGACTCTGGTGGATGGGATGGAGCATCGTCTGTGCTGGGCGATGACTGCAATGACGTAGATCCACAGATCAGTCCTTCTGGAACGGAGAGCTGCTTGACCGTCGCAGATGATGACTGCGATGGCTCGGACAACGACGATGACGCTGACGGATGCACCAACTGGTACACCGACGACGACCTGGATTCTTTTGGTGCGGGCACACCCATCTGCCGGTGTACAGCTGCGGGCGCCTATACGTCTCTAAATGATGCCGACTGTGATGATGCCGATGCCACAAGCTTTCCAGGGGGTGTGGAGGTCTGCGACGGGGCGGACAACGACTGTGATCAAGTGGTGGACAACGGGGCCACCGATGAAGCCATCTGGTACGACGATTCGGATGGAGATGGCTTTGGGGATCCTGCGCAGTCTCCTATCACCGCTTGCCAGGGGAGTGGAGGTTTTACAGCGGACAACCCGGACGATTGCAACGACTCTGACGGCTCGATCTATCCGGGGGCGGAGGAGTACTGCAATGGTGTGAATGACGACTGCGACAGCCAAACAGATGAGGACGACTCCGTCGATGCCGTGGCTTGGTTTTTGGATGTGGATGGAGATGGGTATGGACGGGACGAGGGGGCCGGCACAGCCTGTTCTCTTCCCACGGGCACAGTTTCGGTCGGAGGGGACTGTGAAGACGATAATCCTGCGATCTCCCCGGCTGCCACGGAGGTCTGCGATGCCGCCGACGTAGACGAGGACTGCAATGGCCTGGCGGATGACGACGATTCAGGCGCCACGGGACAGATCTCCTGGCATACAGATCTGGATGGGGATGGACAGGGCGCCTTTGGGCCTACGACGGACTTGTGCGACGGCTTTGTGGGGGTTGCGGACAACCTGGACGATTGCGATGACTCGGATGAAACCGTTTTCCTTGGGGCAGCCGAGATCTGCGACGGCATCGTCAATGACTGTGGGGGTGTGCTTCCGGATAGCGAGACGGATCTGGATGGGGATGCGGAGGTGCCCTGCACCTTTGACAGCGGGGGATGGGATGGCGCCTCCTCGGTCCTCTCCGGGGGGGATTGTGACGATACGGACCCCGGCCGAAACACATCGGCCACCGAGATCGCAAACGAGGTGGACGATGACTGCGATGACATGGTGGACGAAGGGTTCCGAACCCACGGGGATCTGGTGATCACCGAGTTTATGCCGGATCCTCTCGGGACAGAACCGGGCCTGGAGTGGATTGAAATCTGGAACACCACAGGCACTGACATGGCGCTGGATGGTGTGACGGTCACCTCAGCCACCTGTGGAGGCGGACACTCGTTTGTCGTGGGTGTCGATGGACTGGTGATAGGGTCCAATGACTATGCAGTTCTCTGCTCCGATGACAGCGTGCTCAGCACGATCTGTGACTACGTGTATGGCACTGACACCCATGGAACCTCCCTGCAGGGGACTACGTTTGCGCCAGCCTTTTGCATGGACTCCGCGGCGGGCCATCTGAATGTCTCTCTGGACGGGCAGCTCCTTGACGAGGTCGGCTATGCGTCGGGGCAGCAGGGATGGCCCGCAGTCGTCCAGGGGGCCAGTTTGTCCGTGGACCCGGCTGCACTCTCGGCCACGCTCAACGACAGTGGCTCCCTCTGGTGCTTTCCCGGCGGGGTAAGCGATTTCTTTGATCCCACCCACGGAAATTATGGGACCCCGGGAACCGTCGCGACCTACTGCGCCAACAGCTTCCCCAACAGTCTGTAGCGAACCACTGGATTTTCGAGAGGATGTAGCGGGCTGAGGGGCCCTGCTGTGCTAACGTTGGCGACCACCGGATCACCATGGCGCTTCCCTCTGACGTTGAACTGGTTGAAACCCTGGGAGAAGGTTCTTTCGGAGTCGTCTATGTGGCGCGCCTGAAAGATGGGGCCATCGAAAGGACGGTGGTGCTCAAGGTGCTCAAATCGGATTGGGCGGACAACGACGACATCTTGAGCCGCTCCAAGGATGAAGCGGCGCTCTTGTCCCGTCTGAACCACGACAGCATTGTGCGCGTGGAGCAGTTGAGTACGCTCCATGGACGGCCGGCTGTGGTCATGGAGTTTGTTCGAGGTCTGACCCTCGATCGAGTGGTCAAGGAGAGTGGGGCCATGCCCGTGGGAGCCGCCCTGCAAGTGCTGGCTCGCGTGGCGGGTGCGCTGGATGCGGCCTACAACAAGGTTCCCCCTGGCATGGACCAACCTTTGCGGGTGATTCATCGGGACATCAAGCCCTCCAACATTATTCTTTCGGTCAATGGTGCCGTGAAGGTCTTGGATTTTGGTACGGCTCGAGGAGAGTTTGGGGCTCGGGAGGCCGAGACCGTCAACGTCACGCTGGGGTCTCCCCGGTACATGGCGCCGGAGCGCTTCGATGGCGTGGACACAGGCCCCGCCGTGGATGTGTATGCCATGGGTGTGACCTTCTACGAGATTCTCGCGGGGCGTCCCATGGGCCGACTTTCCGTGAATCCCAACCGCCAGAAGCAGCAGGTCGACCAGAAGATCGATTCCATACGCAAGGCCCATGGAAGCGGAGGGGAGCAGCTGGAAGAGCTCCTCTCCATTGTTTCGGACAGCCTGGACTACGAACCAACCATGCGCCCCACTGCAGCGAACTTACGGGCTCGTTGTCTGGACCTGCTCGCCCAGCTTCCCGGCGTGTCCATCACACTGGATCGCTATTGTGAGATGGTGGTGGAGCCCATGTACGAGGCTCGGGAGCGCCATCCGCCGATTCCATTGGACAGGCCTGGTATTTCGCCGGAACCTTCAGATTCCCTTGCTTCTGCAAGCATTCGAGCCACCAGCTCTTCTTCCTCCATGGTCCGCGCTTCCACCAGCTCTCTCATGTTGGCGGCGGGTGGGGGGAAGTGGGTAGTGATTCTCGGACTGGGGGGCGTGTTGACCGCACTGGGCGGGTTGGCGTTCTTGAAGTGGAGCCTCTCCCAGGAGGAGACGCCGCCGGTTTCCCTGTTGGAGCAGGCGCCCGCGCCATCCCCTGCCTTGCCGCCAGATCCCGATGAGATCCGACAAGAAGCGGAGCCGAGTCGCACCCCCCCAACCAAGACAGTGGCGGATCAAGGGTCTGTGGCGCCTTTGGAAAGTGATCTGGAAACGCTGGCCACGGCCTCGGCATCCCCCGAACCGGTGACAGCGGAGCCGGTGACCCCCGAAGTTGGGAAAGCCTTGGTACCGGCCGCACAACCTTCTACCCGGCCTCCGACTCAGGCTCGCCAGGAGAAGGAGGAGCCTCGCCCTCCTCCTCCGGCGGAGAAGGTTCGCTTTCGGGTTGTATCCGCGCCTGCGGGGGCGACGGTTTCAATCGGTGGAGAGCGATTTACAACCCCTGCAGATGCTGTGCTTCCACCGGGAGAGTACAAAGCGAAGGTGACTTTTTTGAGCGGTGCAACACGGACGTGCGCCGGGCTGGTTCCGAAAGAAGGTGTGGCCATGGCCTTTCGGGAGTTTTCTGGAGGATGTCCGTAGGTGCACTGCTGACGGGTGTGGCCCTCCCCCATCAAGCTGACAAGTTGATAGAATGTTCAAACCTCGGCGCACGCGCGCCGCAAGGACGGAGAGAGCATGGGTTTCTTCCAGCGAGTTGGCAATCTCTGGAGCGGTTTCTGGTCCAAGTGGCTCAAGGGGGTCGAGTCCGGCAATCCTGAGGCGGTCTATGAGTCCGCAATTGGCGAGCGGATCGAGCGCCACGCTGAGCTCAAGAAGGCTGTGTCCGGCATCGTGTACTTGCGCAACAAGACCCAGTCAGAGCTGGAGGAACGCCAGAAAGAGCTGGGGGAGATTCAGCACCAGATTCCGGTGGCGGTGGAGGAGGGTGAGGATGAGGCAGCGCTGGTCCTGATCCAAAAGAAGGGGGAACTCGCGGGGCAGATCGCAGAGTTGAAGGTGGAATTGGAGCGGGTGGCGGCCCAGGCAGAAGAGTCCAAGCGCTCTTTGGTGTCCTTTCAGGGGGAGATCGAGAAGCTCAAGCGGGAAAAGGACGAAATGCTGGCCAAGAAGGCCAATGCAGAGGCTCGCATCACCATTCAGGAGACCCTGGATGGACTGTCCACCGAGGCGGACATTCGAGCCCTGGAGAGTGTGCGGGAGAACATTGAGAAGCTTCAGGCAGAGGCGGACATTGGGGCGGAGATCGAGGGCGAATCCCTGGACGACAAGCTGGCCCGAATCCGGGAGAAGGCGTCGGATGCCGACGCCCAAGCAGAACTCGATGAAATGAAGAAGCAGATGGCTGCCCGAAGGGCGGCCCAGGCTGAGGGGCCCAAGAATCTCTGATCTTCCTTCCTTGCCGGGGCGGGGCTCAGAGGAGGAAGACGCCTGGGTTCAGGCACAGGGGTCTTCCGAACCAGACCGGTTGGAATCCTTGGTGCGCGCCGCGTTGGAGGCGGGTCGCCCCCGACTTGCGGGTCGACTGGTGGGGTTGTTGCCTTCTGACTGGGGGGAGGATGAAGATCTCGCCCGGGCCAGTCGGGCGGCCCGTTTGATTCTGCTGGAACCTTCAGCACAGGTGGATGAGCTCGCGGAAGAGCTTCGGTTGCTCTTTGAGATCCGTCGACGCCAGCGCATGCGCAGGGCCAAAGGCCGAAGCCGAAAGCGGGTGACCCCCAAGGATGGCAGGAAGCCCCGCCGATGGAAGCGGTGACTGCCCCGGGCGGTTTCAAGTTGGAAACCTGTTAATCACGCGCCCATGGCGTTCCCTTTGAGCAAGCCGGTGGCAAGGGTGCAAAGTTGGTGGCTTTCCCTGGAACCGCCGCAGCGCATCCACGTCCATGTCCTGACCCTGCTGGTGGTGGGGTATCTGGCTCACTACCTGGTCTTCTCCGTGTACTTTATTGAGGACGCTGGGATTTCCTTTGCGTACGCCAGGAATTTTGTGGAGGGAGAAGGGTTTGTCCCCTTTGCTGGTGGCGAGCGGGTGGAAGGGTTTTCCAACCCGCTTTGGACCTGGCTCATTGCTCTTTTCTACGCTCTGAAGGTTCCGGTCTGGACCAGCTCTAAAATTCTCGGTGCGGTCTTTGGGGCGATTACGCTTCCACTGGCGTACTTGTTGGCTCGCGCATGCAGACCTGGCCGCAGCGATGGACTTCCGCTGCTTGCCCCTTTCTTTTTGGCTTCCTCCACCACCTTTGTGGTCTGGAATTCATCGGGACTTGAAAACAGTCTCTTCAGCGTGTTGTTGGCGGCTGGGATGTGGTCTGTCTTACGGGAGGGGGCGCGGGACGACTCACCTCCGTGGTCTGCCCTTTGGTTTCTCCTCCTGGCGCTCACCCGTCCCGAGGGGATTCTATTTGCTGCGATGGGAGGGTTCTTTCGTTTGTTGCTCGCTTTGCGGCGGGGCGTGGTGGTGAAGCCCATTCTTGCCTGGCTGGCGGTGTTCTGGATTCCCTTTGCCTGCTACCACGCCTGGCGAATTCACTACTTTGGCTGGGAGTGGCCGAACACGTACTACGCCAAACTTGATGGTGAAAACCGTTTCAAGCCGTGGAAATGGAACATTCGCGGCTGGCTCTATGTTCGGAACTATGGCCGTGCCTACTTCCTGGCCTTTGCCTTGCCATTGTATGCAGTGGCAATGGTGGGCTTGAGGGATGCCCGCCGCTGGTTGGTTTTGGGCCTCACGTCCCTGGGCGCGGTGGTGATGTTCTGGAATGGAAAGCTCTCCCTGCCGGCTGTCTTGAAGGAAGGTGGTGCGCCAGGGTGGTGGCCCAAGTTGTTGACCGCCTGGTCGCCGGTTCACCACGGGTGGGACAAGGTTCGGGTGGTGTTCCTGTTGTTGTCGGTGGTGCTTCTCGTGATCGCCGCCGTCCGAGACCGGGGGGGGCTGGCTCGTATCTTTGTGTTGTGCGTCGGGCTGGGGTCCATTCTTTTCATTCTTGTGAGCGGCGGCGACTGGATGAAGCAGTGGCGTTGGTTTTCTTTGACGGCCGTGCCGAGCTTTGTGTTGTTGTCCGTGGGGGTGGCTGAGCTCGTGGACGCGCTCGGACTCTCGAGGCGGCGCATGGCGGCGGCCTGGGGCCTGGCTGGGCTGTTGGCACTTCCCAACGTATGGAACAGCTCCCATGCCGCGCCGACCCCGGAGACGACCGTCTCAGATGTGCGGCGTCGGGTGACCTACATGCAGGGTGTGCAAGAGCGACTCCACCTGGACCACGTGACGCTTCTGGACGTGGACATGGGGGCGCACATGTGGTTTTCCGATTGGGACATCGTGGACATTGCTGGGCTGGTGGATGTTCCCATGGCGCGGCACTTGTTTCAGCGGGATTTCATGGCCGAGTACGTCTTCGAGGAGCGCCAACCTGACTTTGCGCACGTGCACGGAGGTTGGGCCAACAAGAGCAAGATCCCCCGGCTCCCTGTTTGGAAGTCGGACTATATTGAAATTCGTGGTTACCCCACGGGCCGAAAGAGCTTTCACGTGGGAAACCACATCTGGAAGGGGCACCTGGTGCGCTCTTTGGAGGAAGCCCCCGGCGAGTCGGTGGCGTTCCGCGGAGATGTAGCGTTCGATGGCGTGGTTCTTCCTGCGCCCCAGGTGGCGCAGGGAGGAGAGCTGTTTGTGGAGACCTGGCTGTCCGGGTCTCTTTCGACCCGCGACTTCCGGTTGCTCGCGTTCTTGGACGACGGACAGGGACACGTTCACTCCGCAGCCTTGCCTCCCGGGCTCGACTATTACGCGCCAAACCGGTGGAAACAGGGAGAGGCCATTCGGGGGCGCTGGCACATTCGGCTGCCTGCCGACCTTCCCCTGGGCAGCTATGGCATTGGGTTCGTACTGATGAACGTCAAGAAGGGGGAGGTTCTTCAGCCGCTGTTGCCCCCTTCGGAGGAAAGCCAGCCCCGCATGGCATCTGGGGAGCTGTTCTTTGAGGACCGCGTTGAGGTCGTCACCGGGGTGGATGCAAACGCTCGGGCCGCAGCAGTTCTCGCGGAGGCCAAGGCGTCCGCAAGCGATGGGGCCTGTGAAGATGCCTCACATTCTTGGTGGGCTGCCCGGCACCACGCGCCGAAGGAGGAGGATTTTGTGGCCGAGGAAGGCCCGGACATGGACCGGGCCCTGGCGCTGTGTGAGCTTGCGGCGGCCGAAGACGCCAGCGAGGAAGATCGGTTTTCGCACCTTGTGCAGGCGAGAGCACATGATCACCGGGAAGAGGCGGTGGTGGATGTAACTGCGGCCGCCGCTGCTTCACTGGATGCCCAGGGGGATGCTCTTTTTGATGCGGGAGACCTGGACGGGGCCTATGGGGCTTGGCGAGATGCCATGCGCTTGGATCCCCGCTTGTCCGCTACGCGTCGGAAGGCTGAGAACGCCAGGGATTTGCGCCTTGGCATTGATCCCAAGGTGCGAGACAACCAGAAAAAGAAGGCCTCTGCCGGAAAAACGCGGGACCCGAAGAAGAACCTACCAGGTGATAAAGGCGTAGGCCCCGAGGCCGAGGCCAACGGTTCCAATGGCGCTGGAGGCGATGACGAGGCCGTTCGTGCGGCTCCGTAGAGTGTCCAGGTCTTTGTAGGGCGTTCGAGGGTTCTGGTAGGTCGAGGCTGTGGAAGTAGCGGTCGCATAGAGTACCGCCGCCACAACGGTGGCCCCAGCAGCACCTGCAACGTACTTTCGCGTGGTGGTGCTTGCGGGGGCTCGGGTCACGCTCCTTGGGGGGCGCGTGGGGGACTCAATTCGAAAGTTGGTTCGGGGTGCGGGTCGCTTGAATGTGCCACCCTCGGCAGCAGCAGGGGAGCTCGCCTCAGCCTCCGGCGGCGCTCCTTCAAACGCGGAGAAGTCTGGCTCAATGCCGCCTTCGGGCACGTATCCACTCCACAACACCGCTCCCTGAAGGTCTACCAGTTGAATTACCGCAGGGCGGTTCAATGGACGCATCTGGACCCTTCGGCCGTCCACCAGGAGCACCGTGCCTCGAGGAACCTCCAGTGCGATTCGGTCGGGCTTCTCCTCCGCAAGCTCCCGGGCTTCCGTGTAGAGCTGGTGGAGAGAGTTTCCCTCCGGGGCGATCGCGAGGGGCAGGTTGAAATTGGGCTGGGCCGCCAGGGCTGTTGCATAGGAAGTTCGGGCAGCTTCGGTATCGCGCACAATGAAGGCACGCAGCGCGGCGCTGCGGTGAACGCCGGCGGCATCGTACGGAGTGAGCGCCTCTTCCAGGCACTCAATGCCCGAAGTTGCACGCGCCTCGGTTTCGTTGAAGCGGTTGATGTCCATGGCGACAAAGGCCTGGTCCACGTCGTTTACTGCGGTGGCGATGTCCCGCGCAGTTGTGGGCAGCGCACAGGTTGCATGGGCCAGGGAAGGGCCGAGCACGAGCGCCAGGAACATCAAAGGTCACCTCCCAACAGCAGGTAGGCGCCGTGGCCATCTGTTCCCAGCAGGACATCGTCGAACCCATCCTGGTTCGTGTCTCCCGCGGCAGAGATGGAGTGCCCAAGCTTGTCGTTGGCTTGTCCGTACACCCGGGCATCGCCAGACCCCAGCCCGACATTGCCAGACACGGGCCCCAACACCACGTAGACCACGCCGCTCTGTGCCCCGCCCAGGTCTTCCTGTTCTGCACCGATCAGCACGTCATCCAGCCCATCTCCGTTGACGTCTCCTGCTCCCTCGACGGAAACACCCAGATGGCCGGAGACGCTCCCCCCGGTGAGCTTTGCATCCGCAGTGGATAGGTCAAGGTCTCCGGTGATGGGACCCAGGAGAAGATAGGCGGCCCCCGCGTTGAGCACGGCGTCGTCATCCAGGTAGGCCCCCACCAGCATGTCTTCGCTTCCGTCTCCGTCGATGTCGCCGGCAAAGGATACGGTAATGCCCGCCTCATCCCGGGTGGATTCGCCGGTCAATTGGTGGACATAGGCATCGCCCAGGTTGATGACCTGAGGGTTCAGACCGCTCCCCTCCACCACGTAGGCCCGGCCCGAGTCGAGATCCAGAGATGTCTTGTCGTGGGACGGAGATCCTACAAGGAGGTCGTCGAACCCGTCGCCGGTGATGTCCCGTCCCCCGTCTATGGACCACCCGGCCTCGTCGTTTGCCTGTTCGCCTTCGATCTGAACATCCGCTTGACTGGTGTCCAGTGCACCACTCACAGGTCCGTACAGCACGTAGACATTCCCGTGATCCCCGCTGCTGGAACCTGGGGCGCCCACCAACCAGTCAGCATTGCCATCGCTGTTGAAGTCCCCTGCGGTGGAAAGGGCGAACCCCATCTGCTCCTGGGCTGTGTTGCCGTAAAGCTGTGCCTCGGACTGGTTGCTCAAAGAGATGTTCCCCGTGTCGGCTCCGCTCACCAGGTAGGCAGAGCCGGCCTGGGAAGCCACGACGCTGCGGTTGGGGGCACCCACAGCGATGTCGTTGATGCCGTCTCCGGTCATGTCCCCCAAGATTGCCACGTGAGAACCCGCGCTGTCGGAGGCGGCCGCCCCGAGCACGCGCAGGTCCGCGACGGCCAGGTCGATCGCACCTGAAACCGGTCCGTAGAAGAGATACGCGGCGCCTGCGCCGCCGCCAAATCCCGGAGCACCGATAAGCAGATCGGGCACCGAGTCCCCGTCTACGTCGGTGCCGGCATCGACCCATGCGCCGTGGTCATCGCTGGTTCCTTCCGGCAAAAAGCTGGCCTCGGCCGTGCCCACGCTCAGCTCGGTTTGGAGCCCACACTGGGAGTCCGTGGACGGGTCACAGTCGTTGTCCAGCCCGTCGTTGCAGATCTCGGAAGCGCCGGGGTTCATGCTGGCGTTGTTGTCGTCGCAGTCGGTACCCCCTCCCTGGGGGTCTGCGTACCCGTCTTGATCTGCATCAAAGTCATCCAGCCCGTTGCAGTCTTGATCGATGTTGTCGTACCAGACCTCCTGTGCACCGGGGAAGATACTCGAGTCGGAGTCATCACAGTCCTCGGCGCCCTGGCCGTATCCGTTGGGGGGATCGCAATCGAAGACGCTGGCAGCCGCAGTTCCGTAGCCGTCCCCGTCAATGTCCTGGTACCAGCTGGTGTAGGTAGACGCGTCGACGCTGGGATCGTTGCTGTCAACCAGGCCATCACAGTCCTCGTCCACGTCATTTAGATCGCAGACCTCGTTGCCCCCGGGGAATACGTCTGCCCGGGTGTCATCACAGTCGGTGTTGTCCGCAAGGGGGAACCCGGCGGTTCCGGCACAGAGAGCCGCCCCTGCGTGGAAGGCGTCGCCAAAGTCATCGTTGTCCTCGTCCGGGTACCAGGTCGAGGTGCTGGTCATGTCCACCAGAGGATCATCGTCGTCCACAAGCGCGTCACAGTTGTTGTCCAGTCCGTCACAGATCTCGGGGGCGGTGGGGTAGACGGTCGCATCTCCGTCGTCACAGTCCCCTCCTTCCGCTGAGTACCCGGTGTCCGGATCGCAGGCCTGGGTGGGGGTAGAACCAAATCCGTCCTGGTCGGCGTCCAGGTAGAGATCGTTGAAGGTTGAGGCGTCTACGGTTGGATCGCCGTCGTCTACCAGGCCGTCACAGTCCTCGTCTGCATCCGCGGTGTCACAGACCTCCTGGCCCGCGGGATGGATGGCGGCATTGGAGTCGTCGCAGTCTGAACCGTCTGGGATCAGCCCGGCGGGTGCGTCGCATGCTGGCGTGCTTGCACTGGCATCGCCGTATCCATCCTGGTCTGCATCCGCGTACCACAGCGGTGCATTGGTGGACTCTTCATCCCGGGTCTCTCCGTCGCAGTCCGTGTCCTCGTCATCGCAGATCTCGGCAGCTCCCGGGTGGATCTCGGAGTTCCAGTCGTCGCAATCCCCGGCGGTCCGAGAATGCAGGACGACGTCCTCACAGGTGTCGATCCAAGTGAACTCATCTTCGACGCCGTAGCCGTCACCATCGTTGTCCACGTACCACTGCTGGGCTGTCGGGGACTCATCCACCCCCTCGTCGCAGTCGTCGTCTACCTCGTTGCACTGTTCTGCCGCCCCGGGATGGATGCTCGGATCATTGTCGTTGCAATCTCCGCCCGCGGAGGCCATTCCCTCCTGCTCTTCACAGCTTCGGATGCCGTCCCCGGTGCCAAAGCCGTCCTGATCCACATCCGGGTACCAGACTCTGTCCTGTACTTCTGGATCCGAATCGTCGCAGTCGTGGGGCCATGGCGAGCTGTCTCCGTCTTGATCAAGACGTGCTGCGTGGTCCAAGTCGGAAATCCACGCGCAGCCGGTCAATCCAGCGAAGAGGATCCAGGAAAATTGCATCCGGTGAAGACGACGCATCAGGCTGAAGGGAAAGGGTACCACGGCTGATAATCAGCCGCCTCTTGCCCGGTAGTCCCCTCCGCCCGTCTCGTGGAGTTCGCACATTTCACGGATGCGGCTGTACACGCGTTCCCCCACCCGGTCCACCAGGCTCTGGCTGGCGGACTCGTTGGCCAGGTTGGAGGTGCGGACGCCCGTGCCGGGTGCGGGCGCGAAATTGGTGGTGGCCACGAGCGGCTTCAAGCCGTTGTACCGACGGGAAACCAGCTGATCGATCACCGTGAGCTCCCAGTCGGTGCTCCTTCCCTTGCCAAGCTCGTCAATGGCCAGGAGATCGATGTCCCCCAGGGCCTGCAGCGTACTGGATTGGCCTCGCCCTTCCTCGAAGCCCTGGCGAAGAGAGGCCAAGAGGTGGGTGAACTCTACGAATTTCACCCGTACGCCGTGCTGGAACACCAGGTGACGAAGCGCTGCCACCAACAGGTGGGTCTTTCCGCGCCCCACGCCTCCGTGCAACAGAAGGCCCCGGGTGGGCAGATCACCTGCATCGGGCCAGGCATTGACCCAGCGCCAGGTGGCGACGAACCCGGGCATGGCGCCCTCGATGTCTTTGTCAAAGGCTTCAAATGTGGCGGTGGCGTGTCGGGCCGGTATGTCGGCTTGGTTGAAGATCTCGATTCTATCCGGGAGGATTCGACAACGGCAGCGGGCGACGCGAGAGATGCCGTTTTCCTGCAGGTGCAGTCGCCCCTCTCCGCCACAACGCTCGCAGTCCGGGACGCAGCCGCAGAGTCGCCCTTGGGCTCGGGCGCCGTCGGTAAGAACCAACACGCCAGCGCCGCGGCATTGGTCGCATTTGGGGTCTGCGAGGTGGACTGCCACTGCGCTCATCGGAACACCGTATCCCAGATCGAGGCAGCCGACAGGAGGGGGTGGGCATCGCGAATCTGTTGGCGGCATACCTCGTCCACTGCGCGCTCCCATTGCTTCTCTGAAAGCACCCCTTTGAGGTCCGCCAACTCCGCTTCTGCCTTGCGTCTCATGGCCTCGGCATCTGATTCATCCAGGCGGGCCTCAAAGAACCGCCGGGCCAGCTCCAATGCAGCTTCCACCAGGGCTTCCCCCTCCCCCTCAAGGGAGGCCAAGGAGCGGGCCACTCTCTGCTCTTCGGCATCGCCTGAGGTTTCCAGCGCCCGCACCAGAGAAGCGAGCCCATCGGTTGGTTTTCGCCTCTTGTGCTGTTTCACCGCTTTCTTGACGGCACCCTTGGCCGAGGAAAGGGAGAAGGGGGCTCGGGTACGTCGGGCCTGTCTGCGAGCTGCCACGGTCTCCAGGGCCCGCGCGATGGTGGGCACGCCGATGCCCGATTCAAGCCACTCCAACAGGAGCTTTGCATCCACCGGTGACAGGAAGGGCGCCCCGCCACGAAGCTGGACCAGGTGATCCCGGACCTGCTCCGCGGCGTTCTGCATGGCTTGGGACGGCTCCCGCGGGGGCATGGCCTTCCTTGCGAGAGAGGGAGAGGGGGCTATTATCCCGCATGGCCGAAACTGGGAGATGCCATGCGACTGTTGCCTTGCTTCTTGTTCCTCGGGGGCTTCATGGCCCCTGTTTCAGCGACTGTGGCCCATGCTCAGGAGGACGACGACTGGCAGGACGACTTCGAGGACGACTTTGAGGACGAGGAGGAAACAGTGGAGCGCGAGAGCGCGGGGGATGAGGAAATCGACATGGATGTCGACCCCGAGGACCTGGAAGCGGGGGACGAAGAAGAGCCAGTGGATGATCTGGACTTCCTGGACGAAGAGTCGGACATTGATGCCGATGTGATCGGCGGGGAGGGGGTGGACAACGCCAAGGTCTACCGGGCCACCACCAACAAGGTGCGAGAGATGGGGTTCGAAGAAGAGCTCATTACATGGGAGCGCTACCTGGAGACCTATCCCAAGTCACTCTTCAAACAGCACATCACCGACCGCATGGAGCAGCTGGAGACGGAAGCCTACGGCGAGCGCATCCAGGAGAGGACGGGGCCCCGCGAGGATGCAGGAAGACGGGAGCTCGACTTTGCGGTCCCTCTTCACCTGGAGTCCATTGACCCCCGGAGTCGCCTGCGGGTCGGGTTTGAGATGGGCTATCCAAACCACATTTCTTTTGGTGCCGACTACGAGCACCAATTCCTCCGCTCCCTTTCGGGACACGCGGGTCTGCAAGGGCGCTACCAGGGCCTCGCACTGGTGGCTGGAGGACGGTATGCGGCCATCAAGTCGGCGCGAACGGGCATGATGTTGACCGGTGTGGTGGACATTCTGGCCAATGATCTGCTCAGCGCCGGCGCGGGCACCAGCACCTATGTTTCGTTGCGTCCGGTCATCGGCTTTGGGAAGCAGCTGGATGTGGCGGAGGGCATGGACATTCAGATGCAGGTGGGCAGTGAGTGGGAGGTTCCCAGCGCGGCCCGCGGCTCGCGCTTGATCTACACCGGTGGATTGAACGTTTTTGTGCGCCTGAACGAGCGCGTAGGCGCCATGATGGAGACTTCCACCAACATGAAGGGAGGGCTTGACGAATCCACCCGGGGCTTTGCTCCCTTTGCCTTCAACGTGTTGAGTTTTGGTCTGCGCTTCCAGCCGGGAGACAACGAACAGATGCGAATCAGCGCGGGAACCAATGTCCCCTACTTCAACAATTACTGGGGACACCACTTTGGCGCCGTGCAGGGTGACATGCAGATGCTGCTTGGCGACTGAGGCGGCTTCAGCGAGCTGACACCTCCTTCAGATAGACTTCCCCCATGCGCGTGTTGTTGGTCCAGTCTTACCTGGGACGCAAAGGGGTGGCGGATCCCCTCGTCTTTCCCATCGGGCTCTCCTGCGTGGCCACAGCGCTCCACGCGGCCGGGCATGATCCGTGGATTGTGGACCTGAATCTAGGCGGAGATCCCTGGGAGCGCCTGGAGGAGGCACTCCTGGAGCATGCGCCGGAGTTCATTGGGGTCTCCCAGAGGAACATCGACTCCACCACACGAAAGGCGCCCTACATCTTCCACACCCAGCTCCACCCCACCCTGGAGACCCTGCGAAGGCTGGCCCCAGGGGTGCCAGTGGCTCTGGGAGGTCCTGGATTTACCCAGTCCGCGGCTGCCTTCATGGAGCGCTATTCCTTTGATTTTGGGGTGAAGTCCGAGGCAGAGGTCACCCTGCCAAGGCTGCTGGGAAACCTGGGGGATCCATCGTCCGTACCGGGTGTCTTCTGGCGGGATGAGGAGGGGGGCGTGAAGTTTACCGGGGAGCCGGAGCTTCCGGAGTTCGAGGCGCTCCCTTTTCCCCGGAGGGATTTCATCGACTGGTCTGCCTACCGGCAAGAGGAGAAGGCACGAGGCCTGGTGCTCGACATCGGCGTGGAGTCCACCCGAGGCTGCCCTCGCAAGTGTTCCTACTGTAACTACCCACTCCTCAACGGCGTGAAGCTTCGGCGGAAACCCCCAGGCGTCGTCGTGGACGAGGTGGTGTCCCTCGTGGAGACGTATGGGGTGAAGCACTTTACGTTCACGGACAGCCGCTTCAACTTGAACCGAAATCATGCAGCGGAGATCTGCGAGGAGCTGCTGCGCCGAAAGGTGCCCGTTGCGTGGACCGCCTGGCTGGGGTTTCGGCGGGTCGAGCCGGACTTTCTGGGTCTCATGAAAGAGGCAGGCTGTGTACGGGTCGCGTTCTCTGCGGATGGGCTTTTGAATCCAAGCCTCGCGCGGATGCGAAAGGAGATGTCTTTTGCAGACATTCGCCGAAGCGTGGACAGCGTGCGCAAGACAAAGGGTCTCAAGGCCAGTTGGAGCTTCTTTTTGACGCCGCCGTCCACAAGCCACAGGGAGCAGCTTGCCTTGTTGGGTACCTATTTTGCCATTCAGGGGAGCATGCCCGGCCGGGCACGCATGATGATGAACTGGTGCCGGGTAGAGGAGAACACGCATTTTGAGGCCATTGCCAGGGAAGATGGGGTGCTTTCCGAGGGGGTTGATCTGTTCCCGGATACCCCGGAGGGGCTGGAGTCCCTGTTCTACGAAGCGCCAGGCTTTGCGGGTTGGTCCCGGTTTTGGAATGGGTTTCTGGATGCAGAACTCCTTGCCCGGACGGCGGCTGGGCGGTTGACGCGTCCGTTTCATCGCTTTGGCATGAAGGACCTGACGCCTCCCCACCTGCGCGCAGGTTAAGTGCCGCCTCCCTTGAGGAGGCGCCATGCACGAGACCGTTCTTATTGATGCGGTTCGAACCCCCATCGGAAGCTTTCAAGGCGCCTTGTCCGCAGTTCGGGCGGACGACCTGGGGGCTCTCGCCATTTCCGCACTTCTCGAGCGGACGGGGCTGGACCCGGCCGAGGTAGACGATGTCTTCTTTGGTTGCGCGAACCAGGCGGGAGAAGACAACCGCAACGTCGCTCGTATGGCGCTGTTGCTTGCGGGCATGCCCTTTTCGGTGCCGGGGGTCACTTTGAACCGGTTGTGTGCTTCCGGCCTGGAGGCGGTGAATCAGGCCTCCCGGGCGGCCGCGGTGGGAGATGGCAGCGTGTACATTGCCGGCGGGGTGGAGTCCATGTCCCGGGCGCCGTACTCGGTCGCGCGAGGCCCCACGGCCCCCAAGGCGGGCAACATTACGGCCTGGGACACCAGTCTCGGCTGGCGGTACCCGAATCCGAAAATGGAAGCCTTGTTTCCCCTGGAGGCCATGGGCTGCACGGCGGAGAACCTGGTCGAAAAGTACGGAATTTCCCGGGAAGACCAAGATGCCTTTGCGCTGGCCTCCCACCAGAAGGCCTTGGCAGCACAGGAGCACGGCCGGTTTGACGACGAAATCGTCCCGGTGTCGATACCGCAGCGAAAGGGGGAGCCGATGGTGGTCTCCCGGGACCAGGGGCCTCGGGCGGATTCCTCCATGGAAAAGCTCGCCCGCCTTCGGGCGGCCTTTCGCGCAGGCGGCAGCGTAACGGCTGGCAATTCCTCCACCCTCAACGATGGTGCTAGCGCCCTGCTGGTCACCACGGCGACCCGGGCGTCCGAGCTGGGGTTGAAGCCTCGTGCGCGTATTTTGGCTCGGGCAGCGGCTGGGGTGGATCCGGAGATCATGGGCATTGGGCCGGTGTCTGCGACCCGAAAGGCCCTGGCGCTCGCCGGCTTGGAGATCGAGCAGTTGGACGCCATTGAGCTGAACGAGGCCTTTGCCTCCCAGTCCCTGGCGGTCATCCGGGAGCTGGGACTCGACGAGGCCAAGGTGAACCGCCACGGGGGCGCCATTGCACTGGGGCATCCTCTGGGGTGTTCCGGCGCACGGATTCTGACGACATTGCTGAATGTGCTGGAAGGCACGGACGGGCGCTACGGTCTGGCCACGCTCTGCGTGGGTGTGGGTCAGGGCGTCGCCACCATTATCGAGCGGGTGTGAGCCATGGAGATTCAAGATGTGGGTGTGATCGGTGCGGGAACCATGGGGCATGGCATTGCCCAGGTTGCCGCCATGGCTGGCAGCGAGGTGGTGCTCTACGACGTGGATCTCGGGCTGGTGGAGTCGGGCCTTGCCCGAATCCAGGCCAACCTCGCCAAAGGGGTCGAGCGGGGGAAGGTCGCTGCGGATCACGCGGAGGAGAGTCTCACGCGAATCACGGGTACCACATCACTTGCTGCGGTAGCCGACGAGGTGGACCTCGTGGTGGAGGCGGTCCCTGAGAGGCTGGAGTTGAAGCAGGATCTCTTTGGAAAGCTCCAGTCCCTTGCTCCCGAGACCGCGATCTTCGGGACCAACACCAGTTCACTCTCCATTGCCTCCATCGCGTCGGCCCTGGATGACCCTGGACGGGTGATCGGAATGCACTTTTTCAATCCGGTGCACATCATGGCTCTCCTGGAGCTGGTCGTTCATGATGGCACCCACGAGGAGGTCACCGCGGCTGCAACAGCCTTCGGCGCCCGGATCGGCAAGGAGGTCATTACTGTCCGGGACTTTCCGGGCTTTGCCACGTCCCGCCTGGGGGTCTGTCTGGGCATGGAGGCCATTCGCATGGTGGAGCAGGGTGTCGCCAGCCCCTCGGACATCGATACCGCCATGGTGCTGGGCTACCGCCACCCGGTGGGGCCTTTGAAGCTCTCGGACATGGTGGGTCTGGATGTGCGCATGCACATTGGAGAGTACCTGGCCAAGGCGCTGGACAATCCGGCGTTTGAGCCGCCGGACTTGATGCGACAAATGGTGTCGGAAGGGAAGCTGGGCAAGAAGAGCGGCCAGGGCTTCTACGAGTGGTAGGACAGCGGCCATGTTGACCATTACTGATCTGTCCAAGACCTATGGGCCCCAGGTGTTGTTTGAGCAGGCGTCCCTGCAGTTGAATGCGGGGGGGCGCTATGGAATTGTGGGAGCCAACGGCTCGGGGAAGTCGACGTTTCTGAAGATCCTGTCGGAGGAGGAGTCGGCCAGCGAGGGGGGCGTCAACCGCATCAAGAAGGCCCGTATGGGGGTGCTGGAGCAGGACCACTTTGCCTATGAGCACACGTCGGTTCTGGATGTTGTCATGATGGGCAACGACATTCTCTGGCAGGCCATGAAGGAAAAGGATGCGCTCCTGGAGCGCGCCCACGAGGAGTTTGATGATGAAAAGTACACTCGCTTGGAGGACATCGTTCTGCGGTACGACGGGTACAGCCTGGAGGCGCGAGCAGCTGAGATCCTGGCGGGATTGAACATTCCCACCGAACAGCACAAGCAGCCTCTGTCGGTGCTCTCCGGGGGGTACAAACTGCGTGCACTTCTGGGCAAGACCCTGGCTTCCGAGCCGGACATCCTTCTGCTGGATGAGCCCACCAACCACTTGGATATTCTGTCGATTCAGTGGTTGGAGGGCTTCCTGCTGGGTTTTCGGGGTTGTGCCGTTGTGGTGTCTCATGACCACCGGTTTTTGAACCGGGTCTGCACCCACATCATAGACGTGGACTACGAGCGGGTCACCCTCTACCGGGGCAACTACGAGTCTTTCTGCCAGCAGAAGCTCGCTGCACGTGAACGGATGGAGTCTGAGATCGCCAAGCGGGAAAAGGAGATTGCGGATCACAAGGCGTTCATCACCCGGTTCAAGGCCAAGGCCACCAAGGCACGGCAAGCCAACAGCCGTGCCAAGCGGGTGGAAAAGATCGTGATTCAGTCCCTTCCTCAGAGCTCGAGACGGCATCCGTTGTTCAAGCTCAAGGCCAGGCGCCCCAGTGGCCGGGACGTGTTGGCGGTGGACGGCATCTGGAAGGCCTTCGGAGACAAATCGGTCCTGGAAGAGGTCTCTTTCACCGTGGAGCGAGGCGACCGCCTCGCCATCATCGGGCCCAATGGAATCGGAAAATCTACACTGCTGAAGATCCTGCTGGACCAACTGGAGGCGGATGCTGGCACCTTCACCTGGGGTTTCGAGGCGGATGCTGGCTACTTTCCACAGGATCACAAAGCCGCGCTCGGCAAGCCAGATCAGACCGTGCTTGGGTTCCTTTGGGATGCCAAAGGAGATGCTCCCATCGGCACCATTCACGGCAAGCTTGCCGAGGTGTTGTTTTCCCGAGATGACGTAGAAAAAAAGGTTCAAAACCTCTCGGGTGGAGAGGCGGCTCGCTTGTTGCTGTCCAGGCTGGGCATTCGAGAGCACACCGTCTTGGTGCTGGATGAGCCCACCAACCACCTGGATATGGAAGGAATCGAGGCCTTGGCGGAAGCCTTGAACACTTATGATGGAACGGTTCTTTTTGTGTCACACGATCGTTGGTTCGTGGACAAGGTGGCCTCCAGGGTGCTCGAGATCACCCCGGAGGGCATCAACGACTTTCACGGAACCTACGCGGAATACATTGCCAGGGATCAGGAAGACCACCTGAGTCTGGAGGCTGTCGCAGAAAAGGCTCGCCTGGAAAAGAGGGCCGCGAAGGCGGAGCGGAAGCGCCAAAAGAAGAAGGATCGAGCCGCGGCGGAGAAGGCTGTTGCGAAGACCCCCCAGGAAGATGGGAAGAAGTCCGGCAAAAAGGGCAAAAAGCGCCGGCGAGGGCGCTAACCCGCCCTTACGCGCCAGCCCCCCTGTTCCCCCGCCGTCGAATCCCCACCATTGCCAGACACATCAGCACCCAGTGTGGAGCCTCTTGTGCCTGGTTCGCGCTGCATCCGCACCCCCCCCCGCCCTTGATGCTTTCCGCAGCCAACGAGGTGTCACGGGTCCCGCTGTCGTGGGCCCCGGTGTCCCCGGTGTCCGACGTGTCCACCTCTTCGCAGTCATCGTTCCAACCCGGGGCCCCCGGAAAGACCAGTGGGTCTGTGTCGTCGCAGTCGTCTTCCAAGCCAAATCCGTCGCCGTCCTGGTCAAAGTCGTCTGCCCCGTCACAGTCCGAGTCGATGCCGTCGTACCAGGTGTCGTTGGCCTCTGGGTGGATCTCGGAGTTGTTGTCGTCGCAGTCTTCTCCCCCGTAGTCGGCGGAGTCGTGTCCGTCTCCATCGGCATCGTTGTCGCTTGTCAGGTTGCAGTCATTGATGACCCCGTCATGGGGGGTGTCGGGAGCGCCTGGGAAGGTGTCTGGATTTGCATCGTCACAGTCGTCACCGCCATAGGACGCCGAGTCGAACCCGTCTCTATCCGCATCGAAGTCCGAGGCCTCGTCGCAGTCCGAGTCCACTCCGTCGTACCAGGTCTCGGCCATGTCCGGGTGGATGTCGGCGTCTGTGTCATCACAGTCTGTTCCACCCCAGGCATCACTGTCGTGGCCATCTAGATCCGCGTCGTAGTCAGAGGCGCCGTCGCAATTGGCGTCTACTCCGTCGTAGTAGGCATCCACGGCCCCCGGAAACACCGCACCATCCGAGTCGTCGCAGTCTGTGTCATCCTCCACGGCGCCAGAGGGGGCCGTACAGGCGATCTGGGGGTAGGCAGAGTCTCCGAACCCGTCGCTGTCGGCGTCCGTGTACCAGGTGGTGGCGTCGGCGGACTCTGGCTCATCCACGATGCCATCACAGTCGTTGTCCAGGCTGTCGCAGACCTCAGTGCCTCCCGGGAATGCTGCAGCGCTGCCGTCGTGGCAGTCGGTGTTGTCTGCCACCCATCCGCTAGGTGCGCTGCAGGCGAGAGTAGAGAATGCAGAGTTGCCAAACCCGTCGCCGTCGGCGTCCGTGTACCAAGTGCTTGCATCGATGGCGCTGTCTTCATCCACGCTGCCGTCGCAGTCGTTGTCCACGCCGTCGCACACCTCGGTGGCGTCGGTGTTTACGTTGGCGTCCGTGTCGTCGCAATCGGAGCTGTCTTCTACCAGGCTGGAGCCTGGCTCGCAGGCGTCCGTGGGGCTGCTCGCATCTCCAAAACCATCGCCGTCGTCATCTGCAAAGAATGTGGTTTGACCCTGTGCGTTGGGTCCGTCGACTGTGCCGTCACAGCTGTTGTCCACGCCGTCGCACACCTCGGTGGCGCCCGGATAGGCGCTGGCATTCATGTCTTCGCAGTCTGTTGCGTCGCTGACAAAGCCGCTGGGTTGGGAGCACGCCGCCGTCGTGTAGGAGGCGGAGCCAAAGCCATCGCCATCGTGGTCGATGTTCCAGGTGGCGGCATCCGAGGCATCGTCCTCATCCACCGTTCCGTCACAGTCATTGTCGATTCCGTCGCAATACTCGATGGCGCCCGGACTGGCGATGGAGGTGGTGTCATCGCAGTCTGTGGCGTCTGCCACGTACCCGCTCGGCGCAGAGCATCCCGGGGCGGTGCTTGTGGCGTCGCCAAAGCCATCGGCATCGGTGTCCGCGTACCAGGTCAGGGCATCGCTTGCATCGGACTCGTCTACGGTGCCGTCGCAGTCATTGTCAATGCCGTCGCACACCTCGGTGGTGCCAGGCAACACCGCAGCATCTGTGTCGTCGCAGTCCCCGGCTGCGGGCGTGACCCCGTCTTCGTCGAAGTCGAAGCAGGAGATGTCCCCGCCGGTGGAGACGGTCAGGCCAAAGGGAGAACTGACAAAATCCGCATCTCCGTACAAAGTGCCGTCGTGTCCGCCGCCGGTTGCGTCGGTGGTGGTGGCGGAACCCGGTGCGTCGTCCAGGGGGTAGTGGGCGTACAGGTTGGGCTCATTTCCGGTCAAGGCGTGGTGCATGGTGCACTGGACTTCGGCGGCTGTGAAGGCCCGGCTCCAGATCCGGAGCTCGTCCTGCATGCCATCCATGCGATCGCTTGTGAACGCGCTTCCGTTGTCGGAGTCTGCGCCCATACCCCAAACCGCGAGACTCCCAAAGACCGGCGCAGTGAGAGTTCCTGACGCTTCTTCGATGCCGTCCACAATGAGCGTGATGTCCGCGCCGGACACGCTTACCGCCACGTGGGTAGGAGTGTCCACTACAGCGGTGTAGGAGGTGCACAACGCCACTCCATCGCTGCAGGAGTCGCCTTCCCAAACGGAGTTGTCGTTGGCTTCAATCTGCCATTGGTCTAGCACATAGCCCACGTAGAGGGCGTTCTTTGAGGAGAGCGGGTTGACCGCCTCGACGAGGGTGTTCCAGTCGCTGATTGCGTCAAACTGGACCCAACTCTCCACGGTAAAATTCGGTCCTGGGTTCAGGGTTCCCAACACCACCTGGTCGGGATCGTTGTTGGTTGTTCCGTCAAATGTGATGGCGTTTCCATTGGCCAGAACCGTGGAAACCAAAAAGAAGAGTGGGGTCATTCTGTCTCTCCCAGTGGACATCCATTGTTGTCCTTGGGGCCGGGGGTGCGCATGCATTGATCCACCGAATCCGGCACCCGGTCTTCGTCCCGGTCAGGACAGCCGCCCGAAAGGGGGGGGCCGTAGTCATTGGGGCACTTGTCGCTCACGTCCAGCACCAGATCCCCATCGTTGTCGTACTCAGGGCAGCCATCTTCGTCGTCGACTCCGTCCAGGTCTTCCTTCTTGTCAGGGCAGTCATCTCGGCGGTCCAAGACCCCGTCCTTGTCATTGTCCAGATCGGGGCAGCCATCGTCGTCCCGGTAGCCGTCTACATCCTCCGGTTCGTCCACGCACTCATCGAATTCGTCGACAACTCCGTCTGCATCCCGGTCAGGAGGGGTGCCGGTGTCTCGCCAACCCAGGACCAGGGCGGCTCGCCAGGCTGGGGCCCCAATGCCTGCCACAATTCCGGTGCCTCCTGCCACGGAGGCTACGAGGCCGGAGCCATCGCCGAATGTGAAGTGGGCGTGCACATCCGTAGGGTTCTTGTGGAAGGAGGGACTCCCACCGGCCAAGCCGATTCGGCTCACCAGCTCCCCGCCCAAGGCGAGGCTGTCACCCACGGGTAGATCCACCCCGAATCCTCCCAACAGGTCCTTGCCCATTTCTACGCCGCCATGGCACTCTCCGCGCTCGTCTTCCAGGCAGGTGGAGGCCCCCAAATCAGCACCTATCTGGGCGTGCCACAGGAGGGGCTCTGCGTCGCCAGAGACCACGGCGGCCAATCCCCCTGAGAGCCCGTCACTGACCAGGAGGGAGGCCTCTCCAGTGGGTAGGACCAGGTGGGGTTGAAGGGCCACACCAATCGGGCCCGAATGAGAGGCCAAGACCAGGGCTGATGCCATAAGATCGCCCTTTCCGCGCAGGGTCTCTCCCTCCACCACCACACTTGGGTAGTAGGGCGCCTGCAAGTCAATTCGCGTGTTCCATCCGGTGGTGTAGCCCACCATCAGCCGGGTGGAGGTCTGCCGCCCCACCAGTGCTGTTTCGGTACCGTCTGGGAGAGCGATGATCAGCGGACGATCCGCAACAACAGCACCTACCCCTGCATAGAAGGCGCCGGGCTCCCCCAACTCTGCGCTGGGAATCTGAAGCCCGCCGGCAGCGTCCAGGAGGCTCCCAGAGAAGTCGAATCCGTCCACATCCTGTGCTTGTACAGAAAAGGAAAGCCCCAGGAGGGCCAAGGGGAGAACCCGCATGCCATGCTCCGTGTCCCGATGGAATGTTCCTTCAGCAGGTCTGGGAATTCAAGCCAATCCAGCCCTGTTCCATTTCCTCAGCCCCGCATGGTGTCCATGAGCCCGAGGCGGGTAGCCCGGACCAGACGGTCCAGATCCTGCTCTTCCATGGCCAGGGCAGGCATGAGCACCAACACATCTCCGAGGGGGCGAATGATCACGCCATGGTTTCGAATGGCCTGGCAGATTCGCTGACCAAATCGCAGATCTGGCGGGTGGGGTGTTCCATCCTGTTTCCGTATTTCAATGCCGACTATCGCCCCTTTCTGACGCACCTGGTGAACCCAGGGAAGCTCTGCGAGGTCAGCGAGGCGGTTTGCCAGGAAAGCGGATCGAGCGGGCATCTTCTCCAGGGTGTCTTCTGCATCGAAGACGTCCAGGCAAGCCAACGCCGCCGCACAAGCTGTGGGGTTGGCTGTGTAGGTGTGCCCGTGAAAGAACGTGTGCTCGGGCTTTCCGACAAATGCTTCGAACACCTGCTCCGATGCCAGGGTGGCAGAGAGGGGCAAGGTGCCATTTGTAAGTCCCTTGCCCAGGCAGAGCAGGTCTGGCTGAACCTTGAGCTGTTCGGCAGCAAACAGGGTGCCCGTTCGGCCAAAACCTGTGGCCACTTCGTCCAGGATGATGAGCGCCCCTGCATCGCGGGCAGCCTGGAGCACAGGGTTCAGAAAGGAAGGCGAGTGCATTCGCATGCCCGCGGCCCCCTGGACAAGGGGTTCGACGATCAAGGCGGCCAGGGAATCTCCTTGGGCCTGGATGGCTTCCATGGCGGATGCTGCCAAGGCTGCTTCCTTCTCCCGGAATGCAGGGGCGTCCAGCTGCAGAGTGTCGAACAACAAGGGCTTGTAGACCCGGTGAAAGTGATCAATCCCGCCCACGCTCACTGCCCCCAGGGTGTCTCCATGGTAGGCCTCCCGCAGGCTTGCAAACCGGGTCTTCTTCTTGTTTCCCCACTGCTGTTGGGCTTGGAAGGCCATCTTGAGCGCGACCTCAACGGCGGAGGAGCCGGAGTCGGAAAAGAAGGTCCGGGTAAGGCGGGACGGGGTTCTCTCGGCCAAGGCCGTCGCCAGGCGAATCCCGGGCTCGTGCGTGAGTCCAAGGAAGGTGCTGTGGGCCACGGAAGCCAGCTGCTTTCGAATGGCGGCATCCACCCGGTGGTGGCCATGTCCATGGACGCCGACCCACAACGAAGAGACGCCGTCCAGGTAGGAGTTCCCCCGGACATCGACAAGCTCACATCCGGAAGCGGAGGCGATGATCAGTGGCTCGCTCTGGGTCCACAACGCGTGCTGGGTGAAGGGATGCCAGAGGTGCCGGTGATCCAGCGCCGCCAGTTCGCCGGGGGTCACGTCTCTCTTGGCTCCAGGTAATTCCCCTCTTCAAGCCAGGCGATGATCTCGTCGGCGGCTTGTTCTGCGTCCTGGTTGGTCAGGAGAATCTCGGGAGATTCGGGTCGTTCGTAGGGGCTGTCAATGCCGGTGAAGTTCTTGATCTCACCGGCTCGGGCCTTCTTGTAGAGGCCCTTTGCATCCCGCGCCTCGGCAATCTCCAAGGGGGTATCCACAAAGATCTCCACAAACTCTCCTTCGGCCATCAGGTTCCGGGCCATCTCTCGTTCCGAACGAAAGGGGGAGATGAAAGAGGCAAGCGTGATCAGACCGGCTTCAAGCATGAGCTTGGAGATTTCTGCCACCCGGCGGATGTTCTCCACCCGGTCGGCTGCCGTGAATCCGAGGTCCCGGTTGATTCCATGGCGAATGTTGTCCCCATCCAGGGTGATGGTGTGGCGCCCTCGTTCGTGGAGCTTCCGCTCCAGGATGTTTGAAATCGTGGACTTTCCGGATCCCGAGAGTCCGGTGAACCAAAGGACCACTGGCTTCTGCCCTTTGGCTTGTGCACGCGCCCCCTTGTTGATGTCCATGGTCTGCCAATGGATGTTGGAAGCTCGTCGCAGAGCGAAGTCCAACAGGCCCATGCCCACCGTGTTGTTTGTCATTCGATCGATCATGACGAAACCACCCAGGGTGCGGTTCTCGCCGTAGGCATCAAAGGGAATTTCCTGGTCCAGCGACAGGTTGCAGACACCAATCTCGTTGAGAGCCAGGGTGCGGGCTGGCTCGAGATCCAGAGTGTTGACGTTGATCCGGTGCTTGGGTCTGGCCGGGGTGACCGTGACCTGTCTCGCCCCGATTTTCATGATGTAGGGTCGACCTGGGAGCATGGGGTCGTCCGCCATCCATAGGATGCGGGCCTGGAATTGGTCCGCCACGCCACAAGGGCTGTCGGCTGCAGCCAGCACGTCACCCCTGGAGACGTCGATCTCGTCCTCCAGGGTCAAGGTGATGGACTGGCCCGAGATGGCCTGATCCAGGTCGCCATCAAAGGTGACGATGCGGGCGACTCGGCTCTCCTTGCCGGATGGAAGAGACTTCACCCGATCGCCCGGTTGAATGGTTCCGCCGGCGATTTGCCCGGAGAATCCGCGGAATTCGTGGGAAGGGCGGTTCACCCACTGTACGGGCATGCGAAATGGAAGCGCATCCAGATCCTCCTTGACCCGGACGGTCTCCAGGGCCTCCATGAGGGTCGGGCCGTCGTACCAGGGAGTCTGCTCCCCCCGCACAGTGATGTTCTCTCCCTTCAAGGCGGACAGGGGAATGGCCTGGATGTGGTCAAGCTCCAGGGCTTCTTCTGCAAACTCGCGGTAGTCCCTCTCGATCTTGTCGAAGCTTTCCTGGGAGTAGTCGACCAGATCCATCTTGTTGACGGCCAGGAGGACCTTCTTGACCCCGATCATGGAGACGATGAAGCTGTGCCGCCGGGTCTGGGTGAGCACCCCCTTTCTCGCATCGATCAGCACGATGGCCATGTCGGCGGTGGATGCCCCCGTGGCCATGTTGCGGGTGTACTGTTCGTGCCCTGGAGTGTCCGCGACAATGAACTTGCGGGTGTCCGTGGAAAAGAAGCGGTAGGCCACATCGATGGTGATTCCCTGCTCCCGCTCAGCGGCGAGCCCATCCACAAGCAAGGCCAGGTCGATCTCCTCTCCCTGGGTGCCGGATCGCTTTGAGTCCACCTCCAGACTGGCTAGTTGGTCCTCAAAAAGCAGCTTGGACTCGAAGAGGAGACGGCCAATGAGGGTCGATTTTCCATCATCGACCGAACCGCAGGTGATGAAGCGCAGCAGGCCCTTGTTCTCCTGCGCCTTGAGATAGGCGTGGATGTCTTCGGCGATCAGGTCGGAAGCGTGGGCCATCTTAGAAGTAGCCCTCTTGCTTCTTCTTCTCCATGGAGGCGCTGGAGTCGAAGTCGATCACGCGGCCCTGGCGCTCAGAGGTTTTTGTCAGGAGCATCTCTTGGATGATCAAGGGCAGCGTGTCCGCCTCGGATTCCACGGCGCCGGTCAGCGGGTAGCACCCAAGGGTTCGAAACCGGACCTTTTTCATCATGGGCTCTTCGCCATCGTTCAGTGGCAGGCGGTCGTCGTCCACCAGGATGAGCACGCCGTCTCTCTCCACGACGGGTCGAACGGCTGCGAGGTACAGGGGCACGATGGGGATGTCTTCGATGTGGATGTACTGCCAAACATCCAGCTCGGTCCAGTTGGAGAGGGGAAAGACCCGGATTGACTCTCCCAGATGCTTTCTGGCGTTGTAGATGTTCCAAAGCTCGGGTCGCTGGTTCTTGGGATCCCATCGGTGCTGGTCGGTTCGAAACGAGAAGATCCGCTCCTTTGCACGCGACTTCTCTTCGTCTCGACGTGCGCCTCCGAAGGCGGCATCGAATCTGTGCTTGTCCAAGGCTTGCTTCAAGGCAACGGTCTTCATGAGGTCCGTGTGCACGGCGGATCCGTGACTGAAGGGGCCTACCCCCATCGCCACTCCTTCTTCGTTGGTATGCACCAGGAGCTCAAGTCCGAGCTTCTCGGCCATTTGGTCCCGAAAGGTGATCATCTCCTTGAACTTCCAGGTCGTGTCCACGTGCATGATCGGGAACGGCGGTTTGGACGGGTAGAACGCCTTCATGGCCAGGTGCAGCATCACGGCGCTGTCCTTGCCCACGGAATAGAGCATGACCGGGTTTTCAGCCTCGGCAGCCACCTCACGCATGATGTGAATGCTCTCAGCCTCCAGCCTGCGGAGGTGGGTAAATCCCTCTCGGGTCATTGTGGTTTCCACCGATGTGATGGGGTCGGGCATGGCCTGTTGACCTGGTTGTCTGGCGAGAGGTTGGGGGGCGGTTGGACCTATTGGACTCGCTCGAGGGCGGCAAGGGCACGATCCACCTGGTCGTCGGTGTGTTCCGAGGAAAGGGAAAAGCGCAGACGCTCGCAGCCCGGCGGCACCGTGGGAGCGCGAATCCCCGGCACGAAGATTCCCATTTTCTCCAGGCCCGCTGCGATTTCCATGGTGCGCTCTCGGGTCAGGACCGGCACAATGTGGTGCATGCCGCGGCTCTCCAGTCCCAGTTGGAGCAGACCTGTCCGAAACCTGCGCACCCGGTCTGCCAGGCGCTCCCGCCTCTCGTCGTTGGCGGCCTGGAGGCCGGCATGGGCGGCGCGGGTCGCTGGTTCTGCGAGGGCGGTGGTGTAGACGAAGCTGCGGGCGCCGGAGATCATCAGCTTCTTGAGGGCAGAAGGACCAATGACAAAAGCACCCGCTGCTCCGTATGCTTTGCCGAAAGTCCCCACGAGGACATCTGGGCGAGCTCCCTGTTGAGCGGCGACGCCCCGCCCCTCGGGGCCGATGGCGCCCACCGAATGAGCTTCATCCACAACCAGGTAGCAATCGCCATCGTGTGCGCTGAATTCCGGCGTGTCACCGTCCATGGAGTAGAGCCCCTCCACCACAACCCCATCGAGACTTGGTTCGGCGGGCAGGGCCTGGTCGTGGGGAAGAATGTGGCGAGTCGCCTTGGACAAACGAAGGCCATCGATGATCGACGCGTGGTTCAGCGCATCCGAACCCACGTGCTGCCCTTCTTGGAACAGGGTGGTCAGCACCGCAAGATTCGCCTGGTAACCAGAGGAAAAGACCAGGGCTGGCTGCCCGAAACGCCTCTCCAGGCTCTCCTCCAGCTTTCGGTGGGCCGGGCGGGTTCCAGACAAGAGGCGTGAGCTGCCACACCCGGCGCCCTGCCAGGCATCCCGTACCGCCGGGTCCCAGGCGAGACCGAGGTAGTCGTTGGAGGAAAAGACATCCACTTCCTGCTTGTTCAGGAGCGCCCGGGTGGGAGCGAGGGGGACCAGGGGCCGGAGCACCCGCTCGAGGCCGCTCTCTCGAACCGCGTTCATGCGCGATTCAAGCTGTGACTTCATCGTTGTCCAGGTTCCGGGCGGCTACGAGGCGGAGGGTGCCAGGGGGAGATCCACGGTGAACGTGGTGCCCTCATTGGGTTCGGATTCGCAGCGAATGGTGCCCTGGTGGTGCTCCACAATGTCTCGGCTGATGGCCAGACCCAGACCTGTGCCCGCCTCATCCGGTTTTGTGGTGAAGAATGGCTCGAAGATTCGCTTGCGGATTTCGGCGGGAATGCCGGGCCCTGAGTCTTGCACCCTGACCAGCACCCTATCGCCTTCCATCTGGCACCGGAAGCTCACCCAGGGGTCGGGAATCCGTTCTTGGTGAACGGCTTGCGCTGCGTTGACCAGGAGGTTCAGAAAGACCTGGGACAGGCGGCGCGCGTTTCCCAGAATGTGAACCGGGGAGGAGGTGTCTGTGCGCCACTCCACCTCGTGTCCCATGGAGAGGCGGGCGAGACGCAGGGAAGCCTTGAGAACATCGGACAGGTCAATCCGAGAGTGCTTTCCTGGATCCGTGCGTGACAGCACCCGCAAGTCCTGGGCGATGTCGCGAATTCGATGGGCGCCGTCTTCCGCATCCACCAGGGCCTGAACCAAGTCCTCCAGGGCGTCGTTCGCGGGGGTGCCCGCCCACTTCTCCAGGGTGCTCGCCAATGGAGATTTCTCAATCTGGGCGACCGCGGGCCGAAGCAGCTCCAGTCCCTCCCGGACGTGGACGAGATTGGCCAACAGGTAGGACGTGGGGTTGTTGATCTCGTGGACCACCCCGGCTGCCATCTGCCCGATGGCGGCCAGACGTTCGCTGTGGATCAGGCGAGTCTGGGTCTCTTCCAGTGCACCGATTCGGCCTCGCAGCTCCCGGACCAGTCGGGCGTTCTCCAGGGCCAGGACTGCTTGGGAGGCCAGGATGGCTGCCGTGTCGAGATCCCCCGGGTGAAAGGGGCGGGTCTCGCTTGACCGGTTGAGGTTCAAGACTCCGACCAGGCGGTTCCCGGACCACAAGGGGTAGACAATCGACGAGTGAACTCCCTTGGACCGGGTCTCTCCTGGAAAACGGGGATCGTTGTCCAGGCGCCCGGAGAGCAGTGCTGGCGTGCGTTCCTTTGCGATGCGTCTCGCCACCGTGCCCGCGGCCTGCCCGATGGTGTTGGGGCGGGACGAGAGGGTGTGGGAGTAGGCGATGACGAGGTTCCCATCGTTCTCCGGCAACATCAGGGAGGCATCGTCAGATCGCATCACCGCCATGGCGACTTCGACCACCACCTGGGGCAGCGACTCCGGATCATGGTTCTGGAAGATGGCCTGACTCGACTGGAAAAGGTTGCTGGAAACCAGGAGGGACCGGTGTTCCAGGGCCCGGTCGACAAGGGTGAGCAACGTGGCATCTGGCATGGGGACGCTGACGAAGTCGAACGCCCCTGCGCGAACGGCACGGACCGCTTCCTCCACAGATCCGGTGTCTGTCAGGAGAATGACCTCTGTGTTGGGGGCCAGGTCCTTGATATGCCCGATGAGGGTGACTCCATCATCCTCGCCCAGCTCCCTGTCGCTGATCACCAGGTCAAAGCTGGCCTCGGTCAGCTTTACCAGGGCTTCCCGCATGCTGGTGGCGGTTTGCGCGGTGTGACCGGCGCTCTCCAGGGCGCTGGCAAAGGGCTCCATGTTTGGGCCCACGCTGACCAGAAGGATGCGTCCGTTCGACAAAGCTTCCCGCTAGAGCGGGACCTCCCTCTCTTCCTCGATGACAGTGCGCTTGGTCGCCGCTCGGTTCTCCAGCTCCTTTGCTACCTCTTGGTGGTAGCGGACAATTTCTTCGGGGCTCGAAAACGGCATGGGACTCACAAAGAACTCCAGGGTCTGGCTTCCCTTGCACTTCTCCGCGATGGGAAAGACCCACGAAAAGGAGGTCGCTTCCGCGGCGGCTGCCTTGACCGTGTGGGGAAAGCGCTCTCCCTTTTCAGCAAGGCTTCCGTTGTGGGTGCAGAGCCGGATCTTCCCATTCTTACACTGGGCAGTTTCCACTGCCACTAGTCCGTAGTGGAATCGCCCGTCTTCCCACAACAACTCCGAATAGCGCATGGCTGGAACCTTGGAGGCCTCTTCCAGTGCCCCCAGGCTCTCCAACGTGGTCCGGGCTTGTTCCAGCGGGGCACCATCCAGCGTGGGGACCAGGCTGACGAGGGCCTCAACCGCTGTCGCGGTGGCCTTCATGTCCTGGCCAGCCGTGGAACCGACCTGAGCGGCATCGGCAAATGCGCTCACCACGAAGGTCAATTCTTCCGGGTCCTCCAGCTCTCCGGCCAGTTCCAGGAGCCGCATAATGGAATCGTCCCCAAGGTTGCTGGCGTAGACTTCCAAAACGCTGAAAAACCGAGCCCGGTTGCTGGAAGGTTCGTCGATTTCCTTTCGCAAGATCTCCTGGATGCCCTCGCTGCGGCAGGTCTTGAGCGAGCGGTACCAGCGGTCATCCCAGAAGGCGCGTCCCAGCTCGGCATGGGTGGTCACCAGGAACGCTGCCACCTGCTCGCTGTCTGAGCAGGCCTTTCCAATGGCCTTGATGGTGGCGGATCGCTCATCCGATCGCAGGGAAGCAACCCAGGCGTGGACGAGGTCTCCCTGGCCCATTTCCACGGCGGCCCGAATGGCTCCATCTGCCTCGGGTCCCGGTAGCATGCGCGCAAACACTCCCTTGGTCAGACCCTTCGCCATTTTCGGGTTGCATTGGGCAAGCTCGGCGAAATGGGGTGCAACCCGGGTGGGGCTTGCCTCGCGCACCTCTGTGCGAAGACCGGCCGCATCACAGTCCTGGGCCATCACCGGCTGGATTAGACCGAAAACCAGGACGAGGAGATTCATGGACCTACCTGTTGAGGGGGTAGTGGGTGGTACCATCGCGGGCCGGGAAATGCACGTGGCGGGCCGGGTTATGCAACTGGGCACACCCAAGGAGATTTCATGCCTGCCCCCATTCGAGTTGCTGTGACCGGTGCCGCCGGGAACATTGGATATGCCCTGTTGTTCCGTCTTGGTTCGGGCAGTTGCTATGGCGCTGATCAGCCCATTATCCTCCAGCTACTGGAGATTCCTCCTGCCATGGGTGCGTTGGAGGGAGTCGTCATGGAGCTGAATGATGCGGCCTTCCCCCTGGTCCACGGCATCGAGATTTCGGATGATCCAAAGGCGGCCTTTCAAGGTGCAAACCAGGCTTTCCTGGTGGGATCTCGTCCCCGGGGACCCGGAATGGAGCGGGCAGATTTGATTCGAGCCAACGGTCCGATCTTCGTGGGGCAGGGAGAAGCCCTCAATGCTTCCGCAGCCGACGATATTCGGGTGATTGTGGTGGGCAACCCCTGCAACACCAACGCGCTGATTGCCATGCACTCAGCCAAGGACATTCCCAATGAGCGGTTCACGGCCATGACCCGCCTGGACGAAAACCGCGCCCGGAGCCAGCTGGCGACCCGTGCCGGCGTGACCGCGGACCGGGTCTCGAACATGGTGGTATGGGGCAACCACTCCAGCACGATGTTTCCGGACTACCACAACGCGATGATCGATGGACGGCCCGCGACGGAGGTGATTGACGACACCGCCTGGTTTGGGGATCACTTCCTCCCCACTGTGGCCAAGCGGGGTTCAGCAATCATTGCGGCCCGGGGTGCCTCTTCCGCTGCCTCCGCTGCTTCTGCGGCGGTGGATCACATGTCGACCCTTTGGAACGGCACCGGAGAAGAGTCGCGCTCTATGGCAGTGGCGTCCGATGGTTCCTACGGTGTACCCAGCGGCTTGATGTACTCCTTTCCCTGCCACACCAAGGGGGGCGACTGGGAGATTGTGAAGAACGTGGAGCATTCCGAGGACTCTGCCCAGCGGATTGCAGCTTCTGCCGACGAGCTGGCCTCGGAGAGGGCCGCGGTCGCAGACCTCCTTGGTTGATCTGCGTCTTTGGTCGAACGATTGGGGCCTCACTGCCCCGATGCGACGAGGAGGGGTTGGGGCGTATTTGTCGCACTGTGCCCGAGATTGAAGCTTGTGGGCAAAGGGGTTGGCTTGTTGTCTGGCTCAACTCTTGCTGTATACAATGTGGGCTCTTTTCCTATACACTGTGGGTCTGACGTGATGATTGGCACTTCCATCGGGCGCTTTTTTGCGGCCGGATCGCTGCTCCTTGTCGCCGGTTGCAGCGAGAACTCGCTTCACTCGGTGAAGGAGAACCTGGGCCCTCTTGGGCCGGTCATTGAGGTGGACCCGGCGCAGTTGGTCTTCGGTCGTCTTGTCAAAGATGAGGTGGAGGTCAACACCTTCACCATTCACAGCGTGGGCGATGAAATCCTGGAGGTGGAGGGCATCTGGATTGAGTCCGGCGTGGGGGCTTTCGTGGTGGCCGACACCACGTCCTATTCCCTGGCGCCGGGAGAGAGCGCGGACATCGACGTCAGCTTCACTCCCATGGCCGCGAACGAAAACCTTGCCCAGGCCATTGTGTCCTCCAACGACAACCTGGTGCCGGAGGCTGCGGTGGATCTGGTGGGGTACGGCTCCGTTCCTGAGCTGTCCATCAATCCGGATCCCTATGATTTCGGCAATACCTACGTGGGGTGTCCTCACGACGGGGACATGGCATTGACGAATGTAGGGACGGCCCCGCTCCAACTCTTCGACATTGGACATGCCGCCACCGACTTCACTCTGACCCATGACCTGACCCTGCCGCATGTCTTGGCTCCCACCGAGTCGGCGATGGTGCACATGGAGTTCAACCCCTCTCTGGAAGGAAGCTACTCCGGTACTCTGGCTGTGGTCTCCAACGAGCCAATGGGCACCCGAAACGCCACCCAGACGGGCGAGGGAAAGTACGCCGCCGAGCTGTCGGATCACTGGGAATTGCTGGAGGATCCACCGTCTGACATCATGTTTCTGATTGACCAGTCCTGTTCGATGTACGACGACCAGGCGCGGTTGGCCAACAACTTCAGCGCCTTCATCAGCACCCTGGACACCTACACCCAGAACTGGCACATCATGGTCGTGAACAACGACAACGGGTGCAACAACTCGGGCATTTTGACCTCGACAACGGGGGGCTACCAGAACTCGTTTACCAACGCGGTCTATGCCGGAGGTGGGCAGTATACCGAGTCACTCTTGACGCCTGCTTCCCGGGCTGTGGAGAACACGGACGCCGGGGAGTGCAACCAGGGCTTCATGCGGCCGAACGCCATGGTGCACATCATCATGGTGAGCGATGAGCCGGAACAGAGCAGTGGATCCTGGGACTCCTACGTCAACCAGGTCATTGCCAAGAAGGGAAACCCCTCCCTGGTGCGAATGTCTGCGATTGCGGGTGACTATCCAAATGGTTGTGGAGGCAACTCCGCCGGATATGGCTACTACGAGGCCGTGAACTACACGGGGGGGGTCTATCTCTCTATCTGTGCCTCTTCTTGGACCCAGTACATGGCCACGCTGGCCCATGCCTCCATCAACCAGGACACGTTCATTCTGAGCACGGCGGCGGTGGAGTCCACTGTGGAAGTGTACCGAAATGGTGTCCAGGAGACCGGTACCTGGCACTACGATGCATCCCTGGAGGCCGTGGTGTTTGACTCCAATGTTCCCGAGGGTGGGGACGAAATCGACATCGACTACGCGGTGCTCGCGACCTGCGATTGATCGGGTCCGCTTCGTGTCGGGTTTGAACGGCACAGAAATTGCATAGAGCATCGCTGTGGCTGCCCTCTTCGCGGCGGCACTGCCCGGAGGCACCATGCGTCAACTTCTGTTTGTGGCTCCACTTCTTCTGGTCGGTTGTACGGAAAACAGTTTTTCGAAGACCACCGAAGGCATGGGAGACGGTGGCGCTGCCATAGAGGTCTCGCCTCCAGAGCTGGAGTTTGGGCTCCTCTCCCAGGGTGAGGCGGAAGCAGGGGTGTTCACCATCCACAGTGTGGGAACCGGAGACCTGCTGGTAGAGAGTGTCATGATTGATGGTGGGGTGGGGGCCTTTACGCTGGTGGAGACCGAATTTGGCTTCATGTTGCCTCCAGGGGCTTCCCAGGAGGTTGAGGTGGTCTTTTCCCCAATGGCCGCGAACCGAAACAGTGCGGATGCGGTGGTGTTTTCCAACGATGCGGATCTGCCGGAGGAGGCTGTGACGCTGCTTGGGTACGGTGCGGTGCCAGAGCTCTCCATCAGCCCGGATCCCTACGACTTCGGTGAGGCCTACGCTGGGTGCGTGCACGAAGGGGACCTGGAGCTTTCCAACGTGGGGACGGACCACCTGGAGATCCAGTCACTTGAGCAGACTGGGGATGCTTTCTTCTTGACCCATGACCTGGCGCTTCCGTTGACCCTCGCGCCGGGTGAATCGGTTCTTGTGGGCATGGACTTCGAGCCGAGCTCCGACGACTCTTTTGAGGGCAACCTTGCGGTGACCTCGAACGAGCCCTTGGTCCAGCGGCGAGCCATCCAGTCGGGATCGGGCAAGTATGCAGGTGAAATGACTGATGAGTGGGAGTTGGTGGAGAATCCGCCGTCGGACATCATGTTTCTTGTGGACCGTTCCTGCTCCATGAATGATGACGCGAGCAGGCTTGCCAACAACTTCTCCCAGTTCATCACCAACCTGAACAGCTTCACCACGAACTGGCGGGTCATGGTGGTGACTCAGGATTCCGGTTGCAACCACTCGGGCATCTTGACTTCGAGCAGCCCCAACTATGCCCAGCGCTTCACGGATGCGGTGAATCCCTGGTCTTCCCACAACCTCTTTTCTCCTGACTCCTACACTGAGGCGCTGCTGACCCCGGCAGCTGCGGCAGTGGAGCAAACGGATCCCGGCGAGTGTAACGACGGCTTCATGCGTCCGAACGCCATGCTGCACATCGTCATGGTCAGCGATGAGCCGGAGCAGAGTTCGAGCTCCTGGGACACCTACGTCAACCAGATCATCGCCAAGAAGGGCAACCCCTCCCTGACGCGCCTTTCAGCGATTGCAGGCGACTACCCCAATGGTTGCTCCTCGGCAGATGCTGGCTCCGGGTATTACGAGGCGGTGAGCTACACCGGCGGGGCTTTTCTCTCCATCTGTTCCACGGGTTGGAATGGCTACATGCAGGCCTTGGCAGAGGTCTCGACCTCCCAAGGCACCTTTGGTTTGTCGGGGACTGCGGTGGAAGGGACCATTGTGGTGAAGGTCAACGGAAACACCGTGCAGTCGGATCGTTGGACGTATGAACCAGGCACCAACGCGGTGGTCTTCAATTGGGGGATTCCCGAGGGCGGAGACTCTATCGAGATTACCTATGGGGCCATGGCAAACTGCGATTAGCCTGGATTAAAGCAGTATTGCTTTGAAGGCCGCGAGGGTGGCATCGATGCCTGCGTCGTCAACGTCCAAGTGGGTGACCAGGCGCAGGGTGGAGGGTCCCACGGCGATTGCCAGGATGCCTCGCTTGGCCAGCTCCGTCTCTACGGACTTTGCATTCGGCAGGTCTGCGTAGACCATGTTGGTTTCGGGTTGCGGGGTTTGGGCTCCCAGCGCGTTCAGTCCTTCGCCGAGGCGCTTGGCTCGGGCGTGGTCCTCCGCCAGTCGATTCACATGGTTTTCCAGGGCGTGGATACCTGCTGCAGCAAGGAATCCAGCTTGGCGCATGCCGCCGCCGAGCATCTTTCGCATGCGTCTTGCGTAGGCAATGAACTCCATCGGGCCACAGAGCAGAGAACCAATGGGGGCGCCGAGGCCCTTTGACAGACAGAACGAGACGGAGTCAAAGCCACGGGCGATTTGGTCGAGGGGTTGCTGGCTCGCGACGGAGGCGTTGAAGACCCGGGCGCCGTCCAGGTGGGTCTTCAGGCCTCGTTCCTGTGCGAGAGACGTGAGCGCATCCAGTCGCTCCAGGGGAATTACTGCGCCTCCGCCCCGGTTCGAGGTGTTTTCTACGGAGAGCAAGGTGGCGGGGGCAAAGTGATCGTCGGGTGGACGAATGCAGGCCGCCACGTCCTCTACTGACAAGATGCCCCGGTGGCCTTTGATCGGCCGTACCTGCACGCCGGAAATGGCTGCATGGGCGGCAGTTTCATAGTGGTAGGGGTGGGCCCCCGCCTCCATAAGCACCTCGTCTCCCGGTTGGGTCCACCCGCGAATGGCCAGCTGGTTTGCCATGGTGCCCGAGGGGGTGAAGAGGGCTGCTTCCTTGCCGGAGCGATCAGCGGAGAGGCGCTCCAGGCGGTTGACGGTTGGGTCGTCCCCAAAGACGTCGTCGCCCACTTTTGCGGTCATCATGGCGTGCAGCATTTCGGGGGTAGGGCGGGTCACGGTGTCCGAGCGCAGATCGATGGCCAATTCGGGCGATTCAGTCATGCGTTTGGCTCCAACAGGGAAGGAACAAATCCCCGGGGCAAATCCATGCCGGCCAGGGTGAGCAGGGTCGATCCGATGTGGGCGAGGCTGGGGGAGGCCGGGTGGGCAAGCTTCCACTTTCCACGGGGATCCACCACGGAGAATGGAATCGGGTTCAGGCTGTGGGAGGTGCGGGGGACGCGAGCTCCCTGGGCATCTCGACGGTATTCGCCAGTGCCACGAACGACCTCGTACATCTGCTCTGCGTTGCCGTGATCTGAAGTCACCAGCAAGACGCCGCCCACGGAGAGCACGGCTGCCTCAAGGTCCGCCAGGCACCCGTCCATCACCTCCATGGCGATAGCGGTCGCGCTGAAGTCCCCGGTGTGTCCCACCATGTCTCCGTTTGCCAGGTTCAGGCGAATGTGATCGAATCGCCCGCTTGTGATGGCCTCGCAGGTTCGCCGGGTGATGGCCTCGGCCTTCATCTCTGGCGCCAGGTTGAAGGGGCCGGTGTTGGACGGGATCTCCTCGTAGGTCTCAAGGGTGGGATCCAGGTAGCCAGATCGGTTCCCATTGAAGAAGTAGGTCACATGGCCGAACTTCTGCGTCTCGGAGATGGCGAAGATCCGTTGGCCAGCCTTGACCAGGTACTGACCGACGGTGTTGTCGATGGCTGGGGGGGCGACCAGAAAGCGAGCGGGTAGCTGGAGGTCTCCGTCGTACTGCATCATTCCGGCAAACCGGATCTCCGGTACGGGTCCCCTCTCAAATGGAACCTCCCGTCCTTCGAGGGCGCGGGAGATCTCCATGGCTCGGTCGCCTCGGTAGTTGAAGAACAGCACGCCGTCGCCGCTTTCGATTCGCCCGTTGGGTGTGCCGTCCGCGTCCGTGACCACAAAGGCTGGAAGCCATTGGTCGGTCCGCTCCGGGTCTTCCTCATAGAAGGTGCGAATCGCCGTGGAGGCGCTGGAGAAGGGCCGCCCCTGGCCGTGCACATGGCAGCTCCAGCCACGCTCCACCATGTCCCACTCGGCCTCGTAGCGATCCATGGTGATGTGCATTCGGCCGCCGCCGGAAGCGACTGCATAGTCCCGATCCATGGAGGAGAGTTCCTTGAGAAGGCGCTCCAGTGGCTCCACGTACTCCAGGGCGGTGCGCTCCCCCACGTCTCGTCCGTCCGTCAAAAGGTGCACCCGTATCCGTCTCACACCGTCTTTTGCAGCTTGGTGCAGAAGGCTGTGCACATGTCGCACATGGGAGTGCACGTTGCCGTCCGAGAGAAGGCCCACGAGATGGAGGGTGCCCGAAGAGATGAGCCAGGGCCAGGTTTCCCCGGTGAAGGCGGTGGCGTCTTCAAGGGCATCGTCCACGAGGGACGCCCCCTGGGCAAAGGTGCGACCCGCACCCATTGCATTGTGGCCCACCTCTGAATTGCCCATGTCTGAGTCGCTTGGGAGTCCCACGGCCTTTCCATGGGCCGCCAAAGGGCAGTGAAGTGGGCCACGGGTCAGGCGGTCAAGGATCGGGGTGTCTGCCGCCCAGACAGCGTTGCCATCGTCTGGGCGCCCCAGGCCGACTCCGTCCAGAATGCACAGGACGACCGGCTGCATCACCGTGCGGTTGTCTGGGCGCGAAGCTCCGCGAGCATGGTCACGATGCCACCGGTCTGAAAGGATCGTACGACAAACCCCGGCACCCACCCCCCGGGGTCGTAGAGGAGGTCGTAGTTCACCTTCACCCCACCGCGGGGAAGGGCCACCACCGTCCAGGCCCCCTCATCCACAGGGCAGCTGACGTTGCCTTCTTCCCACTTGGTGTGCTGGTTTGCCGATCCCTTCCATGCATAGCGGTAGCCCTTGTCCACGGTCTCTCGCCACATGTCCAGGGTGATCTCCCGGTCGGAGATTCCAGCCGCTACGTGCCGCTGGTGTACGCGGGAGACATCGCCCTTGGTCTCCAGAACCTGTGCCCGGCCCACGGCGCTGAAGTAGTTCTGGTGGTTGGCCCATTTGTGAAGCAGGTTGTCCAGGGTCACCACGGTGACCTCCGGCCACTCACACTCCACGTGGATGGCCTCTACACCGTTGCTGTTGGCGGGAAGTGCATAGAAGGTGCAGTCATTTTCTGAGGCCGTCTGCCGGGCGCCGGCTGGGACAGCTGCAAGCGCTGCGGTGGCGAGGATGGTGGTGAGCATGGTTACCTCCAATGGGACCCACTAACCCCCGAAGGGCCGCCCGGTGTCCCCAAATGGGCCCTTGAAGTGAATCGGGCTGGGTATCCGCGTTATAGAAGCCATCCGCCCGGAGTCCTTGATGAGCGCACCAGCTCCCAGTGCCACCGCTGCCCCCACCCCGGAGGAGCTCAAGCTCTGCTACCGGGCTGCATGTGGGTCCCGTATTCTAGAGGAACACATCGTTCGGCTCGCCAGCAGAGGCGAGGTGAAGTTTGCCATTTGGGGGCCTGGGGAAGAGGTTCACGGAAGCGCCACAGCGCTGGCTCTCTCCAGGGTTGTGGGCGATGTGTCCCGTTTCGGTATTGTTCCGCACTACCGCTCAGGCTCCTTGGTGGCGACCTGGGCGGCCCTGAACGGACACGATGGGTTTTCCCTGAGCGTGCTTCGACAGCAGTTCTCCAAGGACACGGATGGCATGAGCCGGGGACGGCAAATGGTCAACCACCTGGACATCCCCGAGCTTGGAGTCCTTCCCGTGCAGAGCCCCGTTGGGATGCAGTTGGGCAAGGCAGCTGGCTACGCTTTGGGCTTCAAAGTGCGCGGCGTTCACGATGGGCTGACCGTCGGCATTGTGGGAGATGGCACGACGGCTGAAGGGGACATGCACGACACCATGAATGCGGTGAGTGTGTGGAGTTTGCCGACGATTGTCATGGTCACCGACAATGAAGTGGCTATCTCGACGCTGCCGGAAGAAGGCCGGGGCATCAAGGATTTCGAGGCGTACGCGTCGGGATTTGGGGTGCGGCACTTCACCTGTGACGGTCGCGACTTCTGGGACTGTTACCGGGTGACCCTTGCTTGTGCCTCCTATGTGAAGGAGGAGCAGAAGCCGGCCCTATTGCACGTGCACTCCCTCCCGCGCTTCAACGGACACTCCTCTGCCGCCGACATGACCTTTGATCTCTCCCAGGAGGACCCGCTGGTGTCTTTGGGTTTGGCGCTGGTGGAACAGGGGGTTTTGAAGGAAGAGGACATTTTGCGACGGGTGCCTGGCGAGGGAAGGGACTTCTTTTCCCACCATGATCTCGGCCATGTGGCCAGCGAGCAGAATGAGCAGATTCGCGGGGAACTTGAGTCTGTCAAGGCCGAACCTGAACCCCCTCCCGAGTCTGTGCTTGAGTTTGTCCGCCCTCCCTTTCCGGATGTAAAGGAGTCGGCCCCAGGTGAGGGAGCCACGAATATCTCTTACGCGGGAGCGATCCGCTCTGCGCTGGACCACCTCATCACGGATCGCATGGGTGTGATCACGGGCCAGGATGTGGGACGCCTCGGCGGGGTCATGACCGCAACCGCCGGGCTGAAGAAGAAGCATCCGGCTCGCGTGATTGATGCGCCGCTGAATGAGCCCATGATTGTGGGCACTGCCATGGGGGCAGGCCTGCACAAGGAGGTTCACGCCCTGCCGGAGATCCAGTTTGGGGACTATTCCCTGAACGCCTTCCACTGGCTGGTGCACATGGGGAACCTCTATTGGTGCTCCAATGGCCAGAGAACGACGCGGGTGACGCTTCGCATGCCTGTGGATCCTTTCGGCGGTGGCGCGGTCTACCACTCCATGTCGGAAGACGGCTACTTTGCTCCCATTCCGGGACTGGTCCTGCTGATGCCTTCCACGTCTTTTGATGTGTATGGTTTGCTTCTGACGGCTGGGGAGTACGATGGACCTGTTGTGATGCTGGAGCCCAAGTGGATGTATCGCCAGTCCCTGGGGCCAGCCTTTCCAGGCGAGCCGACGGATGCAAAGAAAGTGGCGGCGCTCAAGAAGGACATCATGCGCGGGGAGATTCCTGATCTGCCCCGGGACATTCGGGTTCCGTTTGGGAAGGGGATCGTTCGCCGGGAGGGAGCTGATGTGACCCTCGTTTCCTGGGGGCGCGCTGTGTGGACTAGCCTGGCTGCAGCCTCAACACTGGAAGAGCAGGGTATCTCCGTGGAGGTCATCGACCTTCGGTGCCTTGTCCCGCCGGATCTGGACCTGGTCTATGAGAGCGTGGGGCGCACGGGGCGTTTGCTCGTGGCTGCAGAGGACAGAAGCTTCGCTGGATTTGTGCGCACCATCCAAGGCCATGTGGTGGAACGGTTCCCGGGTATGCCGACCCGTGCTCTCGGCCAGAAGAACGTGCCTGGAATCGCCCAGAACCTGAACCTTGAGAATTGGACGGTGCTCAAGGAAGAAGACATCACCCAGGCAGCGAAGGATCTGACCGAGGTAGAGGTGACAGGTTCGGGACAGGCCGGGTGGAACTGGATTCCGCCTCGTTTCTTTGTGTCCTGATCGGTAGGGGGTTTGGCAGGGCGCTTACGGGCACCGGTACACACCGCTACAGCCTCCTCTGCCCATTGCTTTTTCGGTCGCAGGTAGCCCCAAAACCGCAGAACCCCCCCAGACAAGTCCGGGGGGGT
>CAZRYF010000039.1:0-10655 GCA_964604165.1 uncultured Enterobacterales bacterium
ACGAGCCCAACGGCGAGACCCTCTGCAACGACGGCGTGGACAACGACTGTAACGGGGACATCGACGGGGCCGACGCCGCGTGTGGGGGGGGCAGCACCTGCACACCAGACGAGCCCAACGGCGAGACCCTCTGCAACGACGGCGTGGACAACGACTGTAACGGGGACATCGACGGGGCCGACGCCGCGTGTGGGGGGGGCAGCACCTGCACACCAGACGAGCCCAACGGCGAGACCCTCTGCAACGACGGCGTGGACAACGACTGTAACGGAGACATTGACAGCGCCGATGCGGGCTGTGGCGGCGGCGGTGGCTGCATCGCCAGCGAACCCAACACTGAGCTCACCTGCAACGACAACATCGACAATGACTGTGATGGTAATGCCGATGGCATGGACTCGGACTGTGGCGGTGGTGGTGGTGGCACCTGCGCCTACACGTCGCTGACGGCCGATGCGGGCGCAGACCAGTCGATCACCCTGGGGGACTTCGCAGACCTGGATGGCTCGGGTTCCTGCGATCCTGCCGGCGACCCGCTCATGTACACCTGGACGTTCTTCTCCCAACCAGGCACCTCCAGCCTGACCGACTCGGACATCCAGGATTCCACCAACAACTTCGCCTCCTTCACCCCGGACGTGGAAGGCACATTCGAAATGGAGTTGGAAGTGAGCGACACCTCCAACAACCTGGACACGGACCAGATGATCATCACGGTCAGCGGCGGCTCCGGTGGAGGAACCACGGGCACCTATGATGGGGCCTGGACGGGGACCCTCACCTTCCGGCTGGACCTGGATGCAGATGGCACCTTTGACGGTGCCGCCGACGATGCCTGCATCGACACCGGACTGACCTTCAGCATCTCGGAGAGCGCTTCCTCCATTGTGACCGGCGGTGGGACCTGCACCTGGGTACCGGGACAGGCCACCAACCCGGCGGCCGGCACACCCGTTGGCTACTCGGTCTCCGGAGGAACCATTGCGGGAACGGACCTCTTCGACGGGGACTTCACCGTCACCAACGTCGTAAACGGCCTCTTCGACCTGGAGTTCACCTCCTCCACGTCGGCGACCGGCACGATCGTCCCGGGAACCATGACCCTGCCGGGTACCACCACCACGGTGGACTATGACGGGGTCATTTCCGCATCGCAATAGGAGAGCTTGGCCCTGGGCACTCCTGCCCCCCAGGGTCGACGGATCACGTTAGTTGCCACCCATGCTTGATGCCTCCAAGGAGGACTGCAACATGATTCGCCATGACTGGCGGGTGGACGAGGTCGTGGACCTCCACAACACCCCCCTGATGGACCTGCTCTTCCGGGCGCAGCAAGTGCACCGGGCCCACCAGGAGCCGAATGCCGTGCAGCTGTGCAGCCTGCTCTCCATCAAGACCGGCGCTTGTTCAGAGGACTGCGGGTATTGCCCCCAGAGCGCCCACCACAGCGCCGATCTTGCCCCCGAGAACCTGATGGATGTGGACGCGGTCCTCTCCACCGCCAAGCAAGCCCGGGATGCAGGTGCCTCCCGCTTCTGCATGGGGGCGGCCTGGCGCGAGGTCAAGGAGGGCCCCGCCTTCGACAACGTGGTCGAGATGGTGCGCGGCGTCAGTGATCTGGGAATGGAAGCCTGCGTCACCTTGGGCATGCTGAACGCCGAGCAGGCAAAGCGGCTCGCGGATGCCGGGCTGACGGCCTACAACCACAACCTGGACACCTCCAAAGAATTCTACGAGCGAGTCATCACCACCCGGCGATTCGAGGATCGCATCGACACCCTCCAGCATGTGCGGGATGCCGGGGTGACCGTGTGCAGCGGCGGCATCCTGGGCATGGGAGAGACCATCGAGGACAGGTGCTCCATGCTCTGCACGCTGGCCTCCATGAACCCACAGCCTGAGAGCGTCCCGATCAACGCGCTGGTGGCTGTGGAGGGAACGCCTCTGGCAGACCGCCCACCGGTGGACCCCCTGGAGATGGTCCGTGCCATCGCCACCACCCGCATCCTGATGCCGAAGACCATGGTGCGCCTGTCCGCAGGCCGAACCGACATGAGCCGAGAAGCCCAGGTCCTTTGTTTCATGGCAGGGGCGAACTCCTTGTTCTACGGGGAGAAGCTCCTGACCACGCCCAATCCCGAGGCCATCGCGGATCGGGCCCTGCTGGACGCCATGGGAGCCCACCCCCTGGAGACCGCCTCAAACCTTACGGGGTGAGAATCCGCACGGCGCAGACCTTGTATTCACCAGTGCCCGTGACGTTGTCTCCCGCATCATTGGTGAGCCTGTTTGTCGGCTCCTCTGCAAAGTGGAAGGGCATCCACACACACCCCTCCTGCATGCGTGGGCTCACCACCACCTTGGCTCCCACCTGGCCCCGGCGGCTCTGCACCTGGACACGTGCCCCCTCTTGCAACCCCATTCCCGTGGCATCCAGCGGGCTCACTTCCACAAAGTTCTCCTCTTGCTTGGCCACCGGACCTGCGTCTTTTCGTGTCTGGCTGCCGACGTTGTAGTGGTAGAGCGTGCGCCCGGTGGAGAGGAGCAAGGGATAGTCCGCATCCGGCAGCTCGTCGCTGGGCCGGTACTCCACCGCTTGAAAAGCAGCCCGGCCGCGCAGAGGTCCCCCCTCGTGCAGGGTCCGGGTGCCCGGGGAGTCACTGTCTGGACAGGGCCACTGCAAGCGATTCGTCTCCTCGATGCGCGCATGGGAGATGCCCGCGAACTTCTCGCACAACGACGCCATTTCGTCATAGATTTCACTGGGATGGTGGTACTCCGGCATTGAGTACCCGCTCGCCCGGGACAGGGCGCAGAGAATCTCCCAGTCCGCCCAGGCCTCCCCCGGCGCATCCACGGCTTTGCGAACCCGCTGCACCCGCCGATCACTGTTCGTGAACACTCCCTCCTTTTCGGCAAAGCACGCCGCGGGAAGCACCACGTCGGCGTGGCGAGCGGTCTCGGTCATGAAGATGTCCTGCACCACCACGAATTCACAGCTCGCAAGCCCCTCCTCCATCGCGCTCGCGTTGGGCTCGGACACCAGGATGTCCTCCCCCATGACAAAAAGGCCCTTGATGCCCCCGTGATCTCCGAGCTCCTTCATCATCTGGTTCAAGTTCAGTCCTGGATCCGGGGAGAGGGGAACCCCCCAGGCAGTCTCAAATCGAGCCTGCGCGGCAGGATCCCCAACCCGCTGGTAACCTGGGAAAAACAGAGGACTGACCCCCGCATCGTTGGCTCCCTGCACGTTGTTCTGGCCGCGGAGTGGGTTCATCCCGGCCGAGGTGACCCCCAAATGGCCGGTCATCAAGACCAGGTTCGCCAGAGCATAGACGTTCTCTGTTCCATGGGTGTGCTCGGTGATGCCAAGGGTGTAGTAGATGCCCGCCTTGGGGGTCGTGGCGTAGGCACGTGCCGCCTGTCGAATCAGGTCCGCCTCCACCCCCGTGAACCCCTCTGCTTCTTCCGGCGTGTACCGCATCACCGTCTCGCGAATCGCCTCGAACCCCTCCGTGTGGTCCGCCACAAAGCGCTCATCCACCAGGCCTTCCTTCACGATCACGTGGGCCATGGCGTTCAGCAGCCACACGTCGGTCCCCGGCTTCAGCTGGAGGTGAATGTCCGCATGGCGGGCGAGCCAGGTCTGGCGGGGATCCCCCACGATCAACGTGGCGCCACGGTAAATGGCCCGCTTCATCTCCATGGCGATGATCGGGTGGGCCTCGGTGGTGTTGGACCCAATGACAAAGAGCACGTCCGCATCGCGGATCTCATCGATGGAGTTGGTCATGGCCCCAGCCCCAAACATCGTCACCAGACCGGCGACCGTGGGGGCGTGTCAGGTGGCGGCGCAGGAGTGGCAGTTGTTGGTCCCAAAGGCCGCCCTGGAGAGCTTCTGCAGGAGATAGTTCTCCTCCCCCGTGCAGCGACTGGAGGACACAAAACCCAGGGCGTCGCTGCCATGTCGCTTGGCGACCCCTTGAAGCCCCTTGGCCGCATGGGAGAGCGCTTCCTCCCAGGTAGCCTCGTGCAGCACGCCGTCGTCCCCTCTCACCAGGGGCGCGGAGAGCCTGTCGGGATCGGCAATAAAGTCATAGGCAAACCGACCCTTCACACACAGGTTGCCATCGTTCAGGGTCTCTCCGGGGGGAGGACTGGTCACCTTGACCACCTGGTTGTCCACGCTGTGAAGGTCCAGCTGGCACCCCACACCACAGTAGTTGCAGGTGCTCCGGGTGACCTCCACCGTGGACTCCTGCGGCAAGTCCAGCGCCATGGGTTTCTTCTCCCGCATGGCGCCTGTCGGGCAGGTGTCAATGCATCCTCCACAGAGCTCGCAGGAGGTGTCCAGCAAGCCCCAGCCGGCGGCCGTCCCGATGGTGGTGTCAGCTCCCCGGCCCTCCAGCGTGATCGCGCTGACGCCCTCCACCTCGTCGCAGTACCGAACACAGCGAGCGCAGAGAATGCACAAGGACGGGTCAAAGTGGATGTAGGGGTTGGGATCCTCTCGCGCCGGACGAGCCGACTCCACCGCTTGTAGATCTGCGCAAGTACCGAACGACTCTGCCTGCTGCTGGAGCTGGTTCTCCGGGGCCAAGCCGTCAGTATGTCCAGCACCGTGGTCCGCCATGTACATGGACAACAGGACCTGCTGGTGTCGTGTGACCCGCTCGGAGGTGGTCTTCACAGACTGTCCCTCTACAGACTTCCAGGTACATGCAGGCTGCAGCCGCCGCTCCCCTTCCACCTCCACCAGGCACATCCGACAGCAACCCGCAGGCTCCAGCCGGCTGTCGTGGCAGAGGGTGGGAATCTCAATCCCAACCTTTTGCGCCGCCTCCAGCACGGTCTCGCCCTCTCGGCTCTCCACCGTCTTCCCGTCGATGTGCATCGAAAATCGAGCCGTCATGGGTCCCGTCGTGGTGCAAAGGCTTCAGGGAAGTGCTTCATGGCGCTCGTGAGCGCCAGGGGAGCTGCGATGCCCAGCCCACAGATACTACCTTCTTCCATCTCCCACGCGACATCTTCAACGGAATCCAGGGTCGATGGGTCCCGTCCCAACAGGAACCGATCCGCTGCCTGCCGAAGGACCCGGGTGCCGATTCGGCACGGCGCACACTGGCCACAGGTTTCAAACTCGAAGAACGCCAGCTGCTCGCGGGCAGCTTCCGCGATGTCCACGGTGTCGTTGAGCACCACCACCCCGGCGCTTCCAAGCATGGAGCCCACCTTTGCCAGGCTCCCGAAATCCAACGGAAGATCCCGGAACTTCATGGGGAGGAATCCCGACGAGGCCCCTCCCGGGCTGAAAGCGTGGGGGGTCCCGAGATAACCACCCGCTGCTTCCACCAGCTCATCCAGGGTCGCTCCCAGTGGCAGCTCATAGACCCCGGGCCGCGCCACGTGTCCCGAGAGGCAGTAGAGCTTTGTGCCCGGCTCGGTCCGCCCCTGCTCCCGAAACCACTCCCCTCCGTTCAAGAGGATGGAGGGCACACAGGCGAGGGTCTCCACGTTGTTGACCAGGGTCGGGCAGCCCCGAAACCCCACCTCGGTGGGATAGGGCGGCTTGAGCCTGGGCATGCCCCGCTTTCCTTCCAGGGACTCCAGGAGCGCGGTCTCCTCGCCGCAGATGTAGGCCCCATGGCCGCTCGTGAACCGAAAGTTGAACCCTGACAGGTGCTCGCCGGCGTCTAAGAGGGCCTGCTCCAGGGAGCGCCGGGCTTCTCCAAACGCTCCGCGAACGTAGAGATGGATCTCGGTGGATTCCACGCACCAGGCGGCGATTGCGAGCCCTTCCAGGAGCAGGTGCGGCCGCTTGAGCATGACCTCCCGGTCCTTGAACGTGCCCGGTTCCGCCTCGTCGGCGTTGCAGACCACGTAGCGCTCCTTTACAAGCTGGCCTCGTACTGAACGCCACTTAAAGGCCGCGGGGAATCCGGCGCCGCCGCGCCCCTGCAGACCCGAGGCTTCCAATTCCTCCAGAAATCGCTCGGGCCCCCACTTGCGAGCCGCAGCGAGGGCAGCGTATTCCTGCCGATCCACACCGGCGAGGTTGATGGGGAGTTGGTCGTCGTCGGGGGTGAGGCTCGTGGGGGCTCGGGGACCAACTTGTTCATGGCGCTCATCCAGCACGGCCACCGGACGATCACAGTTGCCGAGGCAGCTCACGGGTTCTGCGTGGACTCCCTGGGCCCTGAACTCCGCCAGCACATCTTCCGCCCCGGACAACCTGCAGGACAGTCCTGAACAGACCCGGCGGGGCACCTTCGGAATGAGGTGGTAGAAGGAGGCAACTCCCCAGATGTCAGCCTCGGGCACTCCAGTTTCCCGGGAGAGCCGGCGCACGCTCTCTCCGCGCACCTCCCCGAGGGCCTCCAGCTGCTCGAGGATTCCCTCGGTATTGACGCCAGCCGGTCGCATGGATGCTCCTGAAGGTTGGCTGTGACCAAAGAGAGTCACGCGGTGTTCATAACCGTCCCTTGCGGCTGGAAACGAATTGACGCCTTTGGCGATCGCCAATAGACCAACCCATACCGCACGCCGCCCCGCCGCGGCGACGACTCCGGATGCTTTCATGGCAGAAATTGGGATCTATGGGGCGGGCGGATTTGCCCGAGAGGTTGCCTGGCTCGTGGAGTGCATCTCCACTCCAGCGAGCCCTCTGGCCACCGCCTTCCTCATCGATGACAACCCGGACAGTCATGGCACAGAAATCAACGGGATTCCCGTTGTGGGTTTCGAGCGGGCGGAAACAACCTTCCCCGACGCCCTCATCGTTGGAGGAGTTGGTGCCAGTAGCCTTCGGCAGAAGCTGATGGAAAGGGTTGCTGTCGCGGGCTTTGAGAGCGCCACACTGGTACATCCAAACGTGCAACTCTCTCGATTTGTCACAATGGGGATGGGCACCGTGATCTGTGCGGGAAACATTCTGACCACGAACATCCGCCTTGGACGCCATGTACAGATCAACCTCGATTGCACCATTGGCCATGACGTCGAAATAGATGATTATGCGACTCTTGCTCCCGGTGTACACGTTTCCGGGTGGGTACGCATTGGAAAGCGGGCCTATGTAGGAACCGGGGCAAACATCATCAACGGAACGAGCGACGCGCCCCTTGTGATCGGTGACGACACCGTGGTCGGCGCCGGTGCTTGCGTCACGAAGTCCCTGGATTCCAGTGTCTTGGCAGTAGGTATGCCAGCCAAGGTCATCAAGCAGCTGGGTTAGCGCCGCTTGGAACGATTGGGATAAAGGAACTGCAGCCCCGAGTTGGTAACATAGGCCCCCACCAGGAGGAACGGGTGCCTGTTCCAGATCTCTACCCCATCGACTTCACCACGCTTGTGGACCGCATGGATCGGGAGTTGAAGGCCGGCGGCGGCCTCTACGACCTGCCGCGCCGGGAGTGGTGGACACCGGATCCAGCACGGGATGTCTCCATGCGACACCTGGGGCGCACCCTGGGAACCCCTGCGGGTCCCGCCTCGGGACCCCACAGCCAGCTCGCCCAGAACCTGGTGTTGAGTTGGCTCTCCGGGGGGCGCTTCATGGAGTTGAAGACAGTCCAGGTCAACGACGAGCTGGAGATTCCGCGGCCGTGCATCTTTGTGCCCCACATCGGCTACAACGTGGAGTGGTCCCAGGAGCTGCGCGTTCCCCAGTCCGCCCTGGACTACGTCAAGGGCTGGATGTTGGTCCACATGCTGGCCTCAGAGATGGGACCCGGGCTTTGGAAGGGGGTCGAGTCCACCTGGGACATCAGCCTGGGGTACGACCTGGCGGGCATTCGCACGGAAAAGGTCCGGGCCTACCTGGATGCCATGCGGTCTGCGGGCCCCCTGATCTACGGCCTGTTCGACATGCTTCCAGCGCACCTGTCCCACTGGAAGGAAGTGGAGGTGCCCACCTGCATCAGCGACTCGATCACCCTCTCGACCTTTCACGGGTGTCCCGCCGACGAGATCGAAGCCATCGCCACCCAGACCCTGGAGTGGGGATTCCACACGGTGGTCAAGCTGAACCCGACGCTCCTGGGACACGATCGGTGCCGGAGCATTCTGGACTCCATGGGCTATGACTTCATCCGCCTGAACCCCGGGGACTTTGAACAGGACCTTCAGTGGGCGCAGCTCATGGACATGATTCCCCGCCTGGAGGCCGTGGCGCAGGACAAGGGGCTGGAGCTGGGGGTGAAGTTCACCAACACCCTGGTCCACCAGGGGAATGAGCCTCCCTTTGACGAAGGAGAGGTGTACCTCTCGGGCCCGCCGCTGCATGTGCTGGCCTACACCCTGGCCGCGGAGTTTCGGGCGGCCACCCATGAGGGCATTCCCATCACCTTCTCGGCGGGGGTGGATGCCACGAATTTTGCGCGGTGTGTCGGGGGGGGGCTCGGGCCGGTGACGAGTTGCTCGGATCTGCTCAAGGCCCGGGGCTATGGCCGCATGACCAAGTACCTTCGCGGATTGGAAAAGGAAATGGCTGCGCTCGACGCCAGCGACCTGTCCGAGTTCAGGGCGGCGCTTGGGGGGGGGAGCGCCCACTTATCCGCCACCACCTCTGGATTGCTGGAAGACACCCGGTACCACCGGGCCGAGAACGAGAAGGCCCCCAAGAAGACGGGCACCGAGCTGGATCTGTTGGACTGTCTGACCTGTGACAAGTGCATTCCGGTGTGCCCGCAGCACGCGAACTTCGCGGTGGCGGTAGAGGTCGGTGAGCACCAGCCGGGGCGGGTCACCTGGTCCGGAAGCGACTTCTTCGTGCGGGAGGGCCAGCTCCTGATCGCCGAGAAACGCCACCAGATTGGCACCCTGGCGGACGCTTGCAACCTCTGCGGCCAGTGTGATCCCTGGTGCCCGGAGGACGGGGGGCCGTACCTGGCGAAGCCCAACCTCTTCCTGAACCCCAAGGCCTTCACCGACCACCCGGAGCGTCACGGCTTTTTGCTTTCCCCGGATCGACGCCAGATTCTCTGGCGCAAGAGCCACGGGGTGGTGTTTGAGTACGACACCCATGGCGAGGAGGCGGTGCTCCGAACCACCGAAGGGGCCGTATGGCTGGAGGATGACTTTCCCATCCGGACCCAGGGAAGCGGGGATGTGGACTTGGCCGTGGCGGTCACCATGCGCTTGTTTCTCGAAGCATGGCAAAGAGAGGAAATCCCCAGCTGGCTGCCGCCTGCCGCCGCCGTGATGACCGACACGAACTGACGCGGCCGGGTTAGATCCGCGGGCAATGGCTCCCGAAACGCTGCTGGATGACTTTTCAAACACGCCTGTACCTGCGACCGCGCGGGGCGGGGTGGCGGCGGTGCCTCACGTGGTGGCCTGGAACCTGACCCAGCGCTGCAACCTGGCGTGCAGCCACTGCTACATCTCGGCGGGGCCCTGGCAGCCGCGGGACGCGGAGATCACCGAGGAGGAGTTTCGCCGCATGGCAGACGAGGTGCTGGCGGTTTCCCCTGGGGCGATGTTCGTGCTCACAGGTGGGGAGCCGCTGGTGCGAGGCGACCTGGAAGACCTGGCCCGGTATGCGGTGGGCCAGGGGGCCACGGTGGTGGTGGGGACGAACGGGGTGGGGCTGACGACCAAGCGGGTGGCGTCGCTTGCGGCCGCCGGTGTGACCGGCGTGGCGGTGAGCATTGACTCGCTGGATCCGGCGACCCACGACACCTTCCGCCACGGCGACGCCGCGCTGGAGGGCACGCTCGCCGCCATTGAGCGACTGCAAGCTGCGAAGCTGGACTTCATCGTGCAGACCACGGTGACCCCCACGAACCGCCACGAGGTCGAGGCGCTGGCCGCGTTTTCCGCGAAAATGGGAGCGGTCAGCTTCAACCTGTACTTTCTGGTGGAGACCGGGCGCGGGGAGACCTTGACGACCCTGACACCAGCGGAGAACGAGCAGGTGTTGTCGGAGCTTGCGGATCTGCAGCGAGTCTACCGAGGGCGCATGCTCGTGCGGTCCAAGTGCCAGCCTCAGCTAATGCGACATGTGCATGTGAAGGACCCGGAGTCACCGCTGTTGAACTATGGCACCCGCTGCCCCTGTGGGATCCAGTACTGCCGGATCACGCCGGATGGAAAGGTGACGCCCTGTCCGTACCTGCCGGTGGTGGCGGGGGATCTGCGCACCCAGTCCTTTCAGGAGATCTGGGAGGGATCTGCCCTCTTGCAAACGATGCGCACCGGGGACCTGGAGGGGCGCTGCGGGGACTGCGAGTACCGGGGGATCTGCGGGGGGTGTCGGGCCCGGGCATTTGCCAGATCTGGCAGTGTGCTGGCCACGGACACCTCGTGTGATTTCGAGCCAACCGGCGCCCCCATGATCCAGGTCCAGGACCGCATTCAGTATGGATCGGCCCCAGCGGCCGAGCTGGCCTGGTCGCCGGAGGCAGAAGCCCGCATGAAGAGGATTCCGTCTTTCGTGCGTTCGGTCGTGATGGGCCGGGTCGAGGCGTTCGCCCGCGAGCAGGGAATGGTCGAGATCACCCCGGCGCTTTTGGATGAAGTCCGCCGGGAGATGCCCGTGGACTTCTCCAAGAAGCGGCCGTTCTTCTTGCGCGGGAAGGAAGAACCCAAAGAGTGACGCGGAGCCGGGGGGGATGCGCCATCTCCCCCCTCCCCGCGTCCCGGCCCACGCCACC
>CAZRYF010000039.1:10755-13591 GCA_964604165.1 uncultured Enterobacterales bacterium
AACGGGCCATGGAGCCGGGGGGGATGCGCCATCTCCCCCCTCCCCGCGTCCCGGCCCACGCCACCAACGGGCCATGGAGCCGGGGGGGATGCGCCATCTCCCCCCTCCCCGCGTCCCGGCAAGCGGTGTCGCCCCGGCTAGATCGCTCGCGCCATCACCGAGGCCATCTTCTTGGCAAAGCGGGCCGGGTTCTCCAACTGGCCGCCCTCCGAGAGAAGGGCCTGGGCGTAGAGCAGCTCGCCGAACTCCCCGAGGCGGGAATCCTCGGCGTCTTCGCTGTGAAGCGCCAGGAGCTTCTGGATCAGGTCGTGATCCGGGTTGAGCTCCAGGGTGCGCTTGATGGGGGGGAGGTCCTGGCCCATGGACCGCATCATGCGCTCCATCTGGGGGCTGGGGGCATTCTCCGGCGTGACCAGGCAGGCGGCGCTGTCGGTCAAGCGGTTGCTCACGCGCACGCTCTCGATCTGGGCATCGAGCGCGGCCTGGAGAAGCGTGCAGAGAGGCGCGAGGGTCTCCTGCTTCTCGGTGTTGTCTTCGGCGGCCTCCGCGTCGGCGTCCATGTCTCCCAGGTCCACCTCCCCCCGGGAGATGTCCACCAGGGACTTTCCGTCGAACTCAGTGAGGCTCTGGAGCACAAACTCGTCCACGTGATCTGAGAGCAGCAGCACCTCGACGCCCTTCTTGGTGAAGACCTCTAGTTGGGGGGCCTCCCGCAGGGTGTCCAGGTCCTTGCCCGCCAGCACGTAGATGGCATCCTGGCCGTCCTTCATGCGCTCGACGTACTCGGCCAGGGTGGTCCAGGCGGTGCCCGCGGTGCTCTGCCAGAGAGAAATGGCCGCGAGCTTCTCCTTGTTCTTCGGGTCGTAGTGGAAACCTTCCTTCAGGGCGGCGCCGAACTCGGTCCAGATCTTCTCGAAGGGCTCGCGATCCTTCTCGAGCATGGATGTGAAGTGGGAGAGCCACTTCTTGGTGAGCACCTTGCGCATCGACGCGATGACCCGGTCCTGCTGCACCATCTCGCGGCTGACGTTCAGGGGAAGATCCGGGCTGTCCACCAGGCCGCGGATAAAGCGCATGTGCTCGGGCATGAGCTCCCGGCAGTCCTCCATGATGAAGACGTTCTTGACGTACAGCGACAGGCCGCGGCGGGACTCGCGGGTGTAGAGGTCGGCCGGGGCCCGCTCCGGCAGGTACATGAGCGCCGAGTACTCCCGGGCGCCCTCCACCTTGAAGTGCAGGTGGGTGGCGGGGGGGTTCCAGTCGTGGCTTACGCTCTTGTAGAAGGCGTGGTAGTCCTCCTCGGAGATCTCGCTCTTCTCCTTGGTCCACAAGGCCTTCTGGGAGTTGAGGGTCTCCTCCTCCATCCAGCGCTTGGGATCGGCGTCGTAGTCCTTGCCCTCGCCGTCTTCCTTGTCCGGGTACTCGGTGCGCTCCATGTCCATGACGATGGGCCAGTGGACGAAGTCGCTGTGTTTCTTGACGATGGACTTGAGGGTCCAGGGGTCGACGAAAGAGGAGTCGACCACCGCGGTGGAGTCATCCTCGTCATCGCCTTCGGTGTCGGCGGCCGCCTTGAGGTGGAGGGTGAGGGTGGTGCCGCGGGCGATGGGATCGATGCGCTCCACGGTGTAGGTGCCGTCTCCCTCGCTGGTCCAGCGCACCGCGTGCTCCTCGCCGTGCTTGTAGGTCTCCACGACCACGTTGTCGGCGACCATGAACGCGCTGTAGAAGCCCAGCCCGAACCGGCCGATGAGGTCCGGGGTGACGCCCTCGCCGCTCTTGCCCAGCTCCTCGAGGAAGGCTTCGGTGCCGGAGCGGGCGATGGTGCCCAGGTTGTCCACCACCTCGTCAAAGGACATGCCGATGCCATTGTCGGCCACCTGCAAGGTGCCCGCTTCCGCGTCGGGGACGAGCTTGATCCTGTAGTCGTGGTCGCCGCTGGCGAGGTCGGCGTCGGTCTGGGAGAGAAAGCGCACCTTGTCGATGGCGTCGGAAGCGTTGGAGATCAGCTCGCGGAGAAAGACCTCCTTCTCCGAGTAGACACTGTGGATCATCAGCTCCAGCAGCTTCTGGGTCTGGGCGTGGAACTCGCGGGATTCAATGGCGGACATGGGTACCTCTCAAGATGGGGGACGGCGTAACAGGCGCCGCGTTCCCGGGAAAGAGAATCACCATTTGGCGGGTGTCAAGGGGGGGGGTGACGAAGCGGCCTGCCTTACCAATTTGGGCAACCACTGTTGTCGCCAAGGTATTGTCTACTGAAAGGAGTCGCGTCATCGTTCCCCGAAAAGGGGCAGACCCAGAAGCGATCCAAGAGCTGTGTCTTCGTTGGCACGTGCTTCGACCAAGCCTGTTTGGTTCCGTCCTTCGAGAAGACTTCGGACCCGACTCCAATGTCGATGTCCTGGTGGAGTTTGACCCCGATCACATGCCGGAAATCCGTGGACGTCGTCCGAATCGCCAGGGAGCAGAGCGCACTTCTTAATGACCGCCACGTCGACCTGGTCACGCCCGCGGGGTTGCACCCTCGCATCCGGAAGCGCGTGTTGGCCGAAGCCGTGGAGCGCTACGCCGCATGACCGGGCGCAGGGCGGTGGTTCTCTTGCGTGAAATGGTCGATACCGCCAGGCGAGCCGTGGAGTACGCGGAGGGCTGGAGTGCTTAGAGTTAAGTATGGCGTCCCTGGAACTCGCCTGGAACTCGCCTGGAACTCGCCGCGCTGCTGGAACTCGCTGGCGTTCAGGTCGGATTCGGGCCCCAGATCCGACCCGAACTGGGAGGGATAGCGTATCCCTCGGCGTTGAGGTCGGATTCGGGCCCCAGATCCGACCCGAAC
>CAZRYF010000039.1:13691-44830 GCA_964604165.1 uncultured Enterobacterales bacterium
AGGTCGGATTCGGGCCCCAGATCCGACCCGAACCGGGAGGGATAGCGTATCCCTCGGCGTTCAGGTCGGCTCGGCGCTCGTGGGCGCTAGAACACCCCCGCCGCCTTTCCTTCCAACCACATCGCCTGCGCCACGCGCCGATGGCCCTCCTGGGTCATGTGGATGCCGTCACAAAAAGCCCCCAGCGGAAGCCCTTCCTCTTTCAGTCGACCCAGCGGATCCAGGACCGGGACTCCCAGCTCCGCCGCGGTGGCGCTGACCCTTTCGAACAGCACATGGTTCCAGCGAAACGTCAGCGACGTCAGCTCCCTTCCCTTGTGCTGCTCCATGAGGGGCCAGGAGATGGGCGGCCGTACCACCACCAATCGACTGCCCACACTTTCAGCCCGAGTGTGCGCCTTCTTGAGGTTCTCCAAAGTGTGACCCACGGCGAATGCGATGTCCTGCTCCTTTCGTTTCTCCAGGGGAGTGCCTGGATCCAGGTCATCCCAGGACGATGGCTCCACCTTGCCCACCCACGCATCCCCCAAGCGAGAGAGTCGCAACCAGAACACGGATCGGGCCGAGAGGGTCACATGCAGGCGTTGCAACCAGATGGTACGCGCCCCAGTCGAGAGGTCCCGACCGAGAATCGGCTTGGGCAGCTGCCCCGGCGGCCGCCCCGCGTGCATCAGTACATTGCGCTCATTGATCCAGTTGGCCCAGAACATGATCTCCGGGGCAGGAGTCTCCAGCGCTCGGCGCTCCTCGAGGCTCAAAGACTCCCAGAACACCGGTCGCTTCACGCGGGCGAGAACTGGGAAATCAGATTTGGCTTGCCTCAACTCCATCTCCATGCGCTCCAGGGCCCGATCTGTGTTGGTGCCGGGCACCGCGTAGTTGATCACGGCCAACCCCGGCACCATCGCCGCCAGCTCAGCGGGCCAGGACGAAGAGGCCAGCGAGCAGTGCTTTCCCGCCGTGGTGGACCCACCGAAGGCAAAGGCCGTGGTGAGAGGCCCTCCCGCCCTGGCTTCCAGGGGAAGGAGCAAATCCTCGGGATTCACCCCCGCCGGCGCGGTGCCACCCTCGACAGCAGGCACCATGGAGCGCACCAGCTTGAGCGGCGACCCAGGAAAAGACTCCACCCGCGGGTCCACCCCGTAAAAGAGGGCTGCGACCACTCCAGACGATGGCAAAACCGACAACCGCGCCAGCACCTCAAGCCCCAGGAAAACCAGGACTTGGGCCACTGCTGCAAAGAGCACAAGACGACTTGCTCGCCGCACGGCTGGGCACCTCAGGTGTGGAAGCCGAGCATAGCAGGGGAAAGAGACGCTACAATCCAGGCGGGCCTCGCATGGCAAGCGTGGCCTCAAGGGGCGTCTCAATGGTTGGAAGCCTGCTCTGGGCCTGTACGGTGGCTGTTCAGGCGGGGGAATTCGTCACGGAAGTGGGGGATGAGCTCATGATCGAGCTCTCCGGCGGGTGGAGCCGCTTCTTCCCGAACCGCGCGAGCGACGACTGGCACCTGCTTTTCGCCGCGGGGGGTAACTTCAACCTCCTGCCCATGACCGCTGACTATGAAGTAGTCGACCAGGATCGGCTGCCCCTGACCCCCAGCACCGAGCTGAAAGACCACGCCATCGTCCACTGCGCGAACGGCGGCTACCTGCACACCGCATCGGCCAACATCTCCTCCCCCAACGACTCCGCCTACGCCTACCGATACGACGAAGAGTTCAACCTCACGGGCTGGACGGTCCTCGAGGAGGAGATCACCGAGCGGTCCCACAATGACATGCCCCTCTCCTGCTCCCCCGGCCTGGGGGTCACGGTGTTTGGCGGGATGGAGGCGGACGCCATGATCCACAGCCGCTTCTTCCAGGTGGACGACACCGCTCAGGTGATCGGCACCCACGACAACCGGGGCGTGCCCTTCACCGCCGGCTGCACGTTCCGTCACATTCCCGAGAACCGCCACATGTGGATTCTCCAAATGAGCGCCCTTCCCCTGGACAACCCCGGGGAGTTGATCATCCACCGCATGGATCAGAACCTCCAGCAGGTGGAGTCCCTGACCGCACAGCTCACCCCCGAAGGCATCACTGGCCACTGGCCCCAGGGGCTGTTGCGCATCGGGGACTACTGGATGGTGGCCTTCATCGGCTGGCCCGACGACGGCATGTGGGACGGCCACAACGGGGATCTCTGGGTGAGCATTCTGGACCGGAATTGGGACGTGCTGGAGTCCATTCAGATCTCAGACAACGAGCCCAGCAACCCGGGCATGCGACCGGGCCTGGTGCGCCGGGGAAACACAGTGCTGGCCAGCTACGACAAGCAGGTGCAGCCCCACGTGATCCCTCTGACCCTGGACCTGGATGAGTTTGGGGTCGAGGAGGGAGAGACCGGCGGCTACTGGGATACAGGCGGTGGCAATGACACCGGGGATGCGGGCGGCAAGGACCGCACTTGTGGCTGCACGTCCCGATCCGGCGCAGCTGGCGCCGGCGCCTGGTGGCTGTTGGCAGCGGCCCTGCGCCGAAGGCGACCTACTCCGCAGGCGTGAGCACGGTCCAGGGATCCTCGTTGCACAAGGTGGCCCCGGGGAACTCCCGCGGCGTGGGATCGTCCAGGGCGAGCGCTTCTTCTTCCGTGTCCAACAGCTCGCCGGTCACACAGTAGGCCAGGTCATCGTTGACCCACATCCAGTCCACGCGAGCCCAGGTGCCGATGAACTCATCGTCCATCTCCACCACGATCCCGGTGAACCAGGTCTCAGCGTTCGAAAAGCGTTCGATGTCCCATTGGAGCCGCACCTCCTCCCCCCGAATGCTCCCGACCTGGAGCCAGACGTCGTCGTTAATGGAGATCGTTTCTCCCTCCTCCATGGTCCAGACTCCGGCAATTTCAATGTCCGAATCCGAGACGTCAATGTCTGTGTCGCTGTCTGCATCGGCGTCCGCATCGCTGTCCGTGTCCGCATCTGCTTCCCCCGGGTAGCAGAGCCCGTCGTCACCGAATTCCAGGTTGTCACCGCAGACGTACTCGCCACAGCCCGCCAACATCCAAGCCAAAGGTAGAAACCTCATGACTGCCTCCTTCGCCGAATCATCAGCAGAGAGGCCGCCAGCCACCCCCAAGCCGCGTTGGAATCCTCCGGAGCGGCGGCACATCCACCGCAGGTCTTCCAGACCGGCTCGACCCCGCGGCCGCTCTTTCCTGCCGTGTCATCGTTCTCGGAAGACCCGCTGTCACTGCCCGTGCTGGTGTCATCCGAGGCGCTGCCCGTGTCATCAAACAGCCCGCCGGTGTCCCAGTAGCCACCGGTGTCCCCGTCTGTCACCCCGAAGGCGTCCAGGTCCAGGGTGATCTGCTGCAACCCCGGATGCACGTTCCAGTCAAAAGAAAGAAGCACCTTGTCTCCATGCCGCGAAAGAGAAGGGGTCATGGCCCCGCCCGCGTTGGGGCCGTAGTCAAAGTCCGTGGTGGCCTGTGCCTCCATCAGGTTCCAGCTCCGATCAAACACCGCCACCCAGATGTCCCCCACGAGCCCCACAAACTCCCCTGGGGTTCCCTGGTTTACGAACGCAACCATGTAGTAGTCGCCAATGCGCAGAAAACCCTGGGGCCACCCCCCCCGGTGAAACTCCGGGAGCACAGTCACCGTGCGCAGGTGGCGCATGTTCAGGTCAGTGTCCAGCTCGGAGATCACCATCTCGTGGGTGCGGTCCATTTCCACCACAAGGAGGTGCTTGGTGTCCGGGTCCCAATGAAAGGTGCACCCGGCCGTGCGAGGCATGTCCACCAAATCCTTGGTTCGCACCGTCGCGCCGTCCTGGCCCAGCCAGAAGTACCGGGTGTAGACGTTGATATCGACGTCTTCCTCCGCCTCGCTCTCTGGGGCCGCGTTGCCAAATGCGGTCAGGTGGCCCAAGGGAGAGCAGGCCAAGGGCATGTCGTTGTGGGCCCTCTCTGCGGCCCGCTCCTCGATCGCCCCACTGTAGATGGGGTTGAGGTCCTTGTCGTAGCGATAGGCGTAGGCAGAGTCGTTCGGGCTGTCCAGGTTGGCCGAGGCCGTGTGCAGGTAGTTGCCGCTGGGACAGCGCGTGAAGGCGTGATCCCGAAGCTCACCGCTCGGGGCGATCTCCTGGTACTGGAAGTCCGCGATGGTGGAGACATCGCTCACGTCCGGCACGTGCACCATCTTGTAGTTGCCGCCCTGTGCATAGAGCAGCTTCCAGCCCGTGCAGTCTGTGTCCAGGTGCTGGGAGTCCCGCCAGCTCGTGCGCTCCGGAAGCGGCGGACAGTCGCCGTTCACATCGTCATACCAGAGTGTGCGCGGCCACCCGCCACTGACCGGATTGCAGCCGTTGTCGGGCGTACATCCAAACTCGTCCGCCGAGATTACAGGCTCCGCCACCTGGGTGATGTAGGTCTGCGCCGAAGCCGGAGAGGCAGAGAGAAAGAAGACGGTAATAAGCATGGCAGCCCCGAAGTCAGACCAGTGTATCCGCATTCCCACCCTCTTTGTCGACTCCCCGCTCCGAATCACGCGGCTCCTCCTCGCTTTGTGGCTCCCGCCACGTTGATGGACGGGCGAATGCGTGGTCATAGGTGTTCTTTCGCCTGTACCAACGAGCGCTCCAGGCCGCCGGGCTCTTCAAGAAGAGCCACCCCCCGGAAAGAAGCTCCTTGAGGCTCACTCCGGCCTCCTTCGGGTGGCTTCCAACAACAGCACCCGGTGCTCCATCTCGCGCAGGGGCATCAGGTCTCCCCGCCGAGAGGCCACCTCCATGCCCCGGCGGTAGACCTCCAGGGCCTGCTCCGCCTCCTCCAGGACCTCCAGTGACTTGCCCCAGCGCAGGTAGATCGCCGAGTTGTTGGCGTCCACCCCGGCGGCCCGGGACAAGTGCTCACAAGCCCCCGCATGATCCCCCAGGGTCCCCAAGACGCCACCCATTCCAAACAACGCGATGGGATCCTCTGGATCAAACTGAAGCACCTGCCCGAACATGGTTCGCTTCCGGCCTGCTTCTCTGCGCCTGGACTCCGACTGCTCCTCGACAATCTCCGCTTGGGTGCGATCCTTCCACCGGGTCTGCCGAAACTGCTTGGCCGTGGCCTTTGCGCTCTCTTCTTCGGCCTGGGTCTTGTCCCCGAGCTTCATGTAGTAGAGGGAGAGGTTGGTGTGGACCATGGGCTCTTCCGGGGCCAACTCCTCCAGGCGCCGAAAGAAATCAATGGCCTCGTGGTACCGACCCGAACGCCCGAGAATGACCCCAATAAGCTCGTAGCCATCGGAGAAAGACGGCTTCACCGCCAGGCACTCCCCCAGGAGCCCCAAGGCCTTGGCCTCGTCTCCTTCAGCAAAGACACGAATGGCGCGATCGTAGAGATGCGCCACCCGGGCGCCGGCATCTGGCGCCGTGTACAAGGGCAAGAGCGCCACCGTGGCCGACCGCTGCTCCGACAGCTGCAGCACCGCTCCCGGCGTGCGGTGTTTGCGATCCAGGAAGGCCAACACCACCGGTGCCTTCAGGGTTTCGGAATAGGTGCGGACCCCGAAAGTGCCCACCACTCTTCCTCCCACAAAAACCGGCTCCCCGGGCTCAGGAAGCCCCTCCAGGACCGTACCCGGTGCCTCGCCGTCGTCCACCGAGAGCACCAGGGCCCGCAAGGCCAGCGGCACAGAACCATAGGTCCGCACCCGGGCGATGACCTCCTGCCCCAAGTAGCAGCCCTTGGTGTAGCTCACCGCCTGCTGCTCGATCCCGGTCTCCGGCAAGAGACGTTTCTTTCCAACGCTGTCCGCACCGACGCGAAGAACCCCCGCCTCAATACGCAGGTTCTCCATCATCTCGCTCAAGGCCGCCCCTTCGAGCACAGCTAAGCCTTGCTTTCTGGCTGCTCCTTCCAGCGCAACCCCCACCTCTTCAGGACCGGACACCAGGAACCCCCGATCCCCAGTCAGGCTCCTGGCCACCACCCGGGTCTCCCCCACCTTCGCGCACGCAAAGGACGAGAGTTCCTCCCAGGGAAAGGCGTCCCCCAGGACAGTGCGCAAGACCTCCGCACCTGGCCCGCCTTGCAGCGCCCACCAGGCAGAGGGCTCCAGGAGAAGCTCCACCCGGTCGGCAAAAAGGTACCGGTCCAGGTCCGCCACCAAACCCGCCAGGCGCTCCCCCTCTCCCAGCAGGACAAAAACCTGCGCAGCGCCCTCGTTCGCAAGGCGGTGCAGGGAGAAGCACTCCACCAGGTGACCGGTCCGCTCTACTCTGGCGCTCAGGTTTCCCTCCCCCGGGGCCAGCCCTTTCACGTCATTTGTCAGCTGGGAGTGCAGAAACGATGCGGCCTCCTCCCCCTGAACGCGAACGCTCCCCAGGTGCGCCAACCCCTCCGTCTCCGGGCCATGCATGCGGCCAAAGAGGCCTGTTTCACGAATGGAGGCCACAGGCTCTACAGAGAGAAGCTTTCGCCGCAGCCGCAGGTGTTGGTGGCGGCCGGGTTCTGAAAAACAAACCCCTTGCCCTCCAGCCCGCTCTGGTGATCCAAGGTGATTCCGGAGAGGTAGATCGTGGACTTTCGATCCAGGTATACCCGAAAGCCTTCGAACTCCATCACCGTGTCCCCTTCCCGCTCCTCGGTGAAGTCCAGCACATAACTCAACCCCGAGCAACCACCGCCCTTGATGCCAAGCCGCAGTCCAAGGGAGGCGTTCTCCTCCTGTGAGAGCAGCGCGAGGACCTGGGCCTTCGCCGCCTCAGTGAGGGTCACAAGGTGTGAATTGGCGGGGGCAGATGCTGCAGTGGACATTCTTATTTCCCTTTGGATTCCAACGAGTTGATTTTACCTTTCCAGAATGGACAGTCGCTACATCAGGTTGAGTTCAAGCTGGGCCGCTTCGGTCATCATCTGGGGACCCCAGGGGGGATCCCACACCACCTTGACCCGGGCGTCCTCGACCCCTTCCACAGCGGTCGACTTCTCCTTGACCTCCGCCGGAAGGCTCTGGGCAGCAGGACAGTTGGGAGAGGTCAGGGTCATGCGCACCACCACCACCGCCCCCGGGTGCACACCCACATCGTAGATGAGCCCCAGCTCATAAATGTTGACCGGGATCTCCGGGTCAAAGACCGTCTTGATGGCATCGATCACCTCGGTCTCCATGCGGGCCGCATCTTCCGGCGAGACCGGCTCGCCGTCAAAGACCTCTTCTTCTTCCGTCTCTTTGTCCCCTTTCGTCACAGCTTCCCCAGACGCTGCCACCGGGGGCACCACCTGTTCTTCTACAGCTTCCAAGGCTTCCTCTTCTGTGATTTCCCGCAAGGCATCAAAGATGTGGTCCGGCATTTCATAGTCAGGGGTTGGCCCGGGTGCGCCCATGGCCGGCTCTGACGCGCTCGCACGGCTCGGATGGGCCGGGGCGTCTCCCAGCCGGTCCAGCGCCCGAATGGCCCCGCGCTTGATTCGATCTCGAAATCCCATGGCTCCCCCTACTCCGTCGTCACAGTGGATGAGTCGTCCAACAGCGCAGCCCGCACGGTGTGCCAGCACAAGGTCGCGCACTTCACCCGCATCGGGAACTCGTGGACACCGCTGAAGACCGCCAGCTTGCCAAGGCCCTCGCCGGTCCCCTCTTTCACCAGGGTGGTGAAGGCGGTCGCAAGGCGATCGATCTCCTCTTGGTTCTTCCCCCGGACCGCCTCGGTCATCAAAGACGCCGATGCCGTGGAGATCGCGCAGCCCGACCCCTCGAACCCCACCGCGCTCACCACCCCATCGGTCAACACCAGGCGCACGTCAATGGTGTCCCCGCAAAGGGGGTTGTCCCCATGGGCTTCGTGGCTAGCCCCCTCCAAGGGACCGAAATTCCGGGGAGACCGGTTGTGGTCCAGGATGACCTCCTGGTACAGGTCGGAGAGTTCGCTCATCGTCCCAAGGTCTCCTTGACCACCGCGAGGCCCTGCACGAGCGCGTCGATGTCTGCCCGGGTGTTGTAGAAAGACAGGGAGGCCCTGGCCGTGGCGGGCACCTGGAAGTGCTCCATGACCGGTTGGGCGCAGTGGTGGCCCGCCCGCACGGCGATGCCTTCCATGTCCAGGATGGTGCCGATGTCATGGGGGTGGATTCCCTCCAGCACAAAGGACATCACGCCGGCCTTTTGCGGCGCCGTACCCACCATGCGCAACCCCTGCACCTCGGCCAAAGCGGCCGTACCATATTCCAGGAGATTCCGCTCCCAGACGCCGATGGCGTCCAGGCCCACCCGGTTCACAAAGTCGATTGCGGCTCCGAGCCCTATGACCCCCGCGATATTTGGAGTCCCCGCCTCGAACCGCGCGGGGATGTCCGCGTAGGTGGTGCCCGCGAACGACACGGAGCGAATCATGTCGCCACCTCCCTGCCAGGGGGGAAGGCCCTCCAGGAGTTCGGCGCGGCCCCAGAGCACCCCCACGCCCGTGGGGCCAAAGAGCTTGTGGCCGCTGAAAACATAGAAGTCGCAGCCCAGGGCCTGCACGTCCACAGGCAGGTGGGCCACCGCCTGGGCACCATCGAGAACGGTTACGGCGCCGAGAGCGCGGGCCTTTGCCACCATGTCCTGCACCGGGTTGATGGTTCCCAGGGCGTTGGAGACATGCACCATGGAGAGAATGCGAGTGCTCGGCCCGAGCAGCGATTCAAAGGCCTCCAAGTCCAGGGCGCCGGTGTCGGTCAAGGGGACATGCTTCAGAGTGGCCCCGGTCGCCTCACAGACGATCTGCCAGGGCACGATGTTCGAGTGGTGCTCCATGCCGGTGACCAGCACCTCGTCCCCGGGCACCAGGGAGCGGCCCAGGGTGTGGGCCAGTAGATTCAGGCCCTCGGTGGCGCCCTTGGTGAACACCACCTCCCGGGACTCGAAGGCATGGACAAAGGCCGCCACGTTCTCCCGCACCGCGTCGTAGGCCTTGGTGGCCCGCTGGGAGAGCGTGTGGACCCCCCGGTGGATGTTTGCCCGGTCGTGGATGTGAAAGGAGGAGACGGCGCTGATGACCGAGCGCGGCACCTGGGTGGTGGCTGCGTTGTCCAGGTACACCAACGGCTTGCCGCGGACCTCCTGCTGGAGGCAGGGGAAGTCCCGGCGAAGGCGCTCCACGTCCAAGAAGCTGTCCGCAACGGCCGTCTTCATGCATCCTCCCCGTACAGAGAGCCCAATTGGGTCTCCACCAAAAAGAGCGCAGCCTCGTACACCGGGCTGTCCACCATGTCGTCGAGAATCTCCCGGGCAAAGGCCCCCGCAAGCATCTGCACTGCCTGGGCCTTGGGGATGCCCCGGCTTCGCAAGTAGAAGACCGCCTCGCCATCGAGCTGGCCCACGGTGGTGCCGTGGGCAGCCTTTACGTCATCCGCGAAGATCTCCAGCTGGGGCTTGGTGTCCATTCGCGCGGCCTCGGAGAGCAGCAGAGTGTGGTTGCTCTGGTCCGAGTCACTCCTCTGCGCATCCTTGTGGACCACGATCCGGCCCCCAAAGACCCCGCGGGAGGTCCCGGCGAGCACGCCCTTATACAGCTCGCGGCTGGTGCAATGGGCCGCCCGGTGGTGGATGGTGGTGTGGTGGTCCACGTGCTGGCCGTCATCTGCCAGGGTGAGACCGCGCAAGGTGCAGGCTGCCCCCGGAGCCTCCATTCCCACCACGACGTCGTTTCGAACCCAGCCCTTCCCCAGGGACAAGGTGTGGGCTCGGTACACCGAGTCTCGCTCCTGGCGTGCCTCGATTCGGCCCACGTGGTGGGTCGAGGGTCCACCCAGCTGCCAGAGATGGTGGTCCATCCTTGCACCGGGCCCAAGAACCACCTCGGTCAGGGTGTTGGTGCAGGTGGTTCCCTCACCCAGACCCACCTCGAGCACCGAAGCGCGAGCGTTGTCCCCCAACACCACGAGGTTTCGGGGGTTGGAGAGAATCGCCTCGTTCCCACCCCGGGCCAGGTGCACCACGACCAGGGGCCCCGAAATCTCTACGCCCTTTTCGATGGAAAGAAACAGCCCATCCTGCAGAAAGGCCTGGTTCAGGGCGGTGAACGGCTCGGCGCTGACCTGCAGGCCAGCCCCCAGGTGCTCCCGAAAGCCCGGAGCCTCAGCCGCCAGCCCCAAAGGCAAGGCAGTCACCCCCGTTGGGAGACCTTCTACATCAGACAACCCGACCACCAGGCGGCCGTTGTAGAGCACCAGCCGGCCGGCACCATCGGGCAGCTCCAGGTTCGCCATCATGGCGGCGGCCTGGGCTTCATCCACCGCCGAGGTGTCGTGGACCAGCCTCGCCTCTCGCAAGGCGCGGGTGCTGGTGTACTTCCAGTCTTCGATGCGGGTGGTGGGAAATCCCAGCGTCTCAAAGTGCCCGCGGGCCTCCACCCGAAGGGCCCCCAGCCACCCGGAGTCGTCCCCCCCGTGGGAGGCCAGCAGCGCCTGGATTTGCTCACTCATGCTGCGCCAAACTCCGCGTAGCCCCGCTCTTCCAGCTCCAGGGCCAGGCTCTTGTCTCCAGACTTCACGATCTGCCCGTCCTTCAGCACATGCACAAAGTCCGGCACGATGTAGTCCAGCAGGCGCTGGTAGTGGGTCACAACCACCACCGCCCGGTTTCCATCTCGCAAGGAGTTGACCCCCTTGGCCACCACCTGCAGCGCGTCGATGTCAAGCCCCGAGTCGGTCTCATCCAGCAGGGCCAGCTTTGGGTCGAGCATCACCAACTGCAGCACCTCGTTGCGCTTCTTTTCCCCGCCGGAGAAGCCCACGTTCACCATGCGCTGCTTGAAGGAGGCATCCATCTCCAAAAGATCCATCTTCTGGTTGATCAGGGCGAGAAAGTCGAAGGCATCCAGCTCAGGCTCCCCCCGGTGCTTGCGCCTCGCGTTCAGCGCAGTCTTCAGAAAGTAGGTGTTTCCCACCCCCGGAAGCTCCACCGGGTACTGGAATGCCAGAAAGACACCCTCACAGGCCCTCTCCTCTACCTCCATGGCCAAGAGGTCCTTGCCCTCGAACAGGACAGTGCCGTCGGTGACCTCGTAGCCGGGCCGCCCGGACAGAACGTGGGCCAGGGTGCTCTTTCCTGATCCATTGGGCCCCATGATGGCGTGGACCTCCCCCGGGTTCACGGACAGGTTGAGGCCCCGAAGAATCGGGGTCTCGTCCACACGCACATGCAGGTTTTCGATTTCAAGCATCATCTCTCCAAGGGGTGCTAGCCGACAGCGCCTTCCAGGCTGACTTCCAGGAGCTTCTGGGCCTCCACGGCAAACTCCATCGGGAGCTGCCGGAAGACCTCCTTGCAGAAGCCGTTCACAATGAGATTCACCGCATCCTCCTCGGTCATGCCGCGCTGGCGACAGTAGAAGACCTGGTCATCAGAGACCCTGGAGGTTGTGGCCTCGTGCTCCACGGTGGCGGTGGGGTTCTGGACCTCGATGTAGGGGAAGGTGTGTGCGCCGCAGGTGTCGCTCATCAAGAGCGAGTCGCACTGGGTGTGGTTCCGGGCGTTCTGGGCCTTGGGGTTGACCTTCACCAGTCCCCGGTAGGACTGGTTGGACACCCCGGCGCTGATGCCCTTGGACACAATCGTGCTGGCGGTGTTGCGGCCCAGGTGCACCATCTTGGTGCCCGTGTCGGCCTGCTGGTGGTTGTTGGTGACCGCCACCGAGTAGAACTCTCCCACGGAATCATCCCCCTTGAGCACCACGCTCGGGTACTTCCAGGTGATGGCGCTTCCGGTCTCCACCTGGGTCCAGGAGATCTTCGATCGGGGGCCCCTGCACTCCCCGCGCTTGGTGACGAAGTTGTAGATGCCCCCGACCCCGTCCTTGTCCCCCGGGTACCAGTTCTGGACCGTGGAGTACTTGATGTCCGCATCGTCCAGGGCCACCAGCTCCACCACCGCTGCATGGAGCTGGTTCTCGTCGCGCATGGGGGCGGTGCAACCCTCCAGGTAGCTCACGCTCGCGCCTTCCTCGGCCACGATCAGGGTGCGCTCGAACTGGCCGGTGTTGGCGGCGTTGATGCGGAAATAGGTGGACAGTTCCATGGGGCACTTCACCCCACGGGGGATAAAGCAGAAGGAGCCATCGCTGAAGACCGCCGAGTTCAGGGCCGCATAGAAGTTGTCGTAGATCGGCACCACGCTTCCCAGGTACTTCTGCACGAGATCCGGGTGGCTCTTCACCGCGTCGGAGAAAGACCCGAAGATCACCCCCGCCTCGGCCAGGGTCTCCTTGAAGGTCGTGGCCACGCTGACGCTGTCAAAGACCGCATCCACCGCCACCCCGGCCAGGGCAGCCCGCTCGTGCAGGGGAATGCCCAGCTTCTCGTAGGTGGCGAGAAGCTCTGGATCCACCTCGTCCAGGCTCTGGGGACCGTCTTCCGGCGACCTGGGGGCCGAGTAGTAGATGATCGACTGAAAATCAATCGGGGGGTAGTTCACAAAGGCCCAGGTGGGCTCGGCCATCTTCTTCCAGGCCTCAAAGGCCTTGAGCCGCCAGGCGAGCAGCCAGGGGGGCTCCTCCTTCTTGGCGGAGATGAAGCGCACGATGTCCTCGTTCAGTCCAGGAGGAGCCTGGTCCGCTTCAATGTCCGTGACGAAGCCGTGCTCGTAGCCCTTCTGGAGGTGATCTTTGAACGCCGAGTTGGACATCGATCAGTCTCGGGAGAGAAAGGAGAGGGAAGGAGCACCCGTGCCGAGGTGACCCATCGGCAAGGGCCGGCTGATATCCGACAAGGTGATGGCAGCCAAGGCAGATCGAACCGCGAGATTAATGTGGGGCCAGTGCATGGAGAGCCTGCAATGGCCGGTCTCCTCGCACTGGCTGCCACCGGGCTCACTGCATTCGGTGATTCCAATGGGGCCTTCCAGGGCTTCCACGATCTCCGCGACAGTAACTGCATTTGCGTTCACAGCGAGCTGATAACCGCCGGCAGCCCCCCGACAGGAGGTCAGCAGACCTGCGGAGGTCAGCTGCTTTAGAAGCTTGGACACGGTGGGGGCGGCCACGCGGGTCTCTTCCGCCACGCTGCGCGCGGAGTGCAGGCGGTAGGCATCGTGCCTCGCAAAATGGGCCAGAATCACGATGCCGTAGTCCGTCATCTTTCGAATGCGAATCATGGTAAGACCCGTGGTACAACAAATACTGGACCTTTTTAGTCCAATATGCTGCGAAACTATCCGCTACGGAGCCCACTGTCCACCGTTTTCGAAAGGGGTGTGACACCATGAACACCCCCATGATCGGCCCCCTCCCCCCCCCGGATCCGCCCCCCCCGCTTCGGGTGCCTGATTGGCCCCTTCCCCCCTACCGTTTCGTCCCAGGGCTGAATCCGCACCCCTTTCGCCACCCGGACGGACACATGTACACGGACGGATCACCCCCCCCAGCCGAAACCTGGGACCCCACCGTCTCCTGGGAGCAGGACACCGCCTGGCTGCGGGGACTGGACCTCTTTGACCACTGCTTCTACTGGGAAGCCCATGAGGTGTGGGAGGGAATCTGGCGCTCGGCGCCTCGGGATGACCCCTACGCCGAGTTGTTGCAGGGGTTGATCCAGGCGGCGGCGTTTCTGCTCAAGCAGCACATGGGCCAGGAGGCAGCCGCCGAGCACCTGAGATCCGCGTCCGCAGCGCGCTTGTCCAGCGCAAGAGACCGCTGTGGGAGTTCTTTTCGAGGGGTGGAGTTGGACTGCCTTCTTCAGGCATTGGACCGACGAGCCTTGGAGCCCCCTCCCCTGGCGACCGTCACACGTCCAGCACAAGATCAATCGGGCAGTGATCCGACCCCATGATTTGGGGGAGAATCGCGGCTGACTTCACCGCGGGGACCAGATCGTCGGTGACCCAGAAGGAGTCGATGCGCCAGCCGATGTTCTTCTCCCGCACCCCGAAGCGCTGGGACCACCATGTGTAGTGACCGGTGTCTTCTTCGAAGAGCCGAAAGGTGTCCACCAGGCCAGCGTTCCGGTAGTGGTCGAGCCACTCACGCTCGCAGTCCATGAAGCCTGAGGTCTTCCGGTTCTGCTTGGGCCGGGCCAGGTCCCGCTCCTCGTGGGCGGTGTTCAAGTCCCCGGTGATCACCACAGATCGCCCCTCGGACCGGCGGGCCTTGACCCAGTCCAGGAGCGCAGCGTAGTAGTCGAGCTTGTAGGCCAGACGCTCGGGGCCCTTTCCGCCGTTGGGAAAGTAGCCATTGACCAGCAAGAAGGCCCCGTAGTCCGCAACCTGCGTGCGGCCTTCCGCGGTGAACCGCTCGTGGCCAAACCCCTGCTCCACCGAGACGGGGGAAGCCTTGGAGAGCAACCCCACCCCCGAGTAGCCGGCCCGCTGCGCCGGGTGCCACCAGGCGTTGTAGCCGGAAAGATCAGTCACCTGTGGGGGAACCTGCTCCACCTTGAGCCGGGTCTCCTGGAGGCACAGGACATCCGGGGCCTCCTGGGCCACCACGTCCAGAAACCCCTTCTTCACGCAGGCCCGAAGGCCGTTGACGTTCCAGGAGACCAACCGCATGGGGGTGGCCTAACCCGCCCAGGGTAAACTCCCGAGAATGAAATGGGCCACCGCGATTTCGGATGCACGCCACATCGGGCGCGCCCTGGACGAGACCTGTGAGACCTTGGGCGCCGCCCTGGGGGGCCAGGCGCCGCACCTGCTGGTGATCTTCATCAGCCCCCACCACGGGGAAGACACCATGGAGATCTCGGAACACCTCCAGGAGGCCTTTCCCGAAGCGGTCCTGGTGGGCTGCTCCGGGGGAGGCATCATCGGTGCCTACACCGAGCTGGAAGACTCCCCGGCCCTCTCGATCACCGCCGCGGTGCTGCCCGACGTGGGCATCGTCCCGTTTCACGTGGATGCGGCCGACCTGGACGACCTGTCCGCCAACCCGGAGCGCTGGCACGACCTGCTCAACCTTGTTCCGGATCAACAGCCCTGTTTCTTGCTACTGCCGGACCCATTCTCCTGCTCGCCGGATCAGCTGACCACCAGCTTGGATTCGGCCTTTCCGGGCTGCGCCAAGGTGGGAGGCATGGCGAGCGGCGCACAACAGCCCGGGGACCACGCACTCTTCGTGCACGACGTCTGCCTGTTTGAGGGCGCAGCTGGCCTGGCCATGTGGGGGGACATCTGCATGGACACGGTGGTGGCCCAGGGATGCCGCCCGGTGGGGGAGCCCATGCGGGTGAGCGGCTGTGAGCAGAACGTGCTCATGGAGCTCGACGGCGGACCGGCCCTCCTGGCCCTGGACAAGGTGTTCGGAGAGCTCGACGAAATGGAGCAGGCGATCTTCTCCCAGTCCCCGCACATCGGGGTGGCCATGGACGCGCACCAGACCAACCCGGGCTGGGGGGACTTCCTGGTCCGCAACATCGTTGGAATCGACCGGGAGCACAAGGTCGTGGCCGTCGGGGGGATGCTGGAAGAAGGCCAGAAGGTGCAATTCCACATCCGAGACGCGGGCAGCTCCGCGGAAGATATACGCCGCCTCCTGGCCCGCTACGCCGAGGGCCGCCGCGCCACCCCCCCTGCCGGCGCCCTGCTGTTTTCCTGCGTCGGTCGGGGACAGCGCTTCTACGGCATCGCGAACCACGACTCAGGCGTGTTCCGATCCGCCCTGGGAGAGCTTGCCCTGGGCGGCTTCTTCTGCAATGGCGAAATCGGCCCGGTCCATGGGAAGACCCACCTGCACGGCTACACCAGTTCGTTTGCTGTGTTTCGTCCGCGGGGGTGGGATTAGGAGCCGGGTTCAAACTTGACACGTCAACTGCAAGGGTGAGTTTCCGAGGGCGCAGATTAACACTTCGTTCACAATACAAGATTGAGGAAACTTACCGTGGCATGGCGTCCCCCTGTTCGCATCGTACCGCTCGTGACAGACCGGTTCTTTACCACCAATGGCAATCCATCCACGAGCCCCATCTTCATGGACGTCTTGCCATTGAGCCTGCGTAATATCGGGCCGTTTCTCGGCGCCATTACAATCCACGCCGAACTCAAGAACGCGAGTTCCTCGACGAACTTCGAGTTCGACGTGGAGGGCCAGTGGTCAATGGACGGAGAGACATGGAAACCATTCTCCAGCCTGCTTATGCAGAACCAGTCCGACGATGGGCAACGAATCTCCGGATAGTACACGACTGCATCCGACTTCGGCCTCTTCATACGGATTCGTATTGGTGTACACCCAAATTCGGGCTCGGGTATCGAGTCCGGAGTCATCAGTGCCACGGCCGTCTTCGAACTGCTTTCTTGAGGAGGAGTCCGATGGCTTCTCCTGACTTCGATCGTGCACTTCATTCTGCGGATGCTTCTACCCAAGACTGGGTGAGCATCGTCGGGGATTCTGGATTGGCCGCGTTTCTGGGTTTGGGCCTTCGCTCCCGGGCCGGCCAGGACGCGGTCCCGGCCCCCGATCCGAAGAATCCCAAACGGCCAGACCCGGTCCCAACCCCCACCCCCGGCGGTGGGTGCCGCGTGGGGTGCGATGAGGACGAAAGGCTGGTTTGCAGGGCCTATTGCGATGTTCTTTACGGCAATTGCGTAAGCTATTGCGGCTGGAAGATGAACAAGGACGGCGTGTGTATCCCCGATTGCCGTTGTGGACCGTGCGCGATGGTCCTCTCCCAGCAGTTGGAGAGGTGACAGATCTGGTACAGCCGCAGCCTCTTCTACTGCCGGGCGTCGCCTCGGAATGCCGTACAAGGCGTGCCCAGGGGCGTTGGGCTCGGGTGCGCGTTGTAGTCGGCAGGGTGGATTTACGCAATGAGTAGCGAGGGCTCGCGCTATCCTCTGCAAATGGCCCGATGGACTCGCTGGTTCCTGCCATTCGCGCTGTTGCTGCTGGGGGTCGCCTGTTGGACTCTTCGGCCAACGCCGGAGGGTCAGAACGAGCAAGAAAGCCCGAGGCCCTCCCAGACCCGACGCTCCCGGGCGCCGGCGACCGTCGCCACCAATGCTCGTGCAGTCGCCGATCTCGAGGAAGCACCGACGGGCCCTCCAGTGGTTTGGGTGAAGCTGACCGGAATGAAGCAGATGGACCGGAACACATTCACCCTGTCCATGTTCTCGCCTTCCCGGTTCTTCCCCTCCGCGGACGAAGTACCGTTCCCCGACGGCGAGACAGCCCTTGCGGTTCAGACGATGCTGGACAGCGAGAGCGAGGATGCGAGGAAAAAGGCCTCCAAGGATTCGCGCGTCGCACTGCTCGATGCCGCCGAGGCCGAGGGTCTACTCGCGAAGGACCTGACCGGGGACATTCCACCGTGGACTGGTGTTCTCGCCCTCGAGGTCGAACGGACGCGGAGCAATGCGGTCTCCGGTGCCCAGTTCGAAGACCTCGTGGACGAGATGCTCGAGCGATTCGGCGAGGGTCCGTTCGACGGAAGACCTTCGCTTATCTCCCGAAACCGGGAGGCGCGCACGTTCTACCAAACCCATAGGATGCCACGGGATGCCTCGATCCAGCTCCATCTCGCGCTAGAGGTCATCGAACAGGCGGGCCCGGACCACCCCGCGAGTGACTACGCTCGCCTGTATGCGCTGGAAGCGGTCAGTGATTTGACGGGCACCGCCTACAACGCTGAAGAAGCGGTGGACCTGGCCTTCGAGATCTTGGAGGACACTCCCGACCCGCTGGTGGCTGAAGAAGCATTGTTCCGAATCACGAGGTTCCCCGACGCAGATCTCAGCGACGAGCAGTTCGAGTTCCTGGAAAGGGCCACAAAGGAGTTCTCGCCCCATAAGGAGAGCATTGCGATTCTTGGGCTCAACGCCTCCTATGACCAGGGAGACTACGCACGTGCGGCACGCTGGTGGGCGGTGCTGGACGATGAGGTTGCCACGTCCTGTTCATGCCGGCACCCGGACCCACCGCCCCTCGACCCCTGGGGCCCGCCCCCCGAAAGGGATGTGTGCAACTACGAATGCACGATCCTGGAAAGGGCGCGGGTGCAGCTCGGGGTCCTTGGCGAGTTTGCCCCGCGCGATTGGCAAGATGCGCTTCGCGTCGCGGTGTTGGGCTGCCATGCCGACGGCGTGAGCGAGCAAGCCAAGAGCCTCCGCGCCGATGGCGTTTGGAGCCGCGAATGGAGCTGGACGAGCTGGGATCCCCCGGGGGCGTTCGCCGCCTGCGTCGAGCAACGCGCGACCCAAGGGCCACCCCCGTCTGACGGACAGCGCGTGCTGCTTCTGGCGGGCTCGGCACGAAAGTAGGGGTGTAAAGTCCACGGCTACCCCCCCGGGCCCTACCGAAGAAAGCGAGCGTAGGTGAAATTGGTGGGAGTCAAGCGTTCCCCGCTCTACATCGCTCCACACTCCCATGTGACAAACCCCCTCTTCCCAACTGTAAATCCCAGTCGTCGGAGCTGTGGGCGGAGTGGACAACCCCGGGTTGTCCAAGGATGTATGGGCAGCCCAACAGGCTGTCCACGGCAAGACCCACCTGCACGGCTACACCAGTTCGTTCGGCGTGTTTCGGGCGCGAGGGTGGGACCAGGAAGGCGAGCCCAAGGAGGGCGAGCCCAAGTGTAGGCGTTGCCGTTGCCGACGATCCCCCCGCCGCCCAACATCGGGCGGCCTCAATTCCGCCGTGACCGGCATCCGTAGCAACGCTCTTGTCGATCAAGGCCGAAGGGTGCGTCTGGTCACGGTCCGGTTGCTACTCAACACTCTGTGTCATTCCAACTGCTCGAGGGTGACCTCGGCGTCCACGTCCACGTCGTCGGATCTTTTGTAGCAAGGACCGCAAAAACTGTAAGTGTAGAAGCCTTCCACCAAGGCGGAGACGGCCCACTCGACCGTAATGGGTTCGTCGCTCATCGAGACCAGCTCGAACTCCACCGTCGCCTCGCAGGGCATGGCGTCGCCCGAGCACTCGGGCCAAACCCAGCACTTTTGCCATCTCGACAGCCCGGTGTCGGGCTCCCATGTCTCGCTGCACGAGTCCGATCCCGATCCGTCGACCCGACCGATCACGGTAACCGCGACGCTGTTCCCGCTGTCCTGCGTCGCAGCAGCGTGGATCTCTATTACATCGAGGTCGACTTTCCACCTTGTCTCACCGCCGTCGTTCCGCATGCTCGTGCGAAACTGCAAGGTAGCCGATGTGCCGGAAGCCAGCTCGGTCATGCCCGTAATCTCCCCGCCGTAGGCCCCCCATGAGCCTGGCTTGAAAGCCGTGCTGACGAGCAGTGTTCCCGTCAACGCCCACGGTACCCACGCGCGTGACCGGCCAGCGCCCCCGGTCATGGCTCAGTCGCCCTTCCCACATGCGAACAGGCTGCCGGCAGGCATGTCCATCGCGTCATGCTCCTCACGCCGCCTCGTCCGACAAGGGCTCCATTATGCTCGCATTCATGGCCTGATTGCACCTGATAATGCATTCCATCACGTCGTCATCGTCCCATCCGTCCTTGGGCACACACCCCTGGTCGGCTAGGTAGTGGAACAGGTGCGGACAATACTCGTAGCACTCGTAGCACTCGCAGCACTCGCAGCACTCGCAGCACTCGCAGCACTCGCAGCACTCGCAGCTGTTGCACCCACCGCCACTGCTACCACTAACACCGAACAAGCTGCCCCACGCGCTCTCGAGCAGGCCGACGAAGAACTCCCACGCCCACTCAACTCCCCTCCGGATGAAGCCGTACAAGGATCCCACTAAAGTGCGCAGGAAGTTCCAGCCCACCACGAGCCCATCGACAATCAACCCCCCTCCTGCGGCGACAAGCTCTCCCCCAGCGACGTAATTCCCTAGGAGATTAGGTGGGAGCTCGCTGCACTTGCTGAAACTCGGGGCTTTGGGGCGGCCGCAGCCGTACACACTGTCAAGGGCCATACCATCGCAACACCCCACCGCCGCCGCGTCGTGGCGGTTAAACAAACCCCACCGGAACGCGTTCTCAATCATGTACGAGACGTAGCAGGTGCTTTTCCAGTCCGGGTCGGAGTAGTTGTAGCCCACGAGGTGGGTCATCTCGTGGAGCAGGACAGCGGCAAGGTCGAGAGCGGCGCACAGCCGTTCCTCGTGTGTGCCGCTCGTCCACATTTCAATGTATCCGGGAAAATGAGGGCGCGTTGGTGTCGGTCACATTGCTCCACGCACTGGGGACGGACTTCTGAGTCGCCGCGGTCCGGTAGGCAAGCCGACACTCCAGGTTCCCCGTCAACCCAGCGCAGATGGCAGCCAGTTTGACCTTGTCGACCAGGATCGTCGGCACCCAGCCCGAGATCACCTGGAACTGGTCGGAGGTGGTGGTGCTGTTGAGCTGCCAGGTGCCGGAGCCCACCAAGTCGCCGCACCGGGCGTAGGCGACCTCCAACTCCATGTCTGCTGCGCACTGGGACTGGCCGCTGGAGTGCTTGTAGGCCACCCCGAACCGGATGAACATCGCGCCGGCCGTATCGTTGGACAGGTCGAGCTCACCCGGATTGTAGTCGAAGCTCCCCGAGGTCGGGGTCTGTACTGCGGCCAGATGAACCAGGGTTTCAGGAGCGTCTGTTCGAACCTTTGCCACCTGGGCCACGATCTGCGCCTCGAAGAAGTCGGAAGTCGCGACCCGAGCCACCATGACCGGCATGGCGTCATCGAGCCCTACACACAACATCCACCCTGTGAACCACTCGATTGCCTCGGTCGACGAGAGTGCCGTCAGATGTTTCTGGACGTTTCCGGTCGTTCCGCCGCACGCCATGTCTTGCTCCTTGTGAACCGATCCTGGAAATGGGAGCCCCGGACCCTCCGTTGCGATCAGTGCTCACTCTGTAGATCTGATGGGATCGATGAGCAAGGCGCGAGTCGCAACCTGGCAGAGCCTCATTCCAGTGGAACAATGGGCGGCAGGGGTGTCCGGCTCTTCAGCCCTCCCCTTCCTCCAACCCGAGGACAAACGCCAGGTCCTTGGGCACGAAGAAGTAGATCACGCTCGTGCTGGGATTGTGGCCGTCTTGCCGCGGGCAGGGGTAGACCGTTCGCCCCGGCCGGCTGAAGCGCTCCAGGAGCACGTACCCCGCCCTCTCGGCACACTCGGTCCAAGACAAGGGCATGGGTGGGCCGATGGGGTCCGCGGGGCCTTCCACGCTGGGGCGCAGACCCTGGCCGCTCTTTTCATGTACGTAGCGAAAGGCCGGGTGGTAGGTGTTCCAAGCCGTGTTCCGTTGGTCGGGAATCGACAGGGCCGTCTCCTCGGTGAACACCAGCACCAGCTGGGCGGCGCAGTACTCGGACAGCACCTCGATCAGGCCCTCGTCCCCTTGGTCCCGAATCTCGTGGAAGCCGTTGCCCACGACCATGACCGCGCCTTCTTCCTGCACACCGGTGGCGGACAGGGGACCCAACACGGCTTGGGGTTGCCCGATGTCGGCCCGCCGAATGAAGTGCATCTTCGCGGGCAGCCGCCCCTGGGACTGCTCCTCCAGCGCCGCATCGATGGCTGCATTCTCCAGGTCTGCGCCCAGGTAGATCAAGGTGTCCCCGTTGCGCTCGAACCTTTGCCGGGTGGCCTCGCCCCGCCCAAGGGCATGCTCGATGTAGACCCGGTAGGTCCATCCGGTCTGCTGACAGAAGGAATCGAGCTGATCGTTGGCATGGGCGAAAGACTGTCGGTTGGCCCGCTGGCTGGCCGCCACGTTGCTGCCCCGGGTGAGGTGCACCGAGCCCCGGCCCTGCTGCAGGATCTCTCCCAGGGAGTGCATGTAGGGGTGGTAGGCCTCAATAATGCCGAAGGGACCCGGCCCCCGCACCAGGGTCCGCTGGCCCAGGGTGGTGAGCGCACCAGCGGGTCCAGCCACCAGGCCCGCCCCTTGAAACAGCGCAAGGATTCCCGCGTGTTGGTCGCCTCCGTCCCCAAGGGAGTCGGGCGTCAGCGCTCGCTGTCCGACAATGTCCCCGAGCAGGCCCGCGGAAGACAACCCAAGCACCAGGGGAAGCAGCCGGTGGCCCAACTCGATCTCCTCCACCTGCGGGGTCCAGGATTGCTGAGCTGGATCTGTGCGCACTGGAGAAGTCCCCAGCGCCCAGGCCACAGCCTCTCTCTCCTCGCCGGAGAGCTCCACCCCCAGGAAGAGTCTCCGCCAGGCATCGGACATGCCGGCCGGCACAAAGGGGGGCAGGTTCGGCAAGGAAAACACCGCCCGCACCTGGGGCTCCTTCACCATGGTGAAAGCGCCCGGTGTCCGGTCCAGCAGCCCCAGAATGGAGAGAAACGTGCAGTCCATTTCGAGCTCTTCCGAACACAACCCTTCCTGCCCGGGACGCAGCATCTCTCCCGCCAGCAGGCGATCCGCAAGGCCCTCTGACCGCAAGGTGTCCACCAGGTGCCGGGCGAGCCAGAGGGACGGGGGCGCGGTGATGGCGGAGGTCTTCAACACCTGCTCCACCACCTGCTGGCTGGCGTAGAAGTGCTCCCGCGCCGCTTCATCGGCGATCTCGCTGGTCTCCACCAGATCCGCAAGGTGCTGCAGGCCCCGCCAGGCAGCATTCCCAAACCCCAGGATGTGGGGCACGCGGTCCCGAAGATGCAGGTACGCACCTTCCTGCAAGTAGGGCCAACCGGCCGTGCTCACCTGGGTCTCGCTGGTGACCGCCGGCACCAGGCCGCGGGCCAGGGGAACCTCGTCCAGGCGAGGGTGATCAGTCAGCCATTGTGCGAACACGGTCATGGGGCCCCGTATCTAACCGCTCCGCAGGGCTTTGCTACGGGGTCTACATGTCCGAGGCAAACACGAAAACCATGACGACGAAGGGCACCACAAACAACACGTAGGGCAGCACGATGAGCGCGATGCCTGTGTTTCGCAAGACCTTCCCCAGCCGCTGAAGCCTCTCCTGGGCAACCCGGTGCAGGGTCGCTGGCACCCTGCCCAGGTGCTCCCCTTGCCGAAGCATCGCAGTCTCCTGGGCCGTCAGGGCGAGGCTCTCCGAGAGGGACTCGGCGAGGGTGGCACCCGCAGCCAGGTTTCGCCCTGCCACCTCACAGGCCCGGGCCGCTGCGCCGTTGGGCTCACCCTCAGCACACTCCGCCAACAACACCTCCAGGGAGCGCCCGGCCTCCACCCCCAAGCCGAGAACCGTGAAAACCCGAATCAGGGCGGGCCCCTGGAGGGACTCCCCCAAAAAGGGGAGCCCCCAAGCGGCCCGGGTCAGTGTCCCCGCCCGACCTCTCTCCCACCGAAACAGCACCGCGAGGCCCACAGCCACGCCGGCGATTCCCCTGGCCAGGGGCTGAAAGAGGGATGGCACCACCACCGCCACGACCAGGGCAAAGGCGATCTGAACGATTGAGAAGAAGAAGGCCCTTCGATGGCTGGCGTAGCGCCGAAGCATCTCCGCGAGCCGATAGGCCGCCAGCTCCAGATGTCCAGACTGCTCCGCACTGGCCAACACCATCCCCACCCCGGGCGCCAGCGCACGATCCAGCAGGTCCCGGGCGGGCCCGAGCCCCTCTCCCCGCTCCAGCACCACGCGCATCAGGCCGGCCAATTCCCGCTCATGGGCGCTCTCGGCGCTCTGCTCAAACATGGAGAAGGCCGTGCCCAACGACCCCCCAGTGGCCAGGACGGTCCCCACCCCATCCAACATGCACGCCGACTCAAGGGGAGAAAGCCTCCTCACGGTGCATCGCCGGGCGCATCCTCAATTGGATCCAGCTTCCAGCAACCCCGCCGCGTGGGCTCCTGCAACCTCGCAGCCAGCAGATCCAGGTAGGCCCGTCGGGGAATGTTCCGGGCGCCAAACCGCGCCAGGTGGTCCGTGTGCACCTGGGAATCGAGCAGGTCCACCCCCCAGGACTGGAGCTGCCGCACCAGGTGCACGAAAGCCACTTTCGAGGCATCACTCTCCAGGGCGAACATGGACTCCCCGAAGAACACGCCCCCCAGCGCCACGCCGTACAGACCCCCCACAAGTTGCCCGTCCAGCCAGCTCTCCACCGAGTGGGCAAACCCCATCTCGTGCAAGGTCCCATAGGCCTCCAGCATCTCCGAGGTGATCCACGTGCCGTCCTGATCGACCCGGGGGACCCGGGAGCACGCATCCACCACCTGCATGAACGCCGTGTCAGACCGAATCTCAAAACGTGCCTTTCGAACCGTGCGTCGCAGGCTGCGGGGGGTCTCGAATTCATCCAGAAACAGCACAAAACGCGGGTCCGGAGAGTGCCACAAGATGGGCTGCCCCTCGCTGTACCAGGGAAAGATCCCCTGGCTGTAGGCGAGCAGTACCCGTGCAGGATGCAGGTCCCCCCCCACCGCGAGGAGGCCATCGTCCCGAGCAAGCTCCGGATCCGGGAAAATGTGCTCTTCAGGCAAGGCAAACAGCGGCATGGGATCGATGGTAGCGCGGCGGGTTATTCGAAGGCACCATGGCCATCGAAACCCGCCTCAACGACCTGTTCATCGGCATCGCTGGATTGATCGGCGCCGGCAAGACCACCCTGGCCACGGCGCTGGGGGAGCACCTCGGGCTTCCCGTCTACTACGAACCCGTCCAGGACAACGAATACCTGGCCGACTTCTACGCCGACACAGCCCGCTACTCCTTTGCCACCCAGATTTACCTGCTCAACCGGCGCTTCCAGCAGCACCAGGAGATCATCTGGCGCGGCGGTGGCGGCGTGCAGGACCGCACCATCTACGAAGATGCGGTCTTTGCCAAGACCCTCGTGGACCAGGACCTGATGGACGAGCGGGACTACCGCACCTACCTGGACCTGTTCCGCCACATGAGCAATTTCATGTGCCGCCCGAACGTCATCGTCTACCTGGACCTGTCCCCCGAGAGTTCCATGGAGCGCATTCGAATGCGAAACCGGGACGTGGAGTCCAGCATTCCCATGGAGTACCTCGTGTCGCTGCACCGGGAGTACACGTCCTTCATTGAAGACATTTCACGCTCCGTTCCGGTCATTCGCGTGGATTGGGAGCGCTTCCGGGATGCCGAGGAAATGGCCGAGGTCATCGAACGTGAGTACCTCAACGGCCGCTTCTTGCGAGATGCCAAGTGGCGTCCGACCCAGGGGGGGTAGACCTGGCGGGCATGAAGAATCCCCGCCGTTGGCTGGTTGGACTGTGTGCGCTTTGCTGCGCTCTGGTCTGGTCCGCCCAGTGGCACCTGTCCTCCACCTACGACGAGCCCCAGCACCTGCACATGGGCCTGCGCATCCTGCGGGATTGGGACTTTTCCCGCTTCGACAACTCCAAGATGCCGGTGAGCGTCTTCAATGCCATGGCCTGGCACCTCTCGGAGATGGAGGATGGGGCGGGCTCCTGGTTTCTTGCCCGCATGCCCCAGGTGGGCTGGCTCCTGGGGAGCGCCTGGATTGTCTTTGTCTGGGCGAAGCGATTCTATGGCCCCTGGGCAGCATTGGGCGCAGCCTCCCTCGTGGCGCTGGACCCGAACCTCCTGGCTCACGCGGGCCTGGTCACCACCGATGCGCCGTGTACCTTCTTCCTTCTGGCGGCCTGCTTCACCTGGGCGCGGGCACTTGAATTCCCCACTCACCGAAACCATGCCATTGCCGGCGCGGTGCTGGGGATGGCCCAGGCCGCCAAATTCACGGCGGTTTTTCTGGTCCCCATCCACCTTCTCGTCGCTGCGGGCTGGTGTGGCCTCTCCCGAAGCCTGGCGCCAGTGCGCCGCGCCCCCACAGCGCTCCTGGCTGCCCTGCTGGCGTTGAACCTGGCCTATGGATTTCAGGGGTTCGGCACCGCCGGCGAAGACATCGCCTGGCGGTCCCAGACCTTCTCCTCCCTGTCGGAATCAAGCTTACCGCTGCCGGTTCCCCGCCCCTGGATCGAGGGGTTGGACTGGGTGAAGTCCGATGACGATGCAGGCCACGGCAACATCTGGCTCGCTGGGGAGCTGACCCCCATGGGGCAACAGGCCTACTACTTGAAGGCCCTGGCCTGGAAGCTCCCGCTGCCGCTGCTGCTTCTGTCGATCCTGGCGCTCTTTCGACGCCCCGAAGGGCGCACCACCCTGGCCTGGCTGGTGCCCCCCGTCTTTTTGCTCGGGTGGTTCTCCCTGGCCTTCAACTTTCAGCTGGGCGTGCGCTATCTGCTGCCGGCGGTTCCCTTCTTGGCACTCGTCACTGCCCGGCTCCCGCCGCGCTGGCTGGCCGCGGGTGCGGCCTGGACTCTGCTGAGTGGTCTGTCCTGGTGGCCTTGGCTCCTCTCCTACCAGAACGAGACCCTCCTGGACCGCACCGAGGCCTGGCGCCGACTCGCCGACTCCAACCTGGACTGGGGCCAGGGCCAGGACGTTGCCGCCCAGTGGCTCGCGGGGAACCCCACGGGCCAGGTCGACCCCATTGTCCCTGCACCGGGCCCGGTTCTGCTCACCGCCAACGTGCTCACGGGTGTGCTGGGGGACCCCGTCCGCCAGGCCTGCATTCGGGACCACCTCCCCCCCACCGAACACCTGGCCTACGCCCAGTACCCCATGAACCACGGGGCAACCGATTTCGAGGCCTGCTTCCCCCGGGTGGAGGTCCAGGGAAAGCCCGATGGACGGCTCCCCGCCGGGACCCACCTGGTGGTCCTGAAGTACAGGGGAAAGGCGACCCTCACCCTCGGCGACTGGTCGGCCACGGGCACATCAAACGGCGAGGCTCTCCTGGGGGCTGTGGTCCAGGCCGGCCAGGCGTTTGATGTGACATTCGTTCACTCGGGCCCCGAGGCCGCGCTTTACGTGGACGGGCGGCCTGTGCCGGAGGGTCCCTGACCAGAGAGTTCTCCGAGGACCTGTGTGGTCCCTACCCTGTCCTTCGGTATGGACCGCCAGAGGGGACCCTGTATATCGACCTCCTTGCCCGCATCGGAGACGTGACAGCCTATGACGACGTAGAGGTCTCAGTGGAGACTCTTGGCGGGGTTCCAATTCGGGTGGCGCGCCCCCGGGCACTCTTCCACCTGAAGCGAAACACGGTCCGGCCCATCGATGCAGCCGACGCAAAAGCGCTTCAACACGCGTTCGATCTGGAGGAGGATTGAAACATGGGCATTGAGAGATTCCGCGACATCGGTGAGATGCCACCGCCTCCACGCGCCGTAGGAGGGACGGTTGAGGCACGGCTCCGAGCCCTTTGGTCGAGAGCAGCCCGGTTCGCACGGCTCTCTCCCCCTCGGGCTGTGTTTCGCTTTCAAAGCCTGGAGGCCGCCAACGAGGCGCGTCTTGCTCATACCCGGAGTCGAATCCAGGGAAGGTAGTCAGCGCACAAGCATCGCAGTGCCCGTCCGCCCCCGGGTAGACCGCAGCATCTGTTTCGTTGAAATTCACCTCTCTCGCAAAACCATTCCCGTCTTCATCGGTCGGGGGGACAACCGGGAACGGCAGACCAAGTCAGTCATCCCGAAGGTAGATCCGGTGGTCCTCCAGGATGTCGGTGGGGGATGCGTCCACGCCATAGCGCCCCAGCCAATCGAGGAACCCGACATAGCTCCCCTGGGCGGCCATGGCCTCCTTCAGTAGCTCCCAACGGGCCGCATCCACCGCTCCCGGTGTGGCACAGGCCCGGACCTGGTCATCAAAAAACGGGGGGTCCCCGGGGTCATGCAAATGGTGACCGAAGTTTGTCGGCGCATAGAAGGTGTCCAGGCGGTTGGTGCCTCCCACGACCACGTAGGGTCGCCGCCGGTAGGCCATGCGGGCTTCATCGATTCGCGCGGAGGCCGTGGCCCAGCTCGACGCCACGTGCAGGTCGCGCAAACCCCAGGGGCTCACACACTCTTTCCAGCTGTCATAGGGCTTCATGTCCGGCCAGGAGAAGCTCGGTTCGCAGGAGCGTGGGGGGCTGGACCCCGTGGCGTAGGGTCGATTCTCTGCGCCTCCCGCCGTGACCCAGACCAGCTCCTCCGCAGTACAGAGGCGCACCCCCACGGCCAGCAGCCCCCCCTCCAGGCGGGCCACTTCTCCAGCTTCCAGGCCATCGGCAGGCCAGTGGTCCCCAGCACGGCCGGGCAGAGGGTAGATGCCCACGCAGAAAGGACCCACCTCAAGCGAAACAGGGGGGACCTGGTCTTCTCCATGGGCGGCACGGTACTGGCCCAGCACCCCGGCGCCCCCGGAAACAAACACCATGTCCTGGGGACAGAGCAGCGCACCCGGGGCTGCCCCCGCCCATGCCAGCACGCCAACCCATGAAAGGACCATGGTGGGATCATGCCACTCGAGGTCGAACCCAGTGAAACCGAGGCCGAATCCAGCGTTGACAGAGCACAAGGGCCCGGGTACGGTTCCCGCACTCCTGAAGGCCTTTTCCATGCGGTTTTCGCTCGTCTCTCAACTGGTACTTGGCGCCACCTGCGGCCTGCTCCTGGCAGGCTGCGGATGCCGGGACGACCCGGTTCACCCCGTTGATGACGTGCCCACCGAGGACCCGAACGACGTGGGGCAGTGGCTCTCCATGGGCACCATGCCCGACGGAAGCCCCGCGGTGTCGTTCTACGACAACACCAAGGGGGCCTTGGCCTTCTCTATCGGCACGGTGAAGGATGGCGACGTGTTCTGGGACCGGGAGGAGGTCGATGGCTACCCCGGCCAGGACGGCCTCGATCCCGGGGACCGCGGCCGCTACACCTCGCTTGTGGTGCAGGACGACGGCATTGTGTGGGTCACCTACTACGACTCGACCAACGGGGCGCTTCGGTACGCCCACCGGAATGGGGACGGCGAATGGGAGACAGGCATCGCCGGTACAGGAAGCGGCCCCAGCCCCGACGTAGGCAAGTTCAGCTCGGTGGCGCTGAACAGCGACGGGAATCCCGTGGTGGCCTTTTATGACGTGGGAGACGCCGAGCTTCGTTTCTCCGCGTGGAATGGCACCGGATTTTCCACGGAAGTGGTGGACGAGGGCACAGGCCCGGCTGACACGGGCGCCGACGCCGTCGAGGCAGATGTGGGGAAATACGCCAACCTCGTCTCCTACGACGGGGTCGAGTACATCGCCTACTACGACGCGGCCCACGGGCAGCTGAAGCTGGCGAGCGGCAACGGCAGCGGCTGGTCCGTGGAGACCGTGGACGACGGCACGGACACGGAGAGCAAGGTCGGCGCGTGGCCGGACATTTTCTTTGAAGGTGGGCGGATGGTCATCGCCTACCAGGACGTGGGGAACGGTGATTTGCGACTGGCCCAGGGAACTCCCGGGGGCAGCTGGGCCCTGGAGACCGTTGACAGTGGCAGCGAGATGGGCGCGGACGCTGCGGTCTACCTGGATGGCGAGTCACCGGTCATCTACTACTTCGACGGGTACAACAACGACATCCGCAAAGCCGCCAAGGATGGGGAAGACTGGTCCACCGAGACCGTCGACGGAGACTCGGCCGCCTTGGGGTTTCACATCGAGACCGCCACGAACGGCACAGACCGGTTTGTGGCCTGCTACGACTACACAAACCGAAAAATCTGGTTTCAGGTTCAATAGCCGCCTTGTTTTGGCTCTTCGGACTATCGACCGCCTGGGCAGGTGATCTCCAGCTCCACATGTTGGATGTAGGGCAAGGTGACTCTCTGCTGCTTGAGACACCCGCCGGAAAGTACGTGCTTGTGGATGCGGGACAGCGCAAGAACGTGGTCGCCGACACCTTGAAGCGCCTGGGAGTGGAGAACATTGAGCTGGCGATCGCCACGCATGCCCACGCGGATCACATCGGCGGAATGAAGGCCGTGCTGGAGTCGGTGAAGGTCGAGCAGTTCGTGGACTCAGGGGTCCCCCACACCACCCGCACCTACCGGGACCTCATGGTAGCTGTTGAACAGGGAAGCGTGCCCTACCAGGGTGCCCGGGCCGGCCAGGTTTTTGAATTTGATGACGGCATCACCATGAAGGTGCTGTGGCCGGGGGGAACCCACCTGACAGGCACACGTTCAGACCTCAACTCCAACTCGGTCGTGCTTCGGGTCGACCACGGGAAGGACTGCATGCTCCTCACGGGGGACGCGGAGTCGGTGACTGAGGAGATGCTTGTGCGGCATAACCTGCAGCCTTGCGACGTGTTGAAGGTACCCCACCACGGCTCCCGTTACTCCAGCAGTCTCCCCTTTTTGGAGGCGTTGCAACCGGAGATCGCCCTGGTGAGCGTGGGCAAGGACAACCGCCACAAGCACCCAAGACCCGAGGCGCTCGCCCGCTTGGAACGGGTCGGAGCTACACTTTATCGCACGGACTACACGGGGCAGGTCACAGTGGTGTCCAGCGGAAACGGATTGAAGGTGGTGGATGGACTTCCCGCGAGCGCCCCCAGGACCGCTGTGGTTCCCATGGCGGCCGCGGAACCAGCTGGCGAGACTGCAGTGTCCATTCCGCTGCCAGTGGAAGTGTTGGAAGAGTTGGCCCCACCGGAGAAGGCCTCCCGCAAGGGACTGCTGGGTCGCTGGATTGAAAGACTCACGACTCGCTGACGAGTACCGTCCGATCGTGTGATACCTTTTGTCATTCCACGGGGATGGACATGAGTTTTCTTCGCACGTTTGCCAGCACCTTTCTGTTGTGGCTGCTGTTCCTTCCCATGGCGCTGGCTGGGGTCAATGTGAACACCGCCTCCTCCACGGAGTTGGAGTCCCTGCCGGGCATTGGACCGTCCAAAGCAGGGGCCATTATCCAGTACCGGACGGAGCACGGGCAGTTTACGTCTCTGACCGACCTGGACAACGTGCCGGGCATCGGGCCTGCCACCCTGCAGAACATCTCGTCCCTGGTGGTATTTGACGGCAACACCGAGTTGCCCGCCGAAGGATTGGCCCTCGCCTCCCATGTCGTCCCCGCGTCTGCGGTAGGCCCAGGAGGCACTGTAAACATCAACACCGCCACCCAGTCTGAGCTGGAAGGCCTACCGGGTATCGGCCCTTCCAAGGCCGCGGCCATTCTCCAATTCCGCTACGACAATGGTGCCTTTGGTTCGTGCTCGGACCTTGTGCGAGTGACGGGCATCGGAGATGCCACGGTGAGAAACGTGAGCCCACGGTGCACGACGGGGGAGTGAGGCGGGAGCGGCGCTGGGTTCGACCGCGTAGCAGAATCGGCAAGATCGTGGGGGGATGGCGTTTCCCTCGACGTTGGGGTCGGATTCCACGGCCAGTTCCGACCTGAACCGGGAGGGATGGCGTATCCCAGGCCGTTGAGGTCGGATTCCACGGCCAGTTCCGACC
>CAZRYF010000040.1:0-44451 GCA_964604165.1 uncultured Enterobacterales bacterium
CGACCCAAGAGGTTTCCGGCCCCCAATGGAACCACCAGCGAAAGCAGGAGAACAACCACGGACAAATCCTATCCTGCCGGCGACAGTGGCTTAGTGACCCTCAAGAAAAGACCGAAGCACCTCGTTGAACTGCGCTGGCGACTCCACGTTTGGGGAGTGGCCGTTGTCTTCCATCAAGAAGAGCTGGGCCCCCGGAATGTGAGCCGCCAGGTACTCGGCGTTGGCCACGGGAGACAGGGCATCCAGCAGTCCGTGCACCACCAGGGTCGGGCAGCGAATCTCAGAGAGTCGCGCTTGGGTGTCAAAGGCGTCATAGGCATCCCACTGGCGAGCGAGGCCCACCGGGTCCGGGGGAAACCGGGCCCAGGCACGGGAGAGAACGCGCAGGTGCTTGTCAAACCGGGTCCGGTAGGTGGGTCCAAACAGAGCCGGAACGATGCGGGAGAAGATCTCCTCCGCTGAAGGGGAGTGCCCCATACCAAAGAGTCCCCGAAGGGTCTCCTCCCCATCCACGTGGGCTTCCCCCCCGCAGGAAGTGCCGCCGATGGCCACGCGCTCGACCCGCTCCGGCCAGCCCAGAGCCAGCTCCTGGACCACCCGGCCTCCGAAGGAGAGCCCCACAAAGCTGGCGCCCTGAATCCCCACCTCGTCCAGGAGCCGAATCACATCCCCCGCAAAGGTCTCCATGTCCGCGGGGGCATCGCTGGTCTCCGAGCGGGCCGCCCCCCGGTTGTCGAAGCACAGCACCCGGTGATCCGCCTTGAAGTGCTTCGCCTGGTGGAACCACGCCTCCGAGCGCCCCCCAAGCCCATTGACGAACACGAGCGCCGGAGCGTCTTCGGCGCCGGTGAGGTTGTAGGAGAGCCGTGGGGTGGACCGTGTCTTGGGCATGAAGGCCCCGGGCTAACGCGTAAAACCGCGGGCCACCACGGGCCTACCGTTCGCTCTCCACACGGTTTCGAACGCACGCAGCGCCCCGGAATGAACACCTTCCGACACACAATGCAGGCACCCCAATAAAAAAAAAGTTGTCCTGCGAACAGATTTTCGCACCCTTGGGCCGAAAAATGCCCCAATCCAGGCCCGGCAGGGGTTCACGCATAGAGTGGAAAATGAATAGCCATTCAACTTTTACTGATGTGATTTCGAAACTAACCATTGACTTGACAAGAGTTCGGTTGGGTTGGGACGCTGAGTACCGGAGGCGTCCTCGGCGTCCCCTCAATCCTGTACAGGAGTGCAAACATGAAGAAGTTGATTGGAATCGTTGGTCTCTCAATGGCTTTCGCAGGCAGTGCCCTGGCCGCCCCGGCGGAAGGCACAACAGCGATCGGCATGGGCGGTGGCGTACACGTGACACCCGGTGATCTGTCTGTGGCGCTTTCGGGCTCCTACACAACGTTCATTCAAGACGGCGTCGGCATCAGCGCGGGCGCAGACGTGGCCGTGGTGCCGGACTTCAGCCTGGGCGTGAACCTGGGCGCTTCCTACTGGATGGGACTCAACGACGACATGGACTTTGTGGCCGGTCTGGACCTGACCGTTCCCGTGACCCCTGCGTTCGCGCTGGGCGCCAACATCGACCTGGGAATCGCCTACTGGCTCGGCGACAACTATGCCGTGACCGTGACGAACGTGCTGGGCCTCGGCGCCGACGTTCTGACCTCGGTAGACATCACCGATGACATCGTCCTCGGAACCGCGGTGTTCTTCTAGGACCCTTGAAACCCGCCGGGCCTCGGCCCGGTGCCCGGGGCCCGCTGCTTGCAGCGGGCCCTCTTTCATTCAGTCCCCATCCACCGGCGGCGTCCAGCGCAGGCGCACCATGAGCGTGCGGCCCGCCAGGGGGTAGCCCACAAAGTCCGTCACCGCCTGGGGCACGAGGTCCGGCGCCCCGGTGGCAAGGGGGTCCCGCGGCACCTGCTCCACAATATGATTCACAAGATTCAAGCCGGACAGCTCCAACCCAAACCCCTCCTCGTTCGGACCGACCCGGATCCGGGCCCCGTGCAGGGGTCGCGGCGGAGCGCTGAACCAGTTGGTGGCGTCCCAATAGTTGCCGCTCACCCAGGTGAACCGGTGCTCCACGGAGAGCCCATCCCGAAGCGGAAGGGTCGTGGACTGGTGGATCTCCCACTCGGGGATCCGGGGCAGCTGGTTTCCCGCGTAGGCCGGATCGGTGGACAGGTTCTGGGAGTGAATCCAGGTCAGGGAGCTTCGGCTCTGCAGCCGGTCCCAGATCTGTGCATCCAGGGCGGTCTCCACCCCCTGCACCCGCGCGGCATCCAGGTTCACTGCGGTCAGGGTGCGCTGGGCATTCTGAATCCAGGTGATGAGGTCCGTGGACTGCCGGTCAAACCAGCTGGCCTCCCAGGCCACCGCCACATCTCCCACGCCGTGCTCCAGTCGAAACCCAGCGTCCCACTGGAGGGCCCGCTCGGGGGCGAGGCCCGGGTTGCCCCGGATCGACCCGGAGTCTCCATACAGCTCCAACAGATCGGGCACCCGAAGAGACCGCCCCAGGGTGCCCTTCAGTGCCAAGGGCTCCACCAGGCGGAGCAGCACCCCACCCCGGGGGTCCACGCTCATGATTTGGATCACCTCCCCGAGCCCATCCCCCTTCCAGACGCCCGCCCGCACCAGGGGATCCACCCGAACCCGGCCGGCCCAGGCCCACAACTGGCCCCCGGCGGTCGCCGTTCCCACCCAACGCCTTCTCGCGGGATCCTGCTCCACGACACCCCGATCCAGGGGGGACATCACCTCGTGTCGGCCATCCAGGGTCAGGGTGCCCGCGAGGTTGGGTCCGGGAATCCAGGCCCCGTGGGCCAGGGCCCCGAACGTGTCCAACCGATCCATGGTCCAGCGGGAGCCCACGCCGATCTCCCCCGCTCGATCATCCAGGCTCTCGGTGCGCTGCATGGAGTGAAGACGAAACCGGCCCTGCAGCCTCTCGGAGCCCCCATCCAGCTGCCCCACCACGAGGTTTCTCGACACGTCGTACCGCACCGACTCCGTGGGCCGAACCGTATGCCCGGCCAGGCCTTGTTCCCGCCCAAGGAGCGCATCCTGCAGGGTGAACCTCCATTTCGGGCCCTCCACCCGAAACCGGCCGTGGGCTGTCAGCTGGGACTTGTCGTTGTTGGAACGAACCCCCATCTCATCGTCCGCATCGTCGTAGACCGTGCCATTGTCATCAAAAAACTCGAAGTCCCCCCGGGTCCGAAACCCCTCCACCGACAGGGTGGTGTCCGTGGCCCACTCCCCAAGCTCTCCCTGCCCCGACGTAAAGGCAGCAATCCGGCCTGTTCCGTGGCTGGCCCAAGCCACCGAGGCCGCCCCAGACCGCTCGGCGGAGGGGGTCGTGACCAGGTTCACCACCCCGCCCATGGGGGCCGCCCCGAACTCTGGGGGGGGATGGCTGCGGTAGATCTCCACCCGGGAAAAGGACCGGGCCGAAAGCTCCGAGAGGTTCACCACCGCAGAGCCGTCCGGGTTCAGTGGAACGCCGTCCAGACACACCAGCACCTGTCGAAAAGAGGACCCGCGAATGGTCAGCGCCGAAAAGGCCCCCAGGCCCCCAAGGCGGTTCATGGTAGTGCCGGAAGCCGCTTGCAACACGCCCCCCAGGTCCGCCACCCCAGACAGATGCGGACCCAACTCCAGCACGGTCAAGGCCCCGCTGACCCGGGAGGGGTCCGGCCCCAGGCTTCCCTCCTCCTGCACCACAAACTCTCCGACCTGGGCCCCCTTGCGCTGGGCATCTTCTTCTCCGGACTCCCCTTCCCCAGCGGACGAGTCCTCCGCGGGGGGTGCCTCCGGATCTGGGGCCTCCTGATCAGGGGCCCCCTGCGCCCAGGCCGCCCCGGCCCACAAGAAGAAGAGCCCGGTTACAGCCATGACCGAACAAATCCGTAGAGGGGCCTAAGGGCCGGATGCCAGGCGATCTCGCTCACATACAGGGCATACACCAGACGAGCGAGGGCTGCCGCAGAAGCAGCGCCCAGGGCCACAACCACCAAGACCACCTCCCAGCCCCGCATGCGCAGTGGTCGCCAGGAGGTCCGTTTCGCCACCGGGTCAAACCCCCGGGTGTCCAGACTCTCGGCCAGGGTGCGGGAGCGCCGAAGCGCCCGGGAGACCACCGGCCGCAGCATGCTGATCTCCAGCACCAGGCGAGCCCAGGGTCCTCGATTTCCCGCGGGGCGTCCCCGCCGTGCCCGGGCCTTTCGCACCACGAGCAGCTCCTGGACCGTGTCCGGCAGGAACCGTAGCGCCGCCACCGCCAGAAACGCCAGCCCAAACGGCACCCGCAAGGCCACCAGGCCCGCCAACATGCGGTCCGTGGAAGTGGAGGTCGCCAGGGCGATGCCCGCAAGGCTGACGCTGGCCAGCCGCATGGACTGCACCAGCCCGTGAAGAAGCCCTTCCCGATAGATCACAAGGGGCCCCACGGACACCACCGCGACCCGGGGATGATCCGCAAAAAACATGCCCTGGGAGAGAGCGCAGCCCCAGATGGCCGCCAGGAGCAGCCACAGGGTGCGCATGCGCCAGGCCCGCCCAATCGGCTGCACCACCAGTGCCAGGGCACAGAAAACCGTCAGCACCGCCAACCCCTCCACCCGCTCCAGGGTGATGGAAAAGAGCCCCACAGATCCAAGCAGTCCAAGCCGGGTGCGGGGGTCCATCTAGGCGTCCTCCACCAGGTCGCGGGCAGAGGCCGGCTGCCACCCGTTCTCCAAGCAGAACCGCGCCAGGGGAGGGAGCACCAGGGGACCCTCGGCGGGGAGGTTCGCCAGCACATGGGCCGGCGCCCCGTCCGCGATGCACCGCCCGGACTCCAGCACCAGGACCCGGGTGGCATGTCGAGCGACCAGGTCCAGATCGTGGGTCGCAAAGACCAGGGAGCGCTCCCCCAGGTGAACCGAAAGAGAGCGCATCATCCGCTCCACCTGCCCCCGGTCCTGGCCGCTTGTGGGCTCATCCAGCACCAGGATGGCCGGCCCCGCCGCCAGCGCCGCCGCCACCGCCACCCGCATTCTCTGGCCCCGGGACAAAGCCTGGGGAGGCCGATCAAGCAGGTCCGCGACCCCCAGGGCCATCGCGGCCTCCCGCACCTCGCGGTCCACGTCCGGACTGCCAGCTTCCCGTGGCCCGTGGGCCAACTCCTCCTGTACCGTGGCACAGAAAAGGGCCAGATCAGGCTCCTGGGGCACATCCACCAGACGCCCAAGTCGCACCACGTCTCCTCCGTCCAGGTCCCCGGAGAGCACCGACAGAAGGGTGGACTTTCCAGCGCCATTGCCCCCCACGATGGCCAGGCGCTCGCCGGGTCGCACCACCAGGTCCACCCCCGCCAACACAGGCTCCCCTCCATAGGAGAACGAGAGGTTCTGCCCCTTCAAACAGGGCTCCCCCCCGGGCAGCACAGGGGCCCTTGGCGCATCCCCCTTCAGGTCCTCCCGGCCCAAACCTCGCGCGGCCAGGAGGCCATCCAGCTCCACCAACCCCGGCAGCTGCAACCCCCGGCTCGCCATCTCCTCCAGGGGAGGCTGCCCGGACGGGCCCTCACAGACGATCCGCCCCTGGTCCATGACCAGCACCCGATCGCAATACCCCAGCGCCTGCTCCAGGCGGTGCTCCACCAAAAGCACCGCGAGGTTCTGCCCTCGCACCAGGCGCACCAGCTCCCGGAGAAGGGACTCGGCCCCCCGTGGATCCAGCTGGGCCAGGGGTTCATCCAGGAGCAGCAGCCCCCCGCCCCCCGCCAGCCCCGAGGCCAGGACCAGGCGCTGACACTGCCCCCCGGACAGGGCCAGGCAGGACCGGTCCGGCTCCAGGGGCAGGCCGTGCTGGCCCAACATCTGATGCACCCGGTCCCGAATGGCATCCGGTTCCCAGCAAGCACTCTCCAGGGGAAAGGCGATCTCATCCCCCAGCCGGCCCGCCACCACCTGGTCCCGGGGAGACTGGGACACAAAGCCCACACAGGCGACGCTCTCCCGGGGGGACCAGGTCCCGGGATCCACACCCTCCACCCGAACGGACCCCAACACCTCCCCCTGTCCCTGGCGTTGTGCCAGCCCCGCCGCGAGCCGGAGCACCGTGGACTTGCCACACCCGGTGGGTCCGGTGAGCAGCACCAGCTCTCCCGGCTCCACGAAAAGATCCACCGGCCCCACCTCCACGCCACTGGGGTAGCGGTACCCGGCCGCATCCAGAGACAGCCTCATGACTCCACCGCCCGCAGGGAGTCTGCAAACCCAACCGCCACCCAGCAGGCCACCAACACGTAGAGAAAGCCGGGCAGGGCCAGGATCATCACCACGTACCACTGGGCCAGAAACAGACGATACAGCACCACGGCAGCCGCCAGCCCCGTGGCGGACGCCAGAAGAGAGGCCCCTCCAAAGGCCGTGGACAGCCGAACCCAACGCAGGAAGGGACGCTCCTCTCGCCAGCCGGTGGACCGGGTCAGCCCCGCCAACCACAACCCCGCCTCCAGAAAGGCCACCGTGCCCCCGAGGAGCATGCCATCCACCGGCGTGAAGCTCCCCAGGGCGAGGCCTCGCAAGAGCGTGCCCACCAGCACCGCCAAGGCCACCGCGCCCGGCCGTGGGAGGAGGGTCACCAGGGTGGAGAGCAGGCAAATGCGAAAGGCGTCATCGAGCAGGCCGGTCAACAGGGGGCTGAACGGCCCGAGCAGGGCGCTGGCCACCAGCGCCACAAGCTGGGAGGCCGCGTTGGCGGCGAAGCACAGAGATCCAAACAGGGAAATGGTCATCAACTCGGAGGTGGCAAACCCGGCCAGCCAGCGCCGGGAGCGGGCGACCAACAACCCCAACCCCAGAAGCGAAGCCCCCAGGGCGGCCGCAAACCCAAGGCTGGCCCAAGCGTTGCCCCGGGTCACATAGAGTGGGGCCGCGTCCTCCAAAAGGGCCTCCGACGCCCCCAGAGCCGACACCCGAAACCGTCGGGTCCAGGCACCCTCCACAGCATCCTGGCGATCCACAAAAAGTGGAAGCACCGCCTCCACGTCCTCCCCCGGTGGCAAACGCACCAGGGCGCTGACCTTCTTCAGCCCCCCATCCAGCTCCCGAAGCCGGGGCCGAAATGCATGGGCGGCCTCGCCGCCCCCGTCCAGCACCTCGCTGGTAATCACCACATTCAGCGCCGCCTCCCCCTCATTCCGCAGCACAAACCCCTCCCAGGCCCAGGGCGCCTGGTCATCCGCCGGCCGAAGCCCAAGCCCCGTGTGGCGAATCCAGCCGGCCCACCAGGTCGACGGCAGGGTCACCCGTCCCTGGGGCCGCGCGGGATCCGGTCTTCCGTTAGGCTCCGCCGGAAAGACACTCGACACCAGGGAAATGGACTGGGAGAGGTTCCCCGCAGACACCGGAACCAGTGTGGCCTCTCGGGCCCAGCCCCCCACCTCTACCTGGAGATCCACGCGGGCCTCCACCTCCAGGACAAAGACCCCGCGCTCCCCCACCGTGCCCAACCGGCGAGACTCCACCTGCCCGTTGGCGATCACGCGAACCACCGACGGCTCCAGGGCCGTCACCACGACTCCAATGGGCGTCCGGCCCGTAGGCGGCGTGGCCACCTCGATGCGAGCGCCGTCCTCCAGGGGCACCCCCCCTTGGCCCAGGGGCACCTCCAGAACCACCGAGACCGGCCCGTCCGACGCGGGGGCCCAGAAGTCCTGCTGGTTCTGTTGGCTCGAGGTCCAGCCCTCCACAGAAAAGCGCTCTCCCGGAACCCATGGAATAGGGACCCAGACCGTTTCCTTTGGCACTGGGACCAGGTGCTGGGCCACCAGCTCCCCGGTCTCGGTACGCACCCGGACCCCCTCCAGGGGGGCGTCCGCCGAGATCACCAACCCCGGCCCCTCCACATCCACGTGGAATTGCAGCAACCCCGGAGTGCAGGCAAGCCAGGCGAAGAGCAGCGCCATCATCGAAGCACCGTCACCCGGTAGGCACCGCCCAGGGTGCCATCCTCCCGCAGAAAGGGGCTCTCCGCCACGGCCACGCGCCCGTCCCGGGTGCTGGTGTGGCGAAAGAAGACCGGAGACTCGGTGGGGCAGAACACGGAGAGACCTTCCGCCTCCACATCGAACACAAGCGCCCCGAAGAGATCCTCCCGGTGGTCCACCCGTCGGGGCCCCGCCCCCACCACCAGCCAGCGTCGGTCTGGAGAAGAGGACAGCCCCTCCAACACGTGGGGGCCCCGCCAGGTCCACGCGAGATCTCCATCCAACCGGTGCACCCAGAGGGTGTTCTCCTGGGGATGGGCGGCCGGCGGGCGATGGGCAGAAGAGAGGGCCGCGACAGGGATGTTCGTCCCCGAGGTCAAGGTGACCACTTGCTCCCCCACCAGCCGGCTGTGCCCGACCGAGGCCGAGATCGGCACCCCGGCGGTGACCACCGGCACCCCCAGGGCGAGCTCCGTCTTCAGGTGTCCATCCACCCCGCGAATCTGCACCCGCCCATCAGCCAGCCCCAGGAGCAGCACGTCGGACGCCACGTCCAGGTCGATGGTCTCCCAGAAGAAGACCGAGTCGAACCAGGGCGCCAAAGGAGACGCCACCACACTCGAGCGCAGGGTGAAGTCTATGAGATCCAACACGGCCACCCCGGGGACTGGGAGATCCGGCGCCGGGCCCACCGAAGATCGGGCCACTGGCACCGCCACCAGGCCGCCCGCCTCATCCACCTGGGGATGCATCAGGGTCACGTCTGCGGGCTCCGGCGGCCAGGCCTGCACGACTTTGCCCGTGGGGTCCACCCGGAGCAGCTGGGAGAGGTTTCGACGCACCCCCTCCAGATCGTTCCACCCGTGGACTGCAGAGAGCACCAGATCCCCGCCGGAGAGCTCCTCCATGCCGTAGGCGGACGGAAGAGAGTAGACCCCGTAGAGGTCCTCCCCAGCCGGCGCAGGGGTGGAGCCCACCCGATCCGACAAGGCCAGGGTCCACCGGCTCTCCAAGGTCACAGGATCCAGGGCGTGGACCAGGGCCTCGAGAGACTGCTCGGCCATGTAGAGGGTCTCTCCGTCTCCAGAAAAGACCAACACCTTGACCACCGCCTCCGGGAACCTTCGCCGAACCTGGACCTCTCCGGTCCAAGCGTCCAACACCCACAGATCCCCCAGGCTCGTGCCCACCGCCAGGTGCTCGCCGTCTTCCGAAAACGCCAGGGCCGTGTCCGGCGCCGTCCCCCCCAGGGCCACCCTCCGGGAGACATCGCCCAGCTCAAGGGAGTACAGGGAGGCACAGGCCGGGTGCAGAGGCACCTCGAGCACCTCCGGCCCCACCGACAGCTTCTCGCCGGGGGTCCAGTCCACCTCCAGGAAGCTGTGCGCCGGGCCCGCGGGCCGCCCCAGCTCCCAGGAGGACGGCACGAGCACCCCTCCCCGAAGAAACTGCGCCGCTCCCGGACGCTCTCCACCACACCCCGCGAGAGCTGCAACAACCCACGGCAGAACCCACCATCTGCAGCAGGGCTCGAGTCTCTGGGATTCGGTTCGAATGGGTTGCTCGAAAAGCAAACGGGAAGTACACAAACACAAGAGCGCACCACACCAAATGGGCACCCATGGCGGATAACCAGATGATGCAAGGGGAACGACGACGACGCTCCAAGCTGGACCCCTACGTGCACCTTCTTGGAAAGCTCCCGGATCGAGAAGTGGCCGCCATGGCCGGTATGACGCCGGACGGGGTGCGCATGTATCGACAGCGCCACAACATCCCCGCCGCCCGCTCCCATCGGCGAGCAGCCAACCCCGGCACCTCCCGCTCCGGGTTGAATGGGTACCTGGTCACCGTGTCTCAGGACGGCAAAAACGACGAGTGGATCCTCCTCGCGAGCGACCTGGCCGAAGCCGCGGAAAAGGCCGCGGAAGCCCTGGGGGACCGCGCGGAGGACATCGCGTCGATTCGGTTCCTGGCCCGGTCCCTGTAGCTTCCTTCATGATCTGGGCCGTCCTGCTTGCTTGCGGTGGCGAGGTCGCGCCCCCCGCCTCTGCGCCCCCTCCCCTGCCCCCGGCCTCTGAGGCCCCCTGTCCGCCCGGGATGGTGCACGTGGCCGCGGGAACCTACCGAACAGGCATGCGCCCGCCGATGCCCTACGGGGTGGTGGACACCACGCAGATGGAGAGAGTGGAGGCCCCCGAGGCCCACTGCGAGGTCGCCCAGAAGTCCGCCGGAGACGCCAGCGCCTGCTGGGTGCAGACGGACCTGGCGGACCCGATCGTCACCCCACGGGAGGTGACCGTGACCGGCTACTGCATGAGCATTCGCCCCTTTCCGGGCGCGGGTCCCTACCCCCGAGACGGGCTGACCACCTGGGATGCGGAGCGGTTCGACGAGCTTCTCTCCAGCGGACGCTTTGGCCCCCGGCGCATGTGCACCTACACCGAGTACGAGCTGGCGGTGGCAGGCCCCACCCGGAACCTTCGGTTCGTGTACGGGGACACCGCCGACCCCACCCGCTGCGCCGCGGGAGGAGATGCGCTCATTGGCGGACGGCCCTCCTGCCAGAACCCGGAGACAGGGGTAGTGGACTACGGGGCGGTGATCTCTCAGTGGGTGCACCTGGACGACTCCCTGGTGGCCTGGGCCTGCTCCGAGGGCCGTCCCTGCAAGGCCTCCGGCGGCGCTCGACTGGACGCCCGGGAGGCCGACGGGCGCCTGTCCACCCGCTACATCGTCGCCGGCGGTACCCACCGGGTCCAGACCCGCCAGGCCCCCTACACCCCCCACACCTTTCATGACCACGGTCAGCCCTCTGGCCCGGCCGGGTGCGACACCTGGGGATGGGACGACGGCGCTGCGGTCTGTGCCAGCGAAGATGCCCGCTACCAGGACTGCACCCTGTCGCCGGATCGTCCAGGGTGCGTGGAGCTACAGAAACAAGAGGCCGCGTGGGCCGACCTCCTGGAGCACTGCCAGGGCCGCAGAATGACCGAGTGCCTGAACCACGGCCTGACCAGGCTGCGCGGGAGCCCCGTGGATGTCTGCCCCGGCAGCGAGGGACTCATGGGGCCGGGACAGGGTCGGTAGCAGGCACCCACACCCCGTAGCCACCCCCTTGCCGGTCCAGGCGCCAGGTGTCCAAGCGCGCAACAAAGGGATCCTCCAGGGCCACCACCGCCGTGTCCACCCGGTCCAGGGTCAGAGGCCAGTCCTCTGTCCAGTGGTGGGGCCGCCCATCGTCCATGTAGAAATGGGCCACATTCCACAGCACCTCCCGCCCGGAGAGCGCAGCCACCAGGCGGTAGTCGGTGGCCACCCTGGCCTCGGGGGGAACTGAATCTACCAGCTTCCAGAGGGCCTGTAGTTCCGGGCTCTTTCCCTCCTCCTTCTGGCTGCTGTACAGGTGCCAGAGCCGCAGTCGCTCCCTGGGAAAGGACAGGCCGTTTCCCACCACAAGGACCGCGGCAATCCCCCACATCCACCGGGGCCAACGCCGCACGCACCACCCGGCGGCGGCTGTGCCTGACACGGCGATCAACGGCAGCAGCGGATCCCGCAGGTACACCGTGGTCCCGGTCATGGCATGCCACTCCCGCAGGGGATCCATCCAGAGCCAGGCCAACGGGCCCAGCCCAAAAGCCAAGGGGGCGGGAACAAAGGCAGCACCGATGTAGCCCCCCCCCCAGGCCTTCCCCAGAAACCCGGCCCGGGACCGCACAAGGTCCGCCTCCACCGCGGGGCCCTCCGTCCACGCCGGCAGGGCCTGGAGGGGATCAAAGTGAAAGAAGAAGTTCTCCTTGAAGACCAGCAGGAACCCCATCCACGCGCCCCCCAGGATCAACAGGGCCAGGCCCTCGCGCCGCCTCGGGCCATTCAGCGGAAGCACGCAGAGCACCAGCCCGCCCGAAAGAAGCAGATAGGCGCTCTCCTCTCGGGACAGCATGCACAACAAGGCCCCGAAGAGCCACTCGCCACGGCGCTCTCGCCACACCCCCACGAGGAGCCATGCGAGCCCGGGAATGAGAAACACCATGGGACGGAAATCAGCCCGCGCAGCGCAGGCTGCCGGCACCCACAAGAGCCACGCCACGCCACAAGCCACCCCGAAGGCGGGCTGACGAGACACGGATCTTCCAAGCACGGCCAAAGGCCACGCTGTCGCCACCACCGCCAGAACATTCAGCGCCAACAAGGTCTCGGGACCCCGAAACACGCCCACCACCGGCACCACCGCCGCGAGTACCGGGTGAAAGTGCACCATGTCGAAGAACCCCGTGGGCTCCAGCAAGAGCGGGCTGGTCCAGGGTCGCCCCGAGAGGGCGTGGTGGATGATCTGGTGGAAGAAGGCCAGGTCCTGGCCCCACTGGGGCCGAAAGGCCTCCCACGCGTAGATCTGCTGGGAAAACCAGCAGCCCGCCGCCAGGAGCATCGCGCCCCCGAGAATCCACCGTCCTCGCTCCATCCCTCGAGGGTACCAGGAAGAGCGCACGCCAATGGCCGGTTCGGTGGTTCGATCCTCGGCATCGAAATAGAACTCTGGCGCCCCTGGCTACCCGGAGAGACGGAATGTTCCTGACGCCCCTGCTGCTTGCCCTCGCAACAAGTCCTCCCGCGCTCGCGGAAGAGCCGCCCACTCCTGCCGCAGAAGAAGCCCCCACGGGCCTGGATGCCGTGGACGCCGCCTTTGGAAAGTACCTGGTGGCTCCGCTTGCCAAGATCCTCTTCTGGGACGTCATGTTCTGGGACAACACCCTGCCAGCGGGAGAAGGCGAGGGGCTTCGAGGGATCGGCAGCCCGAAGGGGGAGAGCTTTGCGCTGAACACCCTGCTCACAGTGCCCATGGCGGAGAGTTCGGGACAGCAGGGATGGGAGATCACAGGGGTAAAAACCGAGGGTGGTGAGGACAGCTTTTCGTTCCAGAAGCTGTTCTCCGCTCGCCGAAGCGAGGTGCGCCCAGCACCCTCGGAAGCCATTCGCCATGCCATGAACCACGTGGAGCTGGAAATCACCGAAGAGGGCGGCGTGCTCTCTGGCGCCATCCAGCCCATGTCCATCAACCCGATGGAGGCGGGGCTGCCTGTGTCCGGGGCCGGACTTCCAGACGGCCAGCCATTCGCCGACTACATCGGGATCAAAGACAACTTCGTCTCCGAGCCGGAGAGCACGGACGGGCTCTGGGTGGCTCGGGGAATCGAGGAATTCCCCGTGGTCATCCGCCCCGGGCCCGAGGGGCTCTGGGAGGTGGTGCCTACCGTGGTGGTGCTCGCGCCCGAGGTGCTGACGTTGGAAGCAGGACACCGGGTGCGGGTGGGCGACGAGATCGCAGTGATCCTCTCCGTGGACGAGAGCACCGACGCGTACACCCTGCGTGGAGAGGCCCAATACTGGAAAGCCGGCCCTCTTCCCAACCCCGAGGGCAGGGGCTTTCCCCTGGTGGTGTTGTGGCTTGTCGTGGGGGCGGTCTTCTTCACCCTGCGCATGCAGTTTATCAATCTGCGGGGCTTCACCCACGCCCTGAAGGTCACCCGCGGCGACTTCGACGACCCGAACGACCCGGGAGAGATCTCTCACTTTCAGGCACTCTCTTCCGCACTCTCCGCCACCGTCGGACTGGGGAACATCGCAGGGGTTGCCATCGCCGTCGGGCTGGGAGGGCCGGGCGCCCTTCTCTGGATGATCGCAGCCGGCTTTCTGGGCATGTCCTCCAAGTTCACCGAGTGCAGCCTGGGCCAGATGTACCGCCACGTGGATGAGAATGGCCAGGTACTTGGCGGGCCCATGCGGTATCTCGGTGCGGGCCTGGCCGAGCTGGGCCTGCCCCGCCTGGGACGTGCACTCGCGGTCATCTTTGCGTTGATGTGCATCGGCGGAAGCCTGGGGGGGGGGAACATGTTCCAGGCCAACCAGTCCTTTGCTGCGGTCGGTGATGTGGTGCCCCTGCTCGGCGGAGAAAAGGCCCAGGGACGAATTGCCTTTCTCAGGGCCAACGTGGGAGACAACATTCCCGCCAAGTCCGAAGCCATTGAAATCACCAAGGGCACCCGGCTCGTGCATGAGAGCGGGCTGGTTTTCCGCACCCTGGAGGCCAAGGTGCTTGAGGCCAACCGGCCCCGCTCCAAACCCGTCAACATTGTGGCGGCAGACTCAGGCACCATCGAAGAGATTCCCGCAAAGGGCAGCTTTACGGTGGCGGGAATTCCCGGCATTCACCAAGCCACCAACCCCACGGCCATCGAGGGGGGCAGCGAGAACCGCTCCTGGCTCTATGGCTTGATTCTGGCGATGCTCGTGGGCATGGTCATCCTCGGAGGCATCAAAAGAATCGGCAGCACCGCGGGAACCATCGTCCCTCTGATGTGCGGCGTGTACATGTTGGCAGGGCTGTGGATTCTCGTGGTCAATGCAGCGGCGGTCCCCGCCGCCTTCGGCAAAATCTTCGCAGAGGCTCTCTCGCCGGCAGCCATCGGGTACGGGGGGGTGATTGGCGTGTTGGTGCAAGGCTTCAAGCGGGCGGCCTTCAGCAACGAGGCTGGGGTGGGCTCCGCCGCCATAGCCCACTCGGCGGCCTCCACGAGCGAACCCATCCGGGAAGGTGTGGTCGCCTCCCTCGGACCGTTCATTGACACCATTCTGGTCTGCACAATGACCGGCCTGGTGGTGGTCATCACCGGCACCTACGAGACCCACGCCGGGGACGGGGTGCTCATGACCTCGGCGGCCTTTGAGTCGGTCCTGCCCTGGTTCCCGCTGATCCTCTCTTTCGCAGTGGTGATGTTTGCCTTCTCCACCATGATCTCCTGGAGCTACTACGGGGAGCGCTGCGCCACCTGGCTCTTTGGACCCCGGGCCTCGACCCCCTACAAGTACCTCTTCCTGGTGTGCGTCTTCTTTGGGTCGGTGTTCAAGCTCGGCAACGTGCTGGACTTCTCCGACCTGATGATCCTGGGCATGGCCTTCCCCAACATCCTGGGGGTGGTACTGCTCTCAGGCAAGGTGAAGGTGCGCCTGGACGACTACTGGGGCCGCCTGAAAGCAGGCGAGTTCGAGCGAAACCAAGGTGCCTAGCGCTCCGCCCAAAGGAGAGCTGGCAGACCTGGGGAGAAACGCCCTCGGGCTTCAGTGGAAGGTGCTCTGCTTCCTCGGAGAGCAGGCCCGAGATCTGGGCGCCACAGCCTGGGCGGTGGGAGGCATACCCAGGGACCTCTTGCTGGGTCGACCGGTTTCGGACCTGGATGTCGTGGTGGAAGGAGACGCCGGTTCGCTGGCCCTGAGAGCCGCCGACCTTCAGGGAGGAGAGGTGCTGATCCACGCCCCCTTTCTCACGGCCCGGTGGTCCCCGCCCAGGCGCATGTCCGTGGACCTGACCACCGCACGCCAGGACTCCTACCGGTCCCCCGCGGCCCTTCCCGAAGTGGAAGCGGCAGACCTGGACACGGACCTGCTGCGCCGCGACTTCACCATCAACTCCATGGCCCTGTGCCTGGATCCGGATCGTCTGGGATCGCTTCGCTGCGCACCCAACGCCCTCAAGGATCTGGACGCGGGCCTCCTCCGGGTGCACCACCGGCGCTCTTTTCTCGATGATCCCTGTCGCGCGTGGCGAGCGGCTCGCTTTGCGGCTCGCCTGAAGTTCTCCCTCCATCCAGACACCCGACTCCACCTGCGGGATGCCGTGGCCAATGGCGGCCTTCGCGCTCTGGGGAGGGAGAGAATGGGGGCCGAGATCCAGGCGGTCCTTGCAGAAGAGCGAGTCAGCCACTGCATGCGGCTCCTGGAAGAGTGGGAGGTCCTCCCGACACTTCACCCGGATGCCAGGGCCACGCCGGAATTCATGCGCTCGTTGAACCACGTCCTGGAGAGCCTGGAGCACTTCGCCCAGCAGGGGTGGCCCATGCCCGGCTCCCAACCCGTCCTCTGGCAGCTGCTCGGCACTCTGCTCCACCGGGGAGACCGGGAAGCCATGGTGGAGATGGTGCCAGGAGACAAGCACGACCGGGCCAGATGGACGGAGGGCCCGCGCCAGGTGCAAGAAGCCCTGCAGCACCTGGAGGGTGCAAACCTCCGCAAAGACGCCGGCCGCCTCCTGGAGCCCCTGGAGCCCTCCGCCCGTGTTCTCTTGTGGGCCCTGGGTCGAGACTCCCGAACCCGCCAGTGGTTGGCCTGGTGGGAACGCGAAGGCCGTGTCGTACGCACCAGCGTGGATGGACAGCTTCTTCAGAGTCTAGGCCACTCTCCGGGTCCTGCCTTTCGCGGCGCCCTGGAGGCTGCCAGGGATGTGGCCTGGGAGGGCGGAGACGAAGACGATCAGCTGGAAGCCGCGCTTGGCTCGTTTGAAATGTCCTGATTCCAAAGAGTCCCCGGCACTGTAAAGGGACTGTGGGTCCGGCTCTACAGCGGTGCCGGGCGGACTGCGGGCGGCTACTCTCCAGGTACCCAAGGAGCTGCCCGTGCCCATTTTCGCTCTCGCCATCGGATTGGTTTCAACCGCCCAGGCCACCACCTACCCGGTGGGACCCAACCAAATCTACGTGACCCTTGGGGATGCGTTGTCCGTGGCGACGGACGGCGACCGCCTGGAGGTGGATGCGGGCACCTACATCGAGACCCTGGACATCGACATTGTTGTCGAGATCGTCAGCCTTTCGGGGGCGGGTGTCACAAACATCCGGGGGACCGGAAACGTGATCGATGTGTCCCCGGGCGCCGACCTCACCCTGGACGGATTCACCCTGTCCACCACCGGGAGCAACGATCGAGCCTTCGACATTCGCGGCGCCGCCGCGACCCTCTCCAATGTGTACATCTCCGGGTTCTCCCGGGCCCGGGAAGGCGGCGCCATGCGCATCCGGGACGGTGCCACCGTGACCCTCACCGACTGCAATTTCGACGCGAACGAGTCCGAGGACGATGGCGGCCACATCTACGTCTCCGAGTCCATCCTGAACGTCACCAACTCCGACTTGACCGATGCCTGGGCAGAGGACGGCGGTGGGATCTACGCCACCGAGTCCACAGTGAACTTGAACAACGTGACCCTCGATGGAAACGCCGTTTCCAACACAGGGGGCTCCCTGGTGCTCATCGACGGAAGCACCGCAAACATCGAGAACAGTGACCTCTACGCCGCAGAGGCAAGCAGCGGCTACGCCGGGCACATCTACTCCAGCGAGTCCACCCTCAACATCTCCAACACCAACCTGGAATTTGGAGTCGTCTCCACCGCTGGCGGCGGACTCTATGCCAGCGAGAGCACCGTGGTCGTAGAAAACAGCACGATCTTTGACAACGAGGCCTACGGAGCAGGGGGCTGGTGGGGCGGCGGAGACGGCGGCGGGCTTTCCGTGACCGAGAGCACCCTCACGGTCAACGGCAGCCTGTTTTCCGGGAATTCAGCGGAAGAAAGCGGCGGCGCCATCTATGCTGAAGACTCCGACACAACGGTCAGCACGTCCACACTGACCCAAAACGAGGCCAGCGGTTCCGACGGCTACGGCGGGGCCCTTCGAGCCGATGGGGGCAGCCTGGAGGTCACCCAAGCGGTCTTGAGCTTGAACAGCGCCGGGTACGTGGGCGGCGCGATTCGCACAGATGGAGATGCAGGCCTGGCCATCAGCGGCTCCACATTTTCCAACAACGATGCTGACGGGTACGGCGGCGCCCTGCACCACGGGAGCAGCGACGACCTGGAGATATCGAGCTCTTTGTTCCAGGGGAACACCTCGGACGTGGGGGGGGCGATCCGGTGGCGTCCCAATGACGGCAGCGCCATGGCAAGCATCATCGACTCGACCTTTCAGAACAATGAAAGCACGGACATTGGGGGTGTCATTGCGATTCGAGATGGCGGTTCCCTGGAGATGTTGGACAACTCGATGGAAGGGAACACCGCCCTGGAGGGGGGCGCAATCTACGTGGATGAGCTGGTGGAGATCGTCTCAAGACGAAACCTGTTCTGCGGAAACAGCGCGACCTCAGGCGGTGGTGGGGCCGTGTTCTTGACCGATGTAGGAGGCGGCACCCACAGCTGGACCAACAACCGACTGGTGGAAAACGTCGCATCTGAAGATGGCGGCGCCATCGCTTTTGACGACGACGAGTCCGGCGACTCAGCAGAGGTGGTCAACAACAACTTCCTGGGAAACCTCTCCAGTGAAGATGGCGGTGGTATTTCGGGCACCCCCACCCTTTTTGTCAACAATGTCCTGGCCTGGACCACAGGGGGCTCGGGGCTCTCCACCGACGGCACCGTCACAACCCTGGACTACAACGACTTCTACGACAACACCCCGGGACATCTGGACGGCACGCAGACCTCCACAGGCGCGAACAGCTTGGACACCGACCCCCTGCTCATGAACTACACGCAGGATGGAGACTGCAGCAACGACACCCAACACCCGCAATTCGGCAGTCCCCTTGTGGACGCAGGGGATGTCTCGCTCTTTGACCCGGACGGAAGCCGCTCGGACATCGGCGCCTTCGGGGGGGAGCACGCGGACCCCGATCTGTTTGTCGATGCCGATGCAGACGGATGGGTCGCCATGTGGGACTGCGACGACAACGAACCTGCGGCCTACCCCGGCAACACCGAGGTTCCCTACGACGGAATCGACAACGACTGCCTGGACGGGGATGAATGCGACCTGGACGGCGACGGTTTTGATTCCACGGTCTGCGGCGGCACGGACTGCGACGACACAAACGCTGCCATCCATGTCAACGCCGACGAGGTCTGTGACGGGGGCATTGACAACGACTGCGACGGCGCCGTAGACGATGCGGACAGCAGCTTGGACACCACCACCGCCACTCTGTACTACACGGACGCCGACGGCGACGGACACGGCGGGCTCAGCGATGCAGGCACCTGGCTTTGCGAGGTGGCGAGCGGATTCGCCGCGACCCAAGGGGACTGCGACGACTCGGATGCCGCGGTGAACCCGGACGCCTCCGAGGTATGCGATGGAGGCATTGACAACAACTGCAACGGCGCTGCGGACGATGACGACGCCACCCTGGATGCCAGCACCTCCCCCACCTGGTACGCCGACACGGATGGAGACGGATTCGGAGACGAGACCATCGCCCTGTCCAGCTGCGCGGAGCCAGGGGGCCACGTGGCGGCACAGGCAGCGGGATTCGACTGCAACGACAACAGCGCGGACTACCACCCGTATGCAGATGAGTCGGACTGCACCGACCCCAACGACTACAACTGCGACGGTTCTGTGGGCTATGCAGACGAGGATGCCGACGGCTGGGCCGCCTGCGCCGAGTGTGATGACTCCCGTGCCGACACAAATCCCGCCGCGCCCGAGGTCTGGTACGACGGGATTGACCAGGACTGCGACGGCTCCAGCGACTACGACGCGGATCAGGACGGCCACAACTCCATCCAGTGGGGAGGGGAAGACTGACCCCGCCATTCATCCCGAGCAAGTGGAAACCCCCTACGACGGCATGGACCAGGACTGCGACGGTGTGGACCTGACAGATGTGGATGGGGACGGGTTCGACGGGTCTGAGGCCGGCGGCGAGGACTGTGACGACACAGATGCGGACATCCACCCGGACGCAGAGGACCTGGAGTGGGACGGCATTGACCAGGACTGCGACGGCGAGGACGGCCCTGGAGAGGGCCCCGACACCGGAGACACCGGGAACAACCTGGACACCGGGAACGACCTCTCCGGAGGGGATCTCAAGGCGGGTGGCTGTGGATGCACCTCCAGCCCCGATCCCGCCACCACCCTGCCCCTTTGGCTCCTGGCCCTCGCCTGGATCGGCGGGCGCACCCGACGACCGGGTTTTTCGCGCCTCAGCGTGTAATCCCGAGCCCCGATGCCTTCAAGCGATATAATAGGGACAAGCACACCTTTTGTGGCGAGCACAAGATGCAAAGCGCAATAGCCCTGAACGAGCACGAACAGCTCCTGATTCAGGAGTTGTGCATGCGATTGCAAGGCCCTTTGGCATACAGCGGCGTGCTCACCCTCACAGACCAGCGAATGTTGTTCCACCCCACCGGCCGGCTGGATCGCATGGTGGGGGTGAGAGCCTTCGCGGTTGCGATCACAGAAATCTCCAAGACCCGCCTCAAGGGCCTGGAAAGGAACCTTTTTGTCACCTCTGGGGACGAGGAGTACCGGTTCGCAGGAGAAGGCGCCCGCCGGGTGCACACCCGGCTTGAGTCCCTGCTGAACCCCCACGAAGAGCAGAGCCTCTTCGATCGCACAGAGAGGGTGCTGGTGCAGGGGGCGGCCTCCATCTACCCCAACGGGCTCATCTCCACCCGCGGGGAGATCACCCTGACGGATCGACGCATTCGATTTCGACCGGGACGCGGCCTGGAGACCTTCATCTGGCGGTTCAATTCCCTGGATGAGCCTCTCTCCTGGGTAAAGACCATTCGGTACAGCACGATCCAAAGGCTCCTGCTGGTGGAAGGAAAGTCCGGGTCGTTCTACTTTGGGGGCCCCCTGGTCCCCAAGCTCTTCAGCAGCCTGCAGGCCATGGGGGTCTCGGAGGCGTCCACTCAAATCCTGCGAAAAACCGAGCGGATTGAGGGACTCGTCGCCTGGGAGGCCCAGCACATCCGAAAGCTGATTCACCACCCGGGACTTCTCGTCGCAGGCCCCCGAAACCTCTCCTTCACCCCGAGAGGACGCCTGGACTCGGTGGTGGGTGCCCGCAACATCACCATTCCCCTGGCCAACCTGACCCGCATCGAGGTCTCGGGCCTGGTGGACAAGAGGCTCCTCCTGGAATCCGCCATGACCTCCTGGGCCTTCGCGCTGGAAAACCCGAAAGGCCGCCTGAAGGTCCTGCCCCCCTTGATCACCCAGGCCCTGGTCGAGGACCTGGAGGAAGGAGGCGAAGGTGCGCTGGGGTTTGATGCGCTCCTGGAGGTCTGGAAGGGCCACCTGGATCTGGACCCGGGGGAGCCGCTTCTTCTGACTGGACCCGTCCTGTACTGGGAGCAGGAATTCGCTGCCATTCGAGGGGCAGTAGGCATCACCACCAAGACCTTGGTCTTCCTCCCCGTGGCCCCGCCATCGGAGACGACAAAGCACCTGCAGTTCTCCCTGGAAGACATCACGCCCATGGACACCTCGGACGCTTCGGGCATCCACATGGAGACCCCGAGGGGAGAGATCCACCTCACCCCCTTGACGGGAGAAGGCTTCACCGAGGCCTTTTGGATGTTGTCTGGACACCTGACGGACGACGATCTCTCCTTTGAGCTGGAGGACACCCGCTCAGGACAAGCCGCCCTGACCCGCGTCCTGGGGGAGTTGATGTACCTCTGCATCTTCTCCGACGAACACAACCTGGCCACCATGCGCCCAGCGTTCACCCTGGAGCACAGCGAGGGTCTTGGCATTGCGCTGGAAGGTTGCGCCGACCTCGCCCTGGCCCGCGACCAGGAGATCGTCGTGGAGTTTGCACAGCCCGAAGGCACCTACCAGTTTGATGCTCGGGTGATTCGCAACGGCCCCGTCCCCATCGCCCTGCAGCGAAAACGACCCCAGGCCCACGACCTCCTGGTCATCACGGCGCCGACTGATCTGCGGTTCCACAACCGCCGCTCCGGCTACCGCGTGCACGGTTTTGATCAGCAAAAAATGAACGCCGTCCTGATCTCGGACCTGGAAGACGACACCGGAAAGGACATCGAGTGCTTCCTGGAGGATCTCTCCATTGGCGGGTGCGGCCTGAACAGCCACGACTTTATTCCGGAGGAGGCCCGCCTCCGCTTGGATCTTCCCTTTTCGGACGAGCAGTACATTCCCCTGATGGCGATTTGCTGTCGGTCGGATCCACCCGCAGAACTGGGGGCTCCCTGGGAGTACGGCATGCAGTTCGTGGAGATGAGCAACACCGCCCGCGACCGCATCAGCCAGGAGCTCTTGCGCCGCCAACGGGAGGAGCTGGCTGAAAAGTCCCTGGACGACGAGTAGCGAGGATGAATAGGGGCACGCCCTGGAAAGGGAGACCCCATGTCTGAACTGGAAGAACGCAACGCCTTCTGGCAGCGCATTATCCTCATCGTCTCCGTCATTCTCACCGGGGCGGTGGCCTTCCTAATTCTGGGGCCGCGACCGGCCGGACTGGAGGGAAGCCTGGATGTCAGTGGGCTGCCCCTGGTGAACGCCTCCTTGAATGCCACGGCAGGGGTTCTTCTTCTGGTGGGCCTGTTCCTGGTGCGAGCCAAAAGAATCCAAGCGCACAAGCGCGCCATGCTCTCAGCCTTTGCCTGTTCCGCAGCGTTTCTCGTGAGCTACGTGATCTACCATTGGTTCAAGAGTGGACCTCGGCACTACGAGGGGGAGGCAACCACCCTGTACTTCATCATCTTGATCAGCCACATCGTGTTGGCCACCATCATCCTGCCCATGGCACTTCTCACCCTCTACCGCGGCTGGACAAGACAGATTGATAGCCACCGCCCGCTGGCGCGAATCACCTTGCCCTTGTGGCTCTACGTGTCCGCCACAGGTGTGATCATCTACGGGATGCTGTACGAGGGAATCTGGTAGGCTCTTCTGTGGGAGGCCACCCTTGCGGATTCTGGTGTTGGAAGACTCCCAGGCGGTCGCCCGTCTGGTGGAGAACGGACTCAAGGCAGAGGGGTACTCTGTCACGCTCGCCACAACCCTCGCCCAGGCCCATGACCTGCTGGGGGATTCCGAGTTTGACGGCATGGTGCTGGATCGATGGGTACCCGATGGAGATGGGCTCTCGCTTGTGGCCCACCTGAGGGCCCACGGGGACGAGACCCCCATCATCATGCTCACCACCATGGACAAGAATGATCAACGCATCGAAGGCTTGCGAACCGGCGCCGATGACTACCTGGGCAAGCCCTTCACCATGGAGGAGCTCGCCCTGCGCCTCCACAAACTCCTGGGGCGCCGGGCCCGCACCACCCTGTTGGAGGCCGGACCGATCAAAATCGACCCCCTGGGTCATCGCACGTGGGTAAGGGACGAAGAAATAGAACTGACCGCCAAGGAATTCGACCTGGTGTCCCTTCTCCTCTCCAACCAGGGACGCGTTCTCACCACCGCACAGCTCCTTCAGAGGGTCTGGGGGCTCCAGCACGACCCGGGCACCAACCGCGTGGCGGTCTACATCAACCGGGTCCGAACCAAAATCGGACCTGGTCTTATTCACACAGTTCGCAGCATTGGTTATGTGTTTGATCCCAATCGTTGAACTTTAATCCCGGATTTTTGCAAGATGGCCTCTGCAAGGGAGTACAGTCCAAGTAGCGTGATGCGCGTACTTGTCGTCGAGGATTCCGTCCCCGTCGCCCAGTTGCTTGACGAGGGGCTCTCAGCAGAAGGGCACACGGTGGATGTGTCAGACACCCTGGAAAGGGCGAGGGCAGCACTTCGCGACGGGATCCCCGACATCCTGGTCCTGGATCGCATGCTCCCAGATGGTGATGGTCTGGAGCTCGTGGACGAGTTGCGTGCCGCGGGCAACGATGTTCCCGTTATTTTGCTGACCGCCATCGCGGACGTAGACAGCCGGGTCAAAGGCCTCAAAAGCGGCGCCGACGACTACTTGACCAAGCCTTTTTCCTTCGAGGAGCTCCTCCTTCGCCTGGATCGGTTGCTCTATCGACGCACAACCCCCCGGGGACTTGTCGTGGGCCCTGTCCGCATTGATCCCCAGGGACACCGGGTGTGGGTCAGCGAGAACCTGATCTCCCTCACCGCCAAAGAATTTGCCCTGCTGCTGATTCTTGCCACGAATGCCGGGCGGGTGATCACCTCCGAGCAGCTCTTAAGCCAGGTGTGGGGCATGAAGAGCGACCCGGAGAGCAACCTCCTGGCGGTGCACTTCAGCAACCTGCGCAACAAGCTCGGGCCCAAGCTCATCCACACGGTGCGAGGTGTTGGCTACGTGTTGGATCCCGAGCGGGAAGACTAAGCGGGTCTTGGTACGCCAGCGAGGCAGGCGCTGGCGTGGCCTCGCGGTCTATTCCCGGGTGAGGGCAAAGGTGCAGCCGTCGCCACAGGCGCCGCTGGCATTGTCGGCGTCGGACAGAGTGCCAACACACCCCTCGAGGTTGTTGTCGTCAAAAAACGTGATGGAGTCATCCTCGATCACCCCGCCATAGGGCATTCCCATGGTCATTCCCGATGAGTAGGCAATGGTCAGATCACAGCCGGAGACGATGATTTCGCATGGGGTGGACATTTGGGGGCACTCCCCTGACCAGGCCCAGTCCTCCCCGGAGCTCATCGCCGCGCAAGCTGCGGTGTCATTTCCGCCATCGCACGCCACGCAGGCCAGGGTCAGCAGGGCCCCCAGAGAGGGCAAGGGCTCTTGCTGAAGACAATTGAACAACCGCATGGACACCACACTTCTGTCTATGGCTCGACGATCAACTCGGACATCATACCGCCGGCGGCGTGCTGGAAGATGTGGCAGTGCTTGAGCCAGCGACCGGTGGCTCCGCCCGATTCGTTCGGGTCCGCGATCGACACCAGGTAGAACAGGGAGTGGTGCGCCGGCACGGTGGTCGTGTCCTCGAACTCGACGTAGTCAAGGGACAAGCGCGTGTGGGTGTCCTCCACAGAGTCCGGGTCCCACTCCCAGCCGCCCTGCTCTGCATGGTGCTCTGCGACTTCCTTGTCGTGTCGGACAAGCTCCAATGGCTGGTAGGAGAAGCCGTGCAGGTGCCACGGATGGGCCATCGAGGTCTTGTTCCGGATCTCCCAAAGAATGACATCGCCGACCGCCGCGTGCTTGGCGGTGGGGGCGTACGCCTGGAAAGGCCCGGACAGATCCGGATGCCATGACTCCTCATCGATGGAGAACACGCTCTCCATCTGCCAGATGCCGTCCGCGTCCAGCTCCATGTCCATTCTGCTGAACAGCTGGGTGGCCGCCTCTCCGGTGAAGTCCCTGGCACCGATAGGATCAACGGGGGAGAGGGTCCGCCCGATGGCTTCGAGCACCGGGTCGCCCTCGTCGATGGAGAATCCGGTCCCTGAACCGGCCACAAGCTCGAAGGTCGCAATGTCCTTGCTGGGGCGCTGGCCGTCGTCGCTGGCGTCCACCATTGCCATCTCGTCTCCCTCCATGACGTGCTCGTGCCGGCCGCGGGCGTAATCCTTCCACTCCAGGACCAGCTCGTCTCCCGGTTCCCCGTCGGGCACAAGCACCACATCGACCCGTTCGGCTGCCCCGAGCAGGATTTCTCCGCGGTCATGCCCGAGGCTGACCGGCTCCTCGCGAAGGAAGGTGCCATCGGCTGACTCCACCCTGCCGGTCACGGTGCCCCCCTCGATGCGCACCCGGTCGAGCAGGCCCCCCTCCCCCCCGATGCGATACAGGGTGTGGCCGGGCACCCGGAGCCGGTAGAACCGGGTGATGGACGCGTTGATGATCCGCAGCCGCAAACCGTCCCCGGCGGGCACCTCAAACCGGGGCAGATCCTGGCCGTTTACCAGAAGGACCTTGCCCTCGATCCCGTTCATGATTTCCGAGGCATCGTCCCCCTCGACGGACTTCACGTTGCCATCGAACCAGTCGGTGTCACTCAAGACAAGGGTCAGCTCGTTCTCAGGCAGGATGCCCATGCCCTGCAGAATGGCCTCGTCGGGATCCTCGACGATGAGTGGGGCGTAGAGACCGGAGTAGACGGACTGGGCGCCGCGAACGTGGGGGTGGTACCAGTAGACGCCCGGCCGGGGCGCAATGAAGTCATAGGTGAAGGTATCGCCCACGGCGATTGGATCCTGGCTGACTGGTGTGCCGTCCATCGCGTTGGTGCCTTCGATGCCGTGCCAGTGGATGGAGGTGTCAAAACCCGTCGGCAGCTGGTTCTCCAGGTGGATGACGACCCGATCCCATTGCTTGACCCGGATTTCGGGGCCCGGCACTCGCCCACCGTAGGAGAGCATGGTGACGATTTCGTCACCCATGCGCAGGTTGGATTCTCGGGCGGTGAGGTTGGCCTCAAACACGTCGGGATCCGGGTCGAGATCCTCGAACACGTCCGGCGTGTCCACGACCCTTTGGTCAGCGGTGTCCGTGGCCGAATCCTTGTCCTTCCTGCAACCTATTGGCAAGGCCAACACCCCAACGACCAGCCACCCGTAGTTTGAAGATCGCAGCACTTCTACGCCCCTCCGTGAAGTCCGATGACGCGCAGCCATCGAGGCATCGGGGCATCGGGGCATCGGGGCATCGGGGCATCGGGCGGTAAAATAACACCGATCCCGGCCACCCGATCCTTTGATCGACCTCGTCTCCGTCGGACCAGCCGTCGCCGTCGGAGTCGTCGTCATCGGGATCGGTTCCCAGTTGTTCTTCCAAATCGCTCAGAAGCCCGTCTCCGTCCAGATCCAGGGGAAGGTCCACCTGGGCCTGTGCGCAGCCCAGCGAAACAAGAGCCAGGACTGATGGGAGGAGGAGTGTGCGCATGGGAACCACGGAGACTGTAGCCCGCGATAAAAGGAAATAAAAGCAAAACCGAAGGCTTGACCTCCCCCGAACAACCCGTGCACCTCTTGTTTCTCCTCCTCTTGGCGTCCGTCGCGAGCGCCCATCCCGTCGGGGCCCAGCGCACCTCCCACCACCTGCGTCTGACCTTGCTGGAAGACGAGGTGGTGGTGGACTACCGGGCGTATGTGCCTGCCGACAACCTGCAAGACACCCCTTTGGAGGAACACTTTCAGGCGCTCATGGCGGGGGTGGTGCTGACGGTGGATGGCATTATGGTGCCACTGTTGGCCCAGACGGTGGAGGACCCCATCGCCCCGACCCGGAGCCACGCGGTGAGGTTTCGGGCGGGATTCCGCGCCGATATCACCCCCTCGGGTACCGCCCAGGAGTTCCTTCTCGTCAACAGCAACGAGCCCGATGCTCTCTCCCTTTTTGCCTCGGAAATCTACCTGGGCCCCAGCTGGAACCCCCTGTCTTCCAGTCTACTTGTCCTGGGACCCGACGGAATCGAAGAGAACCGCCAGGGCCAGTGGCGTATGGAAGAGGAGAGCAGGGAGCTGGCCTTACAGGCGGTGCAGGTCCCCTCGTGGAAGCGTCTTTTTCGCGGAGAACGCATGCGTCCCGTGGCCAATGCCTTTGGACCCAGCCGCCCCCCATGGGCGATCCCGGGCCTCATCGTCACCGCGGTGTTCCTGTTGCTGCTCGCCCGTTGGCGGCACCGGATAAGGCCCAGCCCGTGATGCTTCTCTTCCTGACCCTGGTGGCAGCTTGTGTCCCACCCAAGCCCGCAGCGGCCCCGGAGTCCGTGCAGTTCCAGAGCTTTGAATACGCCTGGAAGCGCGTCCACGAATCCCACCACGATCCGGACATGGGAGGTCTCGACTGGCAAGCCATCCACGACGAACTGGTGGACGAGGCCCGCGCCGCCCAGACCAACAAGGATCTGCGCCCCATCTTGGGCGACATGCTGGGACGCTTGGAAGCCTCCCATTTTCAAGTAGTTCCCAGCGACATCTACGAGGCGGGCTTCGCGAAGAAGGAAGACAACGCCTCCGGACCAGGCCTTTCACCCAGTGGCACGGTGGGCTTGGAGGTTCGGTGGGTAGAAAACGCGCTTCGCGTCAGCCGAATCCAGCCCGGAGGTCCCGCGGAGGCCGCAGGCCTGGGGTTGGGAGACGTCGTGGTGGGCATCGACGACGTGAACTTGACCGACCTTGTGGAGCGGGCCCGGGAAGCACACCAACCAGACGGGTTCGTCGCAAGAGCGGCCGCTCACTCCCTGGCGGGTCCTCCCGGGGAAGAGGTGACCCTTTCAGTGGTTTCGAAAGGGGTGGTCTCGAAAGGGGTGGTCTCGAAAGGGGCGGTCTCGAAAGGGGCGCCCCCCCCCCAGCAGTGGGTCCTGACTCGAGTGGAGAGCCCCGGCCAGGTCGTACAGCTGGGCTACCTGCCCCCTATCACTGTGATCTTCGAGCATGAACTGGCCCGAGAAGGCGTGGGGCTGATTCGGTTCAACGTGTTCATGCACCCGGTGGGATCCCGCTTCACCAAAGCGATGGTGGACCTGCTGGGCTTGGGCGCGAAGGCCATGGTGGTGGACCTAAGAGGCAACCCAGGAGGGGTCGTGGCCTTGACCATGGGGATGGCGGGTCACTTTGTCGGCACGCCGGGCCAATCCCTTGGCCGAATCACCCAGCGCCAAATGGACCTGGAGCTGCGAATCAACCCTCGCATTTCGGACCAGCGCATGGACGGGCCGGTGGCCATTCTTGTGGACGGCCTCTCTGCAAGCACGTCCGAGGTGTTTGCTGCCGGGCTCCAGGGGCTGGGACGCGCCCGCATCTTTGGCACCCAGAGTGCGGGCATGGCTCTACCTTCCATCTTCGAGGCCCTGCCAAACGGAGACGGCCTTCAGTTCGCCATCGGAGATCTTCACGGCCCCACCGGCCTCCGCCTGGAGGGCCAGGGGGTCACACCAGACCACCTCGTTCCCTTGACCGTCGAGGCCCTGGAGGCTGGACGAGACCCAGCCCTGGAGGCTGCCCTTGGCTGGATTGAAACGGAGCTGCACCCATGACCTTTCTGCTGTTTTCTTCCCTCTTCGCCTGTGGTCCCAAGGTGGGCCCTGCCGCGGCCCCATCCGAGGCAGCCACCCCAAGCGGAATTGAGCTGGTGGACGCCTCCATTGAAGCCATCGGGGGAGCCGATGCCCTCGCCGCCATCGAAAACGCCATCCTCACCTACACCGTGCTCATCCCCGCCCAAGGCATTGAGGGCAAGATTGTCGTGCGGTACCTGGCCCCCAACCAAATGGAGATCCACCAGAGCTTCCCAAGCCTGTCCGACGGCACCCATGGCACGGATGGCACCTTTGGCTGGGCCACAGACAACATGATGGGCCCTCGCCTGATGGAAGGCGTGGAGCTGCAGACAACCCTTCGCGATGCATCGCTGACCTGGATGAGCGAGTTTGAGACCTTCTACCCGGAGCCCGGGGTGGTGAGGCGCGTCGAGAACGAAGACCGCGCCCTTTGGAAGCTGGAGGCCACCTCGGCCTGGGGCACCCCGGACAGCTTTGCCTTCGATGCCAACACCGGGCTGATGTTCAACATGGCCACCCGGGCGGAGACCCCCATGGGCCCGATACCCGTGACCCTGGAGTTTCGCAACTACCAGGAGATGAGCGGACTCCAGTTGGCACTGGACCAGTCGATCTTCATGGCCAGCATCGAAATGCAGAAAACGCTGGTGTCTTTTGAAACCAACCTCCCCGACTTCGCCCCCATCACAATGCCCGAGGACGTGAAGGCCCTGCTGGAGTCCAGGGAGGGCACCGGGGGACTATAAATCCGTGTAGAGTCGCCCGCCGTGCACGTGTGCTCCGATTCTTCGAATCCGCTGCATCTCCTCCTCCGACAAGGGGCCCGCCTCCAGGGCCGTCAGCGCGTGTTCCATCTGGGCATCATCTTTGGGCCCCGTGATGCAGAGGTTCACATGAGGGCTGGAGAGCGCAAACCGATAGCAGTCCGCCGCCGACATGGGGGCTTCTCCCTCCGGCATCCGCGCCGGATCCAGTAGCTTGCCCCAGCAAGTTCCTGTGTAAGAGGTCACCCCGGGGGATCCTTCTGACAAGTGCGGAAAGATGTCCTGTTCAGCACCCGGGTGGGCAGCGTTGTAGCGCACCATGAAGATGTCAAAGGGGTTGTCGGGATCTTGCGCAAGCTCCCCGAACAAAGGGCGATGGTGGCCAGACATGGCCAGGTGCTTGACCTTGCCCTGGTCCACGAGGGACTGGGCAGCGTCCAGGATGCGCGGCGGCGGCTTGGCGTTTCTCCATCCCACAATGAGTACATCCGCCACCTCGACCCCCAGAGACTTCAAGCCCCGCTCCACACTGCCCTGCATCAGCACGCCAGTATGATCATAGGTCTGAAGTGCGACCACCACCTCATCTCGCTGGCTTCGCAAGTTCCGAATGGCCCTCTTCATGCCGCCGCGCCGAAAACTCCCCCAGTAGAAATAGTTCACCCCGTACTCGTGGAATGCTCGCTCAATCGGCGCTGCGCCCACACCGAAGCTGGCCCCGATTCCCAAGCGACCGACCTTCAGGCCGGAACGACCCAACACCACCTGTTTACGCCAGATCATGCACACCACCTAACCCGGACATTTCACGATCCACCCGCCTCGCACACATGCGAAAAGGCAGCTTCCTTCTCCGGATGGTGAAATAGCAACAACAGAGGAGGCAACACAAACAGGTCACAGAACAGCGCAGCGAGAATCACCGTCCCCCCCATTCCACCAAAGGAGACATTGGTGGGAAAAGCACTCGCGGTGTTCACAAAGAACCCACTGGCCAACAACAGGGTCGTCACAAGCACCGCCCGACCACAGTGCAAGATGGCCTTGTGGAGCGCCGCTTTTTGCCCCAGTCCATTAAAGAGTTCCTCCCGGTAGCGGGCCACCAGGTGAATGGTGTCGTCGACGGCGATCCCCAAGGCCACTGTAAACACGATGCCTGTGGCAGGCTCCAGGTCCCACCCCACGACCCCCAACAAACCGTAGCCCACCAGGAGCGGCAACGCGTTTGGCAACAGGCAAATGAGCCCCAAACGGACGCTCCGGACCAGAACCATGAACAACAGCGAAATGAGAGCAAAGGCCATTAAGAGGCTGTCCCGCAAGTCCAGTGAGATCCGGTTGATGCCCGCATAGGCCACAACCGCCGTACCCGTTGGATGGGCCGTGATGCCATGGGTCGCCAAGAGAGGCACAAACTTCTGGTTCATCTCGTCAGCCATCTCCCCAAAGAGCATTGCCCCCATGTCCTGGGTGTGAATCACAAGCTGCGCTCGGTCCCACTTCTCGCTGACAAAGGCATCTTTCGCCTCCCGGTCCTCCAAGCGCTTGGCGATGTGCCGAATGAGCTCATCGCTCTGAGGCACCGCCCGGGGCCCTCCAAGTATTTCGCTGCCGTAGGCCCACATGGAGGCCGGACTGTTCACTGCCCTGACGCCCTCCCACTGAAGCGCGAGGATCTCTACCTGCTCGAGCGTGGCAAGCACTTCGGGGCGAGAAAAGGTGCCATCTTCCCCATGCAGGTCGTAGCGCAGGGCGATTACGCCCCCGAGCTCCTCATCGATCAGGCGATTCGCCACGCTGGTGGAAGCATCCGGGGGCAGAGTCTGGGTCAACGAGTTGTCTACCTGCACGCGCCCACCCATGATCGCCGCCCCAATGCACAGGGCGGCAGTGGTGAAGAGGCAAACCCACGGCCGCCCAAGGGACAAGCTCGCGCAACGGTCCAGAAACAAACCCAAAGGCCCCCCAACGCCTCCAGGAGGTCGAGCCACGGGCTTGGTGGCCGAAAGCAGAATCGGCAAGAACAACAACACCGTCCCATAGGCCAGGGCGATCCCCACCGCTGCGTAGGTGCCGAACCCTCTTAGGACAGGCATCTGGGCCATGCGCAGGGAGAGAAACCCCACCATGGTGGACAGGGTGGTCAGAAGACAAGCTGCACCGACATGCTGCATGGCCTTGGCCACAGCCTCATCGCGCATCTTCTCCGTGGGCGTCTCACCTTCTGGTGTGTTTCGCCACAGCTCCTCCCGAAACCGGCTCACCATGTGAATCGCATCCGCCACCGCGATGACCGGTATCAAGGTGGTAAAGGCCTGGTTCACCAAGGAGACAGGCTCCCCAAGGAACCCCATGAACCCAAACAGCATCAGGCAGGGCAACACCGCTGCCGCCAAAGGAAGAACGGTGCCGGGCACACTTCGAAAGAGAGCCATCAGGAGCCCGGTGATGATGAGCATGGCAATTGGCACAAGCCGGGCCTGCTCATCCACAATCATCTTGGAGACCTCGCCTCGAACCATGGGAATGCCCCCCACCGTGAGGTCCAGATCTCCCTCAGACTCCCGCTCTGCCACCAAGCCTGAGAGACGGTTGACCACCGGACGAACCGCTGCAATGTCGTCCACATCCACGTTCAACACCACAACCAATGCCGCGTGCTTCCCATCCTTTGCCAAGAGAGAGGGCACCAGCAAGGGATCCTCGTGAATCTTCTTACGCCAGGCCTCCCAGGACTCCTCGCTGGCGCCTTCGGATGGTACCGTGGAAAGCAGCGGAACAGGCCGCACCTGCCCAAGAAAATCCCTCTTGAACCGGGGAATCGTGGTGAGACCCACCACCCGATCCACCGCAGGATCCTGCTCGAGCGCCTGGCCGAGGCTTCTCATGGACTGCAACCGGGACCGGGTCAGAACCGTCTCCCCCCGACCTCCTAGAACCACCACCAGCCCGTTGTCGTCTTCCCCCCAAAGTGCCTTGAAATCATCCAGGATTCGAACCGATTCCCCCTCCCCCCCAAAAAAGGACCGAGAGCTGAAGTCAATCTGGAGGTGGCGAATGCCTGAAATGAGGAAGAGAGCCACACACACCAGCACCACACCCCACAGAAGGCGCCGCGCCAGTACCGCCTCCGCCAGTCGCTGAAACATCCGGCCCCCTCGACTTGCCATCCTACTGCGTTCCTGCTCTCCGACCTCGATACACTGGTCTTCATGCAGCGCATCGCTTCCCTCCTGGTCCCCATCGTGCTGCTCCTGGGCGCCAAGCCGACGCCGACGCCCTCCCGCATTGTACTCACCCAAGACGAGGCCCCCGGACCCCCTCCTCTGACCTGCGAAGTTGCACTCAACCTGCCCGCAAAGGACCCCGCGGCCAGGCGGAAATCCACGATTTCATCCCCAGAGAACCTGGATGGATGGCGAATCGTGCCCCCCCCAGCGACCACCGCTGGAGACCGGACCCCGTTGCAAGGCAAGGCGAGCACACTGCTGCAAATTGGACAGATCCTCAGAGACGCCGAGCGAGGCGCCCCTTTGCGGATCACCGTCCTGGGCGCCTCCCACACGGAAGCGGACTTCTTTACCGGCGCTCTTCGTCGCTCCCTCCAGACCCGGTGGGGCGATGGGGGCCATGGTTTTGTCCTCCCAGCGGCCCCCTACCGGGCCTATCGGGCTCAGGATGTAGACCTCTGCTACTCCCCCGGTTGGTCGGGAGACTGGGCCGGCAAGGGCGGAAAGCCCCACTTCCCCGGCATCGCGGGGTTGGTGGTTACCAGCAGTGATCCGGACCGGTTTGGCTGGGTGGGAACCTCCGCCACACACCTCCACGGAGCGACCGTTTCTCGCTGGACCCTCTTCTTGCAGGGAGAACCCGGCGCCGGCGACCTGGCCGTGGAGGTCGATGGGGCAGAGCCCTTGCTGCAGGACACCCGGCGCGCTCAGGATTCCCTGATCGCCCTGGAAATCCAGGTTCCCCCTGGAGCCCATCGGTTGACCGTTCGGCCCGCAGGAAACGGTCCTGTCACCCTGCTCGGGCTCTCCGCCGAAGCCGCTGCAAGCGGGGTGATTGTGGATGCCATGGGCGTGCGGGGCAGCACGATTCGCAACTGGAAGAGGCGGGACAACCCGGTGTTCACAGAGGGACTGCAGGCCCTGAACCCCGATCTCGTGGTGCTGGCCTACGGCACCAACGAGGCCATGGATCCCACCTACAAGTTGGCCGACTACAAGCAAGACCTCCAGTCCGGGCTGGAAGACCTCCACCAGGCCCTCCCCCACGCCAGGTGCATTCTCGTGGGCCCCTCAGATAGATCCCTGCCCATGAGAGACGGGCGCGTCGCCACCTGGGAGCGCACGAAACAGATCGCCACCATTCAGGCCGAGGAAGCCATGAAGGCGGGCTGCGCAAGCTGGAGCTGGCAACAAGCCACGGGAGGGCCCGGTTCCCAGGCCTCCTGGAGACAGCAAGATCCAGCGTGGGTCGCAGACGATTGGATCCACTTCACTCCCGCCGGCTACGAAGAAGTGGCCGAACGGTTCCTGTGGGCCTTGGATTCAGCGGGATAGAACGTCGCTGTCGAGGGTGGCCTGGGCCAGCCTCCACTGGCTGTAGGCATCCAGCAGGGCATCGGCCAGTGTGTGGCCCACCAGCTCCCGCCCCTCCGCGGACAAGTGCATCAGGTCCGACCAGGTCAGAGGCGGTTCCATCGCCATCCACCGGGCATAGCTTCCCTCCCCACCCATGGCGTGAAAAGCGTCCCAGAACCCGCACCCAGCCTGGGCGGCCGCTCGGCGCTGCAGCTCCACCATGCGGCCCATCATCGGCTTGCTCACCACCTTGCCACGCACCCGTGTCGCCTGGTCCACCGGCCCCACCAAAAGACACGCCGCCTCGGGAGCGCCGGCACGCAGACGCTCCAGCACATCCAGATACTCCCAGAGGAACGCCTCCCCGTCTCCCACCAGGAAGCTCTCAAAGAGCATCTCGTTTCCGCCAGTCTGGTACACGACAAGGTCCGGGTCCCGGCGCTCTACCTGCTCCGCCAGGTGAATCACCGGCTGTCGCCGAAGGGACGCCACCGAAGAGCCAGCCACCGCCAGGGTCTCCCAGGTGATGCCCGGCCCCTGCGTCTCCAGGGTGACCCCAAAGACCACCACGGGACCATCGGTCACCGTCCGCAACCTCATGTACGCCGCGCCCCCGGGGGGTTCCACGGCGACGTACCCGTCTGTCGTCCGCCGGCTGTTGGTCGCCACAAGCAGCTCCCGCCCCTTGTCTGCAGTCAGGGAGAGGGTGCCGCCTCCCGGGTGCTTCAGGTAGTGCACATCAAAGCGGTGGGTCAGTCCGCGACGCCCCTCCACCTCCAGGCCTCCCAGAGTGACCCGTGCTCGCCCGTCCACCCGGGCCACCATGCCCGCCAGGCCATAGCGACCCGTCGGCGCTCCCCCTTCCGTGATGTTCCAGGCCTCCCAGTCCCCCTTGGGCCAGCGGGCGATTCCCGGCCGCACCACCCAGCGAGGGTCCACCTTGATCGGAAGAAAGCCCGGCCCGCCATCCCCAAACCGATCCTGCATTCTCGCGCGAACGGTGCCCGTGATCCCATCGGCTGCGATGGTGGAGTCACCCCAGTGAAGCACGCGGACGATCCGCTCGGGTGCACCGCTCTCCACCTCCAACAGCGCCTGAAAGAACGAGTCCAGCTCCCCTCCCTCCAACTCGAGAAGGGTGGGAACCGCCGGAGGTCGCTCAGGCAGGCGCTCCTCCTCTCCGGTGTCCTCCCAGGGGATGGCCTCTGCCGAGGGTGCGTCTGGCTGGGAGACCTCATCCACCAGCCCCAACAGGGGCACAGGCTCCCCTTGCACCCAAGGAGCCCACCGACTCGCCTCGGGCACGACCAGGGCCTCGGCCGCCAGGGCTGCAAAGAAGAGAAGGAACACCGCCAGGTCGCGGAGCTCTCGCTGGTGATGGGAGGAGGTCAAGGCGGGAGGGGTGGGTCAGAACTGATAATAGACGAAGGCCACCACTTCACCGGTTCCAACCCCCAAACACGCCGCTGCCACCGCGCCGAGACCCAAAGCCCACATCCCCGGGCCACCCTTGACGAAGGCCGTGCGCAGGCGACGCTCCATGGCGGGCGGCATCATTTGGGTGCAGTAACCAAAAATGAGCAAGAGCCAGCACAGCGCCGAGAAGCGCGGCCAGACCCACCCCCCTCCCCACAGCGCCGACCAGACCGCCCCGGCCGAGGAGAAGTCCGGCGCACGAAAGAGGATGCGCGCCAGCACGATGAAGTGAAAGGTCATCGCGACCCGCCACACCCAGGACCACCCCTCAAGATCCACCCCTGGCAAGCGCCCGGACCTCTTTCGCCTCCAGCGGTTCACGCAAACGGCCCCCCCGTGCAAGAGCCCGTACACCACAAAATTCCACGACGCGCCATGCCAGATGCCAATGACGAGCAGGGTGACCATGAGGTTCCGGTACACCTTCCAAGGACGGTCCACCCGGGCACCGCCCAGCCCAAAATAGACATAGTCCCGCACCCAGCTGGACAGCGTGATGTGCCAGCGCCGCCAGAACTCGGTGACCGAGGTGGCCCCATAGGGTCGGCGAAAGTTCTCGGGCAGATGAATGCCAAAGAGGCGGGCGCTCCCCAGGGCAATGTCCGTGTACCCGGAGAAGTCAAAGTAGATCTGAAGACTGTAGGCATACAAAGCCACCATCACCTCGGGGGACGTGAAGGCCGACGGTTCCTGGAACACCGGCCCCACCACCCCCAGGCGCAGGCTGTCCGCAAAGACCACCTTTTTCACCATGCCGACCCCAATTCGGAACAATCCCTGGCCTACGTCTCCCCGCGCCAGGGTGGACGGACTCACCAGCTGGGGCATGAGCTGCGAGACTCGGACAATCGGGCCGGCCACAAGCTGGGGAAAGAACGCCAGAAAGGAGGTGAAGCGAACCGGGTCCCGCTCAGCGCGCTCCCCCCGTCGAACGTCCACCAGGTAGGCCACAGCCTGAAAGGTAAAGAAGGAGATGCCCACCGGCAGCCCCAGGGAGGTATGGGGCAGCGGAACCCCAAAGACGGCCTCCAGGTTCTCCATTACCCAGTTCCAGTACTTGAAGATTCCCAGGGGCAAGAACAGGAACAACACCGCCGTGCGAAGACCAGGCTTCTCCGTGCCCGAGATCCGCTCCATCCAGATGCCCCCTAGCCAGGTCATGGCCACCACCCCGAGAAGAAGCAGCAGCCAGGCCGGACTCCAACTGGCGTAGAACAACAGCGATGCTCCCGCCAACACGGCGCCCCGATACCTCCGCGGCAACAACCAGTACGCGCCCAGGACCAGGGGCAGGAAGAACAAGTAGTCCAGAGAGTGGAAGAGCACGGGTCTTGGCTAACGCCTCAGAGGAGCCCACTGACGTTTTTTGGTTAGACCCCCGAATCTTTGAATTGGGTGCTATGTTTGGGCGTCTCAAGGCACCCAGAGGATCTCAATGCCACAGTGGATTCGACTTGCCCGTCTCACAGATGAAGGCATCAAGAAAGTGCGGGGAGGGCAGCTCACTTTGCTGGGTGAGATTCGCCAGGCCATTGAAAAGGAAGGCGGAAAGCTGGCCGGCGCGTGGGCCACCATGGGCCGCTACGACATCGTCTCCATCATCGACGCACCGGATGAGCAGATCATGCTCAACATCGATGCGGCCGTTGCAGGCCTGCGGGTCTACCACTCGGAGACCCTGCCAGCGATTCCCATCGAGGAGTTCATGACCGCCTTTTCCTCCTCCCCGAACATGGGGCTCTTCCTGGAGAGCTGGCTTCAGGGCAAACCCGGCGGGCCTCGAAGATAGGGGCGTTCAAGGCACTGAGCGCCCCAAGAACCTGACCGCTCCAATACAGCCAAGCGTCCCCACCAAAAGGCAGATCCACAAAGGCACGCCAAGCCCCACAGGCAGACTGCCAGCGAAAATTGAGATAGCGCCGCACACCAAAGCATAGGGCATCTGCGTCTTGACGTGGTCCACCAGATCGCAGTCCGCGCCGATGCTGGACAACACGGTGGTGTCCGAAATGGGAGAGCAGTGGTCCCCCCAGCACGCCCCTGTGAGAACAGCCCCCGCTGTCGCCAGGTGAATCACGGAGTCCGGAGAGATCGCAAACCCAAGGGGCACGGCCATGGGAATGAGAATGGCCATGGTTGTGAACGAGGAGCCGGTGGCGAAGGCAGTCACGGCAGAGAGAAGAAACACGATCGTCGGCAAAGACCAGGCGGGCAGCGCAGAGGCCAGGAGCCCTTTGAGGTACCCGGCCGCCCCCAGGTCATCAATGGCGCCCCCCAGGGTCCAGGCACAGAAGAGCACAACCAGCGCCACCCCGAGGTGGCGCACACTTCCCATGGCTGCCCGGGCCGCCACAGATCCCCTCAGTCCTCCCAACAAGCGGCCCAGCACAATGGAGAGAACCAAGGCCGCTGCCGAGGCCTGGAACATAGCGGCCGCGCTGTCAGCGTTGCCGAGAATCTCAAACAGCGGGGCCCCCGCGGGCAGCCCCTCCCTCCCGGCGTCCCACATCAACCACAGCGCCAGGCCAAGCAGGGTCGCGATGGGGAGCACCGCGCCGGTCGCGACCCTGCCAGCAGGGATGTCTTCAGCCGCCACCTTGGTCGGTCCCCGGGACCCGGCCCGCTTTTCAGCCTCCGCCATGGGTCCAAAGTCCCGACCGGTGATCGCGATTGCACCCACGAAGACAATGGTGAACAGGCTGTAGAACCGGTAACCGAGACCCTCCACGAAGAACAAGTAGCCGTCCTTCTCGATTCCCGCCGACTGCAGACCCTGGGTCAGGAGCAGCACCTCGTACCCAATCCAGGTGGAGATCGGCGCCAGAGAGGCAATGGGAGCCGCCGTGCTGTCCACAATGTAGGCCAGCTTCTCCCGGGAGATTCGGTGTCGATCCGCCAGGGGTCGCATGGCGCTTCCCACCACAAGGCAGTTTGCGTAGTCGTCAAAGAACACCAGAAGCCCCGCAATCCAGGTGGCGATCATGCCTCCGGGCCTGGACCGGGCACGGCGCTCCAGCAGTCCCACCATGGCGCGGGTGGAGCCGCTGGCGGACATGACCCCCACCATGGCAGCCACAAAGATCGTGAACATCAGAATCTGGACGTGAAAACTGTCCGTGCCCGCCTCCCACATGCTGCTTGCCACGCGGGCTGCCCCGGCAAAAGGCACCTGCCAAGCTGGCACCTGACCGAGAACGAGCAAGGCTCCCGCCAACCAGGTGGCCACCAAAAGGGAGGTGATGACCTTGCGGGTCGCCAAGCAGCAGCCAATGGCCACCACCGCCGGCAAAAGAGACAAGGCACCAACTTCCATGGAGCGATGCTACCGCCGTTCCCATCCCGAGCGGAGTCGCCCTTCGGTGGGAGCCCACCTTTGCCTTGCGCTCCATTCTGGTCTAGAATGCCCTCGACGCCGGGGTTGCATTTGCACAAGGTGTTGATTTGATTCTTTTGGTTGCCGCTGTCTCCGAGGAGTTGGGAGACTTTCCGGGTGAGCCTCTCGGCGTAGGCCACACAGTGGCCGCGGCGCGAATGGCGACGTTGTTGGCCGAGTCCCGACCCAGTGCAGTGGTGATGCTGGGCACGGCAGGCAGCTACCAGGACGGCCCAGAGGTGGGCACGGCCGCCGCAGCAAGACGCGTGGGACTGAGTCTTGGCGTGGCGGTCATGGGCCTGGGCTATGTGCCTCGTCCGCCGGTGCCCTGCGCATGCGACACCCGACTCCTGGATCGCTTGGATCTTCCCGCGGTGGATGTGTTGAGCGTCGGAGCAGTCACCACAGATGAAGTCCTCGCTTCTCGCCTGTCGGACGGCTGGCAGCTCGAACAGATGGAAGCCTATGGGGCCGCCCATGCCTGCGCCCAGGCCGGCGTGCCCTTTGTCGGAATCTTCGGCATCTCCAACCGGGTGGGTCCGAATGCACATGTGGAGTGGATGGAACACCGGGGAGAAGCCAGAGAACAGGCCCGGGCAGCCGCTGTCCAGCTCCTGGGGGCACCGAAGTTTCGCCAGCAAGGCTGACGGTTTCGCGACTCCTTTCCACCACAGTGACCGGTTAAGGCACGGGCATGCAATGGAAGACGCTGCCCATCATCGCCTTTGACACGGAGACCACCGGCCTGAACGCACATGCGGGAGACCGCGTCATCGAGTTTGCGGCGGTGGAGATCACCCTGGACGCGTCTGGGGACATCGAGAACGTGACCCGCAACGAGATGATGTTCCAACCTGGGATTCCCATTCCCCGGGAGGTGGTGAAACTCACCGGCATCACGGACGAGGACGTGGCGTCCGCGCCGGAGTTCGCGGACCGGGCCCAGGATGTCTGGAACCTGCTGCACAACCGAATCATCATCGCCCACAACCTGCCCTTCGACCGTGGCTTTCTGTCCATGGAGTTCCGCCGGGTTGGCCTGGAGTGGCCGGCCCCTGTGGCCGAGATCGATACCTACGACCTCTCCGTGAGGTTCTTTTCCGAGTCCCGGAGCCACAAGCTCTCTGCCGTCGCCGAGAGGCTCGGCGTGCGGCTGGAGGGAGCCCACCGGGCCTCCAACGATGCTGAGGCAACAGGGCGGGCTTTTCTCAAGATCGCCGGACAACGAGGCGCCCCTGACTCTCTCCAGGAGCTGCTGGACTGGGCGGATGCCCTGGGACACCCTCCGGATGGGGGCGCCATCCTCCTGAACGACACGGGGGTGCCCGTTTTTGGAACAGACGTCCACGAAGGAGAGCCCATCGAGCACCACCCGGCCTATCTCCAGTGGATGGGTCTCGCCCTGGAGCGGCGGGAGGGCGCCTGGCACCCGCGGTTCTCTGAGGCAGTACGGAGTTGGGCAGAACGGTACCTGCGCATTCGCGCATCCGGCCGGGCCCGTCAGAATGCCAAGAGCTTCGGACCAGGCGACTGGACCCTCGAGAGCCAGGCCCTTCCCCTTGAGCGCGCCCCGCTCCGCTGACGCAATGCTGCTGCGATCTGCCTCTCTCCTGCTGTCCTTGTCCTCTTGTGCCACGCTGGGAGTCCCCCCGGCGACCGAGGACCTGGTACACCAACTGGACCGGGAGGTCTTGGCCCTCAAAAAGCGCAACCGGATGCTCGAAAAGCAAGCCACGTCCTGTGACGACCCCGCCGCACCACCTCCCGCGATCTTCAGCGAGCTCACCCAGGTCTTCTTCCAGGGAGACGTCCGGGTGGAACGCCGTGGGGCCACAACCCTGGTGACCATTCCAGGCGAAAAGCTCTTCGCCAGTGGCTCCGTGCGTGTGCGCACCGAGGCCGACATGTTGCTGGATCTTCTCGCCACGGGACTTCGCAGCCATCCGGACCACCCGCTCCGGGTCACCGGCCACACGGACGACACCGCGCTGACCGGCCGCCTCACGCGGACCTACCCCTCCAACTGGGAACTCTCCACAGCCCGTGCGGCGGCGGTCGCTCGCAGCTTGATGACGGAGTACGGCGTGTCGCCCCATCGGTTTACCGTCGCGGGAAGAGGAGCCTTCGAGCCCATTGCAGACAACAGCACCTCCGCCGGGCGGTCCACCAACCGCCGCGTGGTCATCGAAATACTTCCCCCGGAGAACCCATGAAGCTCCTCCTTTTGGTTCTGGCCACTGGTTGCAGCGGCGGCGATGACAGCAGTTCGGACACGGCCATGTGCGGAGATCTCGATGGAAACGGCACGGACACGGGAAACCTCCCCGGCGTGCTGGGTCGATGGACCGCCACTTTTGGAACCAACAATTTCACCGAGAATTGTGGCCTGTCGGACTTCGACAACCAGTCCGAGGATTGGCTCAACGGCGCCATGGAGATCAAGGGCCGGGTTCCGGACAATCTCTATGCAGTCTTCGACGAGGATGACGAGCGCTTCTATGGCTTGCAAGCAAGCCACGGCGGCATCGTGATCTCCGGCACCCACACGGACGAGACCCACGGGACCATGTGGACCAGCCTGGGCGGCATGGTGTACTTCGACGCCTACCGGGAACGGACCGTGATCGAAGGTTTTGGATTCATCGGCCTGGACTCCCTGGGGGACGGTGAAATCGACTGTTTCGCCCGCGGGGACTTCGAAGCCTTCAAGAGCGGATTCTAGGCTTGCTACAGATCATCCAACAATACGACCCAGACTTCCGATCCAGCATGAAGCTGTCGGACGCCGAGATCACCGATCCCGCCTCTTGCCTGTCCCGCGCAGAAGCTCTGCCTGAAGAGGCCAGAGATCTTCTGGACACGCTCCTCCTTGCACAGAATGCGGGCACCCCCGTGGCCCAGCGTTTTCGGCCCCAAATCGAGTCCGCTGGATTGGCCCTCTGGGCGACGGCCCTGCTCGTGCCCCAGGTGCGTCCTTCCAGGGGCGTCACAGTGGATCCCCGCCACTATGCAGCCTCCTGTCGCACGAGCCCGCACCTGTCCGACCGGGTTCCCTTCAGCACCCACCTTCCGCGAACGGAATCGGAAACTCCGGCCAGCCTTCCCCCGGCGGATGCCCGCCGGGACGCCATCGTGATGGCCGCCTTGCTGGATCGCAACCAGCCAGGCCTGACAAAGGGTGGCAACCTGAGGGCCGATGTGGAACAGCGCTTGTTTTGCTCCCTGGGGGACGACTCCCATCGGTGGAGTCTCGCACTGCAGCTGGCAAAGAGCGGCGGATTGGCTCGCCCAGTCGGCGACAAGCTGCTCGGGTTTCCCGAGTCCCCGCTTCGCCGCATTCCCAACCCCGAGGAGCTGCTTGCCCCAGAAGATCGATCGGCGGCCGGGGTGCTGCTCCGGGCGGTGGATGGCGATTGGTTGGAGCTGGCACACTTGCTTGAGGTCCTGCGAGATCACGGCCGTTGGATTCTCCATTCCCCGAACGCGAACCGAAGCGACACAGAAGGTGCCGACTCGACCTGCACCTACGTGGAGCACCCAGCCCATTCCTATGACGAGGAGGGTTGGGCCACCCTTGAGGCCCCCGCCCTTCGCCGCGCCGCAGACGTGCTCGTGCGCCTGGGACACCTGGAGGCAAGGCAGGGTCCGGAGGGGCCCACCCACCTGCGTCTTCCCAAGAGTGAACACCCGGGTTCGCCCGGCTTTCTGGTCACACCCGACCTGGACGTCCTGGTTGCGCCTGGGGAGCTACCACTTTCCTTGTACGGGCGCCTCTGCCGGCTGGCCCCGTACGTGGACGGAGATCGGGCCCATCGACACCGCCTTTGCCGAGAAGGCATCGCAGCCGACATCGCAGCGGGCCACAACGACGCCCAGGACTTCCTGTCCGAGTACGCCCGTTTTCCCTTGCCGGATTCGGTGGTCTCCTGCCTGGTCGAATGGGGTCGAAGTGCCGCCCGGGTCTCCCTCTGGACCGGCGTGGATGTATGGGAGGAAGACGGCGTGCTGGTGCGAGCGGACTCCACCGAGGCGGACCGCACCATGGACTACATGGGTCCCCCCAGCGGACGCTTCGAGATGGAGGGCGATGAGATCCTTGTGCCTCTTGGGGTGGACTCCCTTCGAGTGCGTTCCCGGCTGGAGCGCATCGCCACGTCCAGCGGTGTCCAGGATGGAGCTTGGCGCTTTCGTTTACGTCCGGGTCCCGTGGACGATCCGGAGCCTCTATTGGCTTCCCTGCGAACCCACTCGGAGAATGCCACGGTGCCCCCTCAACTGGAGGCCGCCATCTGGGCCCGGGCAGGGAGGGACGGGTTCCACGCGGAGGAGGCCCTGGTGGTGCACCTGCCAGCCGAGGCTGCGGAGGTCTTGCAGCGAGATCCGATCGCAGGCCCCCTGTTGGGCCGAATGCTCGAGGGCAACCAGTCCCTGGTGAACCGGGACCACCTGCCGCGCCTCAAGGAGCGCCTGGAGGCCCTCGGGTTCCAGGAGACCCCCGGCGATCAAGGCGAGGAAGCGCAAGCCTCCACGCAGGCGAGCACATCCTTGGCGGGCACCACCTCCTTGAAGTAGACCACCCGCCCGGGGAACTTCGAGAGGGCCTCCTTGGTGCCCGACATCTTGGTGGACACGGCCAACACGAGGTTCTCCGGCCCGCCTCTCGTCAACAGGCGCATGCGGTTCTTCAGCCAGGATCTCCGCCAGAACCCGACGATTTCCAGGTGGGCCACGCGCCCGTTCTGGCGAAAGGTGAAGTCGGGCACCACCACCTGGTTCTCCCCGATGTCCAGGGGTGCAGCCCCTTCTTCGAGCGTCCAGGAAGAGTCCAGCGCCAGAAAACGCTCCTGGAACCAGGCCTCGGTTCGGGTGGTGTAGGCCCCGGTGTCCCGGGTGTGGGAGACCAGGCCTTCCTCCCAGGTGAGAAAGAGGCGCTTCTTCAGGTTTCGCTTGCTCCAGAGAATCGTGCCTTCCAGCTCCCAGGGACACTCCTGGAGAAGCAGGGCCGGAAACCAGTTCGCCAACGCAATACCGTATCGACTGTTGAGGCGCAGCAGCGAGGCGGGCCCATCCACATGGAGCGAGAAGCCCCCCTCCCCCTTTACCACCCGGTGCATGAGCCCATGGAACTTGAGCAGGCGAAAAAGCTGCCTTGCCCGAGCGGGGGCCGGCCCCGCCAGGCGAACCTCCAGGCCGGTGCAGCGTAAGAGCAGCGCCTGCACCAGGGCCACGTTGTAGCGCATCAGGAGCCAGTCCACGTCTGGAGCGCCCACCTCCAGGAGCACTTGTTCCTGCTTGCGATCCGAGTACAGAAGCCGCATCAACTCTTCCGGCGTGAGCCCGAGTTCCTCCCCCACCTCCCGATAGACCTGGCTCGCCCGCGCCCGGGAGGTGCCCCCTGCGGCAGCCTCAAAAAGCCTCGCTCGTAGCTCTGGCGCGGGAACCTTGGGCTCCTCGGTAAAACGAGAGGCATCCACCACCACCTTGGCCAGCCCCCGCACCAGCTTGTGATCCACCCCATCCCCGACCACCTCGTCCATGGCCTGCTTCAGACCCTCCCGGGTGATCGCTCCGGCCCCTGCTCGAAAAAGCCCCAGCACCTGTTCCGCCCGCTCCTGCAGCTTGGGATCCCCCACCCGCACCAGGGAGGGTCGGATTTCCTTCTGCTGCACCCGGGCGCGGAGGAGGTCACTTGTAAGCATCGT
>CAZRYF010000041.1:0-43516 GCA_964604165.1 uncultured Enterobacterales bacterium
GTGCCCTCGACTGCGACGAGTAACTAAACTGTCCACGGAAACGGGGTAGCTTCAGGGACGCTCGGCGGACTTCCAGATCTCGTTCGTGAGGTTGTCGAGGCGGGGCTTGTTGAGTGCAAGGGTCATGGCGGTCCGGGCGAGGTTGAAGGATGGATCGCTGAGTCGGCACTGTGAGGCCGCGTCCTAGGAACAAGTATCGGACTTTCGGGGGCTGATGCCACCCGCTTCGGAACTCGTCCATCAGGAGAGGGGCAGTGTAGCGCGCCAGATGCATGCTCCCCCTGGAACATCACCCGCGCAACGAACTAGGGACCACCTCCGCGCCACGAACTAGGGAGCACCCAAAATGGCGCGCGCGACGGTTCCTCGGATCAGTGGCCACCCTGGGCATTCAGCCCGAGGTGAAAGATGGCGTACAGGGAGCTGCACGACCCCCGAGCCTGAACCGCCTTGGCAGGCGGGCCCCCTGTACACCCAGTACTTCGCGTGCAAAGCGATCTGGCAGGTTCACTTTGCCACAACCAGGTGGATTCGGACCGTGACATGACCAGCCTTCTGACCAGGGGGTTATCGGCGTTGAAACGTGCCTCGGCTCCTGGCCGTTGTGGACCACCCCGCGGATCTGGCAGCCGCTCCATCCACTGACATCGCCAGATCCGCCGGCGCACTCACCCCAGATCGACCTCGGCCGGCCTTTCCCACGTGGGTCACCTTCACAACCCCGCCATCTCCGAACCGGAACACCAACCCTTCCGCGTCACGCTCGAGACCAAGCGATCCATCGTGAACCAACTGGTGATGGGTACAACAGACGGTGAGCAGGTTCTGCTCCGAGTGATCCCCCCCATCGCGGAAGTACTCGAGGTGGTGGATGTCCAGCCACAGACGGTTGCTGCAGCCTGGCACCTGGCAGCGGTGGTGATCACGCTGGAGTACGGCCCGGCGAGTGGCTGGCGGGATGGTGCGGGAGACGTGGCCTCTCGAGGGCCCCTCGCGCATCTCCAGGATCTCTGTATCACAGCACGCCTGACCCACGTGGGTCTCTGAGACCTCGGCCTCAGGCGCTGTGGTCCGCCCGCAGCTCGGGCAGTGGTCGATCACCACACGGAAGCGCTCGCCAGTGGGGGCCTCGGTGCTGTCCAGCTCGTCCAGCACTCGGGTAGCCACCTGGGCCAGCAGGGCGCCGTCTCCGACCTCGTCTCGCGACACGCCCGCGGCAGCCCGAACGGCTGCGAGCAGGGCCCGGACCTGCTCGGCCTCCACCGGCTCCATGTCGAAGCTCAACCGCACAGGGCCGGCCTCCTTGACCGCATCACCGCTGGGAGGCTCACCCGGACGGTGTGCGGCCACCGCGCGCTCCAGCTCGCGGCTGGTGGACTGGCAGGCCAGCTCGACCCGCTCCGCCTCGACTTCGGGGGTGACCACGGCCAGCAGCTCGCGAGCTTTGGTCCAGCACAAGGCACCCGAGGCGAAGGCCTGGTCCAGCACGGGCAGGTCCGGTAAGGCCCGGCCAATGCGGACGAGCCCACGGGTCTTGCGGGGCTCGAGCGAGAGCTTCACTTCGGCGTACTGGCGCACGTTGGCGTAGCCCAGGTCGAAGAAGTGCCTCTTGTCCGCCAGCTCGGCCAGGAGCAAGGCGAGGTCCCGCTCAGCCCGAGACAGCTGGGCGTGGGTCTCCAGGATCCGTCTGTCGAGATCCCGAGCCTCGGCCAATGGGTGATGCGCGGCGTGCATCCGGCCTCCCGCAGTTCCTTCATAAGGAACTTAACACGCTGTGTTTCGTAAAACACACCACTGGTGGACATGAACTGTCCGGGCTCTGCGGTCCGGGTAGATGTCATCCAGACCGTGTGGGGCTATCGCACCCGGCCACACGCGCTGGACTGGCCGCTCACCGCTCCGCCGTCCTCCTCACCCCCACCACACACCACCCCACCTTTCGCTCCCCACCCCCCAACGGCGGGCCGTACGCTACCTGGTAGTCATGGTCAGGTTGATAGCCCCGGCCCCGATCCCGTAGGCTCGGGGGGTGACCGACCTCTACGCAAACTTCCTGGCCTACCACCTCAAGCCCGTGGCGGACCTGCTCGATGACCCCACGGTCACCGAAGTGTTGATCAATGGGCCGGATGAGATCTATGTCGAGCGCGAGGGACGCCTGGAGCCTTGCCCAGAACACCGCTTCCGCTCCGACACCGAGCTGATGGCGGCCTGCATCAACGTGGCCCAATTCACGGGCAAGATCCTGGACGACACCCGCCCCAGGATCGACGGAAGCATGCCCGACGGCTCCCGGGTGCACATCGTCATTCCGCCTTTGGTGCCCGCCATCCACGTGGCAATTCGAAAGTTCTCCGAGATCACCCTGGACGTGGCGCAGCTCATCGTAAGGGGTGCCCTCAACGCGCGGGCCGCCCGCCTGTTGGAGATGGCGATCCAGCTTCGCCTGAACATTCTGGTGAGCGGCGGCACGGGCTCCGGCAAAACCACCCTGCTCAACGCGCTGTCGGGCTTCATCGATCCGGCCGAGCGAGTGGTGGTGCTGGAAGATGTGCGAGAGCTGAAGCTTCAGCAGCCCCACGTGGTGCAGCTGGTGATCCGCGCCGCGGACAAGCATGGCCAGGGGGAAGTGACTACCCGAGACTTGTTGGTGTCGGCCCTCCGCATGCGCCCGGACCGCATCTTGGTGGGAGAGGTGCGCGGCCCTGAAGCCCTGGATCTCTTGAGTGCACTGAATTCCGGGCACGGGGGCACCATGGCCAGCCTCCACGCCAACTCCTGCCACCAGGCCCTGACCAAGCTGGAGACCCTGTGCCTCTTCGCTGGGGAGGAGCTACCTCTTCGAGCGATCCGCATGGAGATCTGCAACGCAGTGCAGCTTGTGGTGCAGATCAGCCGGCTCGCAGACGGCTCCAGGCGGATCTGCGAGATCGCCGAAGTCCACTCCCAACTGGATGAGGGCGGGGGCTACCGGGTGACAACGCTCCTTCGCCAGCAGCTTCGAGGAAAGAACGCAGCGGGTCGTCTCCAGGGAGACCTGGAACCCACCGGGGTGCTTCCTTCGTTCTTGGACGAGGCCCGGGCACAAGGGCTTCCCGTTCGCATGGACGACTTCCGTCCCGACGACGACACGGAGACCCTTCGCCGGGCCTGACCCATCAGAAAAACGCTCGCGCCGTCAGCCAAAGGTAGAAACAACCGGTCCCAAAGAGGCCGAAGAGCACAAGGGTCCGAAAGCGACCCGGCTCCACCCGGCGGGACTGGCGGTCCCCAAAGGCCACCCCCGCCAAAAGGGGCACAAGGAGCTGCGCATTCAAGCGCAAGGTGTCCGCAGTGACAATGTCCTGGCGCACATAGTGAAACAACGTCACAACGCTGGTTACGAGGAAAAACAAGGAGATGTTGCCTCGGAAAGCATCCCGAACCCACCGCCGCTCCGTTCCATAGATCACGGCAGGGGGTCCCGAGGCGTTGAATGCGCCGGACAAAATGCCAGCCGCAAAGCCTGCGGGAAAGCCCCAGGCCCAATGCACCGGTGGCCGCCTGGCCCCTTCAGGCCCCCAGAGACTCCAGGCACCGTGCCCAACCAGTACAAAACCGAGCACGCCCTTTACGAAGACTGGATTCACATGGACCAACATGGACACTCCCAGGGGAATGCCAAGCAGACACCCCAGGCCCAAGGGCACCACCTCCGACACCGAAAGGTCGGCACGGGTCTGCCAGGCCACGTAGCAGACCATGGGCAGGGAAAAGACCGCCCCCACGGAGACCGCCAGCTGCAAGTCCCAGAGCAACGCCAGCAAGCTGACGCCCACCAGCCCCGCCCCGAATCCCAGCAGCCCCTGGATGGATCCGGCCAACAAGAAAATGGCTGCCGGCGCGAGAAGTTCCACTTCCACCCTCCCGGGCTCCTATACCCCGCCTATCGCTTCCAGGCGGGCCCACCGGTGCCCTCAAGCCAAGGGTCGCTCAAGGCGCGTTCATAGGGCGGCGGCTCCAAATCTGGCTGCAGATCCTTCCCGGGCCAGCCAGCGTCCACCAGCGCCTTGGCGAGCTCTTTGGCCACTGCGCCATTGGCAGCGCCCGTGGGGTGAAGATCGTCCAGAAAGGCTTCTTCGACGGTGAGGCCCGCCTCCAACAATGCATCTCTTGCGTCGACCACGGGCACCCCCCGTCGCTCGGCAATTCCTCGCTGGATCTCAAAATAGGCACGCCACGGCTTGCGATCGACTTGCCGCTTGAGCCGTGGTGGATTGACGGGTTGAAGCATGATCACCCCCACGCCTCGGCGAGCGGCCTGCACGAGGATCTTGTCCAGGTTGCGGGCATAGTCCGTGGTGGAGACGCGTCGGAATCCCGCTTCCGGGGCTGGGGTTTGAATCCAGCCCACGGGAGAAAAGGTGGCCCCGCGGCTGGCCCCTGGAGGCGGCGAAATGGCCAGGCGCAAGTGCCTCCAAGCCTGGCTGCGGTCCGAAAGAAAGCGGTCCATTGGGGCGGCGGGACCGTTGAGCAGCGCCATCCACTCCCGATCCACGAAGCGGTCCACCTTGTTGTCGCTCCACAGGGTTCCCACCACCAACAAATCCGGCGCGAGCCCCCACCCAATCTCCTCCAGAAGAAGCACTGTTTGTTCCGTGGAGTAGCCGGGAATCGCCCCGCAGTGAACATCAGTGGCGACTCCGCGCTCCTCCAGGGCCTGCTGAAGCAGCACGTGGAGCGTGTCCGGGTCCTCCAGCCCGTGGCCGAAAATACTGGAATCTCCCAGGGTCAGAATGCGCAGGGGCGCCCCCGTGGTCACCACCGCCCGAAGGCCATTCTCCCCCACCGTCGTGGCGGCCCCGAATTGCTCGGTCATTTCCTCCCGCAGAGTCCACATTCGGGTGGGGTGGGACGCCATCGTGGTGCCCTGGTGCATGTCCTGGAGTCTCGGGATCTCCGGGCTCGCCATGCCAGCTCTCACCACCGCCTCCACAACCCCCAGGAGCACCACCAGGGGCACGACCCCCATGAGCGCCTTTCGCGCTGTACTTCGACCGCGGGCCGCTCGCCGACGGGCGCGGTGGGTCCTCGGTGGCATGTTCCTCCCTCGAGACGAGGTAGAGTCTCACGATTCTGCCATGTCTTCCCCAAGACCCCAGCCCCAGATCCCCCGCACCGCCCGCCGCCGATGGGCCTATCGTCTCGGCAGCTTTGGCCTAGGCGTGGGGCTCCTGTTGACGGCAGAGCTCATTCTTCGCGCCACAGGGGTGGAGGATGCTGCCGTCTGGGAGCCCCCCCGTCTCGTTTCGGTGGTTCGGGATGGAAGGATCCAGGGAGAATTCGAATTCCAGTTCGGACGACACTTCCAAGAAGAGGTTCGAGAGGGCGAGACCTGGATTCGCACCGCAGATGGGGTCCGGCTCTCCCCCGGCGAGGGGTATCCAGGAAACGGCGGCATGCGGGACATTGCCTTCACCAAGGTGCCTGCGGATGGCGTGCGACGTTTTGTGCTTCTGGGGGGTTCCGCAGCGCTCGGCCAGGCACCCAGCGCCCATGGCCAGCACACATGGGTCGCGAAGAATCTACCGGGTGGCCCCGGGGCGCTCGACATCTCCCAGTCGATCTCCGGACAGCTGGAACAAGCGCTGGCGGCACGGGGCATTCGCAGCGAAGTGGTGAACGCCGGAATGATTGCCCAGGACTCGGGCTCCGTGCGTCTGATCGCCCAGGAGGCCCTGGCGTTTTCCCCGGAAGCCCTGCTTCTCTACATGGGAAACAACGAAGGCATCGGACTGGCCTACGCCATGCGGGGATCTGAGATCCCTGTCATCCAGGAGTTTCGGGGGGCGTTTCGAAACATGCGTCTCTACAGAGTTCTCGCCGAGCAGCTTGCCCCCCGCATGCGCACCGGGCACACGGTGGACAGCGGCCGGGATCCAGAGAGGAGGACACACTATGAGAACAAGGTTCTGGGAGACGTGATTCTGGCCCAATGGGCCAGCGCCGGCCGGCCCCTGATCACCGACGGCCACCCCACGGATGCACCGTTCTCTGCCCTCCAAGAACGATTTCGCGCCAACCTCTCCCACATCGTTCAGGAGGCGACGGCCGCCGGGGTGGACGTGTACGTCATCCCCACGCCTCCTCACCTGACCCATCCTCCCTTCTTCTCTGGCCACGACCCCACCCTCTCCAACAGCCGCATGCGGGCCGTGGAAAGATCCGTGGTCTCCTCCCTGGAGAAGGTGCGGGCGCAAGACGCAGCGGGGGCCATCGCCTCCGCCCGGAACGCGGTGGCAATCGACCCGTCTCACGCGAGCGCCCACCACGCCCTCGGAATGGCCCTGGGAGCTTCCCAACAAAACGATCAGGCCCTCGCTTCCCTCGTGCGGGCCCAGGCGCTGGATCTCTCCCGAAAACGAACCCTGCCGGAGTATGGACAGATCGCGGCTTCCGTTTGCGGTGAGCTGAAATGCAAGAGCGCCAGCGCCCACGCAGATCTGACAACCCACGCCAGCCAACAAGGTCTGCAGGTCTACGAGAAGATGCTGGGGGATCACGAGCACCTCAACCCAGCCGGAAACACCTGGGTGGCGGGTCTCTTTGCGGACTTGATCTCTCCGTAGCGCCCGGAGTGCCGGTTCTATTGGACGGCTTTTTCCAGGATTGCCATGGAAGCAGCCGGATCCTTCTCCCATGCGGCTTTGCACTCTTTGGAGCACATGTGGAGGGTATAGTCACCCGCCTGAACTGCATGGGCCGCATTCCCCTCCATGTGAAGGGAACACATCCCGCACTGGGAGATGACCTTGTCCTCCGCCCCGTCTTTGAGGTCTGCTTTGGCCAAGGCGGCCGTGTTTGTGGCGGGTGCCCCCGCTGCGGCAACAGCTGGCGCGGGCTCCTGGGGCACGGGCGCCGCGGCGGGCGCTTCCTCCGCGGACCCACCACAAGCGATCAGACAAAGCGTGAAAACAAGCAGGACGTGGTGCATGAAGGCCTCCGGGGGTTCATCTCCCCCTATCGAGGGGAGGCGAGTGCGCCACTTGTGAGAGAATCAAAGACAAGACATGCCGGACGCCACCCCCCAAAAAACCGGGTCAAGGTACCTGCTGAACTGTGCCAGCCTCGTGGTGATCGTGGCCGGTCTCAAGCTCGCAGGCCAGGTCCTGGTGCCTCTTCTAATCGCCGTGTTCATGGCGATTGTATGCCTGCCCCTGGTGAAGCGCCTCCAGAAGCACCGCGTCCCCCGGGCCCTGGCAATCCTCCTGGTGTTGGGGGGCCTGATGTCCCTCCTTACCGGCCTTGGATTCGTGGTGGGGGGATCTGCCGACGAGCTCACCCAGGTTCTTCCTGGGTACCGCGACCGCTTTCAAGGGGTCACCGCAGCTCTCTCGGACTGGCTTCACCTCCGCGGTATCGAGGTCAGCCCCGACGCGCTGGTCGCTCGTTTTGACAAGCCCATTCTGGCGCTCATCAGCGAGGGAGCCAAAGGCGTAGCGGCGGTCGTTTCCAACACGTTGCTGGTGGTGTTGACCACCTTGTTCATCCTGTTCGAGGCGGAAGGGTTTCCCGCCAAGTTCCGCGCAGCGTTTCACCGGCCGGACAGCGACCTGGTGCGATTCCACCGCTTTGCCGGGGACATGCAGACCTACCTGGGTGTGAAAACCGCCACAAGCATGGTCACCGGCATGGTCATCGGCATGTTTGTCTGGGCTCTGGACGTAGACTTTCCCCTGCTGCTTGGGCTCATGGCCTTCCTGCTGAACTTCATTCCCACCCTTGGCTCCATCATCGCTGCCATTCCGGCGGTCATGCTGGCCATCATCTCCCCGGGAGGAGGCACGGTCTTTCTTGTGATCGGCGGCTATGCCGGCGTCAACGTCTCCATCGGAAACCTCCTGGAACCACAACTCATGGGCAAGGAGCTTGGTCTCTCCCCCATGGTGGTCTTCCTGTCCCTGGTGTTCTGGGGGTGGGTCTGGGGCCCAGTGGGAATGCTCCTGTCGGTCCCCTTGACCATGGTGGGCAAGATCTTCCTGGATCACACCGAGGGATTCTCCTGGGTGTCCGTGCTCCTGGGGGACGGCGCGGAGCTGCCTGAAGAAGTGTCCCTACCGTCCTCCACCCCGCCGTCGAGCCCACCAGGAGACTGACCCGAAGAGCCCGGCCAACAGGGGCACCCACCAGGCAGACCAAAGGGGAGTCTCCTTTCGATCGGTGACCCAGCGCCCTGCATCCTCGTTTCGAAGGGGCGCCTCCCAGTCTCCCGCACCCACATGCTTCCCCTCGGCCGCATCCGCGAGGGCCTGGAGAAAAGCGGTGTCCGCCGCCACCTCCTCCAGCTCCGGATCCCGGGCCGTCACCGCATAGACCGTGCGGGCCTCCCCAAGCCGTACCCCGTCCTTTCGCGCCTGAACCTCTACGTGATGCGTGCCAAGCAGAACCGCCTCCCGTTCCAACAAGACCTCACCGGATGCATCCGCCACAGCCTCAAACTCCTCCACGCCTCCGGGCCCCACAAGCCTGCCGGTGACCTCGGCCCCCTCCACCGGTTCAAACCCCACATCCCGCACTCGAATCCGAATGCGGGCATCCTCCCCCAGGAGGTGGTTTTCCTGGGTGGTGTCCACCTGCACCGGTTCACCGGTAGGATCGCGAACCAACCAGCGCATGGCGCTCTTCCAGAAGCGCAGGTACGCTTGGTTTCCGTGGCCCGCCGCCGCTTCTGCCATGACCCAGCGCCAGGAGGAGTCCCCCATGAGGGCCAGAGTACGCCCGGCTCCCACCTCTCGAACCGCAAGAACGGGCATCGGCTCTCCCGTCGCAGTTTCCAGGGTGGGATGCACCAGCAAAGAGGCAGACCCAGGCGAGAGGCCCCGGGTCAGGTTGAGGCCGTCCAGGCTCGCCAGGCGCCCCCACATGAGCTCGCTCTCCTGTCGACTGGGCAGCAACTGGGTCAGAGGATGCAGACGCCCCTGGGGAGACAATTGGGCGCGGAAGGAGACCGCGTTGGTGCGGTGTCCCGCCACCCCCAACTGCACCGGGAGCACCTCCGCCAGAGGGGTCGCGGCATAGGCCCCTTCATCAAAGGAGCGATCCCCTCCAATCATGACCAGCGCCCCCCCACGCCGAACATACTCGGCGAGGTTTCCCAACAGCTCGGACGACCTCCAGCCAAAGTAGGGTTCGTAGTTGAAATTCTGGAGAAGAACGAGATCAAAACTCCAAAGGTCCTCGGAAAAAAGCCGCTCATAGGGAAAGGCGATCAGGGACAACTCCGAAGTGCGGTACCCGGCTGACATGTCCTCGTCGGTACGGAGAATGAAGAAGGACACCAGGTCCACCGAGGGGTCCTGCTTGAGAAACAAGCGCAGGAATTTCTGATCCAGACTTGGGGACCCGCACACCTGGAGCACCCTCAGCCGATCTCGTACCACCCGAATGGCCACCGGCATGCGGTTGTTTCCTTCCACGGCATCCCCTTCCAGCAGAGGAATCTCCACCTCGTAGCTGAAACGACCCACCTTTCTCGGAGTCTGGGAGAAGACCACGCTGGCTTCCCCTTGGGCATCCAGGAGAACACTCTTTTCTGCGACCAGGACTCCATCTCGAAGCAGGCGAACCGGCACCTCCTCTCCCCCATGGGATCGACCCTGGATTCGAGCGTGAATCTCAAAGGGCGACCTCAGGAAGGCAAACCCACCGGCTTCCACATCCAGCACCGAGACATCCTGCACCCCCGCCGGGCTGCCAACCCCATACACGGTGAGGGGCCCCGGAAGCTCGGGCAGGTCCAGCTGTCCACTCTCCTGCCAGGCGGATCGCAAGGAGCCACGATCGATGCCGTCGGTGATGAGGGCAACCCCCGCCAGCTGTTCCCCCGTAAATCGCTCTCGAAGCCCCCTCAGTGCCCCCCCAAGGTCCGTGTCCCCCTGCTGAAAGTCTGGCACGCCACTGGCCTCAAAGGCACCCCCAAAAACAAAGACCTCCACCCGGTCTTCCCCCTTCAAGCGGTCCAGGATCTCCTCCGAAAGCTGGGAGCGGGAACGCCCGCCTTCCGTCACCTGGAGGGATCTGGAGTCATCCACCAAGACGGCAAAACGAGCTGGCTCCTGTCGGGACCCCTCCTGTACCTTGACCGGCCCCGCGGCAGCCCATCCCAGCGCCAGCAGTGCGGGGAGAAGCCACACCAATTCCACCCCACGCCCGGTTCCACTGGATCGCCGAAAAGAGAGCAAAAAGGATGCTGACAAGAGCAGCACCACCCCCACGATGCCCCAGACAGGCGTGGCCCACTCCACCACCGAGGCAGCTCCGACAACAGCATCTGCAGCCTCGAGATTCATTCAAGACGCCCCTCAAGGAGAAGCTGCCGCACATGCGCCTGATCCTTCTTGTAGTTGGAGGTCAAGGCATACACCACCAGGTTGATGGCCAGCTTCACGGCCTCTCTTCGCTGGTGGCTCCCCCCAGGCTCCACAGGCAGCAGGTCCCTTCCATCCGGTCCCCGGGCCAGCGCCCCGGAGAGGTCGTTTCGGCAATAGACAATGCGCGTGGTCTCCCCAAGGTCCACCCCCTCAAGCCACCGGTGGGTCTGAACCCGCCCCACGGGCCGCCGAATCAAGAAAAAAGCCCGGTAAAGGGAGTGGTCCGTGGGCAGAGGAGCCATGGATCGGGTGGGAAAGAGACGCTTGACCAGGCGATGAACCGAGTCATCAAATGCAGACCGATCCGCCCCCGTTGCATCGTCGATCAAAAGGAAACCACCATAGGTGATGTACCGACGAAGCTGTTCCACGGCTGCATCTGATGGATCCGCAAGAGCACCATTGCCAACAAGGACCGCAAAGGGATGCTCGAACAAGGCTGGGTCCATGGGGTCCAAGCGCACCACCCGGGTCGAAGTCTCGATGGAGGTTGTCATCTCCACCTCAGCCAACAGTCTCTTCCAGGCGCTGGTGCGAGACAGGGTGGCATCCCCAAGGTCCAACTCCACCACATCCAACTTGGAGGCCTCTCCCAGAGCCCAGGCCCTTGGTGACAAGAGGGAGCCAGCCATCATTCCCAGCAGGTCACGACGCCTCATCCCTCCCCCCTCGCGAGCCACCGCCCCAGAATCGCCTGCAGACTCCACAACAACACCGCCACCCAAAGCGCCGGCAGCCCCAGCCCTGCCCGCCGCGCAAACAGCTCGGGGGCCAGCTCAGCCTGGATGGCCAACAGCTCCCGCCCTGGGGTGATGTCCGACTCTTCCGGCGAAATATTCACGGCCACCTGGGCCAGGGGCGGAACGCCCTCATAGGCCACGGACCACTCTCCGGGCTCCTCAGGGAGAAACCGAAGCACGCCCCTCTTGTCCATGCGATGCGACCTGGCCCCCTCAGGGCCGGTGAGGACCGGCAGGGCGCTTCCCTCCACATCGGCCAGGGGAACCTCCACCCACTCCCCCACCTGCGCAACAGGATGTAAACCTCCCCCCCGAGACTCTCCACCCAACTGGCCAACGACTTGTTGTATCAGAGGCATGAAGCTCGCCTGCAAAGGTGCGCTACCCCACTCAAGATCCAATGTAGAGGTCCACAACAACACCTTTCCCCGCCCCACCTCGCGCTCCACCAGAGCTGCCATTCCTCCTTCCCACCGGGCCAGGGTGCGTACCTCTTCCGACTCGGAGAAGGGCTCCAGGGTCAGAACGCGACGCGCCGTCATCTTGGCGAGGTCCGCCCGCCCCATCCTGGAAAAGGTCGAGAACAGCGGAATCTCGATATCCGGCAAGGACAAGGGCACACCGCCTGTGGCGTCCAATCCCACGAGGTTCCGGGTCTTGCGAAGGGGAGATGGGAGAAGGTCCCGAAGAGAGCCGTTGTATCGACTGGCGGTGACGTTCTCTCCCCCGGAAATCACCAACCCTCCCCCCGCCCGCACAAAGTCGACCAGACCTGCTGCATAGGGGCCCGGATCAGAGAGATTTGCCAAGAAGACCACCTGGTGGACCTCCGAGTCCAGGTGGACCAGCCCCGCCGGGGAGATGACTTCTGGCAAGACGCCTCCCCGCAAGGAACCCCAGGGGGCCAGGGCCCTCTCCAGAAAGTACACTTCGGATCGAATCGGGGTCGTGCCTGGATCACCATCCACCACCAGCACCCGGGATGCCCCCACGCGCGGCAGGTGGAAAAAATGGGTGTTGTCCGCAGGGAGCTGAGAATCTTCAATCCGAGCCCAGGCGACCCCCCCCGGGACCTCCGGGGGCACCGTGAACTGTTCCGTAGAGGAGGCATTTGCTTCCAGCTGCACGAACACCGTGATCTCTGTGCCACCAGGCAAGCCGACCGTGCAGGGAGCTTCCATGGCCTGGCCGCCATGATTCATGACCTGTACGGTCAAGGTACCCCCCTCCAGCCCCTCGCCGTACTCCACTCGGGACACCGACAAGTTGCCCGGACGGGTCGCCTGAAGCACGTGAGGGACCACCGCAATGTCCCTCTCCAGAAGCAGTGCCAACTCACCCTGGGCCCGCTCCACCACCGTGGGACCCGCTCCGTCGGTAAAAACATGAATCTCCCCGGGCGCTCCTTCCAACAGCCCCCGAGCCTCGTGAAGCCCCCCCGCAAGATCCGTGGAACCGTTGCCCGTCTCCAATGAGGAGATGGCCTCCAACACCGCTCTTCCATCGGTGGTCAAGAGAGGCAGCACCCGCTCCCCACGGGTGCCAACCCGAACCAACCCGATTCGCGTTCCCTCCGGCAGTTCCTCCACGAGCGCCCGCGCAGCCTCCCTGGCACGGCTCCCCAGGGTGGCACCACGATCCATCATTCCCATGGACATGGATCCATCCACCACCACCACAACCGTTCCGCTGCCCCCGTTTTCGGGGACTCCTCCCTGCCACTCCAAGCGTGGCCGGGAAACCGCCAACACCACCAGGAGCACCGCCAACATCCGAATCACCATCAACAACGGATCCCGCAGACGCTGGCGCCTCCGCAGTCGTTTGACCAGCCGCTGCACCAGCAACATGGCCCCAAAGGCTGTGCGGTTGGTGGGCCGCCGACGTGTCAGGTGGGCCACAATCGGACCAATCACCAAGAAGGACAAGCCAAGGAGCGCAGGAGCCAGGAATTGAAAGCTCAACGTCGCCCCTCAATCATCCGCCGTAGCACCTCTTGAAGAGGCCGATCCGTCCAGGTTTCATACGCCCTCCCCCCTTGTCGCACAAAAGCCCCTCGCACCTCTTCTCGCCAGGCTGTCGCGATGGCCAGAAACTCCCCCTGGGCGCCCACGGGGTCCAGGGAGATGTCGGCGCCTCCCTCCGGGGAGTACAGCAGGCTCGGCTCTTGAAAGTCCAGGGTCATTTCCTGGCGATCCATCACGTGAAACCCAACCAGGTCCGCTCCCCGGCGCCCGAATGCTCCCAACTCCTCGGTCCACTCCCCGGGCTCCTCCATGAAGTCAGAGACAATCACAACCAGGGAACGACGGCGCATACGAGGCCCCAATTCACCGAGGCATCGGCCCAGCTCTGCACGGCCTTCCGGCCGAACATCCGCCAGAGCAGCCATCATGCGTGCCAGGTGGGTTTTTCCGGTTCGTGGCGCCATTCGAATCTCCTTGTTCGCTCCAAGGACATGCAGCCCCACGGGCTCCCCCCGCCGAATGAGAAACGCTGCCAGGGAGGCGGCCAGACACAAGGAGTGGCCATACTTGCTCCCATCCAGGGCGGGCCTGTCCGAGCGACCTGAGACACCTGTCCCCAGGTCCCCCGACACGTCCACCACCAGGTTGCACGCCAGCTCTGTCTCCGCCTCGAAACGCCGAATGACCAGCCGGTCTGAGCGACCGAGCACCTTCCAGTCCAGGTGCTTGAGAGGATCCCCCGGGCAGTACTCCTGGTAGTCGGAAAACTCCACCGCGCTTCCCAGGTGCAGGCTTCGATGAGCACCGTGCAGCAGGGAGTCCACCACCCTTTTGGCTACAAGGTGCAGGTGGTGAATCCTCGCAAGGAGATCTGGGTCCCAGGGGGTCAAGCGCGGCCCTCGGGCAAGGACTCAAAGACCGCCTCCAGCACCTGCTCCACACCCACTCCCTGGGCATCCGCCTCAAAATTCAACAACACCCGGTGCCCGAGGACTGCCGAGGCGATGGCCTGGACGTCCTCCACATGAGGCACCTCGTTCCCCCGCAGTGCAGCCCACACCCTGGCACCAAGAGCAAGGTGCTGGGAAGCTCGAGGGCCCGCACCCCACTGCACCCACTGTCGCACTGCATCACAGGCCTCTGGCCCCGGCCGGGTGGCCCGGGCCAGTCGCACCGCGTACCGATCCACAGTGTCGCTGGAGGGCAAGCGACGCACCAGGTCTTGAAGGGAGACCAAGGTCTCCCGGGTCACAACCTCTTCCACCTGGGGCACCGTACCTGTGGTGGTGCGGCGTACGACTTCCACCTCTTCTTCTTCCCGGGGGTAACCCACGTGAATCGAGAGCATGAAGCGGTCGAGTTGGGCCTCAGGCAAGGGATAGGTCCCTTCTTGCTCAATGGGATTCTGGGTCGCAAACACCTGAAAGGGTGGCGCAAGATCCCTGCTCTCCCCGCCGGCGGTGACTTGACGCTCCTGCATGGCCTGCAGCAACGCTGCCTGGGTCTTTGGGGGGGTGCGGTTGACCTCGTCCGCCAGCAGCATGTTGCAGAAGACAGGCCCCGGCAAGAACCGCAGGTGTCGGGTGCCACTGGCCCGATCCTCCTCCAGAACCTCAGTGCCAAGAATGTCTGCCGGCATCAGGTCGGGTGTGAACTGAATTCGCCCAAACGCAAGGCCCAGGGCCTGGGCCGTGGTGGAAACCAAGAGGGTCTTGGCCAGACCGGGCACGCCAATGAGCAGACAGTGCCCCTGAGAGAACAACCCCAGGAGCATGAGATCCACCACGTGGTCCTGGCCCACGATCACCTTGCGGATCTCCTCTACAAGACGCCTTCTGGTTTCGCCCAACGAGAGAAACAACTCCACGTCGCCGGGGGCTTTTGGTTCTTCCATTCTCAGACTCCTCATCCGCTCTCGCGGTATTCGAGCACGCGGATGTTCCGCAGGTGCACTTCTGCTTGTTTCGAGTCGCCAAGCCGCTCGCAGAGATCTGCCAGGGCCTGCTGCAGCTCCAGGTGAAACGGATCCAGATCCGAGGCCACCTGAAGCCGGGCCAACGCTCTCTTGTATTCACCCTCTTCCAAAAGAAGAAAGCCCAGGAGTCGGCTGTTTACCGCGACCTCTGGGTAGTTCTCCAGACCTTCACGCAGCACGCGAATCGCCTCATCTTCTTGTCCCAGCTCTACCAGCACCGAGGCGGTCCGGTTCACCAGCAGCGGCCCGGCGGGATCCGGGTCCGGCATGGCCTCGCGGTAGGTGGCCAAGGCCGCCTCCAGGTGGCCTCGAGCGCGCATCAAGTCCCCCAACCTGGTTCTTCGCGCCAGGTCCTTGCGCCTCGCCAGCACAGGGTCCTGGGCAAACCCGTCTTCCTCTCCACTGATTACCGTAGGAAGGGTCGCCAGAGACTGCCGCGTCAGGGACAGGGTCGAGAGCCACTTCTTCCAATCCACCTGGAATTGTTCAAACGCCTTGCCGTAGACCTCGGCCAGCGCAGCCTTCACCTCAATTCCTTGTGCCAGGGAGCTCAACAACCGGGCTGCAGCCTGCCCCCCTGAACGCTCCTGGAGAAAAGCTACCTGGGTGGAGACCTGGGCATAGGCCAGGCTGGCCCGGTCTGCCGATTCCAGGAAGGCAAAGGAGTAGCGCATCTCTTCAAACGCCACGAAGTCATCGTCTCGCAGCGCCTTGGACAGGGCTGACTGCATGTGCACGGGGAGGTCAAAGTCGTCCTCCCTCCAGCGCATGTCATTGGACTTTGCGATGCCCTCATGCAACCAAACCGGCGCCGTGTTGTGGGAGTTCCATGCAATGACCTGGTGAATCCACTCGTGCACCAGGGTGTCCTTCCAGTCATATCCGCGCCCCAGGGCACGAGGACTGTGGATCAGCAAGCGATCCCACTTGGAGATCGCCACCACACCCGTGGTCTGCACCGCCTCCAACGGCAGGCTTGAGCAGGTCGTGAACCCCATTGCATCCGGATAGATCTCCACCCGCAGCGGCACAGGCGTGTCCTCTCCAAGAAACGGCACGATCCGTCGCCGAGCGTCTCGCAACGCTTCCACCGCCTCCTCCACGAGAATCCGGTCCACCCCCGGGTGGTGCACGATCGTGATGTCTCCCCGCACACTTTCCACCAGCCCCTGGTGTACCTGGAAGGTCTCTTCGACCAGGGAGAGCTGCTGCGCCAGCACCCCATCCGCTTCAAACATCTCCGGACTTCTCGACTGCAGCCGTCGATAACGCTCCAGGGAAGCCCCGAAGTTTCCCTCGTGAAAGGCCACCCTCGCCGCCAGCAGGTCCTGGCTGGCCTTAGAGGCCCCCAGATCGTCCAGAACCCGCTTTGCACACGGAAGGTTCGCCATCTCCAGACAAGCCAGGCCGTCTTCCACCGTGGCCGCGTGGACATCGGGTGCCACAGCGAACCCCGTCACAAAGAGCGCGACAGCCACTCTATTGGCGAACGAGTTCTTCATAGTACCTGCGCTTGAGTGCTTCGTATTCCGGTGGGACCTCACCCTTCATGCCCTCCAACAAGGCCCGTCGATAAGCCTCTGGAGTCTCAAACTCTTCCGGCGGCGGAATCTCCACCTGGTTGTGCCGTGCGAGTTCATCTCCCCGGCCACCGCCTTGCTGCTCCTGACCACCGTGTTGTCCTGCTTGTTCCATGGCGTCCCGCATCTGTTGCATGGCCGCTGCGGCCTGCTCCAGTGCCTCCCTGGCCTGGAGCAGGCGCTCGGCGGCTGCCCCTTCCGCACCCTCGGCTTCGACGGTGCGCCCACCCTGCAAGGCCGCACGGGACCGACCGATCTCCCGAACAGCACCCGCCACGCCTTCCTCCAACCCGGGGGCCCCCATGGGGAGCTCCTGGGCAACCTGTTGGGCCGTGGGCTCTGCACCCACTGTCTCTGTTTCCAATGCCTGTTGTACCCGATCCAGTTCCAGCGCCCTGGCCATCAGCCCCGGTGGGGCATCATTGGCATAGCCGTCAAGTCGTTCCAGGAGTTGGTCCAGTTCTCGGGTTTGGCGCACCCCCCCTTCCAGGTGACCCAGCTGCTGCCGAATGGTAGGAGGACTCGCCCCCACGGCTTCTCGGACTCCCTCATGCTGAATCACAGTGCGGCGGGTGCTTCCCAGGCGCAAAAGGGTTCGACCGACCTGGTCGCGTGATCCCACGAGGTCCCGGGCCCCCACCACCTTGAGAAGACGGGCACTCTGGATCGCAGCCTGGGCCGCCAGAGCCTCCTCCATGGCGGAAAACCCCTCTTCCTCCACCACCCCCCTGGAGGCCCACTCCGCGTGTTTCAGTGCTTCCCCTGCCAGCTCTTCCGCGGCCTCCCACAATTCCACCAGGCCATCCTGGCCTCCGCCGAGATCCTCCCGCGCCTGCCGGGTCTCCGACAGCAGATCTCGCTCTCCAGCCTCCAGCTCCATCAGCTTCTCCCGAAACTTCTTGAGCATGTCCTCCATTTCTTCACCTTCCTCCTCGGCTTCTCGGCGCATATGCTCCACCCCCGCAAGGAGCTGCCCCAGGACATCCTCCAGGTACCCCGCCAACAACCTCGTTCGAGCATCGTTTCCATCGGCCATGGACTCCACCATTCGCTCACGAATTCGCCCCGCTTCCTCCAGGGAGCGAACCACCAGATCCGTGAGACCATGGGCATCAAACTCCTTGGCCGCTGCCTGCAGTTGTTCTGAGTGCCGCGAGATGGTGTCCAGCCAAGACCGGACGGCCGCTTGGGGAATCAGCTCAGAAGTCGTCCTGGCCTCCAGGCTCGCCGCAGCCGACGCCAAGAGCCCAGTAAGCTCGTTCACGCGGGCGAGGGCCTGCATACGCAACATGGCATCCAGCACATGAACCCCCTCCTCCCCCCGTTCCACCAGCTCATCCCGAAGCTGCACCACCGTGTCCAAATCCTCCGCCCGCACCTTCTCCCGAGACCGCGGGTCCGCGACCGCCGACACAAACCTGAGCATGCTGCCACCCAGGCGCTGAAGCTCCTCCACTATGACGCCCTCCACTGTGCCCACATCGAAAGCATCCCAGTACTTGTCCACCAGGGAATCCATGGGTTCGAAACGGACTGCCGCCTCCCCTCCCCACACCACCAGTGCACGCTGGGTGCGGGCGGGAGGTACTCTTTCGGTGGCATACCCGGCCAAGAGGTCCACCAGGGCATCCCGAAGCTCGCGCCACAGACGAACCGTTCTTCGCTTACTGGCCTTCGGGCCCAAGACCACCACCTTGATGGTCCGAGAGGCTCCGGGCTTGGAGCCCCCGACCTCGTCGTTGTCCCAAGCCTGGATCGTCAACTCAGCCTCGTCCCCCGGGGCCAGCCCCAGCTCCTCCGGGGTCCTGTTCAGGTCCCCCTGTAGATTTCGCACCACATCCAGAGGGGCTCGAAGCTCCACTTCCCTGTCTTGAACCGTGACCCCGACCCGCTCAATGCCAAAGTCGTCCCGGGCAGACCACTGCACTGGAATCCGCTGATCCCAGGCCACTTCCACGCGATCCAGTGACGACTCCAAGTCCACTGTGGGTGGATTGTCGGGCTCGATCTCAATGGGAAAGTCCAGGGAGGGAATCTCCCCCTCCCCCTCTCGAAGCAGAAACCGCCAGGTGCCCTCTCGGGTCAGTTGAAACCCACCGGAGAGGGCCCGCCCCCCTTCCAGCTCAACCTCGAAAGGAGGAGCGTCCAACACCCCCATCCGAGCTCCATCAAACGGCCGATCTGTGCGTGCATGTACCTCCACCCAGGTTCCAGGAGGACCATGGGCCAGCCCGTTGGAGTTGGGCACCTCCATGGGCGCAAGACCTGTGTACTCCGGAAAGGCGTACCGCAGGTGAATGTCCCCCACGACGGCCCGGGGACCGTCCTCCGGGTTCCCACCGGGCTGGGAGCTGCCCTGGGGCGGCCCTCCTTGCTGCAACCAACCCCACAAGCCCAGGGGCCCGGGCGACGTCTGCCACTGCAACGCCCCCCACAGGACCAAGCCCACCACGCTTGCGAACGCCCCTGGTTTCAGACCTGAGACGGGATGGACATCTCCATCCACCATTCCTTCCAGCAGAGTCTTGGCGCGGACCGCCACCAACCCAAGGATCGTCTCGGAGTCGCCCGCAAGGCGCCCATCAAATCGCTCCACCAACGTGAGAAGCCGAGCCCTTAGGGCCGGCCGCACTCCTTCCACCGCTCGGGCCTGGCGAAGAAGCGACCCAGCCCGTCGAAAGCGCCCCCCCCCAAAAATGGCCAGGGAAACGGCGCCCAGGAAACCGCCCAAGAGGCCCGCAGCCCACACCTGTCGAGGAGGGAGGGCCGCGGTGGCGAGGGCCGCCATTCCCCCCCAGCACAGAAGAGTGCCTCCAAACCCCACCAGGAGAATCTGCCCCACAAGCAAGAGGCGCTCCCGTCGCGCGAGTCGTTGGAGGGCGCCTTGGATCTGGGAGAGGTTGGGGTCCATACGCGCTTCACTAAACGTGGGTCAGGGGGGGGCCATTCCACGGTGCCGTCTTCCAACGTCTACCAGCAGTCCCACATAGCCGTTGTCCTCCCCTTCCACCACGGCCAGAGGATTGATCTGGAACAGGTGCTCCAACCGCACCGCCCGGTCCCTGACCGCCCGAGAAGACCAGCGGGCATCCTGGACCCCCACCAACCACTGGATGCATCCGTACTCCTGGCGGAGCTGGTGTACTTCTGCCGGGTCCAACAAGTTGAAATGGGACTTCTGCGCCTCTTCCGGCAGCACCCTGCCATCCTCGCAAATCAAGGCGCACTCCCCCAGAGTACCGAGTCCCTGCCGAGGCAATTCAGAGTCAAGGGAGGCACCAAACGCCTCCTCGGACTGGTAGTACCGCTGTGCCACATCCGCAGTGTGAACCAGCATCCATCCACAGACGGGGATCCCCAACAAGCGCACCCACCGGTGCATTGCCACGCCGCTCACAAGCACAACCAAGGCCGGCGCCACACCCACAACGTGCCGAAAGCCATAGTCATCAAAGGTAGAGAACAAGAGATGTGACCCCACCACCATCCCCCCCAGCCCCAATGTGACCCACGCCTGCCGGCGAAACAGGCACACAGACCCAATCCCCACCACGACCCAACCCAAAGGGCGATGAAAGGGATCAAAATAGTGAAGCATCCCCAAGTTGTTGGCCAGGGAAATATACCGCTGGCCCTCGCCGGGGACCGTGCCTGGCCAGAGGACGAAGAACATGGACACGCCCCCCAGCAGGAGCCCCAGGGCAAGGGCCGGGAGCCACCGCCGAACCTTGGGCGGGTGAACCACCCCCAACATCACAATCCCCATGGGGAGCCACGTGATGCTCTCCACCCGCGTCGCAACAGCCAGTGCTCCCGCTCCGCCCGCCACAAGGGACCAGCCAAGGGCGTGTTTCTCGTCCGACAGACGGACCAGCGCCCACAAGGCCACCATGGTCAACGCATGGGGAAGAATCACATTGTAGGCAGAGCTGGACCAAAAGGCGTGGTTCCCCCACAAAGCCAGAAACATCGCGGCCCAGAGGGCAACCTGCCGTCCGAAAAACCGGTTCGCCCATCCCCAGGTCGCCCCAATGGACACCAGAGAGGCACACAAACTGAACCCCACCAGTCCGGCTGGATGCCGCAACACGAGCCCCAGTCCCCGGGTGATCCACTGGTGGGCCGGGTAGAGAAGCGGCCCTCCCCGGCTCAAGGCCTTGTTCCCAAGAAAGATGTCCAGATACTCAGCCTCGTGCCCATCAAAGATGTGACGGTCCAAGGGCATCCAAAGAGCGCGTACCGCCAGAGCCATGGCGAGCACCCCCAACAGCGTCCGGTCCACCCGAACCTCCCGCCGAACCGAGCCCGCCCCCCAAACCAGCATCCCCAACGCCAAGAGCGCCGGCCACGCGGTCTGCCAGGGGGCAAGCGGTTCCACCGGACTCACTCGCCTCCCTCCACCCGGCAGAGTCGATCCACACCCAGGCCCACATCTTCTCCTACCCACTCACACTCCGACAAGAGAGAGCCCAAGGCCTTGTCTACCAGCCCCGGGTAGTCATCCGCCGGCCCGTGGTCGTAGAGCACGAGCCAAAGCACTCCGTCGTTTTCCCCATGCCAACCCGCCACCTCCGCAAGCACCGCAGGCTCCAGGTCTGTGGTCTGGTGGGTCACATGTCCACCCAGAACTCGGGGCTGACCATATCGATAGTCCACATACTCAAAGGCCGGCGGCATGTCTGCTCGAGGCCCCCTCCATGCGGGCGCCTTGCGCCATGGAGAAAAACGCCAGAGCACATCCGAGCGATCCGTCTTGTCATCGTCAGGCTTCAGTGCAGGGGAGAGCAACCAAATGGCATCCGCCGGCCGGGCCTGGGCCAGAGCCCGGTCGATACCGCGCTCCCGCTGCAAGTCTGCCTGAAGGCCGGACCAGGCCGCCCACTCGGGGGGCACAAAGAAAACGGCGCCCAGAAGAGCCACTCCCCACGCCACCCGATGGGAGGCTGCCGCCACCAGAATGGCCACAGGCGGTCCCAGAACCAGCCAATAGGGATGTTGGTGGGGAGCCGCAACACCCAGAGCGATGAAGAGCAGAACCACCGCCCCAGCGACCCCGGCCACCGCCCCCACAAGGGGCCTTCTGCGAGCGCCCCACACCGCAAACGGGAGCACGAACCACCACGCACCGATCTTTGTGGTGAGACCAGAAACCAACAACGGAAGGTCCAGGCCTGCTTGGCCGTACGCGCCTTCCTCCAGGGCCAGTTGGGCCCCCCGCAGTAAAACGGGGGAGCATCCCACCAAAATGGCAGCCACCACCCGAAACGCGGCCCGACGGTCCGACCGCCAGAGGGAGACCGCGCAAGCCCCAGCGACCACCCCGCCGAGCAGGTGGGTCCAACCTGCCAGGACGCCCACCACCGCCATGCGGACGGGACTTCGCCCCGGCCGCAGACGTTCCTTCAAGCAGAGAGCCACAAGGAACACCAGCAAAGGGTAGTCGTTTACTTCTGCTGCATAGGCAAGCTGAAGGGGTGCAACCGCGAGAACCGCCGCCGCCGACACCCCCCCCACCCGTCCCACACACCACACCGCCCCCGTGGAGCATGCGACCGAGAGCAGGAGCCAGCCTGCTGGAGCCCCCCAGAGGCCGTCCACAACGGACCACAGAAATGCATGGAGCGGCGGATGAAGCCCCGTGAACTCCCGCACCATGCCCCTGAGGTCTGCGCGAAAGAACGCATCCTGCCATCCCTGGTGGTACGCGGCGTAGGCCAGGGCGATCTCATCCCACCGCAGTGCTGCTCGGAGAAGGCGCAGAAGACCGGCCAGCAACACCACCGCAAGCAGCGTGCGCTCCTTCATGACCGGGAAACCGGCAGGCCGAACTGCACACAGGCTCCCCCGCCCTCGGAGTTCTCCGCCCGAATCCACCCCCCCTGCTCTTCTACAATTCGAAGGGAAATCGCGAGTCCAAGCCCCGTTCCCTCCCCGGGTTCCTTGGTGGTAAAAAATGGGTCGAAGACATGGGGGAGATCCGTTGGGCCAAAGCCAGGCCCATTGTCTTCACATCGAATGACGACCTGGCCCTTCACCAATTGGGCAGCCAGCCGAATGCGCCCCTCCCCCCCCATGGCCGCCCCCGCGTTGAGAAGCAGGTTGAGAAGCACTTGCTGGATCTTGTCCGGCTCTACCCGCACAGGAGGAAGGTCGTCCTCCACCTCCACGCTCACCTCTACATCCCGAGTCCCAGGGCTCACCCCGACGCGCCGCACCGCTTCTTCCAACAACATCCGCACATCCGCATCCACGGTCTCCTGTGTGCCGGGCCGGGCATAGTCCAACAAGTCCGCCAGAATCGCACGAATTCGTTCCAGCTCCCGCTGACTTCGGGCCAAGAGGTCCTCCTCCACCTCAGCGTCATCGAGCCCCTGGGCAAGAAGCTCGGTGTAGCCAATTACCGCTGCCAGGGGATTTCCAACCTCGTGGGCCAATCCAGCTGCCAGGCGTCCGACACTCGCCAGCTTCTCGCTTCGCACAAGCTCGTCCTGCACGCGCTGAAGTCGCTCGTTGGCCGTCTCAAGTCGCTCTACCTGGTCCGCTGTCCGGGAACGGTATTGGGAAAGGGACATGGACATCGTGTTCAGCGAAGAGGCCAGGTCTTGAAGTTCCCGGGCGGCATCCACCACCGCAGTGTGCCCAAATTCCCCTCCCGCCATGCGGTGCGTGGCGGACTGCAGGTCCTGGATAGGCTGAATGAGGGTGCGTCGAAAGAGCGCAGCCCCAAAGGCGGACACCACCGATCCACAGACCAGCGTGAACAGGAGGAGAAAACCAAACCTTCCTGAAATGGGTCCACCCTCTGCCAGGGCCAGGGACACCCGCAACGCACCCTGGACCACACCGGCTTGCAACAAGGGCTCGGTGACTGCCAGGTGCCGCTCTCCCAGGCGGGCGCCGGTAAGGACCACGTGCTCCTTTCGCCCGAAAATCGCCTCCCGCAGGCCCGCATCTGGCACGGTGGGGGGCTCTCCCACGAGCACCAGCAGGGGCGCTTGGGAGCGATCCACGACCCACAACGCCACGATCCCCGTACCGGTTTCCTCCCATGGCTTCAACACGCGCCGCACCCCGACCTTGTCCAGGCCTTCTCCGGTCTCCAGCTGGGCGCGAAGAGTTCTCGCCGTCGTCAGCGCCAGGTCCGTGCGCCGCTCCGTGTCCGCATCCCGCATGACCAGCCACACCACACCCGCGCCGAGCAGGATCGCTGTCAGCGTGATGAGTCCAAGAGAGACCGCAATCTCGGCCCACAAACCAGAACGCCGGTCGCTCACCCCTCCACCCTACCGCAGCGAGGAGCATTCGGGGGAATGTCGGCCCGTCAATTGACCGTGCGGAAGAGCCCCACCACCACACCGAGAATCGCCAGCGGTTGGTCTGCAGCCACCACAATGGGCTCCATGTCCGGATTGGACGGGTCCAGGCGTACGTGATCTCCCCCGTGAAAGAACCGCTTGCAGGTGGCTTCCTCGTCCAACATCGCGATCACGATCTCTCCGTTCCGCGCGGTCTGCTGCTGACGTACAAAGACGGTGTCTCCATCCAGAATGCCGTCCCCGATCATGGAATCCCCCCGGATGACCAGGGCGAAGACGGTGCTCCCCGCCGGAACCATGGAGGAGTCCATGTGGAGGGTGCCTTCGTAGTGTTCCTGCGCAAGAATCGGCATGCCGGCCGCGACGCGGCCCACCACGGGCACCGCCACGGTCTCAGCAGAGTGAAAACGCCCCGTGGACTTGGCGGTCAGGCGGATAGCCCTTGCAGCACCACCCGAGCTGATCCTCTCCAGGTAGCCCTTTCGAATGAGGGCCTTCACATGGTCCGCCACGCCGTTGGTGGAACGGATCCCCAAGGCATCTCCAATCTCCCGCAGGCTCGGCGGCAGTCCCCTTTGGTGCACGGATGATGCAATGAAATCGAGTACTTCTCTCTGCCGGGGCGCAAGGTCTTCCATGGTCTCCTCCGTCCATGAATCTACTGAACAGTTGTTCTTCTGTCAAGGCGTCCAGTGAAAACCCCGCCTCCCCCGTGGCAGGATTGGGGCTCCAGGTTCCGAGTGAACCCCGACTCCAGCCCAAAGGAACGACTTGCGCACGCACCCCATTCTCCCCGGCCTTCTCCTAGGCATGCTGGTCTGGACCTCCCCTGCTCAAGCGGAGGACACGGACCTGGACGGTGTGCTGGATGCAGATGAACGGGCCATGGGGACGGACCCGCAGAACGTCGACACGGACAGCGACTTTCTCATGGACGGAGACGAACTCGCCTTCGGGACGGACCCCCTCAAGGCAGACACGGACGACGACGGGCTGAATGACTACGCCGAGATCCATGTGCTGGGCACAGACCCCCTCGCCCCGGACACCGACGGCGGGGGCATTTGGGATGGAGAGGAGTTCAGCCTGGACGGGACAGACCCCCTTGCCCCCGAGGACGACCTGCTGGACTCGGACGAGGACGGTCTCTCCAACTACACGGAGTCCCTCCTTGGCACGAACCCCTTTGACAAGGACAGTGATGGGGACTGGCTGGAGGACGGGGAGGAAAACGCAAATGGGGATGCCCGGTTCGACTTTGATCTGGACGGAGATGGCGTCTTCACCCCAGGAAGCGGTGACGAGACGGATGCCGCCCGGGCGGACACGGACAACGACGGTTTGCACGATGGCTGGGAGAGCTACTACGGAACGGACCCTTATGTGCAGGACGACGACGGGGACGGGATGACCGATTGGGACGAGCACTCGCAGCGCCAGGCAGGGGGTGACGGCGCATGTCTCCATCCTGCACTCCCCGATTCGGACTGGGATGGCCTCCTGGACGGTTTGGAGAGCGCCACGGACAATGCTTGCAACGGCGACTCCGACGGGGACGGTGTGCTGGATGGAGTGGAAGCCTCGGATGGTACCGATCCCGACGATCCACTCTCCGCCCTTCCGGATGCCGATGGAGACGGCCTCTCAGATGCCTTTGAAGGGAGCATCGGCACGGACCCTTCCAACCCAGACACAGACGAAGACGGCATCCACGACGGACAAGAGGTCTTCGGCCTCCTCGATCACTACATCACCGACCCTTTGGATGCAGACACAGACGACGATGGTATCGAGGACGGGGCTGAAGGCGGAGTGGATGAGTTTGGAGCGCCAGTGGGGGGCACCAGCCCTATCGATGCCGACTCGGACCACGACGGGCTGCAAGATGGCCAGGAGCTGGGGCTGGGGGTCGCCGACATGACAAACCCCGATACGGATCTCGCCTCTTTCCAACCCGACACCGACACCTTGTACACCACGGATCCACTGGACAGCGACTCCGACGGGGACGGACTCCCGGATGGGGTCGAGGATGCCGACCGTGACGGAGCGATCGACGCCACAGAGACGGACCCCATGGACCCTGACACGGATGGGGATGGAATGGACGACGGCTGGGAGAGCACCTGGCAGGTGGCGTCGAACTGCGAGGTGGGCACACTGGACCCCCTGGATGCCTCCGATGGCCCCATGGACATCGACCAGGATCTCCTCACAAGCCTGGAGGAATACCAGCTCACGAACCCCACCCCCGAGGGGCCGGTCCCCAACCGCACCAGCCCATGCGACCCCGACTCCGACGACGACGGGCTCCTGGATGGGATCGAAATCGAGGGCAGCTTTGGCTCCGGAACAACGGACCCACTGATCGACGACACAGACGAAGATGGCCTCCTTGATGGCATAGAAGATGCCAACGGAGACGGTGCGTGGGATCCCATCCTCGAGACCGATCCCACCAATGCAGACACGGACAGTGATGGGCTTGTCGATGGACAAGAGGACGCGAACCGCAACGGCCTCCAGGACGAGAACGAGACGGATCCCCTGAACGCATTCTCCGATGGCGACTCCCTTCCCGACGGGCAGGAGGTTTGGCTTTTGGGCACGGACCCGCTCTTGGAGGACACGGATGGCGACGGGCTTCCCGACGACCTGGAGCTCGGCCTCGGGGAGGATGCACACCCCAACAGCCGCACGGATCCAGGAAAACCAGACACGGATCTGGACGGGCTGCCTGATGGCTTGGAAGACGCAAACAAGAACGGCGACTACGACTCGGGAGAGACGCACCCACGGCGTCCTGATACCGATGGAGATGACCTTCTGGACGGCGAGGAGGACGCCGACGCTGACGGGGTGTTCGAGCCGGAGGACGGGGAAACCGACCCCTTGGACCGGGACTCCGATGACGGGGGCGTGCACGATGGAGACGAGGTGCTTCGAGATGGCACCGACCCCCTGGACCCCTCCGACGACAAGAACACCGTCGACGCTGGCGAGACCAACGAAGAAACGCTGGTAAACCCGGAAGAGGTGCCGTCCGAGACCCTGGAACGGGGCACATGCAGCTGCACCAGCTCCACTCCCTCTCGCGGAGCCCTCTGGTTTGTCACCTGCTGGGTGGCGCTCCTGACGCGCCGACCCAGAAGGCGGGCAGCAGGTTAGCAAGGCAGCATGCAGAACAACCGGTTCGGTGGCGGCGCATCCGGTGTCCAGGTGACCCCCCTGGCCCGCAAGGTGTTGATCTCCCTGGTCAGCCTCTATGTGGCACAGTTGGTGCTTCTTCGCGCCCAGGGAATCATGGGGGCACCCAGCCTGGGCACCGGCCCACGGGGGTTCATTGAGGCCCTGTACCTGTGGCCGGTCGGGTCCGGCCACTGGCGCCCCTGGCAGCCTGTGACCAGCCTCCTGGTAAACGGCCCCACCCCCCTGGCCGCGTTTTTTGACTGGCTGTTCCTCTTCTTCATCCTGGGCCCGGTGGAAATGCTCATGGGCACCCGCAGATTCTTGCGGGGGATGGCCACGGTGGTGTTCTTCGCCGCGGGGATGACCTTTGTGCTGGATGGACTGGGGCTGTTGGACGTGGCGGGTCTCGAGGCCGCCTACGTAGGACTGAATCCGGTCCTGGTGGCGCTCCTGGTGTTCTTCGGCCTGGCCATGCCCCACGCGCAGATCATGCTCTTCTTCGTGCTGCCGGTGAAAGCCTCGGCGGTGGCCTGGGTGTCAGGACTCTTGTCCTTGTTGTTTTTCCTCTACACCCCCACTTTGGGCACCGCCATGGCCCTGTTCGGGTGGGCGGGGGCCTACCTGTGGTCCCAGGGAAAGACCGGCACCCTGGACAGGTGGAAGCTCAAGTGGAAGAAGGCAAAGCTGGAAAAGGAGCTGGAGAGGTTCCAGGTGCTCGACGGGGGAAAGGACGACGACGACTGGGTGCATTGACGGGCGGCGCACCCCTTCGACTCCACATGCTATCTTGCCGACCATGTGGCGCTTGCTCCCTCTTTTTTTGATGGCCTGTCCTGCTTCCAGGGATGCGGGAAACGATACCGGAACCGCGGATGCAGACGGAGATGGCTTTGATGCCTCCGTGGACTGCAACGATGACGACGCCGCGGTGAACCCCGGTGCGGAGCCGGCGGGCCCGAATGTGCCCACGGACGGCACTTGGGTCATGAGCATCGACGAGGACGAGTTCAACGACTGCCACAACGCGGTTGGAAACGGCCTGCACATCCACGTGTGCCAGGACACGGAGGTGGAATTCACCCGGGAGGGGGGCTGCATCACCGCCCTGGTCAAGAACGACGGCGGCGCAGACGACGACGTCTCCCTGTGGGGCTGGACCGACGGGGTGAACCTGGCGTTGAGCGGCTCGAGCGCTCCCCCTTTTGAGACGGGCACCTGCTTTTTGATGATCGATGTCTCCCTCGAGGCCACCCTCGACAGCACAGGCTCCCTCTCCTACCGCACGGAGACCCACCTGCGGGTGGACAAGGAAGGCGGCTACGCCAATGGGGAGTGGGTGGATCTCCCCGGATCCTGCGACCTGATGATCGGCGACACCGAAAGCCACACCTTTGGCGAGCTTCCCTGTGACCAGGCCTGGACCGGGCGAGCCCTGCTGGGCGAAGCCCCCACTCCCACGGACACCTGCGCCACGGAAGGCCCCCACGAGGGGTAGGCCGTGCGGCGACCTGCCACTGCCGCTGCGCTCTTTCTGGGAGCGGTCGCCATCGCCGCCACCGGCGGGCCAGACACCGAGGGCTATACGTGGCTTGATTCCAACGAGAGCCCCGGTCCCGGGCACGCGGTCCTGGACATCGACGGCACCGATCTGGGGCTGGTCGACGAAGACACGGGCCTGGTGGAGCTCCCTTTCGACTTCCACTGGTATGGCAACACCGAGACCTCGCTGGTTGTGAGCGACAACGGCACGGCCTTCTTTCAGGGGGATGCGGGTGGCCCCTGGGCGGAGTGTCCCACCACGAACCAGGTCTGGAGCGGCATCGCCGCCTACTGGGACGACCTCACCACCGACACGGTGTCCGTGGCCACCCTGGGCCGGTACCCGAACCGCATGGTGGTCGTGGACTGGGAGGGCATGCACCCGGATGGAATCCCAGGGGAGGGCCACGTACAGACCTGGCTCATGGAGGGCACCCGAGAGGTCGCCATCGTCCTGGACGACGTGGAGTTTGAAGACACCGGTTACGACGGAGGGGCCGGCGCCATCGTGGGGGTCCAGGGAATCAGCGGTGTGGGGCTCGCCGTCTCCTGCGCAGGGGGGCTTTCCTCGGGCACCACTTTCTGGGTCAGCCCCCCTTACGGGCGAGCCGACAACTCGGACATCGACCTCACCAGCGCCGAGGTCCACCTGACCGGCGCGAACGACTACGATCAATTTGGCGAGTCCCTGGCCACAGGCGATGTCAACGGCGACGGACACATTGACCTGTTGGCGGGCACCAGCACCCAAGACACCGCCTGGCTGGTCTACGGCGGGCCCCATATCTCCAGCGCCACGACGGATGCGATGGGGCTTCCTGTTCAAGGGGGCAGCGGCACCTACCTGGGGCAGACTGTAGCCGTAGGCGATCTGTCTGGAGACGGCTTCGCGGAGATGGTGATCGGCGCCCCCCGTGCGGACTTCGCCGCCAACGAGGCCGGCTCCGTCTGGATTGTCTCGACCCTGGCCGCGGGGGGGTCCAGCGCCATCCAAGACCACGCCGCCGCCCGCCTGGATGGGCCGGCTGCCTCCACAAAGGCCCGGGCAGGCACCGCCCTCGCCATTCCCGGCGATGTGGATGGGGACGGATATGACGACCTGCTGGTGGGCGCCCCCCGGGAGGACACCCGCGGGGCCGACGCGGGCGCCGCGTACCTTTGGTACGGCAGCAGCAACCTGGGGGGGGTCACCGACCTCTCCGTGGCCCCTCGCTTCCAGGGAGAGGCCTTGAACGACCGCCTGGGAGATGCGGTGGCCGGCGGAGACATCGATGGGGATGGAGCCGCAGAGCTCTTCCTGGGTGCCCCCCAGAACGACACCTCCGCCATTGATGGCGGCAGGGCCTATGTCCTCCCCTCCGGTTCCTGGTCGGGCGCACACTTTGTGGAGACCGCTTCCACCCTCTTCATTTCCGGGAGCGGACCTCTGGACAAGCTGGGCAGCAGCCTCCTGGTGGCGGATCTGTCCGGCGACGGCATTGGGGAGCTGTTGGCAGCCGCGCCCGACAACGACCTGGGAGGAACCGGGGCAGGCTCCCTCTTTGTGTTCGAGCAGGCTCACCTTCTGTCCGGGGCCGTGGCGGACACGGACGCAGACGTGGAAATTCGAGGTTCCGGCCCCTACCAGAAGATCGGCACCTCCCTGGACACGGTGGACCTGGATCAGGACGGAGGGCTCGACCTGTTGATCGGCTCTCCCGGCGCCAGCTCCGGCACCCCTTCTGGGGGGGCCGTCTGGGTCTTCAAGTCCCTTCCTGCCATCGCCCTGGCAGACGTCACGATGGCGGACCACGTGCTCTCGGGGACCCTCCCTGGCGGCGCAGCGGGCACGGCCATCGCCGGCTGGGCCGACCGCCGAGGGGATGGATACGGCGGTGTCGCCGTTGGAGTGCCCTTTGCTTCTGCCGGGGGAAACACCAACAACGGCGCCGTCAGCGTTTGGACCTACGCCCCGGCCTGGCTTGACGCCGATGGGGATGGACTGTTGGCCCAGTCCACGCGCGGACCGGACTGCGACGATGACGATGCCACTGTGTTCCCAGGGGCCACCGAAGACACGGGGCTGGACTCCGATGGATTTGCGGATGATGGCGACTGCGACGGTTGGGTGGACGGAGCCTTCTCCGTGCGAAACCGCCAGGACTGGTGGGAGTACGACGTCACCTCGCACACAAACCGGTCCGCCACCGAGTTCTTCGACTTTGAGGCCGCCACCCTGGGCGCTTCCGTGGAGAACCTCTATGCAGACGACGATCTCCTGCTCACCACCGGTGGGCAGGTGTTGGCCACCACGGACGTGTACGGTTCGCTTCCCTTTTCGACTCTCGCGGCGGAGGTCATTCCCGCCAACCGAAACAAGCTCACCTTTGAGTTCGCGGCAGGGGTGGATGCTCTGGCCTTTCGCCTGTTTGACTCCGAGTCACCCTTGTCCCTTTCCGCCACAGACGCCAGCGGCGCCGAGCTGCTGCCCGCCCCCGCACGAATTTTCCACCCTGGGGACGACGTCCCCGGGGGGCGGTTTGTGGGCATTACCTTTTCCCCTACCGTCCACTCCGTCTCAATCTCCGGCCCCACAAACGACGGATACGGGGTCGATGACCTTCTGATTGCCTGGGCCGCCGAGTCGGACAAGGACGCTGACGGCGTGTCCGAGAGCGAGGGGGACTGCGACGACACCAGCGACGCAATCAGCCCCAACGCCACGGAGGTCTGGTACGACGGGGTGGACCAGGACTGCGACGGAGGTTCCGACTTTGACGCCGATGGCGACGGGCATGACAGCAACGAGTTTGGAGGCACCGACTGCGACGACGCCGACGGCTCCATTTACCCGGGGGCCATCGAGACCGACCCCCTCGATGGCATTGACGAGAACTGCGACGGAGACGCCGAGTGGGACGACGATGGCGACGGGTACAACGGCGCCGTGTGGGGCGGAAACGACTGCGATGACGCCAATACGGCCATCCATCCGGGTGCCACCGAGATCTGCTATGACGGCGTGGATCAAGACTGCAGCGGCACCTCGGACAACGACTGTGATGGGGACGGCGTCGACGACATTGGCCACGGGGGATGGGACTGCGACGACAGCGATGCCACGATCGCCCCGGGTGCAAGGGACCATTGGTACGACGGAATTGACTCTGATTGTGGGGGGGACTCGGATTTTGATGCGGATCGGGACGGGTTCGATGCGGACTGGTACGGCGGAACAGACTGTGACGACACGGACCCACTGGTGGCCCCAGGAGCAACGGACACCTGGTACGACGGCGTCGACTCGAACTGTGACAGCGCCAGCGACTTTGATGCGGACGGCGACGGCGAGGAGTCCGATGCCCACGGCGGCGACGACTGCGACGACACGAACGCCACCATCCTGCCCGGAGCCACCGAGGTGCCTTATGACGGCATTGATCAGGACTGCGACGGGGCGGACCTGTTGGATGGGGACGGGGACGGTTTTGACTCCGCTGTCCATGGGGGCGACGACTGTGACGACACGGATCCATCCATTCACCCGAACGCCACTGAGACCTGGTACGACGGGGTTGACTCGGACTGCGACGGCGCGAGCGACGCGGATGCCGACGGGGACGGCGAGGACTCCGACGCCCACGGAGGGACCGACTGTGACGACACGGACCCCCTGGCCTTTTCCGGCAACACAGAGCGCTGGTATGACGGACGAGATGGCAACTGCGACGGCGCCGATGACTACGACCAGGACGGGGACGGTCACCGCAGCACCTTGTGGGGAGGAGACGACTGCGACGACCTGGACACCACCGTACATCCGGGTGTGCTGGATGGCTGCGACGCCGGGGATGAGAATTGCAACGGCGTGGAGGACGAGGACTGCACGGACACCGGCAGTGCGGACGACACGGGGGAGAGCGATGACACCGGTGGGGGCGATGACACCGGTGGGGGCGATGACACGGCGGGTGGCGACGACACCGGCCAGTCTTCTACAGACACAGGCCCAGGTGACACCGGAGACGACACCGGCCAGTCTTCCACGGACACCAGCGCCGGATCCGACACAGGCTGGGTCAGCTATCCGGACGGTCCAGGGGGAGCCAGCGGCAGCGGTGGGGAAGGCGAAAAAGACCGTGCCGGGGACTGCGGCTGCAGCGCTCATCCGAGAGGCCCGGGTTATTCCTGGTGTCTCGTTGCGGCTTTCTTGCTACACCGACGGCGGGAGGACCGACTTCAAAAAAAGGCGCGAACGCTCACCCCCAACCGCGCCGCCTGAAGAGCGTAACGACCATTTCCCGAGGGAGACTGCAGCCCACTCGTGGGATCCTGCTCCAGGGAGAGTTGGGAGTTGGTGACAACCCGCTCCTTGGAGACCGGCGCAGAGAGAGACAGGTTGATCTCAAACCCATCGACGTGGCGAGAGGTCACACCGCCCCCCACCCCGATGTAGGTCACGTCCATCACCCCTGCACTGAAGGCATAGTCTGCCGAGGAGGCCGGGGAGTAGACCACGGCCGTGAGAAGATCCAGATCTTCCGCAGCCCTCCAGGTGGTGCTCACCCCACCCTGCACCACGTCGGTGTATCCAAGAATGGATCCGAATTGCTGGCCCGCATCGAGGAGGTCCAGCTCCGAGACCCCCATGGCCGCGAGCAGAAAGCTCAGCTCCGGATCCGGGGAGCTGACCTGCAGATCCTGAATTTCCCCGTCCACCCTGTGCAGACTGCTCCACCCCGCCCAGCCCATACCGAGCACCACCCGGAGATCGCCCCGGGCGAGCGCCACGGCCAGCTCCACCTCTGGGGGGAAGACCATCTCGGTCTCCAGGGACCCGCTCATCTCGAAAGTCATGTCATTGGAGGGCACAAGCGTGGTGCTCCCCTCAAAAGGCAGCCGTATCCGGGAGCGCCAGGCCCCGTGCAGCTCCAGCGCCTCGGAGATCATCCAGGAGATCCCAAGTCCCCACCCAAGGCCACTGCCGGCGAGCTGGGTCTGCTGGGTTCCCTCCAGCGCCGGCTCCTCCAGGGGAATCCCCGCCTCTGGACCCAGAGTACTGGCCAGCATGGCGCCCGTGTCAATGGCCCGGGTGCTCCCCATCAACCCCCGGGCCACGCGAACAGCCCCCCCCACTTGCAGCCGGGAGGTAACCTCCCAAGCCAAAGAGAGATCTCCCTCCAGCAGAAAAGCATAGCCTTCCACCAGGTGGAACCTCTGGGGACCGTCTTCGGGCATGGACCCACCCCCGCCGTAGGGTACAAGCCCGGACAGGCCTACACCGAGCCGGTCCCAGCGCTTGCTCACTCCAACGTAGGGCACCGCCCCAAACCCCTGCCCATGGGCGTTCTCCTCCCCTTCCAGCGTCACATCCATGGCCCAGGCCACCCCCGCCAAGTCCAGAAGCACCGAATCCTCCCCCAAGGCCGCCGTGGGCGAATGGGAGAGCCCCGCTGGGTTCCTGCTGGCCGTAGAACCGGTGAAGCCCCCGACTGGAGAGAGGCTCATGCCAGAGGCAAGTGCCTCGGCACTCCAAAGCGGGCTGATCGCCCAAAGAAGCACCCCCATTCGGCCCAAAGTCTTCAAGTGACTCGGCGCCTCCGTATCACACAGGCGGCCAACCCAAGACTCCAACCCAGCACGCCCCACGGCGCGTGCCGCCCGCTCGAGCAGCCACACCATCCTCCGGCCTCCTCCGGCTCGCCAGTGATCTCAAAGGCGACCTTTTTGGAGGAGGACACATTGAGCCAGCTGTCTCGGACCTGGATTTCCACCACGTGGCTCCCAGTGAGCAGATCCTCCAGAGTGATCTTCTCCTCGGACGACCAGCGACTCCAAGTGCCCTCGTCCAGCCTCCAGGAAGACACAAGCTCGCCGCCGCGATCGTCCGTCCCACTCCACGCCACCGAAGCGGTGTACCGATCCACCCCCTCCAACCAGGCTTGCAGTTGGGGTGCCACCAGGTCCACCGCCGGGTCATCCGCCGCATAGACCGAAGCATAGGCTCGCATGCCCCCTGCCTCCATCTCCACCCGGTCCAGCCGCATGTACAGGTCATAGGCGTAGAACAAGTTTCCGTACACCGCCATCTGCTCCACCAACCCAGACAGACTCGTGGCGACCCAGGATTCCACCAGGTTCACAATGCGCTCGGTGGCTCCATCCTCTTCTGAGATCAGGTCGTCCGAGCGGAATTCCTCCAGATCCAGGGTCACCTCGTGGAGCGACAGGGTCAGCGAGCTAGCCGACTGGTCCAGTCCCAACTCCAGAAGAGCCCCAAGGTCGGCCTTCACAAACATGAACTCACTCTCTGCCCCGCTGATGCCGGTCTGCACCTGCACCTCCAAGCCCTCGATGGCCAGGTGCATCCCGTCGCTGTCCAGCACCACCTCAGGCACGCTGCCCATGCGGGCCTGGGCCCGTAGATCTCCAGGGTCTATGTCCAGGACACCTCCAAAACTGGCAAGCAGGGCATCGACACGGTCTTCATCAAAGCAGAGCAGCCCCTCCTCCCAGGCGGTCTGAAAGAGATCGCCCAGGAGGGCCTCGGTCACCCCGACCCCAAAGGAGCTCCCCCCCCCATCCCCCATCTGGAGAGACACCGCACGGCCTCCTGCGGCCTCCCCGCTTCCCTGTTCACACCCGTCCCCGTTCCACTGAAAACCAACATCCACCCCCACATCCAGGGCATCCCGCCGCACCTCCAGGTCCACCATCGAAACCGCGTAGGACAAGTCCTTGTACGCACCGGCATAGACCAGGTCATCCAAGTAATCACCCGCCATCTCAGGGATCACCGCCGCCATCTCCTCGCCGATGAACTCAAAGAGGGTCTCCTCAAAGAACCCGAGCACCAGGTCATCCGGCACATAGGCCAGGTCCATGTCCAGGTCTCCGGACACGCTGGGTTCCCCGGAAACACCCAGGTAGAGCGCCCCCTGGGAAATGGACGGGCTCAGGTCCATTGAGATCACACCATTGGAGAAATCAAAGGTCTCCAGATCGAGGTCAGGAAACTCCGCGCAAGCGTCCAGCCAGTCCGCGTCCTCCGAGTAGATCTCCATGTTCTCACCGTGCACGCTGTTCAGCCGAATCGTCGCCGAGAGAGTGCCCGCTGTGAAGGAGGTCTCCAGGCTGCCCACCTCGATGTGGGCGTTGAAGTTCCGAACCCCCAAGGTGTCGTAGCAGCCATACTCCCCGTGTAGGTCCGACTCGGCGAGATCGACTTCCAGGCCCTCGGAGAGGGCCGTGACCAGATCCATCGCCTCCGGATACACCGCCACCTGCACGCCCCCCGTGACGGGATTGGGCCATGCCGGAGGGGCCACCACGAGAAAAACACCGACAACAAGCTTGCGCATGGATTACCCCCTGTAGAGTCTCCAAGCATACATGCAACCCAGCGAATCAAGCATCCAGCACGCCTCTTTGCTCTCCGGACCAGGCGGGACCGCAACCCAAGCGTCTCTGCTTCCCGGGTTTCCTCCCCCCTTTATCGACGGCCCCGGGGCCATGGACCGCCGCTTCGGCCGCTTCCTGCGCTGGTTCTTCCGCTGGGACATTTCGGGGCTGGATCGGGTCCCGCAAGGGCCCTTGCTCCTGGTAGGGAATCACTCCGGTGGCATCTGGTTTGTGGACGCAATACTGCTTCTCCTCGCGTGGCGCAGGCAGTTTGGTGGCCGGCGCCGGCTGTTCTTTCTGGCCCATGACATGCTGATGGACCGACTCGGGTGGGTGGAACGCATTTGTACCTCCTTGGACTTTGTGCGGGCGACCCCTGAGAATGCTCGGCGCCTCCTGGAGCAAGGGGAAGCGGTCATGGTCTTCCCGGGAGGAGACTGGGAGACCTACCGGCCCTGGTGGCGCCGCAACCAGATCGATTTCGGGGGCCGGCGAGGCTATGTGCGCCTCGCGAGGGCGACCGGGGTTCCCATTGTTCCCGTGGCCCATATCGGCGCCCAGGAGACTACCTTGGTGCTCTGCCGTGGCGCCCTCCTGGCCCGCTGGCTTCGCCTGTCCCGGTGGTTTCGGGCGCGGGTTTTTCCCGTGGCCCTGTGCTTTCCGTGGGGGATCAGCCTTGGGGGTGTGCTGCCTCCCCCCCTTCCCCTGCCCTCCCAGCTCACCACTTGGGTCCTGCCTCCGTTGGGGCCGGAGAAGATCTGCCGAGGCGACGAGGCGCAAGCTGCCTCTCTGGTCGAGGGAGAGCTCCAGGCGGCCATGGACTTGCTGGCGGCCCAGCGCAGGCTTCCAATTGTGCCGGACCTTGTGGACTGGCTCTTCAAGCGGTCATCCGAGGGCGGAGCCCCCTCTCTGTAAGTTTCGCTATCGCCAGAACAGGGCCAGATCACGGTCGGTCACGCTGTGGTACCGATAGGCGGTCTCCAGGGAGTCGACCCCATAGCCTGACCCATCGTACCCAGCGCCGAATGCGGTCTCGGCCCATCCAGTGTCATCGTCCAGGTAGAAGCTGTAGATTCCGCCGTTGCTGGTGTAGTAGAAGCAGTCGCAGTTGTCGCTTCCCTGGTTGTTGTTTTCATCGCAGTGGTAAGGGTTGTCCGTCAGGGATCCAGACTGCCAGGTGGGGTTGAAAGCCGAAGAGCAGCTGCTCACGCTGGTCTGGCTGGCGAAGGCCCCCAGCACGTTGTTGCTGGTGGCGTTGTTGGCATCAAAAGTCCACACCGCGAGGTTGCCCTCGTCGTTTTGCACCAGGAGATCGGTGGGGTTCGAGATGGGCAGGCTCGCAAAGCAGTGATCGCCTCCCGTCGCGTTGCAATTCCAAAGGTCGCCTCCAAGCACATCCGTGGTGGAGGACATGGCCGTGCTGCCCGCCTCGAACCACCAGAAACGGGTCCAGCCGCCTCCGTCCACGGTCATGTCACAGTAAACCTCGAACCCGGGGCTCCCCCCGGCGCCATCGATGTCAATGGTGTACACCCCGTCCGCGCTGCTTCCATCCACCGCGAGAATCGCCGCGCAGTCGGCGCAGTTAGAGGCGCTGGCGTCCCCGTCGCAGTCGTGATCCACCGCGTCACACTGCTCCTCCGCACCCAGGTAGGTGTCCCCCGCCGCATCGTCGCAGTCGGTGCTGTTGGCCACGTACCCCGAGGGCTGGCTGCAGGCAGACGTGGAGCTCGCCGCACTGCCCTGGCCGTCGCCATCGTCGTCGGCGTACCAGATTCCCGCGTCCGTGGCGTCCTCGTCCGTGCTTCCATCGCAGTCGTTGTCCACCCCATCGCAGGCCTCGCCTGCGGCCGGGTGAATTGCGTTGTCCCCGTCGTTGCAGTCGCTTGCATTGGCCACGTGTCCAGACGGGGCGCTACAGGCACTCGCAAAGCTCGCCGTGGAGCCGTAGCCATCCCCATCGCTGTCCACGTAGAAGGTCGCGGCGTTGATCGCGTCTTCGTCAACGGACAAGTCGCAGTCGTTGTCCACCCCATCGCAGACCTCAAAAGACGCCGGGTTGGTGGTGGCGCTCGTGTCGTCGCAGTCCTGTGAGTTCGCCACGTAGCCGTTGGGCTCGGTGCAGGATTCTTGCGACACGGCTCCATTGCCATAGCCATCCCCATCGCCGTCCTCGTACCAGGTGGTCCCCACCCCTTCGTCCACCGCACCGTCGCAGTCGTTGTCCGCGCCGTCGCAGGACTCAGCGCCTCCAGGGTAGCTGGATGCATCCAGATCGTCGCAGTCATCGCTGCTGGAAACAAACCCAGCTGGCGCAGAACAAGCGCTCACCTGGACCTGTTGCCCCCCGTAGGTGTCCCCGTCTGCATCCAAGTAGTAGACCGACGTGCCGGTCACATCCGGGTCGTCGCTGTCCACCAGGCCGTCACAGTCGTTGTCTGTGCCGTCGCAGGCCTCGGTCCCTCCCGGGTGGGTGTCGGCGACCGCGTCGTCGCAGTCCGTGTCGTCGGCCACGTGTCCAGCGGGCGCAGCGCAGGCCTGGGCGGTGCTGGCGGCATCGCCATACCCGTCTCCATCCGTGTCCGCGTACCAGGTGTCCGTGTCCACCGCAGAGTCCTCGTCCACGGTGCCATCGCAGTTGTTGTCGGCCCCATCGCAGACCTCGATTCCCAGAGGGCTCGTCGTGGCCACCGTGTCGTCACAGTCCTCGCAAGCCGCGAACCCATCCCCGTCGTCATCTGCGTAGCCCACCGAGCCGTCGCAGTTGTAGTCCGCCGGGTCGGTGCAATCATTCTCATCCGCCCCCGGGTGAAAGGCTGCATCCAAGTCATCGCAGTCGGTGGATTCCGCCACAAAGCCTGTGGGCGCCTCGCAACCGAGCTGCTCGGCCCCGGCGTTGCCCGCCCCATCCCCGTCCAGGTCCTGGTACCAGGTGCCCTGGCCCTCCACGGAGTCATCCGCATCATCCACCAGGCCGTCGCAGTCGTTGTCGACGCCATCACAGACCTCTGAGGTGGCCGGGTTTACCGACGCATCCAAGTCGTCGCAGTCCTCCTCCTCAAAGAACCCGTCGCCATCCTCATCCACGCTCTCCACCTGGGTGTCGGTCTGGGTGTCGGCCTGGGTGTCGGTGGGGCCTTCTGTGTCTGCGGTCCCGGTCTCCTTGCCAGGATCGCGGCACCCCACCAGGAGAAGGATTCCAAGTGTCAAGCTGCGCATAATCTGCTCCTATCCATCACAAACAGAGCTCATCGAGTAGCTGGCTCCATGGATTGTGCCATCGTTGTTGGACCCGGAGTAGTCGGTGGCGGCGCCTCCCGATCCCTCCGCGAAGGTGTACCAGGCCACAAGGCCCGTCTCTCCCGTGAGGCTCTCCCCATCCATTTCGGACTGGATCTGCGCCGCCGAACGGGCCACGTTCCACACGGTCATGTTGTCGATCAACCCGTTGAAGCGCTCTGAGCTGCCGTTGTCCCGTGCCCCCACCAGCAGCGGCTGGCTCGAGTCAAGGTTGCTGCTGAAGCCGCTGTTGGATTCCATCTCCACACCATCCACATAAATGCGAAGCGTCGACCCATCATGGGTGACGGCCACGTGGGTCCAGGTGTTGTCGAAGAAGGGCACATTGAAGTGGTCATTTCCCTGGCCGATCACCCGCAAGGAGCTGCCATTCACCAGGAGGGAGAACCGGGCATTGGTGCCGTTTGGGCTGCCCAGGTTGATCACGTTCCCCTGGTGCGGGCCATAGGAGTAGATCCAAGCCGAGAGGGTGCGGGGGCCATTGCCCGAAGGCATCCCCGACACGTTGTCCGCTTGAAGCCGCTGGGCCCCCAAGAACTCCATGGAGATACAGTCGGGCGCCGAAACCGTCACCGAGGCCTGCCCAGCCGGGCCGGATCCACCCACGGAATCCATGGGGGTGGCCTCGCAGATCCAGTCGGTGGCCGTCTCCGCGTCGCCGGCGGAGATCTCGCTGCTGGTGGCCGTGTCGGTCTGGCTTCCTGTCCAGGGGACCGAGTCGGCGATCCAGCTGAAGCTGTAGGTAAAGGTATCCCCCATCTCCGCGGTGTCCGGATCCGTGGAGGGGGTGTCCAGGGTGCAGGTCAGAGGGTCCAACCCCAAGTCCGGTGACGAAGGGGAGATGGAAACCCCGGGCGCCGTCGGCAGGCTGTTCACCACGGTGACCGAGGAGGAGACAAAGGCAGATCCCTGATCCTGGGCGTCCGATGGCGTCACGTGCACGCTCACAACGTCGTCCCGCTGAAAGTGGGCGCTGCCCTCCAGCTGGTTGGATGTCGAGCTCTGCTTCAAGGTCGTGCCCACGTAGAAGGCAAAGGACAGGTTGATGGTGTCCCCGTCCAGGTCGCTGGCCACCGCGTTGGCGACCACAGTGGCATCTGTGTCCGGGTCTGAGGGGCTTAAGGTGACCGAACTCACCTCCGGTGCCGTGTTCTGGATCGTGGTGGAGGCGGAGGCGCCTGTTCCCTGCTCATAGGGGTCGCTCGGCGTCACCGTACACTCCACCACGTCGCCCCGCTGCACGGAGGTGCCCAGGCTGTTGCTCGTACTGGCGGAATTGACGCCGTTTACCTTCCAGGCATAGCTCACCGAGACGGCATCAAAGTCTGCATCCGACGGAATGTCGTGCAGACAGGTGATGGCATCGGCCGCCGTGGGTGCCGAGGGGGTGATCGACACGTTGGCCACGGACGGGGGGTGGTTGGCCACCACGGAATTGGAGGAGACGGTGGCGCCAGCGCCCTCGCCATCATGGGGGGTGGCCATGCAGGAAACGGTGGACCCCGCCAGGAAGTAGCTTCCATCCAGGGTGTCGCTGGTGGCGGCCACCGGGTTGCTGTCCACGGTCCAGGTGTGGGCAAAAGTAATATAGTCCGAGTCCGCATCGCTGACGGCCCCGGGGGAGCAGGTGAGCGTGCCGGTGAGCGCCACCGGATCCGGCGACAAGGTCACGGAGGACAAGACCGGCAGCGTGTTCTGGACGGTGGCTGTGTCGCTGGTCACAGGGAGACCGCTGTCCACCCCGTCAAAGGGGGTCACCTCCACATAGACGGACTGCCCCTTGGAAAAAGAGGCGCTGGAGAGCTCGGTGGTGTAGGCCACGGGAACGCCGTTGACATGCCATGCGTACTGGTAGCTGACCGTGTCGCCGTCATCGTCGGTGACCCCCGTGAAGCTCACAAAAAGGGTGTCTCCTTCCACCGGCGTGGTGGTGGACAGGGTCGCCGTGCCGATGGAGGGCGCCGTGTTCTGCACCGTAACTGAGGCGCTGCTCACCGCAGCCCCTGTCGTGTCACCGTCATCCGGGGTGGTGGTGCAGACGATGTTGTCGTACTTGGAGAAGCTCCCGCCATCGAGGGTGGAGCCCGTGTGGACCAGGGGGGTGCCATTGACCGCCCATGCGTAGTGGATGGTCTCCGGATCCGAGTCCACATCTGCCCAGCCTTCCGCCACACAGGTCACGGTGGAGGCCTCAAAAAGGTCCGTGGGAGCAAGGCTGGCGCCCGTCAGCGAGGGCTCGGTGTTCAGGATGGTCAGTCCGGAGGAGGTCAGCCCCACGCCCACGGCCTCGTCATCTGACGGGGTCACAGTGGCCACCACCACGTCGTGCTTGTTGAAGCTGTTTCCGTCCATGGTGTCCGAGGTAACCCCGGCCACCACAGATCCGTTGACCGTCCACTCCCAGTCCAGGGTCAGCGCGTCTCCGTCGTTGTCCACAGGGGTGGCGGTGGCAGAGACAAGGGAGACCTCTGTGGGGTCCTGGGGAGAGAGCGTGATGCCCGCGATCATGGGCACCGTATTCAGGATCTCCACCTCCAGGGACTCTGCTTCGACCTCAATCTCGCCATCGGAGACCGAGAGGTACACCTCCCACTCCTCGCCCTTTGCGGTCTCGCCAAAGGCCACCGTGTCCTCGTCCTCGGTGGTGGCGGCCCCGTCGACGGTCCAGGACCAGGTCAACTCCAGAGTGTCTTCGTCCACGTCTTCTGTCGTCGCAATGGCCACCAGGTCATCAAGGGTGGACGGGGACTCGTTCTCCAGGATCACCGTAACGGTGGGCGGGGTGTTCAGGATGGTCACGCTCGCTTCCGACAGCTCCCCTTCCAGCTCTCCGTCGCTGGCCTGCACCATGACCTGCCAGGTCTCCTGCTTGGTGGTGTTCTCGGCGGACAGCGTGGCCCCGGATTCCTCCACCAGGAGGCCGTCCACCAGCCACTTGTAGGTATAGGTGACCTCATCGCCGTCCGGGTCCGTCGCGTCGGACACGATGGCCACCACCAGGTCGTCGAGGGTGGTGGCATCGGTCGGCCCCAGGCTGATGACCGGGGCACCGGGGGCCCGGTTCACCTGGGGCGGATCTCCCGTGTCATCTGGGTCCTGTGTGTCCACACTTTCGCCCGTGTCGTCGCTGACCACCGGCGCGTCCTTGGAATCTTCCAGACAGCCGAGGAGAGGGAGAAAAAAAGGCAGGGACCACAAGGAAAATCGAAGCTTCAAGGCAACCTCACGGACGATGAATCGGCCGACGGAGTCTACCACTACTTTCCATGAGCAGGCGATTGCACCCTATCGGTAGAACATGAAGTTCCTCAAGCTGTTGTTGCTCGAGGAGGAGCCGTTCGTGTAGTAGGTCGCACATTGGCTGTCGCCGCCGTTGTGGTTGCCATGCCCCCAGGAGTCGCTGTGGTTGTGCAGGTACGGCCCCGGGCTGTCCCCATCCAGGTCCCCGGAGGCTGCGCCCCAGATGCCGTCATCGCTGGAGAAGTTCGAGCCGCTGCCGCTCCACTTGTTTGAGGTCTGGGCCCGGTTTGAGTAGCGCCAGCGACCGCTGTAGGTGTAGGTGCTGCTCCCCACAGTGACCGTCCAGTCCACGCCCTCCCATGCGGAGACCGCGTCGTTGAAGCGGGTGGCGAGGGTCTTGGAGCCCTCGGTGAAGCCGTACTTGATGGTGTAGGAGGTCGACGAGCCGTTGGCCTTCAGGATCTGCAAGAACTCATCGTGGGTGGTGTCCTTGAGGCCCGTGGTCAGGTACGCCGATCCCGTGAGGCTGGTGATCTCGCTCGCACCATAGGACAGGCCCTCCGCACAGTGGCTGGCATCGGTGATGGCAAAGAGCGTCCATCCCCCACCGCTGGTGGTCATATCGCAGTAGACGTCGACGCTGCTTCCGCCCAGCAGAAGGGTGTAGATCCCGTCGGTGTTGGAGCCTGCCGCCTTGTACTCCTGGCAGGAGCCACAAGTCGACGAGTTGGCGTTGTTGTCGTCACAGTCGTTGGCCGTCAAGATGCCATCGCAGTCGGCATCATTGGCGACAATGGTGGAGTTTGCGTCGTTGTCGTCGCAGTCGTCCGCGGTCAGGGTGCCGTCGCTGCCGGGGCCAGTGGTCAGGTCCACGTCCGCCT
>CAZRYF010000042.1:0-7926 GCA_964604165.1 uncultured Enterobacterales bacterium
TTTGTCGGCCCGTGTTGGCGGCTGTGTGGCTCATGTCTGCTCCTCTCGGGGCCACCGGGCGTCTGTGCCCGGCCGCCCCCGCTGTGGGGCGCTCAGGCGCGACCGTGGGTGTCGCGCCGTCCGTGCTTCCAGGCGGCTGATCCGGCCAGGTGCGCCATCAGGTGCAGCCGGGCGGTCTTGAACTCGTCGCCGATGAGGCCGAGCTTCAGCAAGAAGACCCTGAAGTCGTACTTGGCGGTCTCGGGGTTGAAGTCCCGTCGCTTGCTGCTGCTCGCTCGGGCGCCTATGGCCTTGGCGCTCAGGGCCAGGGCAAATTGGATGTAAGCCTTCACCTTGCCGGCGTGCAGGGTGCTCTCAAACCATCGGTACTCGACCGTGCCGCGAAACCAGACGTTGTGCAGGTTGACCCCGTGGTAGCGGGTGTTGTCGTAGTGGATCGGGCGGGTGTTTTGGTAGCCGTACCAGGCTCGGTTGACCTCGGTCAGGCAGGTCGGCCGGTCCTTCTCGATCTTGGCGAGGAAGTCCTGGTCGATGCCTCGGCACCAGCGACTCCGGCGTGCGGCGTTGATCCCCAGGGCGTGCTCGATGAGTCGCTCCTGCTTGTTGACGATCTTGACCAGGTTGCGCAGCGCCTTGGCGTTGAAGCGCACGGCGTCGATGTGGATGTGGATCCCGCAGCTGCTGTCCACCTTCGCGCGAGCCCGCCGGACCGCCCGGACAATCTGCTGGACCGTGTCGATGTCCGTGTAGGTGAGGATGGGGCTGACCACCTCGGCCTGGAGGTTCGAGGGTCCGCTCAGGCTGCTGTCGGCCATGATGCGCCAGACTCGGCCGTCGGGGGCGGTGACCTCGTAAGGGTCGTAGCAGTGTGGCGTGCCGATGTGGCGGATGGTGCCGCCGGTCACGCTCTGGATGGCCCGCGCCACCTTCTGGCGGCTCTGGCCGATGGTCCCAATCTCAATCCCGAAGCGAAGCGTCTTCATGCTGTTTTCTCCTGCGTTCTCGATGGTTTGCGTCGTGTTCATCGTGTGGACATACATGCTTCGCTTCGGATCGAAGCCCAGTTGGTGTCGACGCTAAAACCTATGTATTTTCAGGCAGTTGGAATACCTCCGCTTCTTCCGGGGCTTAGCCGCCGAGATAGTTTCAAGAGACCCCCAGAAGAAGTGATTCAGCCTGGTCGCCAGGGCATCATCCGGGCGCGGTTGACCGCGTTTAGGCGCTCCGATTCCACATCCCGCAGCAGGTTCTGCAGGGCACGCAGGCTCTCAAGGTCCAAGGCCTCAAGGTCAATGAGGTAGCGGCGTCCGCCCAGCCGCCCCATCTCGGCACGAAGCCACTGGATCAGCTGGCGGTGCTCGTGGGGAACGGCGCTCATGATCTCGGGGCGAAGGGCGCTGCGGCCTCGGGCTCGCCCACGCTGGTCAGGTAGAGGTGCAGCGCCCGCCGGAACAGCTCCATGCGGCTCTTGAGGCCCTGCCGTTTACGGGCCTCGTCCAGCCCACCCACCGCGGCGGCGGCGAGTCGCAGGGGAAGCACCTTGTGCTCGACCGGTGGTCCCGTTCGGTGTCCGGTCGCGGGGCCGACGGGGACCAGCCCGCGCTCAGCCTGGCGCACCTTCCATCGCAGGTAGCGGACGTTGCTCGATCCGGTCGCTCGTCCCACCACCTCTTGGTAGCGGGCCTGCCACTCGGCGACCGTGGCTGCGTCGTCGGGCCCCGGCTCCTCGCTGGATCCGTCGGTCGGGCTGTCGCTGGGCTCGGGCACAGCGGGCGGCTGTGGCTGCGTGACGGGCTCAGCGCCACTGGCCAGCGCCTCGGTGATCTTGCGGATCAAGAAGGTGCGGTTCGGGCAGCGGGTGGGCTCGCCCACGACCTCTGCGAACCGGGCCTGAAGCTCGGGAAGCCGAAGGGCTTCGAGGCCCTCGGGGCTGTTGTTGGTCTGGGTGGTCATGGTCATCTCCTCTTTGGGTTGTGGGATACGTTGCGCCCGGTCAGGTGGGCGAAGCAGGCGAGGTCGCAGGCCTTTGGGTCGGAGCTCACGAAGCTGAAGCGGTCTTCTTTCGTGATCCAGGGCTGGACCTCGATGCGGTCATCGGCGCTCACCCCGCCGGCGCGGGCGATGTCGTCATCGTCGGTGAGGTGCTGGTAGTCCGGGCCGTCCACGGCGATGTCGGGCCTCGCGGCGTTCTTGAGGACCGCGACGATGCGGACCTTGTGGCCCGCGAGGTAGCGGTGCTCATCGCTCTGGCAGGTGGTGATCGTTCCGATGGTTTTGGTCATGGTGTGCTCCTGTCTGCGTCGGCCCGGGCCAGCCCCGAGCGCGTGGACATACACGCTTCCTTTCGCCGCCCCAGCAAGTCGTTTAGACGTAGAAAGCGGAGTTCTTTCATGTGGTTGCTGCCATCTCGGAAAACACGTTCCCGAGCGCCAGGCTGCGGGTTGGGCAGCCCGCTCAACGCTCGGCCGCGTCCCAGGCCGCCTTGTTGCCGTACCGGCTCTGTCCACCCTCGACGATGAAGACGTCGCTGGCCGGGAGACTCGCCCCGGCGGCACCCCATCGGTCACCGCCTTCATCGGGCTCGAAGCCCTCATCCTCTTCGGTGAAGTCGGCTCGCGCCGTGACGCCGTAGATGCGATGCTCGAAGGGGTAATTTTGCTGCCCCATCAGGTAGACCTCGGCGTTCGGGTCCTGGTTTTCGAGCAGCTCGATCAGGTCTTGTACTTTCATGGTTCTCGCTCCTTTGTCTGTGGCTGGAGGGTGTCTCCAGCGCATGGACATACACGCTTCCTTCTGGCCGACCAGCAAGCAGAAGAAGCAATAAAAGCGATGTAATTTCAGTGTGCTGCGAGAACCTCGAAGAACCGCCCTCACGGTCTGCGGTGCATGTCCCGGATGGCCTCTTTGAGCGCCACGAGCGCGGCCTCGACCTTGACCATCGCTGAGGTCTGCGCCTCGGACAGCTCACCGAGGCGTTCACAGAGCATGTGCAGCGAGGCGTCCTTCTTCTCGTTCACGCGCCAAAAGGCCCAGCCGAGGATCGCCACCAGCCCATAGGGACCGGTCGCCTGCAGGAGCTCTGCGACAGTGCTGAACGCGCCCGGATCCATCAGGCGACCTCCTCTGGGAGCAAGTCGGAGATGTCCGCGCTCCGACGAGCGCCCGTGGCGCGGGCGACCGCCTCTTCGTAGGCAGCGCAGGGTGGCAAGCGTGCTTCGAGTCGCAGCCAGGCGTAGAGCACCAGCCAGGCGCCGTCCGCGTGCCCAAAGTAGTGATGGGCGTAGACCCCGGGCTGCCGAGTGTCACCGTCGGGCGTTCGGCCGAGGGTGATCTTGCCGTTGCGTAGACCCTGCCAGGTGCGTGGGATCTCAAGCTGTCCGGCCTTGGGTGAGGTCAGCCAGTCAATGAGCTTGGCTGTGGCCTCGGCCTGCTCGGGGGTCGGCAGGACGTAGCGGTCGCGGTGCGCCCAGGGCGCGTCGATGACCCGGCCCCACGGCAAGCCGTCTTGCAAGTGGGTCGGGTAGTACGGGTTCACCACCTCGACGCCCACCGAGGGGCCGTTGTGACCGCCGGCGTGGGCGAGTCGCTCGGTGGCGAGGTCGGCGTGCTGAAAGACCGTGCCGTCTGCGGCGACGATCAGATGAACACCCAGCTTACGCCGTTTGAGCACCGACACCGTGCTGGCCGCGGAGCGCGTCACCGACTCGTGGATGATGAGCTCGTTGACTGCGGCTGGCTCACGGTCACGGCCTTTGAAGGCGTGGGCCTCGCCCATGGCGTAGGTCTTGAGTCGCAGGCCATCGGGCGGCTCGATGTGTTCTCCGGCGACGATGAAGCGGGCGCAGCTCATGATTCATCTCCGGTCTTCTTTGCGGGGGGAGCCGGCTGGCTGGGCTCGTTCGCCTCACTTCGTGCGAGCACGGTCTTGATGACGCTTGGGGTGTCAGCCGTGATTCCTCGATCCACGCCAAGCGCTTCACCCAGGAGCCCCTCGGGTGACGTTGCGGTCGGCGTCCCCGGCTCGACCGTCGCAATCGTTTCCGTCGCTGCTGTCTCCGTCGGCTGGTTCGTCTCATCCGTGTTCTTCGACGGGCTGTCCACGATGGGCGCAGTGTCGTCTGAGCCAACCACTGCGCTGTGCCCCTTGCCCTCAAACTGCGGGTCAATGGTGTCGGGGATGAAGTACTGAAAGGCGCGCAGCTGAGCCACCCGGCTCTGCATCAGGGTGCGCTCGCGACAGCGGGCGTCCTCGTCCTCAAGCAGCTGGCGGGCCGCGGGGTCGAGCTGCTGCGCTGTCTTGCGCAGAAATCCCACGGCCTCGTCGATCCCCACCAAGGCTCGCTGCGTCGCCGGTGGCAGGCGGTGAGCGTCGGCGGCGATCTTGGCGAGCACCTCCGGGTGCGCCACGCTCTGCTCGATGAAGAGCAGCAGCGCCCGCCGGTCCTCTGCCTCTACGAGCACATTCCACAGCGCCAGGCGGTCCTCATCGCGCTTGAACTCTTGCGCGAAGCGGGCCTCGATGGCGCCCCAGCACGGGATGGGACCTCCGTCGCCTTGGCGAATGAAGTCAGCGTAGGCGGTCGCCGCTGGCACCTCGGTCAAGGTGGCGATGCGAGTGGCGAGGGCCTCACGGGGTTGGTCGGGTTTGCAGGTCATCTCTCTAGCTCCTCTGATACGCGGCGATGTTGACCCAGAGCTGATTGGGCGTGCCGTTTGCGACGCTGATCTCGTAGTCCTTGTCGCCGCCGCCGAGGTTCAGTTTGGTGACCCAGTAGCGGAGGTCGGCCGAGAGGTTGCCGCGGATGTAAGTGCTCGCCTGGGGCAGCCCAGTGCCAGGGTCGGGGTAGTTGTAGGTGACGGTCACCAGGTCGGGCTGGTCGGCCAAGGTGGTGATCAACGCGGTGGTGCCGGGGTTCATCAACTCTTGGGTGGTGAAGACGCGCCGCAGGTAGCGGTCGTCGTGGTCGTGCCCCGCTGCGGCGAAGTCGGCGGCGTGCTGACCGTCCACGGTGTCGGCGTCGGCGACCGTCTCGCCCACGTTGTAAAAGCGAGCGTCGGCCTCGGCCTCGGTGAAGTAACGGTCGTCATGATCTGAGCCGCCGGCGTGGCTGTTGAGGAACCCAAGAAGCGCGACGAGATGGGTGCGCAAGGTGTCAGCGGTCAGGGAGTACGGGGAACCGCCGATGTCCGCGTTGCCGAGGTGACTGGTGCCGGGTGTCGCCCCGCTCGAGTCTAGATCGCTGACGATCTCTTGAAGCTGTGACTGCACGCTGGTGGCGCCGATGTGCCCGTGAGGCAACGCGGCGATGGCGCTGGCGTCGTGGGCTCCGGCGGGCGCACCGACGTGGCCGTTGAGCCAGCCGAGCAGCTGGGAGAGGTGGGTGTCCACGTTGGCAGCGGCCAGGGAGTGCGGCACCCCGACCGCGGCGTCGGCCCCGACCTTGGATGCGCCAGGACTGCCGCCGGAGGCAGAGCTCAACTCGTCGACCAGCTCGTCGATGGCGTCGCCGACGTTGGTCGAGGCGATGAAGCCGTGGGCAGGGTAGTCGATGTCGGTGGCTGGGTGCCGGCGGGCCGCGCCAGTGAAATGGTCGTTCAACTCGGCGTCCACCTCGTCGAAGCTGGCCTGGGCGTTTTCGAGGACCGGTTGAAGGATGTTCCACAGCCCGGTCGTGACCTCTACCGAGTCGCCGTTGGCAAAGATGAATGCCTGCCGACGAGACGAATCAATGTCGCCGGCCTGGATTTGCAGCTGCCCGTGGCTGCGCAGCACGTCGCAGATGAGCAGCTCGGACTCCTGTAGGGGCACTTTGCTTGATGCGCCGATAAGCGCCTGTGCCCCCTGGCGAACCACCACCTCGAAGGATTCGTCCCGGCGGAAGTAGACCTGCTGGGAGTTGCCATCCGTGCGCGGGTCCGAGAGCAATCGGTCGAAGCGCAGGAATACTCCGAGCCACTTCTCTTCGCCGGCCACGGTGACCTCGGTGGGGATGCCGGTCAGGTCCACCGAGCAGTCGATGGTCTGATTGGTGCCGAAGAAGGCGCGCTGACCCAGGTGGTCGTAGGCGCGACACGGGGCGGTCAGATCGATGGTGAGGTCGGGCACCGGCGCGTGGGGCGCGGGGATGGCGCCGCTGATGATGCCGTAGACGCCGATGTCGGCGGCCAGATCACGGTCCGCCTGCTCGAGCAGCTCAAAGGCGAGGTCCAGCTCGGCCTCGGTGACCTTCTGGCAAAAAAATGGTACTCGAGGCGGGAGCTCATTGGTCCACCGCCTGAATGTTCGTCGCCGATGTCGCCATGCCAGTCTCCTCGGGGTTCATGCCTCCGAGGGAGCAAAGGGCGACAGCATGCCTACGGGGACAGCGGCGCACATTGGCTGAACGCTATGTGCTGACGGCCGCAGCGATCTCCTTCACGGCGAGAAACATCGGCGTCGGATCTCCGTGGAGCCTGCCCTCACGTACGCCTTCGAGCGGGACGAACCCGTAGCGTCCATAGAAGTCCTCTGGCCCAGCCTTGGCGTCTGCGACGACGCCAACACAACCGACATGGTCACGCTGGTCGAGCGCCAAACTCAGCACATGAGTCAGCAGCAATCGGCCGACACCAAGCCCTTGAGCGCTCGTGTTTACACCCAGCCTCGCCAACCTAAGAACAGGGAGCGGGTAGGCTGGCAGACGTCGACGCAAGCGTTCGGATGGGAAGTTTTTTCCGCTCTATGCTGGCTGCCGCGACGGTGGCGAATCCAAGAATACGGTCCTCAGAGGTAGCGACATACGTCACAGCAAGGTGGAGCTTGAACTGATTCTGCCCGGCGTAATGCTGAAAGAACCTGTCGAGGTCCTCCTGCCCACAGGAAAAGCCAGCCCGCTCATCGCCCTTCTTCAGCGGACGGATCTCAATCGTTGTGGGCAACCATCTGGGGAATCCGAGCCCCTGGTCAGTGGGACAACACCTTCAAGCTATAACGCTGTGGCCGGGTGTATTCGGACGTGGATCCCCACAGAATATCGCCGAAACACGATACCAAGCGGCGAGGTGGTGATGGTCTCTATGATGGGTCCATCAAGCAAGGCGACATTGGTAGCAGCGGGCCAAGCGCCAAGCAGGAAGTCATAGGCGCCGCCGCGAGATGAAATGGGCCCTCTGTATTGCACCCGAGCGAATCGGCCGCCGGCGAGCAGACCCGATTGAACCTCGTCACTTGTTGGGATGTCCTCCCCCGCGATGCAGAGGTCGTAACGCCAAGCCTCTGGTTCCACAGCTTCGGGGTCGTCGTAGACGAGTCCAAAAACCTCAGCGCCGGGCCTAAGCAGCCCTCGGCGGCCCGCCCATGACATGAACTTGGCCCAACTGGCCCCTAGCTTGTCCGGGCTGCCTTCATGCCGCAGGAACACATACGAGCAAGGAGCCCGGTCAACCAACTCCACCTCAAATGGTGGTGCCGTGGGGTTGGCCACCAATGTTGGCTCAGCGCTCTCGTCTGAATCAAAGTATATGGCCGTCTGCACCGCCGGAGCGGCCACAGCCCCAGCATCACTTCGTTGAAACTCAGTCGGCGACAAGCCATAAGCGCCGCGGAACGCGCGGCTGAAGGCCTCCGGCGCCGAATAACCAGCGTCAAGAGCGATCGTTGTGATGTCATGATCTCCTTGTTTAAGGTCGTGGGCGGCGCGCTCTAAGCGAAGTCGTTTTGCGAACGATACTGGGGTCTCTCCTGTCAGAGCTCTAAATACGCGATTGTAGTGAAGCTGGCCAGGCGGCTGGAGGCTTCAGAGAGCTACTGTCTGCGTCTGCGCAGGCGAAAGGTGCCCGCCCCTGACCTCCTGGCGATGAAGAAGCAGATCGCCCTTCGACTGGGGGCGGGATTCGACCTCAACGTCGAGGGATAGCGCATCCCTCCCGGTTCGGGTCGGATCTACC
>CAZRYF010000042.1:8026-43249 GCA_964604165.1 uncultured Enterobacterales bacterium
TCCGAAATCCGACCTCAACGTCGAGGGATAGCGCATCCCTCCCGGTTCGGGTCGGATCTACCTCCGAAATCCGACCTCAACGTCGAGGGATAGCGCATCCCTCCCGGTTCGGGTCGGGCACCCGCAGCTACGCCCTCGGGTGCTGGAAGGGGTCCGAGGTGGGGGGCTCGGTCGGGGGACTTCGGGTGCCGAATGAGAAGCTGCTCGCCTGGAAGGTGCCGTGGGTGGTGAACCACGTCTTGGCCCCCCGGGCAAGAGGACGGCGGGTGAAGGGGAGGATCAGGGCGAACCCGACGAGGTCTGTCACCACACCGGGCGTCAAGAGCAGCAAGCCCCCCCCCAGGATCAGCAGGCCCTCCACCACCCGCGTCCCGGAGGGGAAGCCTCTCTCCGCCTCGGCCGAGATCTGGGCCAGGACCGCGAATCCCTCTCGCCTGGCCAGAGTGGCCCCGAGGACCCCGGTGAAGAGGATCAACAACAGGGTGTCGAATGCGCCGATGACCCCCCCGATCTTCAACAGCAGGTACAGCTCCAGGGCCGGCAGCACTGTGAACAGTAGGAGCAGTCTCACTTCTTGGCCTCACTCCACAGAGACTCCAAGCCCGCCAGGTCGAGCTCGTGAAGAGAAAGACCCCGCGCCTCGGACAGGGATTCCACAATTCGGAATCGCCGACCGAACCGCGCCGAAGCCTCTCGCAGCGCCTCCTCCGGCCCGATGTCCAGGAACCGCCCCATGTTGGCCACTGCCAGGAGCAGGTCCCCGTACTCGTGGACGATCTCCTCCTGCACCCCCCCGGCGATGGCGGCCTCCAGCTCCCCCAACTCCTCGTCCACCTTCGCCCGCACCCCCGAGAGGTCCGGCCAGTCAAACCCCACCCGGGACACCTTCTCCCCCATGCGGTAGGCCGCCAACAGCGCTGGCAAGCCCGCCGGAATCGAGTCCAGCATGGACTCACCCGCCTTGCGCCCTTGCGCCTTTCTCGCCTCCCAAGCCGCCACCGAGCCCGGGTCCTCCTCCTCGTGGTCCGGGTCGAACACGTGGGGATGCCGGTGAATCATCTTCTCCGTGATCGCCCGGCACACCGCCTCGATGTCCCACTCCCCGGCCTCCTTCGCCATCTGCGACAAGAGCACCACCTGGAACAGCACATCCCCCAGCTCCCCCTTCAGCTCCCCCAGGTCCCCCGCATCCAGCGCCGCCACCACCTCGTGGGCCTCCTCCAGCACATACGGCCGCATCGACCGCGGATCCTGCGCCCGGTCCCAAGGACAGCCTCCCGGACCCCTCAGGGTCTCGACCAGCTCCACCAGCGCTTCAAAGGGCGACATCGTCTTGCTCCGCCGGGTTAGGATTCGCTGCGCACTTTTCGTGCCGTTGGAGAGTCCCGGTGTCCTCGAGCCAGGTCGAAGAATTCGGCAAATACCACCTCCTTGAGAAGATCGCCACGGGGGGAATGGCCGAGGTGTACCGCGCCCGTGCCTACGGCATGGCCGGCTTCGAGAAGATCCTCGTCATCAAGCGCATCCTGGGGCACCTCTCCGAGGACGACGAGTTCATCCGCCTCTTCATCGACGAGGCCCGCATCGCCGTCTCCCTGCTCCACGTCAACATCGTCCAGGTGTTCGAGTTGGGAGAGGTCGACGGCCAGTACTTCATCGCCATGGAGTACGTCCACGGCCTGGACCTGGCACGCCTCGCCTCCCGGGCCAAGAAGATCGGCCCCTTTCCGATTCCCATCGCCTGCTTTGTGGTCGGTGAGGTGCTCAAGGCTCTGGAGTTTGCACACGAACGCCTGGACGACAAGGGCGACCCCCTCAACATCGTCCACTGCGACATCTCCCCCCAGAACATCATGATCAGCTTCGCCGGCGAGGTGAAGCTCGGGGACTTCGGCATCTCCCGCGCCGGATTTCAGGCCAAGAGCCAGCACCAGGTGATCCGCGGAAAGACCGCCTATATGAGCCCCGAACAGGTGGGGGGCAAGTCCCTCGACGGGCGCTCGGACCTCTTCTCCCTGGCCATCGTCCTCTACGAGTTGGTCACCGGCCGCCGGCTGTTCAAAGCCAAGGTCCGCGAGGAGACCCTGGCCCGGGTGCGCCGGGCCGAGGTGCCGTCGCCCCGGGGCTACCGCAGCGAGATCTCCGAGGAGTTGGAGCAGTTCCTCCTCACCGCTCTCGCCCGCAAGCCCGAGGACAGGTTCCAGACCGCCGGGGAGATGCTGGAGCACCTGACCGCACTCAAGGTGCGCGAAGGACACCGGGTCACCAACACAGATCTCTCCGCCCATCTCAAGCAGGTGATCGAGGCGGCCCAGTCCCGACCAGACACTCTGCGCAGCCCCGTCTCCCCCCAGAGCCGCGCCTTGCCTCCCTCCCCGGTGGTTGTCCTGGCGCTGGAGGCTGCCTCCCCCCCGCGCAGCATCGCGCCCCCCTCCACCAGCCTCCAAAGCCTCGTGGGGGAGTGGGCAGAGATGGTCATCGCCGTGGAAGGGGAGATCTGGGAGCAGGGGGAGAGGAGCCTTCTCGCCGTGTGGGTGGCCCGGGGAGGCTTGCGGGAGGCGCTCTCCAAGGTCGTGGAGCTGGCCGACAGCCTGCAGGGCATCACCACAACCGCTGGCTTTCGACTCTCCGCCGGCATTGCGCCCGGCGTGGCCCGACTCCAGGCGGACACCCGCCGACCCGGCGAGGACTGGGAGCTGGCGGGCCCCTTCTACCTGGCCCGCTGGCTCATGAATCTGTCGGCCCACCGGGGCCGCATTCTCCTCACGGAGGTCGGCTCCAAGCAGGTCAACCGGGAGACCGCCCTCCTGGGCCGCATCCCCATCCAGGGCAGCCGCTTCATCAACCTCTACGAGTTCGGCAAGTAGTGTCCCTGCTCACGGACACCGTCGAGCGCGTCTTGCACCGCCTGCTGGCGGAGGACGCCGTGGAGATCGCCCCCGGCCGAGAAGCCGCCGTGCTGGCTCACTGCATTCAAGCGCTGACCGAGGCCCCCCCGGGAAACCAGCTGGTGGACACCCTTGCCAAGGCCTTGCTGAGCGCCCCCGACGTTCGGGAACTCTACGCCACCAACGACATGCTCAAAGACTTCATCACCGAATCCAGGAACCCGCCATGCCCAACGTGAAACTCACCAAGCTGAAGAAGGTGTCCCCGTTCCGAAAGGTGGCCATCGGCTCCTGGCGCACCGCCTACGATCCCACCGTGTACGGCTCCATGGAGGTTCGCATGGAGGCCGCCGAGCGCTACATCGCCGCCTTTCGCGAGAAGAAGGGCGAGAAGCTCACCATCACCCACCTGGTGACCGCGGCGATCGCCAAGTCCCTGCGCCTCCACCCGGAGGCCAATGGGGTCCTGCGGTTCAACCGGATCTACCTGCGAGAAGACGTGGACATCAGCGTGCTGGTGCTCACAGACGACCCCAAGACCGGGGAGGTGGACCTCTCCAGCGCCGTGATTCGCAAGGCCGACACCCTCACGCTCTCCGAACAGATCGCCCACCTGGGCGGCCAGGTCAAGGACATCCGCACCGGCAAGGACAAGGCCATGAAGAAGTCCAAGGAGACCATTCGGAAGATCCCCTTTGTGTTCATGAACCTCTTCATGAACACCCTCGGCTTTCTGCTCTACACCCTGAACCTGGATCTGCGCTGGGCCGGGCTCCCCCGGGACCCGTTCGGCGGGGCGGTCGTGACCAGCATCGGCAGCCTGGGGCTGGACGTGGCCTATGTGCCCCTGGTGCCCTACACCCGGGTTCCGATCTTCATCGCCCCCGGGGAGATCAAGAGCGTGCCGGTGGTGGACGACTCAGGCGCCATCGTCCCAGGCCGGGTGATGGGCATTCACGCGAGCTTTGATCACCGGTTCATCGACGGGGGCCACGCCGCCCACCTGGTCCGGGATCTGCGGCGCTTCATGGAGCACCCGTTCGAGGAGTTTGATCCCCTGGATTGACGGGCGATGCCGGCCCACCCCGAGGCTTCTCCCCCGGTCCGGTATGTGGCCCTGTGTCCCACATGGGCACCGGCGGAGGCGGCGGCGCCACCCGGGGGGGCACCCCGGCGATGGCCTGTCGATGAGGCGGCATCCCTGGCCAGGGAGCCAGGTCTTGCACCACCTGGGGCGCCTCACCTGGCATGTGCAGATCTCTCGCCCCGGCGGTCCAACCCACCAGCACAAAGGGACCCGCCTCCTCCACGACCGCAGCGCCCTCCATGGCCATAGCCCACCCAAGCACAGCCGTGTTTCGCTTGTCTGTGATCAGGTGGGTACCGGCGCCGAGCCCCTCACCGGGCGCCTTCTCGGGCAGGCTGTCGTCCCAGGTAAACGAGCGGGTGCGATCCGAGACCGCCAGGGACACGGTCTTCGAGACAATGGGCACCGCGTCTGCCGGAAGCTGGCCCACCAGGGTCCACGCCGGATGGGTGTAGGACGGCGCGCTCGGCTTCCAGGAAGCCACCACGTTGTAGTGCCTGTACCAGGCCCGATCCCACTGGACGCCGTACACCGCCAGGCCAAGGACCAGCGCCAGGGCCGCCGGCGTCCGGCCCCCCCTGGGCAGCCTGGGGGCCCCTCGCACCCATCGCAACGCCCGGCACAAGCCCACAATCGTCGCCGCCACAAAAAACGGCAGGAGCGGCCCCATGTGGTGCACATGGGCCCCCCAGGACCGGTCCACCCCGTGCCCCCAGGGGACGGTCATGTGGAAAAACAGCAACGCCACCCCGGGCAGGAGGGTCACTGGCGAGAGCAGCGCCAGGAACCCCAGCGGCGCCCACAAGAGGGCATAGAAGCTCGTCAGCAACGGCCAACCGTCCAGGAAGATCTGCGGGGGCCAGCGGAAGAGGCCCAGCAGTGCGTTCTGCAGGGGCATGTCGTGCTGGGTGTCCGCCATGGGAAAGGCCAGGGAGGTGACGCTGGTATAGACCGCCGCGACTCCAAGTCCAATCAGCAGGTTGGTGCGACGGCGCCGGTTCTCCGGGGGCTGCGCGACGGCGGCGCAGGCCACCACCAGGGGCACACACTCCTCCCGGGGCAAACAACCCACCAGGGCCAGGGCCACCACCACCGAAGTTCGGCGGGCCGAAAAGCCCACCAGGGCCACCAGCAGCGCCGGCGCCGCGAGCACAAGGTCCTGGTAGTCCTGGAGGGCCAGGGCCAGGGTCGGGGGAGCCCCCAGGTACAGAACGCCTCCCAGGCCCAGTCCCCAGTCCGACTTGAGGGCCAGGCGCCCCAGGAGCGCCGCGGGAATCACCCCGGCCATGACCTCGGCGATGTGGATCTTGGACAGCCACAGGGCGCTCGGGGCCAGCCCGTACAAGAGGCCGTTGAGCACCAGGGTCAGGGAGCGGTGCCCGGACCAGGTCCAGGCGTCGTCATAGCCCATATGAATGGTCTGGAAGAAGTCCCCGTGGACCGCGAAATTGTACAGAAGCTGCTGGTGCACCGCGAAACCATAGGTCTCGATGGTCTCCAGAGCGTTGATGCGTGCCCAGGACGTGGACACTGCTGTTCCCCAGAACAAGGCGCACGCCAGACAGAGCAAGACAAGAGAGATCAGGGCGGGGACCCGTTGCCGCAGCGAACACCTCTCCAAAGGGAGACGGTAGCCCTGGCCTCCAGGGGCACGCAAGGAGGTGGAGCAGGCGGCGGCGACGGGATACCGGAGACTCCCTCTTTTGGCACTCGCCCATGGCCTTCGCCCACCTCCACGTCCACTCGCAGTTTTCCCTGCTCGATGGCGCCATTCCCATCAAGGAACTCGCGCCGGCGGCGGCTGCTCTGGGCCAACAGCACGTGGCCCTGACGGACCACTGCAACCTCTACGGCGCTGTCACCTTCGACAAGGGCTGCAAGCAAGCGGGCATTCACCCGGTCTTTGGCGCAGGGTTGTGGGTCGACCCCCTCGGGCTGGGGCATCAGCCGGGTTCCGCCGGAGAGGCGGGCTACCAGCTGGTGTGCCTGGTGGAGAACGAGGCCGGCTACAAGAACCTCTGTCGCCTGATCACCAATGCCATCTTCGACGGCATGCACTTCAAGCCCCGGGTGGACCTGGACGGGCTCTCGCGCCACGCGGAAGGGCTGATCCTCCTGACCTCCGGGATTCGCGGCCCCTTGCGGGGACCTTTGGCGGCAGGCCGCAGAGAGAGGGCCGAAGAGAACCTGGCCGAGCTGGTGGGCAGGTTCTCAAGCGAGCAGCTCTTTGTGGAGCTCCAGGACGTTGGATTCCCCGGGGACGCCGAAGCCAACGCCCTCTGCCGACAGTGGGCCCAGACCCACGGTCTCCAGACCGTCGTGACCAACGCGGTGCACACCCTGGCCCCCCACGACGCCATCACCCTCGACCTGCTCCAGTGCATCGGCAGGGGACTGTCCCTGAACGATGGGGAGCATCCCCGCCTCCAGACAGACCAGCTGTACCTGAAGTCCGAGGCCGAGATGCGGGATCTGTTCCCCGAGGACGGCCCCGCCCTGGATCGCACGGTTCAGCTGGCCGAGCGCTGCGACTACCGCTTCTCTTACGACACCTACTACTTTCCCAGCAGCACCCCCCCGGATGGCGACACAGACTCTGAGGCGAACTTTCGCTTCTTCTACAACGCCTTCCCCCCGCCGCTCTGCTGGGGGCTCCCCGAGCCGGGTGTAGACACCCCCTCTGCCCCCGCCGGCGCCGGCACCCTCGACGGGTTCTTTGAGTGGTCCTGTCGCACCGGCCTCACAGACCGCCTCAAGACGGTCGATGCCGATACCCACGGAGAGTACCTGGAGCGGCTGCAGGAGGAGATTGAGACCATTACCTCCATGGGCTTTCCGGCCTATTTCCTGATCGTCGCCGAGTTCATCAACTGGGCCAAGGACAACGGCATCCCCGTGGGCCCTGCCCGTGGCTCCGCTGCGGGCTCGGTCGCGGCCTGGGCCCTGCGCATCACAGAGATCGACCCAGTGCGGTTTGGCCTGCTGTTCGAGCGCTTCTTGAACAAGGCCCGGGTGTCCATGCCCGATATCGACATCGACTTCTGCCAGGACCGTCGGGAAGAGGTCATTGAGCACACCCGCCAGCGATATGGCGCGGACTATGTCGCCCAGATCATCACCTACGGCAACCTGAAGGCCAAGCTGGCCGTGCGAGACGTAGCCCGGGTGCTGGACCTCAACTTCAACGAAGCGGACCGCATCGCCAAGCTGATTCCGGACGAGCTTGGAATCACCCTGGAGGCTGCCTGCAAGGAAGAGGCGCTCTCCGCTTTGGCCACCCTCGACCCGCGGGTGCGGCGCATTCTCGAGCTCGCCCAGGGAATTGAGGGGCTGACCCGGCAGACGGGGGTGCACGCAGCGGGGGTGGTGATCGCCGACCGCCCCCTGGTGGAGTTGACCCCCCTGTACCGGGATGGCCCGGACGGGGGGCCGGTGGTGCAGTACGACATGAAGTCCGCGGAGAGCATCGGCCTCATCAAGTTCGACTTTCTGGGCCTCAAGACCCTGGATCAGATTCGCGATGCGGTCGCCTTGATCGAGAGAAACACCGGCGAGTGCATCGACCTGGCCACCATCGATGAGCGCGATCCAGCGGTGGCCGAGATGCTGGGCCGGGGCGACTCGTTGGGGGTCTTCCAGGTGGAGTCCAGCGGCATGCGGGAGCTCCTGGTCAAGCTGAAGCCCAAGGGGCTCATGGACATGGTGCCGCTGGTGGCCCTGTACCGACCGGGCCCGTTGAACTCCGGCATGGTCGACACCTTCGTGGACTGTCGCCATGGGCGCCGTCAGCCCGACTACCTGCACCCGAGCCTTCGCCCGATCCTGGAGGAGACCTATGGGGTCGTGCTCTACCAGGAGCAGGTCATGCGCACGGCCCAGATCCTCGCCAACTACAGCCTGGGGGAGGCCGATCTCCTTCGCCGAGCCATGGGCAAGAAGATCAAGGAGGAGATGGACAAACAGCAGGTGCGGTTTGTGGAGGGGGCGGTCGAGAATGAAGTGGACAAGGAGCAGGCCGAGAACATCTTCGAGCTGCTCGCCAAGTTCGCCGACTACGGCTTCAACAAGAGCCACTCGGCGGCCTACGGGGTGGTGGCCTACCAGACGGCCTGGCTCAAGGCCAACCACCGTCCGGAGTACATGGCGGCGATCATGTCCATTGAGTCCAGCAACACGGACAAGCTGCTCCTGTACATCGGGGACTGCAAGCGGGCCGGGGTGGAGGTCCTGCCACCGGACACCAACGCCTCCCAGAAGGAGTTCGATGTACGGCCGGGCACGAAAGCCATCCGGTTTGGCCTGGAGGCGGTCAAGAACGTGGGTGGTGGCGCTGTCGATGCCATTCTCGAGGCCCGGGAGGAAGCGGGGGGCGCCTTCAAGGACCTGAATGACTGCTTGGAGCGCCTGGACTACACCCGGGTCAACAAGCGGGTGCTGGAGAACCTCGCCCGGAGCGGTGCCTTCGACTGGGTGGGCACCCCCCGCGCCGCCCTCCTTGCAGGGCTGGAGGCCGCGGTTTCCTGCGCCCAGCGCCAGCAAGCAGACAAGCGAGCGGGCCAGGCGCAGCTCTTTGGAGGCGGGATGGCCGGGGTGAATCCCAGCTTTCGGTTCCCGGATGTGATCGAGTGGAACGTGGCCCGGCGTTTGGGAGAAGAAAAGGAGGCCCTGGGGTTCTTCTTTTCCGGCCATCCGGTGGAGGGATTCGTCGACGAGATCTCCAAGCATGCCACCTGCAACGTTCCGGGGCTCTCCCGGGTGGGGGACGGAAAGGAGGTGGCCGTCGCCGGGATGGCCGCTGAAATTCGCAAGGTGAACACCCGCAAGGGCGGGCGCATGGCGTTTGTGCGCCTGGAGGATGCGGACGGGGTGGTGGACTGCGTGTTCTTTCCCGAGACCTGGGCCAACTCACGGGCGGTGCTGGAGTCTGAAAAGCCCTTTCTGCTCAGGGGCAAGGTGGAGCGGAAAGGGGAGGAGAACAAGCTCCTGGCGGATGGGGTGGAGCTCTTGGCTGACCTTCGGGAGCGGCGCACAAGGGAGGTCCAGATTCGCCTCTTGCAGTCCGAGGTCGACTCTACGCGGATTCGTGAATTGCGAGAATTGCTGAAGCACTCGGCCGGCAGCTGCGCCACGCGCATCATTCTGCGCCGGACGGGGGAGTCCGAGGTGACACTTCGCCTGGGCAGCGAGTTCAAGGTGGCAGCTGACGAGGGACTGACCGATGGCATCGCCCGGATCTTTCGCGGTCGCGGTGCGGTGAGTTTCTTGTGATCGCGCTGCTCTTCTGTGTGGCCCTGGCAGACAACTCTGTGGTGGAGGAGCTGTCGGGTGGACGGGTGGACTGGACCCGCGGCGTGTTGACGGTCGAGGCAAGCGCTGTGCCCAACCCGGTGAGCGGGGGGAGCTTCAAGACCACGGAGCAGGAGGCACGCGGCAAGCTGGTGGCGACACTCAAGGGCCTGGCCCGGGAGATTCCGGTGGATGGGAAGCGCAGCTGCGGGGACCTCCTTTCGGAAGAGACGGACAGCACCCGGGCCCTGGAAGAGGGGTTGCAGGAGGGACGAGGGCACTGGCGGGTGGTGGAGACCCACTACCGAACCTCTGGCAAGGTGGAGGTGATCGCCGAGCTCTCGCTTGTGGAGTGGATTCGGCCGGCCCTGGTTGGGGTTGGTTTCGGAGATGCGGAGCCTGCGGCACACCCGGGGGCTTCCTCCGGCTTGCTGGTGGATGCCCGGGGGCTGACGGTCCAGCCGGTGTTTGCACCGCGCCTTCTGGCTCCCGATGGGGACACCCTCTACGATGCAGAGTCCCTCTCCGCCTCCCGGTCCGTGGGCCGCGCTCCGGTTCTCTGGATCCAGGACCCGGTGGCGAGTGGGTTGTCGGATCGGGTGGGCTCGAAGCCACTCATTGTGGTCGCGGATCGGGTGGAGCGCGGGGGAGACCTGGTGCTCTCCGCCCGGGATGCCGCCCGGGTTCGTGCCATTGCCGCTGGCGCCGACCTGCTCTCCGCAGCGCCTGTGGCGATTCTGGTGGACGGTGAGTGACAGAGTGCTTCCGCCTCTCTCCTGGGAGTGGTGGGGGAATGCCCAGCCCTATCGACTGACCTGGGAGCGCCAGAAGCGCAGGAGAGAGGCCGTTCTGGCCGGGGAAGATGCGGAGTGCCTCGCCCTGTTGGAGCATGTCTCGGTGATCACCACGGGAAGACGCCCCGTGAAGATGTCCCCTGTGGCCGCTGAACTTCAGACCCTGGGCATCGACCTTGTTCAGACAGAGCGGGGGGGGCTGGCGACCTGGCACGGGCCGGGACAGCTGGTGGGTTATCTCATCTGCGCCGTGGCCCGTCGGGGTTGGAAGGTTCGGACCACGGTGTCTGCCCTGGAGGCGGGCCTGCAGAGCTGGCTTGAGACCCAGGGAATCACCTGCCAGACACGCTGCGACCATCCGGGGGTGTGGGTAGGGGACAAGAAGATCGGCAGCGTGGGCCTGCACTTCCGGCGCGGAGTCTCCATGCATGGGTTTTCGCTCAACCTCCTGGCTGTGGGGCCGGAGGTCGACTTGATTCGTCCATGTGGCCTGGACCCGGGGGCCCTCACCAGTGTGGAGGCCATGGGAGGAGGGCGGCGGAGGCCCGTTGATGTGGCTCCGCTTCTCGCATCTCATCTGCTGGATTCGCTGGCGAGCCAGAACCTGTCTTGACGTCCCCATGGACGGCGAGTACAAGGGGTCGGATCCCATCCTGTGGTGGGGTTGTCTTTGAAGGCATGTAGCTCAGTGGGAGAGCACCGTCCTGACACGGCGGGGGTCGGCGGTTCAAGCCCGCCCATGCCTACCCTTCTTCTCCGGGGCTCGGTTCATTTGGGCCGGGCCTCGGATTCAAGGGCCAATGCCGTTGACAGGCTGCCACCTGCCGGGTAGGAATCCTCCTGCTGGCGTGGTGTCGGCAACGCCCTCAAGCTGGAGCAAAACTTTTGCGGAAGACAAGGCGGCCGAACCGCTACCCGGATCGTGACAACGAAGCGCGAGTCAACGATAGAATTCGCGCCCCCCGGGTACTGGTGATCGATGAACAAGGGGAGAAGCTCGGTGAATTCCTGACCAAGGACGCGGTGGATCTCGCCCGTTCCCGTGGGCTGGACTTGATTGAGGTTGCAAGCAACGCACGTCCACCCGTGTGTCGAATCACGGACTATGGGCGGTTGAAGTACGAAAAAAAGAAGAAGGATGCCCTGGCCCGAAAGAACCAGGCCACCGTCTCGGTCAAGGAGGTCAAAATCCGGCCCAAGACCGATGAACACGACTACCAGGTGAAGCTTCGCAACACCCGACGGTTCCTGGAAGCAGGGGACAAAGTCAAGGTAACGGTACGTTTCCGTGGACGGGAGCATGCACATCGAGATATAGGCGTGGCCCGCTGCGAGGACCTTGCTGGTGCCGTTGAGGATCTGGCTTCCATTGAAGCCCGGCCCAGGATGGATGGACGCCAGATGGTCATGATTCTCGCGCCGATCAAGAAGTAGAGGAGTCCACCATGCCGAAGATGAAGACCAACCGCGGCGCTGCAAAGCGTTTCAAGGTGACCGGCACCGGAAAGATCCGGTTCAACAAGGCCAAGCGTCGCCACATTCTCACGAAGAAGGCCACCTCCTGGAAGCGGCACGCCCGCGGTGGAGAGAACCTCTGCGAGGCGGATGCCAAGCAAGTGCGGGTGCTGATTCCCTACAAGTAGTTTTTTCGCTGGTTGCGGCTTGGATCACTCGGGTCCAGGCGGCAGGTAGCAACATTGCGCCGGAAGGCACTTCCGACGCACCAACGACCCGCCGCGACCGCCTTCGGGCAGGGAAACGGTTGAAAGGAGTCAAAAATGGCACGCGCCACATTCGCCGCGCCCCGCAAGGCACGGAAAAACAAGCTGTTCAAGCGGTCCAAGGGCTTTCACGCCGCCCGCAAGAACACCCTTCGCCAGGCCAACCAGGCCGTCATGAAGGCCCAGTCCTATGCCTACAGGGGCCGCAAGGAGCGCAAGCGTCAGTTTCGTCGCTTGTGGATCGTTCGGATCAACGCTGCCCTCATGGTGCATGAACTGTCCTATTCCAAGTTCATCCACGGGTTGAAATTGGCGGAGGTGGAGCTGGATCGAAAGATTCTCTCGGACCTTGCCATTACCGACCCGGCTGCCTTTGCAGCGGTGGTGGAACGGGCCAAGAAGGCCTTGGCCTAGACTGTGCGGGCGCTCCTTCTCCTCGGACTTATGGGCATTGAAGCCTGCGAGGATGAGAAGACGGAGTACGAGCCCTACAGCAGTCACGATGATGCCGTGCATGTGAAGGTGGGCGATGCGGAACTGTTGGAGGATGTCTCTACAGAGGTCTTGTCCAACACCGGTGCCAACGTGGTGGGAGAAGCCACGGTGAGCCCCGGAGGTGGACCCATCGGCACGGAACACGTGCTCACGGCCTCTGTGACAGTGGAGAACCGGTATATCGTGGATCGTGTCAGCGTTGAAATTACCTCCCCGCACCGTCCGGAGCGGGAGTTGGACCTGGTGCGGGACAGCGAAGACCGGGGGCTTTTTGTCCTCGACCTCGTCTCAGTTGGCGAGGAAGGCGAGAGCCGGACGGATATTTTCACATTCAAATTCTGGGATGTCGTCGAGGATGACGACGAAGGCCCGGACGTCCAGGACACCTCCTCGGACGAGAGATAAGGAGCCGCAGACCATGCCTTCCGACGTTCAATCCAATCGCACAATGACCAAGTCAGACCTTGTGGAGAGGGTCTACGAGAACATCGGCTTCTCCAAGAAAGAGGCCAGTGAGATCGTGGAGTGCGTGTTCGAGGTCATGAAGAGTGCCCTTGAAACCGGTGACAAGGTGAAGATCTCGGGCTTCGGCAACTTCGTGGTCCAGCAAAAGCAGGCACGGCGAGGTCGAAACCCCCAGACCAACGAGGCGATCACAATTGGTGCACGCCGGGTGTTGACGTTCAAGCCCTCCCCGGTGCTGAAGACTGCGCTGAATGGACATGCTGGAGGCGAGTGGGGTGAGGTGGCGGAGTCCTGATGTCCGAGACCCTTCCCGACAAGCTGTACTTTCGCATTGGTGAGGTGGCGGAATTGGTGGGTGTCGAGCCCCATGTGCTCCGGTACTGGGAGACGGAATTCCGCATGCGCCCCCATCGGTCGAGCTCGGGACAGCGATTGTATCGAAAGCGGGACATCGAGCGTTTTCTGCGGGTGCGTCGGCTCCTTCACTCCGAGGGTTTCACCATCGCTGGTGCTCGGAAGGTTTTGAGTCAAAAGGACGACGGCGCCCCCCGGAAGCAGGCTCCAGGTGTGGAGGTCGAACAACTACAACTGGCCGCGCAGCGCCTGAGGGATCTACGGGGCGAGCTGGCGGACTTTCGAGCCGAGCTGACCGAGCAGAGCGTGACCTCAGACAACTGATCGCGCGGTTGACTCGCCCATCCAGCCACATTAGTGTGCCCCCGCTGACGGGGAGTAGCGCAGCCTGGTAGCGCACTTGACTGGGGGTCAAGGGGTCGCAGGTTCAAATCCTGTCTCCCCGACCAGCTGGGCCCCGGCCGAAAGGCCGGGGTCTCTTTGATCGTGGAATCCTTGTTCCCGGACGTCTACAGCGCCCGCACTGTTTAGACTCCCAGGCATGGATGAACGTCGCTCCCTGGTGGTGCTGCTCTTTGGGGTGGCCTGCGTGAACCTGTGGTATGGCCACGCCTTTCCCACCCCCCCGCACAGCTCCCACGACGCTTTTCTTACCATTCCCCAGTTTCAGCGGCTGTTCCTTGGCTTCCAGCCCCAGGATCCCGGGTTTGGGATGTTTCATCCGACCTGGTTTGTGGAAGGAGAGGGCAACCCCCTGGATGGACTGGCGCGGTTCTTCTCCAACAACCGGGCCCGCCACTGGACCCAGCTGCCCCATCCCATGGGGGTGGCTGCAGCGGTGGCGGCCGTTGTGCCTTCGACCTGGGCGGTGCAGTGTGTGTTCACCGGGTACCTGCTGCTCCTTCTGGGGGGGGTCTACGGGATTGGCTGCCATGTGCACAGCCCCCGGGCGGGCTTGCTCTCTGCGGTGGTGGCGGCTGGAAGTCCAGGGTTGTTTGGATTCTCCAGGTACCTGGAGTGTCACCTGCCGGTGGCCGCCATGGGGGTCACCGTGGTGTGGCTCTGTCTGGCCTCGGATGGACTGCGGCGGCGGTGGGTGTGTCTGGTGTTGTCGCTCGTGACCTGGTCGTTGATGCGAACGGGGGAGGGGGCGGCGGATCTTGTGGGGGCAGGACTGGTGGTGGTGGGGCCTGGCGTGATCACCGTGGCGCGGGCGTTTCTAAGAGACGGCCTGCGGGCTCTGGCGGGTCTGGCCCTCCTGGTTGTGCCCCTGGTCATTCTCACGGAGTGGGGCCAGGTCCATGGGGCGGTGTTGCAGGTGCTGACCGCTTTCAGGGATCCCCCGGTTCAGCTGGACCTGGGGGCCTCCCAGGGGGCACTTGCAGGGGCACAGTCCTTTCGTTGGGCCTATGTGCTCCTGGTGGGAACCGACTACCTTGCGCCGGTGCTCGCGGGCTGCCTCCTGGTGTCGCTTCTCTTTCTTCGGGGCACAAGGCCCGCGCACAAGTGGTTGTGGGTGGCCTGGTTTTTCGTGCCCTTTCTGGCATTCACCTGGATGCAGCGCAAGGCCTCCTGGTACGCGGTGGGGTTGGTGCCCCCCCTGGCGTTGGTGGTGGGGGTGGCGGGGGCTGCTCGTCCCTGGCTGGCGCGGGTGGCGGCCGGGGTGGCTGTGTTCCAGTTGGTGGTGTTTTCCAGCACGTCTTTGGCAAGCTGGCCGGAGGGCCTCCGGTGGATTCGCCAGCCGGTGCCCCTGGCCGACTGGCGGCTTCGGCGGGTGGACCTGCTGCGTCCGGGAGAAGAGGTGGGGACGCTCGCCGTGGCTCAGGACACGGTGGCCCTCCTGGAGTGGCTGGACCGCGAGTGGGAGCCGGGCGCTGTGCGCTTTGTGGGGTACCTGCCCATGGGGTACCGCCACGACTACGCCTTTCGGTACCTCGCGGGGGTTCGCCGCCCGGACCTTCAGTTCCTGAACCTGTCCGATCCCCGTCTCCGCGAGGCTGGGTATGCGGGGGTTCCTGCGGACAAGGTAGACCTCTTCGTGCGCCTGGACGGAGGGTTCCAAACCTGGCCACCGGGTGACGAAGAACTGACCTGGCTGGGGAAGAACGTGGGGTGTCAGGAAGAAGATCTCCTGGACCCGTACCTGGCGCGGGTACTCGCGGGTCGCTGGGTACAGCGGGGCGGCTCGGGTGCGCCCTTCTACGAGCGGGTCCGCCAGGGCGAGGCGCTCTCCTTTGCGGTGATTTGTGGAGGTTGATGGGCGACAGGAGTGGAGAGAACGCCTGGGAGGGGCGTCTCTTCTGTGGGGGGCCACCATGGTGCACAAGGCCGCGGTGCTCCTGTTCTCGGTCTTTATGAGTCGGCGGGGGGGCCTGGAAGCGCTCGGGGTCATGGGGAGCGTGTTGGCGGTCTCGTGGGTGGGAGGAACCCTGGCCGGCCGTGGACTGCCGGATCGGGCCCTCTATCTCTCAGCGGAGGCGGCGGATGAGGTCGCTGCCCGGGGCCATGGGCGGTTCCTGGCGGGCCTGGTGCCGGTCCACCTGGTGCTGGTGGCGGTGGCCCCGCGGGTGGGCGGTGTTCCTGCTCTCGCGGATCTCGCGCGGTGGATGGCGGTGGGGGCAGCGCTGCAGGGGTGTACTGCCTTTGTGTTCACGTGGCTGCGAGGGAAGGGAGTCTGGCACATGGAGGCTGCTGGGCTCTTGGGATCTGCGGTTTTCTTGTGTCTCGGCGTGGTGGTGGGCACAGGGCCAGCTGCGCTGGGGGCCTGGTGGGCCGCGGCTACAGCAGCCATGGCCCTTGCGGCTCTTGCAGCCTTGGTGTGGCCTGCCAGCGCGGTGCGGCCTCAAAAGGGCGAACCTTTGGACCCCACGGACTTCTGGTTTCTGGCCTTCGGGATGGGGTGTTGGGGAATCGACAACCTGGATGTGCTCCTGGTGCGCCTGGCGGCAACCGCGGAGGATGTGGGGCGACTGGAGGCCGCAAAGGCGTGGATACGGGCCGGGGCAATGGTGCCTTGGCTTGTGACCAGCCTCACCCTGTCGGCGGACATCTCCCCTAGGAAGACCCTCGCCCGCGGCGCGGTGACCTTGGGGGTGGTGTTGGCAGGGGTGGGGTGGCTGGGCCGGGAGTGGATCGCATGGGCCTATCGGGTGGAGATAGGGGAACTACAGGCGCCCCTCTTGGCGTCTCTCGCCCTTGCGCCGGTCCTCTTTCTCGCCCTTTGTCATTTGATCTGGGCAGGACAAGCGGACATACGCGCTACGGTGCGGGCGCTCGCGGGCGCAGGACTCATCATGGGGGTGTTGGGCGCCTTCCTGGTGCCTCGCTGGGGGCCTGTGGGCGCCATTTTGTCCTGCGGGGCAGGGCAGGGCTGGGTGCTTTGGAGGCTGCGACGGCTGCTTCCATTGCCGCCAGGTGATCCTCCGCACAGCGCGCCCAACTAAAGGACTGGGAGGCCTGTCGTGCGGCGGATCCATGGGCATTACGCTGCGCCCTTGTGAGCCCAAGTTGCTCCTCCAGGGCGTCCTCCAGGCCCTTGACTCGCCGAGCAGGATCGTCAAAGGGCACCTTGTGTCCCCACGGGGGGCGCACCAGGTCCGCCGGCCCATCAGCATTCGTGGTCAGGATGGAGCAGCCCTGGGACATGGCCTCCAGGATCACCAGCCCAAAAGGTTCAAAAACCGCGGGATGCAGCAGAAGATCGGCCCCTTGCATCAGCGCCAGGACCTCCTGGTGAGGGAGCTCTTGCGCGTTGTGCACCCGCACATGGGACAGGGCCCGAAGGCTGCGCCCCACCCGGTGGCTGAAGTGGCTCCAGGGACTGGAGACATCTCCGAGTCCCCCTGCAATCACAAGGTCCAGGCGATGCGCCAGCGCGGGCCGCCGGGACTCCAACCGGGCCAGGGCCTCCGCAAGATAGTCCCATCCCTTCTGTCCCGTGGGTCGCCCCACGGCCAGGGCTCGAACCCGATGAGGCTCCCGGGGCCAGGGCCAGCTGGGGGCCAGGCTCGTGGGGGGTACACCCGCGCGTGAGGACCGAAGCCGCGCTGACGTCTCTGGGTAGAGCGTGGAGACAGTGCGGGCAAACCGGGGTCCCACGGCCACCAGGGCATGGGCATGTCGGCACAGCATGGATTCCAGGGCGAGCTTCTGGAATTGGTCCTTGATGGGGGTCGGTGCCGGGAGCGTCTGCGCCCAGTGGGATTGTTGAGCAGCACTGCGCACCAGGCGGGGTCGAAGGGGGGGAGGGCACAGGGACCCCGCAAGGTTTGCCAGGGGGCTTCGAAACGCCCTCCTGCGAGTGGAATCGTCCCCCACCGCGAGGTCGTGCAGGGACTCCTGGGCCACCAGGTAGTGCAGCACCCCCACCACGGGCACGCCGGCGCTGCTTATGCGCTGGGCCACCTCTCCACACTCGTACCCGTGGCACCAGGCCACCAGGTTCCCGGTTTGGGTCTCCTCCAAGGCCGCTTGGGCAAGAGCGTGCATGGCAGGGCGCAGGTGGCCTTGGGAATAGAGCTGGAACACGCTCTCCAAGGGTTGGGGGGGAGCCACCCGTCTGACCGAAATGCCCTCCACGCGCTCCGTGGCGGGTAGCCCGGGAAAACCAAGCGCCAGGACATGAACGCGGCATCCCTGTTTCGCGAGGGCATAGCCTGCATGGAGTACGTACAGCCCCTGTCCATCCCGGGCCTGTTCGGGCGTGGGAAAGTGTGGTGCAACCAGGAGGACCGCCGGGAGGGATGCACCGCCCGCCATGGTTACGACGCCAGCTGCTTTGTGCTGGGAAGCGCCCGCCAAGCGGTGGGGGTTCGCCCCAGGAGAGCCTGATCCGCTGTGCCAAGGGTCCGGGCAATGCCTTCGATCACCCCAGCGGCGAGGGCCACCGGGAGGTCCCTTGGGTGAGACCTGACCTGTTCCCAGACCGGGGGAAGAACGTTTCGCAAGCGATAGGTGGCCACCTCGTACCCGGTGCCCCGGCGAAGCCTCAGGTGACCGTTCCAGATGCGCTGTCGCTGGATGAGCAGCTCCGCAAGGTTGTCCGGGCCCCGGTTTGAGACCCGTGCCTCGGGTGCATAAACCAGCAGCAGCCCCTGCTCCACAATCCGCGCCTCCAGGGTGGCCTCGTCCACGGGGGTCTTGGCGTCGATCCGGTCCACCACGTTGCGAAAGGCCACCATCTCACCAAGCTTTGGGGATCGGGCCGCGAGGCGGTGGTGGACCGCCCATTGGAACCGGACCACCCGGTGAAGGAGCCCCTTGGCCGGATTGGTGGGATAAGGGCATCCGCCCGTCATACCGACCCTTGGGTCGGCCAGGGGGCGCAGCAAAGCGCCGAGGGCATCCGGGGCGGGGAGTACATCGGCGCTCACAAGCACACAGGAGTCCACATCCTGGGGAAGCAGGGCCAGAAATCGGTTGATGGCAGCCGCCTTTCCCCGGCGGTGCTGCTCGGAGACCAGACGAATGCGCGGGTCCCTTTGGGCGGCACGCAGCACGAGGCGCTCGCTGTCATCGCTGCAGCCGCTGCACACCACCAGGATGTCAGTCACGCGGACGTCTGGTGCGCTCAGGGCAGACAAACGCGGAAGCAGGCGGGGCAGGTTGGCTGCCTCGTTGAAGACCATGGTGCCGATGGCTACGCGGTGCATTCCACGGTTCAGATAGCATGGGGCACACCATGAGGCCTCGATGACGTTGCCGGTGACGACAGACGCCTCTCGAGGCACAGGCCCAGGGCGACCCGCCTTTCTGGCGTTGGCGCTTGTGGCCCTGTCGCTGCTCTTGTACGAGATCCTGCTGACCCGGGTGAGCTCCCTTCGGTACCACTTCCACTTCAGCTACCTGGTGGTGAGCAACTGTCTGCTGATGTTTGGGGCCAGCGGAACGGTCCTTGCGCTTTCACGGTCCACCTGGAGAGAGGAGCCCCTTGTCTGGCTCCGTCGCGCCGCCCTCGCGCAAGGGATGGCCTTGGGGGTGGCCTGGGCGGTGGTGCTTTGGCTGCCAGTGCACCGGGGTCCCATGGACGCCACGGGGATCTTGTCGCTTCTCTTTTTCCACATCGCCACGGCGCCGCCCTTTTTCTTTGGTGGCTTGTTTGTGGGCCTCGTGCTCTCTCGCTGGGGAGATCAGGCCGGACGACTGTACGGCGTGGACCTGGTGGCAGCGGGCTTGGGGTGCGCTGGGGTGCCCATTCTCCTTCCCTTCATCGGGGCGGGAGGGGTGTTTGCGGTGGCGACCGCCTGCACCTTGGGCGCAGCGGCCTCCTTGGGGCGGCGGCAGGCGTGGCTCCTCGCGCTGGTCTGCCTCTCGGTGGCGCCGCTGTTGGATTCCTGGGCACCCCTGCCAAGCAAGCGCGCTGGATCGTTGCTCTGGTCCGCGTGGAGCACCACCAGCCGGGTGGACGTGTTGGAGCTTGCCCCTGGGGAGCGCGAGATTGTGTCCCTTGGTGCCGCCCACGTGGAGGTGAGCCTCCCGCCCCAGGTGGAGGTGGTGCAAGACGGTAGTGCCAGCACTTTTCTGGCAGATTTCTCCGGCCACCCTGAAGCTCGTGGCTTGCTGTTGGGCTCCCTGTATGGCGTCAGCGCCCAATTGTTGGAGGAACCGGAGGTCTTCGTCGTCGGCTTTGGCGGGGGAAATGACGTCTGGAGCGTGCTGGAGGCAGGGGCAAGCTCGGTGCGCGGCGTGGACATGAACCCCCAGATGCTGCGAATTCACCGGGAGATTCTGCCGGAGTATTCTCACACCCTCTTGGCCGATCCACGCGTTCGACTCTCCACGGAGGAAGGTCGCTCGGCCTGGAGCCGGATCGATCAACGCTTCGACCTGGTCCAGATGTCAGGCATCGACACCTGGGCGGCGCTCACCTCGGGTGCGTACATGTTGGCGGAGAACCACCTCTACACCCTGGAGGGGTTCAGGGGCTTGATCGACCGGGTGCGTCCCGGGGGGCTTCTTCAGGTGGTGCGGATGGGTGCGGAGATGGAGACGCTGCGGCTTCTGGCCCTGGAACGTGCGGCACTGGAAGACAGAATGGACCGTCCCTTTGAAGACTGTGTAGCGGTGTTGGGGGCGTCCCATCACCTGGTGTCCACGGTGGTGGCGCCGGAGGGGTTCACGGCGGAACAGACGGAACGGTTGGCAGCCCTGGTGGGCGAGCATGGCCTGGAGCCGATCTATCTGCCTGGACTGCCGGGAGACGGCCTGGTGGAGGCCTTCATTCGCAGTCCCGACCCCTTGGGATTTGTGGAGGCCTTTTCCCGGGACATCCGACCGCCTGTGGATGATCGTCCCTACTTCTTCGCCTTCACCCGTTGGGATGCACCCGAGCGGGCCAAGGAGACCCTGCGGGAGCCCACCCACGTAAGCCAGGGCAATCCGCTGATGATTCTTGGGCAGCTGGCGCTTCACACTCTGGCGGCGTTCTGCCTGCTTTGGCTGCCTCTTCGCCGACAGACCTCGGCGGGAGCAGGTCCCGGTTCAGCCGGGTTGTTCTTTGCTGGGATTGGGCTGGCTTTCATCCTGGCGGAGCTGGGTTTGATGCAGAAGATGCTCCTTCTCCTGGGACATCCGGGGCTGTCGGTGCCGGTCAGCCTGGGAGGACTGCTCGTGTGGGCCGGGCTGGGGGCGCGGTGGTCTCAGCGGTTGGACCCCAGCCGGCTGCAGGGCGTTTGTTGGGGGGCTACCGTCGGCGGACTTGTCCTGGCAGTGGGTACGGCGTTGCCCGTGTGCGCCGCATGGAGCCTTGGGTGGTCTGTACCGGCGCGGGTGATCCTGGCCCTGGCGTTGTTGGCGGCGCCCGGCGTCGCCATGGGTGTGCCCATGGCCCTGGGAATCCGACGCCTGGAGCCCATACGGCCGGGGAGTCTTCCCTGGGCATGGGCCATCAACGGCTGTTTCACGGTGGTGGGCTCCATTGCAAGCGTGGTGGTGTCCATGAACCTTGGTTTCACGTGGGTGCTTGGCTTAGCCGCGCTGTTCTACGTGGGGGCTTTCTTCTTTCTCCCCGGGCGGGCCCCGTGAGCCGCCGGGAGTGGGGCTGCCTGGGCCTGTTGGGGTTGTGTGCCCTCCTGGGTGCTTCCCTGGTGCCCGTCAACCACGACGAGGGGTGGATTCTTCTGGCAGGTCAGGCCTGGCAAGAGGGGCGCCTCCCCGGGAGAGACTTTGCTTTTCCCCAGGGACCGCTCCTGGCCGCAATCTACAGCCTGGGACAAGGGATTCCCGGAGAGGCGCTGATCCAGGGGCGCCGGGTGTCCGTCGTGCTTGCCCTGGGAACGGCCCTGTTTGGGGTGTTGACGGCAAGGCGTCTCCGCCAACCCGGGGTGTGGGTGGCCCTGTTGCTGCTGGTGAACCCCTGGGTTCTCGGTCACCTGGTGCAGGTGAAGGGGTTTGGGCCAGGGGCCTTTCTGCTCTCTTTCTCCCTTTGGTGCCTGGCGGGACAGGGACGGGGAGCGCAGCTCTTCGGGGCTGCTGCGCTGGCCCTCGGCACCACGGGGGTGCGGATGAGTCTTGGGGGGCCTCTGCTGGCGCTGCTCTTGTGGCGTCGACGATCGGGTTGGATCTGGGCCGGTGCGGCTGCGGGTGCCTGCACCGGGGCGCTTCCCTGGTGGGGCCTGGAGACCGGGGCGGTGTGGGACCAGGTGTGGGGGGTACACATGGGGCCCTATGGGGACCGAGGGTTGGCACCAACAGTGGCTGGAAAGTTGGTCCTCCTGGGCCGCATGGCGGTCCTTGTTGCGCCGGTAGGGGTGTTGGCCCTCGTGGGTCGTCTCCGAGAGGAAGAGCTTCGGGCGGAGGCCCAGCTTCCGTTGTGGCCCATGCTGATCGCAGGAGTGCTCGCCCATCTCCTGCCAGGAACGGAGCACGGGGAGTATGTGGTGCTCCTCTGGCCCCTTGTGGTTTTGGTCGGGGTCGGTGGGTATGGATCGCTCCAGGGAGGGTGGCGGCGGGCCTGGTGGGGGGCGGTGGGGGCGCACTTTCTGTGGGGCATCAATGCCCTGGAATTCGAGGTCGCCGGACCGCCTCCCGGGGAGGGGTGCCGGGTGCTTGGCGGTGAGGTTGCCCGGAGTCTGGGTGCGGGACAGTTTCTCGTTGGATTTGAACCCCTGGTGGCTGCAGAGGCTGGCCGTCGGGTTCTTCCCGGGCTGGAGATGGGCCTCTTCTCTCTGGCTCGGGGCAAGGACCCTTTGCGCTTGACCGGGGGAGAGGTGGTGAATCGCGTGGTTGCACCCGGGGTGGGTGCGGCGCTCCTGGGGGAGCGCATGTTCCTGCACGATGGCTGGAACCAGGGGTACTCCCAGGAGGAAACCGAAGGTTGGCGGGCGGGGCTTTCCAGTCGCGTAAAGGAACAGTTTTGTCCGCAATTACAGCTCGTTGGAGTAGGCCAGTTCAAGGAAGAGATGAGCCTGTTTGTGCGGGGGCCTTGCCCATGAGCACCTGGCGCCCTGGTTGGGTCGCGCTGGTGTGCGCGGTGGCGCTTGCCGGTAGGCTCTGGGCTGCTGCGACGCTGCCCATGGATTTCGACGAGCCGGTCACCCTGGAGGCGGCCCAAGTCTATGGCGCGGCCTGGGCCCCGGGGGGAGACCCCCTTGGCCCGGTGGCGGTCAACAGGGAGCACCCGGGGCTTGTGAAGGCGGTGTATGGGCTGGGGCTGGCCCTCGGCGGGCCTTCTCTCTCGCGGGCGGAGAAGCTGGGGGTGTGCCGCGCCATTTCGGCAGTTCTGGGTACGGCCCTGGTGGGGGGGGTGGCTTGGGTCCACCCGGGCATGGGTCTCCTTTTGGCAATTCATCCACTCCACATCAAGTACAGCGCCCAGGCCTCACTGGAGACGCTGCCGGGGCTTTTGGCCGCCTTGGGGGCGGTAGGGTGGTGCCTGGGAAGAAAGAAGTGGGCCTGGGCCCTGGCGGGAGCCGCAGCGGCCTGCAAATACCCCTATGGTGTGCTGGGGATGGTCCTCGTGGGGATAGAGGTGGCCGGGGCGGTTCGAACCCGGAAGGTGACCCGGCAGCTATGGGGTGGCGTCGGACTCATGGTTGGGGTGTTCCTGGCGGCCAACCCCCAGTGCTGGGGGGATCCCGTGGGAGAGCTCTGGCGTTCTGTAGGATTTCATCCGGCGTATGCGGCCGGTCTTCAGGACGCCGGATTGTCGAGGTCGCCCTGGGCGGTCTTCTCCCATCTGGCTGCGCCCCTCGCCTGGACATGGCATCCCGATCAGCCCTGGCTCCCCGTGGAGCCGGTGGCGGTGGTTGTCGCTGTCTGGGGGTTCCTGCGGGGCTGGGAGCAACCCCGGGTCCGCTTCCTTGCGGCTTGGGGGCTCTGTGGCCTGGCAGTGCTGCTTGCCTGGCCCACCCGGTGGCCGCACCATGTCATGCTCGTGCTTCCGCCCTTGTTCTTGGGTAGTGGGTATGGACACCGCCTGTATTCACGGGGGAAGGAGTGAGATCGTGAGCTTTTTGATGTTGGGGGGCCTTGTCGTGGGAACCGTCCTGGGGCAGGAGCCGGTGGAGGTCCAGGAAATCGGGTCTCCACCGCCGTTGAGCGACGGGAACGCTCAGGTGCCGGCAGCCACCAATGCGCCGCTTGCGCCGGTAGGGGGTGGTTTCCTGGTGATTCTAAGCGACGGAGATCGCGGCCTCCGGGGAAAGAGCGTGGCCCTTGAAATCGGAACCGAAGGGGCAGAAGCGCTCCTTGTCGACGACGGACAGGGAATCGACATCGCGAGCGATGACGGCATGTTCTCAGGCCTGGGTAGCGTCGCAGCGGTGGGGGAGATGGCCTTGGCCCTGAAAGCAGATGGGCAGGTGGTCTGGGAGGGCACCACCCAATTGGAGGCGGGACTCTCCAGCCCTTCTTTGCGCCTGGCTTGGAAAGACGGGACCGTCCACTCGGTGCGGTATGCCTCGGACGGGGGCACGGCCCCCAGTGAACAGGCTCCCCTGGGAGATGCAGCCGCACCTGCACCCACGGCTTCCACCACCGTGGGAGCGCCAGCCGCAAGACCCTCTCCGGTGCCATCAATGCCCGGAGAGAGAGACTGGCTTCCGATCTTCCTTGCAGTGGGGTTGGTGTTCGGAGTTGGTGGAGGTGCCTGGTTTTCCGCCCGCACCGGCCGTCCGCCCCAGGTGCGCCACCTGGGGGGCGCCCCGTCCTTTTCCTGGCCCCCGGGCTGGAACACCGAAGGATTCGTGCAGGTGGTCTCGGTGCCGGATGACACCGACGGTTCTACCCTTGGGGAGGCCCTTGGGCGGTGGTTCGGGAAGCGTGGGATGGTGCTCATGGTCGGCGGGGAGCAGGGCCTGGTGAGCGGGCCGGTGTTTGGCCTGGAGGTCTCCCGTCCGACCGTGGGACAGCTTGTTTCCGCCGGAAACCGGCTGGAAGAGCTTGGGCCTGTCACCGTGGTGGTGCTGGGTGCCTCGGCTCTGGAAGCCCCCGATGAAGACGAGGCGAAAGATGCCGTGCTGCAGGAGCTGGTGGCGGAGGCCACCCACCCCACTGTCTTGGTCTTGTCAGGACAAGAGGAGGTGGCTGGAGTGGAGGCCAGAGTGCTCACCCGGTCCCCGGCAGGACTGGTGCACGAGGGCCGACCGGAGTTGATTCAAACCCCGTCTGGGGCGTGGGCCTGGGCCCGGGAAAGCGCGACGTCCCACTCCGGCTGATCTTTGAAGCGCGGGTTGCATTATACTCGGGTGCCAAGACGGAGCATGACCATGCGTTTTCTGATTTTCCCCGCCCTTCTTCTCCCAGCCTGCGGCGGTTCCACGCCTGAGGATCCTGCCCCTGCGGCACCTGTACCGGCACCGGAGGCCCTGGTGGAGCAGGACATGAAGGCTGCGGACCCCCAGGAGTCCCTGACCCCGTCACCGAACGAGGTCATTCGTGCCATGCGCGCCATTGGAATGGATGTGAAGATTGCGGAGCTCATCCCGGAACGCAACCTGGACATTCGTTCGGACAACAAGCACATCGCCGCTGTGTGGACAGGCATCGTGGCTGCGGACGCCATCTTCACGGGGGAGGACGCCTCCTCCGAGGCCTTTCTGGGGCGCTTGAAGTCCGTGGAGAAGGGTATGGCGGCCATTGGCGCCGGCGCGGGGGTACAGAGCGCGATTGCGGACACCATTACCCGGGTCGAAAACGGGACGGCCTCCCGGGCGGAGTTCCTTCGGGAGTTTGAAGAGCTGCTGGCCATGAAGGTCCCCGGGGAAGGCTGGGGCCCCGAGGATCCCACGGGCATTTTGGTGCAGGCAGGGACCTGGCTGGCAGGGGTCAACCTGGTTTCAAAGGCCATTGTGCAGTCCGAACGCACCGGGGCAGCGCAGACCCTCCTGCGTCACGGGGACGTGGTGGATCACTTTCTTGAGTACGTGCGCACCGAAGGCCTGGAGAGCATTCCCAGGGAGGGCTTGAAGCCGTTGAACGATGCCCTTGTGCAGATTGGGGAGATCACCCGAAAGACCGAGCTGCTGACCTTGGACGATGCACGGGCCGTCGAGCAAAAGTCCAGCGAGATCATGGGGCTTCTGGTGGGGGCTGAGGGATTGCCGGCCAAGTCGAAAGAGACGGAACCTCCCACCGAGTAGGGGCTCTGTTGAACGACCCTTTTGATGGGCGGCGGGTCGCTGGACTCTTTTGTTTTCACCCGTGGGGTTGGTTGGCAACCAACCCGGACTGGCGCCCGGCTTCACTTGTTCCGCGCCCGGAGCGTTTCTCGGAGGACAACTACCTCTTAGTCCTTGTGCCAGCCTTCAAGGGCTGCGCTGGTGGCCACCAGTTGTCCTTCGGTGGCGACGTCGTCCGCCTGGTTTTTTGGCTCGGGCTCAAGCAGGTCTCGCAGGCGAGCGTTTCCGGAGGCCAGCTGCTTTGCGAGGGCGCCCAACACCAGGCGGCGCATGGCCCGTCCTGCGCCGCTGGGCTCCTTGAGCAGAGATTCGTAGGCATCGCGCTCAAGGACGCGCAAGTGCACGGGGTTTTTGGTCATGCACGTGGCGGAACGCTGGGTGCGCTCGATGAGCGCCATGTGGCCCAAGAGCGCCGGCGCCGAGAGGGCAGCCAGCTCATGCAGGCGCCCCCGGGGATCGGTCTTGACGACGCTGACGTCCCCCTCCAGCAGAAAGAAGAGCTCGTTGGCTTCCTTCTTTTCCTTGCAGACCATCATTCCCGGCTGGAGTCTGCGGTCTTCACAACGCTCCAGCACCTGGGAGAGGTCGTCTGGTTCGACTCCGCGCTGGTGCGTGGATTCCAGGAGCGCTTTGGCAAAGGCAATGCTCACTCGTCACCCCCAAAGAAGGCCCGCAGTCGATCCTTCATGGACTTGGGGCCCTTCTTGGACCCGGACGGCTGCCGCATGGGGGCCGGTGCAGCGGCATCCCAAAAGGCCTGAATGGTTTGGTTGGTGTTTCGAATGCGCCGGGACATGGCCCCGAGCATGTGGATCTCGAGGAAGACCAGGGCCGCGTTGTTTACGTTTGCGGACATGATGCGGGGCCCGAGGATCATGACCCGGCTGGGCTGGCTGGCCCGAACCGTGGCACTCCGCTTCCCCCCCCGGGTGAAGAGGCAGGTCTCTCCCACAAGCTCTCCGGCTCGTATGGTTCCCACGACACGTTCGGCGCTGCCAGAGGTCACCACCGCCTCCATCTCTCCCTTGAGAATGAGCAGGGCCGTGGTGGCATCCTCGCCCTGGCTCATGGCCACATCCCCCACGCCCAGGGAGCGAATCTTGCCGAGGCTGGCCAACTCGGCCAGGGCAGAAGGGGGAGTTCCCCGAAACATGAGCAGGCTCTGGAGAGCCTGGACCTTGGCGCTGGACTCCTTCACTTCTTGACCAGGATCTGCAAGGTTTCTTGGGCGGCCTTGGCCACCCCCGGATCAATGTCGTTCAGGTGGGCTTCCAAGGTGGAACAGACCTCGGGCGTTCGGCAGCCGATGTCCTCCAGAGAGCGGCAGGCCTCCGCCCGCACGAGGGGTTCAGGATCGTCCAGGGCCACCAGCAGGGTGGGTATGGCCTCTTCACATCCGGAAAACCCAAGGAGCTGCACCGAATAGAACCGGATCACATGGTCCTTGGAGGCCAGCTCGTAGCACTCCACGATGTCGGGCAGGGCGTGTCCTCGATCAAAGAGGACCGCATCAAAGGCGGCATCACTCTTGACGGGGTCCGGGTCTCGCATTCGCTGGAAGAGGTCGGCGTATCGTGGGCGCATGAACAGGGGGGGGAGGGGAGGGAGAGGTTACTCTATCCCAGTTCCGGGCCCTGAAAAGCGCGCGGCGAAATTCCTTTCAATCGGACCGGCAGCGGGGCCGGAAAACGGGGGCAATCCATGGTTCTCCTTCTCTCAAATGACGACGGGATTCATGCGCCCGGACTTGGCGCGCTGGCAAAGGCAGCGTCCCGGCTGGGGGATGTCTGGGTCGTAGCCCCCGATCAGGAGCGATCTGCTTGCTCCCACTCCCTCACCATGCACCGGCCTTTGCGTATTCAAGAGCGGGGAGACCAGTGGTTTGCGGTGGATGGCACCCCGGCGGACTGTGTCTACCTGGCCCTGCACCAGGTGCTGCCGGAGAGGCCCGCGCTGGTGATTTCGGGGATCAACCGCGGTGCCAACCTGGGGGATGATGTGCTCTATTCTGGGACGGTGGCCGCGGCGCGGGAGGGTGCCCTGCACCATGTGCCCGCTCTGGCCGTTTCATTGTCATTGGACCTGGCCTCGGTGGATGCGCACAGGGCGGAGCACCACTGGGAGACCGCTGGAGTCCTGGCGATGGAGGTGGCCGCCGAACTTCTGGAGCGGAGTGTGCCGAAAGGGGTGCTGCTCAACCTGAACGTCCCCGATCTTCCCCGGGGAGAGGTCAAGGGAATCATGGCCACCCACATGGGGCGTCGCCGGTACCACCCCATGGCGGACGAGCGCATGGACCCGCGAGGCAGGCCCTATTTCTGGATTGGGGGCGCCCACCAGAAGTTCTGTGAAACGGCCGGGAGCGACGGTCCCGCGGTGCGGGCTGGATATGCCAGCCTGACTCCGTTGCAGCCGGAGATGACGGCCCGAACCACCCTGGAGTCGTTGGCGGCCTGGAGCTCGATCAGCCCCCCAACAGGGACCTGAGCCAGGGCTTGACCGTCTCCTCCACCGCGTCCAGGCCGTATCGAGCGCCGAACACAAGGGCGGCGAGTGCAACCAGCGCCGCCACGGGCGCCAGCAGGAGCCCCGCAAGGAGCAGCAGCCCGTCCTCTTCGAGGATGCCTGCCGCCAGTACGAAAATGACAAAACTCGGGGCGGTGTTGGTCAGGGGAATCGGCAGCATCATGAACAGAGACATGCAGATCACGATCACAGCCACCGCACTCAAGAAGAGGGGGTGGCGGGCCAGGGCTCGGAGTCGTGGGCGGACAATCCACTCCACGAGAGCCAGAAGCCTGCCTCCGTTTCGCATGCTGAAGTCCACGAGACCGTAGGAGAGGCGGCGCTTTCGGGCGGCTTCTGGCAGCCACGGAGTTGGACGCCCAAGAAACATCTGCCCCCCGAGCAAGGCCATGATGATTCCGAAGGGTGTGGCGTAGCCTGGCGCCGGGAGGGGCAGGGCAGCCGGCAGGGCCAAGACCAGGAACATGAGGCCAAATCCTCGCTCCCCGATCGCATCCACCAGCTGTCCAAGGGTGGTGTCCTGGCCGTTCAGCCCGGCCCGGATTTGTTCCAGCTCCTGGGACAAGTGGCGGGGTGCATGGGTCGTGGACATCCCCCCATGCCTAACACTCCCAGTGGGGCTATGTTGAGCGACCTGGAGGAGTCCCCATGCTGGCGGAAGATGTGGCCGAGGCCATTCGCGACATTCCTGATTTCCCGGAGCCGGGAATTATTTTCAAGGACATCACCCCGGTGTTGGCCCAGCCCGCCCTGATGCGGCGGATCAACGACCATTTCCTGGCCCACTACGCGGAGGCCGGGGTGGATGTGGTGGTGGGCATGGAGTCTCGAGGGTTCTTGTTTGGGGTGCCTCTGGCCCTTTCTCTGGACCGGGCGTTTGTGCCTGCGCGCAAGCCCGGCAAGCTCCCCTACGAGTCGGTGGGGGTGGACTACGCTCTGGAGTACGGAAAGAACCGCCTGGAAATGCATGTGGACGCCGTGAAGCCGGGCCAGAAGGTGCTGGTGATCGATGACCTGCTCGCCACCGGGGGCACGGCCAAAGCGACCTGTGAGCTGGTCCAAAGCCTGGGCGGCGAGGTGGTTGGTTGTGCATTTGTGGTGGAGTTGGGGTTCCTCGATGGACGTGCTCGGCTGGGAGACGTGCCGGTCGAGAGCCTGCTGACGTATTGACGTGGACACTCTCCCCGCCCGGACTTGCGGGGCGCTGATGCTGGGGGTGGCCGTCCTCTACGGGCGGTCCATCGGGTTTGGATTTGTCTATGACGATCGGGGGCTCATCGAGCTGAACCAAGCTCTGGGTGACTGGTCCACCCTGCTGGAAGCCCTGACCCATGACCTGTTTCACTTCTCGCCCCAGGTGCGGGTCTCTCCGTACTGGCGGCCCGTGGTGACCCTTTCGTACTACGTGGACCACGCGATCGGAGGCGGTGCGGCCTGGGCGTTTCATGCCACGAATGTGCTGGCCTTCGGGGTGCTCGGGGGGGGGCTCTTTCGTCTTCTTCGGATGAATGGGGTTTCAGACAAGGTTGCGGCCTTGTGGGTGTTGTTGTTTGTGGTGCACCCGGTCCAGGTGGAAGGTGTGGCCAACGTGGCGGCACGAACCGACGTGTTCTGCGCAGCGTTTGGGGTGTGGGCGCTGGGTTCCAAGAGGGCGCTGGGAGCGGCCCTGCTGGTGTTGTTGGCCTGCGGGTGCAAGGAAATTGGCGTGGTGTTTGGGGTGGCCTGGTGGCTGGCAAACCGGGGACAATCCAGGGCAGCCCTTCCCCTGGGGGCTGCGGCGCTGTTTGCTGCGGCTCGCGCAGGGGTCATTCGGGGGTGGGACGGATTTGACGGAGGACCTGACGCTGCGTCCTTTTTGGCCACACCGGGTCGGACCCTGTCGGAGTTGTGGAGCCTCCTGGTGCCTGTTGCGGGTACCCCAGGGACAATGCAGCCGGCGCCGGGAGTTCTGTGGGCGCTCTTGGGATGGGGAGCGCTGGCGGCGGCGGGGGTGTGGTTTGCGAGAGGGGGGCCCAGGCAGCGGGCGGGATGGGTGCTTCTCCTCTTGCCCTTGCTGGCCACCTCGGGCTTCGCCGTGGGGGACCCCCGTGAGGCCGATGGTTTCGCGGTTGTGCCCCTTGTGGGAGCGGTCCTGTTGTTGTCCCAATGGAAGGAAGCAGGGTTCAGCCGGGGTGTTCAAGGGGGTTTCTTGGGGGTTGCCGTCGTGTTGGGCGCGTTGTCCCAGGTCCAGCTCGGGGCCTGGCGAAGCGAGGAGAGCCTGTGGGGGTGGGCCCATGGGCGTCGTCCCGGAGACTCGCAGGTTCGCTTGAACCTCTCTCGCACGGTCGTGGAGGAGCGGCCTCAGGAGGCTTTGGAGCTCTTGGAGGGGACAGAGTTTGAGAGCCCAAGGCACAAGAGAGAGGCCGATGCGGTTCGGGCGCAGGCGTGGTTGAAGTCCGGGGATCCGGGTCGGGCAATCGCCCACCTGCAGGCCGCCTCGGCCCTGGACCCCGAGGCGGCCTGGGCTACCGGTACCGGGTGCGTCTTGATGGCCCCCGGGGGCCGGCGGGGAGCGGTCAGCCAGTGCCGCCTTGCCCTGGAGCTTCTGCCCGGCGATGCCGATGTGCAGAACGCCATGGGCATCGTGCTCGCCACCCGGGGCCAGGTGGGGGAGGCTCTTGGGTACTTCCAGGAAGCGGTGCGCCTATCGCCGGGCCAGGCGGTCTTCCGGGCCAACCTCGAGCGCGCTCTTTCGGACCCTCGGGTCTCAGGGGTGCAGGCGGGAGAACGCAGCGGCGACTGAAAGGCGCAAGCTGGCCAGGTCGCCGTCGTTGCGTAGTACTTCGGTGGCCAGGGCCTCCTTTTCAGCGATGGGAAGCTGCGTCGCAATGAGAGCCCTCGCATCCGCCTCGCTGACGCCATCTCGCGCCACCAGTCGCTCTCTCTGAAGGTCGGGGGAGCAGGTGACCACCCACAGTGCATCGTAGAGTCGCCAGGTGCCTGTCTCGACCATCAGGGCGGCCTCTACAAAGGCCAGGGAGGCACCGTCATCTCGCAGGGCTGCCAACCGCTCCAGGATGCAGACACCGATGCGAGGATGCGTGATGGCCTCCAGCTCGGCTCGGGCCGCCGCATCCGACAGAATGTGTTCTCGCAGGCGGGCCCGATCGAGGGTGCCGTCCGCATGCAACATGGAGTCCCCAAACCGCCTCTGAATCTCTTTCAGGGCGGGCTCCCCTGGAGCTACGATCTCCCGGGCGACGGCGTCCGCATCCAGGACCGGTACGCCGTGTTCTGCACGGAGCAGGGCGGCCACAGTGGACTTGCCGGTAGCCACGCCACCCGTCAGTCCAAGGGTGCGCACGCGGGCGGCCTCTCATCAATCATCGAACTTCTCGATGTACCGGAAGATGGTGCGGGGGTCCACATCCAGGTCCCGGGCGGTCTGGGCCTTGTTCCAGTCGTTCATGTCCAGGACCTCGCGGATGTACTTCTTCTTGAAGTCCTCCTCCGCGTCCGCCAGGGGCTTCACCTGGCGCTTGTCGCTGCGGCCGATTCCCATGTCATCGGGGGAGAGCTGGGCGCGGTCCGACATGATGATGGCCTTCTTCACCCGGTTCTCAAGCTGCCGGACGTTGCCCGGCCAGTAGTAGGTCTTCATGGCCGAGGCGCAAGGATTGGAGAAGCCCTTGGTTTTGGAGTCGTACTGGGCTGCGAACCGGGACAGAAAGTACTGGGCCAGCTGCAAGATGTCGTCCCCCCGATCTCGTAGCGGGGGGAGATCGACCGGTACCTCGTTGAGGCGGTAGAAGAGGTCCTCCCGAAACGAGCCATCCTGGATTCGCTCCTGAAGGTCCTTGTTGGTGGCAGCCACCACCCGGATGTCCACCCGCCGGCCTTCGAGCTCGCCCACCCGTTCCACGGTTCGGTCTTGCAGCACTCGAAGCAGCTTGACCTGGAGGTTGGCGGGCATCTCCGCAACCTCATCCAGGAAGAGGGTGCCCCTGTTGGCCGCCTCGAACTTGCCGATTTTGTCCGCCACCGCGCCGGTGAAGGAACCCTTCTTGTGTCCGAACAGCTCGGACTCCAGGAGGTTCTCGGGAATGGCTCCACAATTGATGGAAACAAAGGGGCCGTCGGCGCGGTCCGAGAGGCGGTGGACCTCCAGCGCTGCGAGCTCCTTTCCGGTTCCCGTCTCCCCAAGAAGAAGAACGGTGGCATCTGTGGGGGCGACCTTTCGCAAGACTTTGAAGACGTCCTTCATGGCGGTGCAGGAGCCGATGAGCTCTCCTTGGGTCCCCTCCTGGAGCAGGCTGCGCAGGTTGGTGTTGCTGACCTTCAGCTCGTTCAGCATCAGGGCCGTATGCACGATCAGCGACGCCTGGGCGGCGAAGACCTGGAGCAGTGCCAGTGTGCCCGCGTGGAAGAGGTTCTGCACCGCATCGTTGCCCAGGTAGATGACCCCGAGCATCTCGTTTCGGTACACCAGGGGGACGCACATCACGCTGGACAAGCGCAGGTCGACCACGCTCTTGGCCTTTCCGAAGCGCTTGTCTTCGGTGGCGTTGGAGACAATGAGTGGCTTGCCGCTCTCCACGACGGTCTCCACAATGGAGTCGGAGATACGGTGTACGTCCAGCTTGTCGTTCCCCACGTTGTGGGCCGAGGCCAGGTGACGTTCCCCGTCCTGGAGCACGATCACAAAGCCCTTTTCGGCCTCGGTCAGCTCTACCACCTCCTTGAGGAGAGACCGAAACAGCTGGTCAGGGGTGGTGTCCTCCATAAGCACTTCAGAGAAGGACACCAGGCGGGAGAGGGCGTCTACCTGCTGCTCCGGCGCGATCTGAGAGGCCTGGGCCGCAGCCATGGGCTCGCCATCATGGACCGAGAGTTCGTACATGCCCACCAGAATGGTGTCGCCGGGCGCAAGATCCGCCTTGCGGGTCTTCTTTCCGTTGACGTAGAGTTCGTTGCCTCGATCCACCACCGCGATGGTCAGATGCTTGGGTTTGCGAAGGACATTGGCGTGGGTGGGCGCAACCAGCGCGTCCATCAGCACGATGTCGTTGTTGGGGGAACGACCGATGGAGACAATGGGCTTTTTGACCACAAAGTCCAGGGTGCGATTGGTTTCGGGGTCCTGGTATCTCAGGAACATGGGCGCCTCGGGAATGCAGCCTAATCCGGGCGGGGTGGAAAGCGCCAGATTGGGCACCCAAACGCCCCAAGTGGACCTACCAGGTGTGGGAAATTCCCAACACCGGACCGGTCCATGGGTGAACCGTACCCAAGACATGGGTTTGCCGGCTTCGCAGCATTCCCTGGGCCACCCCCAGCACCCAGACGGTGGCGGCAGCCGAACGGGAGACGTTGGTCATGTTCTTCAGGGTTGTGGCCATCTGTTCCTGGGATGCCCCCACCTGGATTCCCACCCGACTGGCGTCCAGATCATAGCGCTGAAGGACGCCGTACAAGGCAAAGGTGCCGGCGGACAGCCCCGCCATTGTGCCGGCCATGAAGATCCCCAGCCCCTGCTGGCCATTTCGAATCTGCAGAGCGCCTGGCAGCAGGACCACCCCCAGTGGAGCGGGCTCCGGCTCGGTTTCCGTGGCAGGAGAGAGGCGGGCGGAGGTGGCCCGGACGGAATCGAAATACGCCACGACCTCGGGGGGGTGGACGAAGGGGTCCAGGCGAAACTCCGGGTCCAGAGTTGCGATCTCCAGGAAGGTCGCCCAGGCTGACTCTCGCTCTCCCAGGTAGTACTCCACCTCGGCAAGGTAGGCCTTTGCCTCTTGGGTCTGTCGGGGGTCCGTGGGATGCCCGTTGGCGGTGAGCACACCCAGGCGAGATCGGGCCTCCGCAAGATCGCCTTGAAGATAGACCTCCACGGCTGCATCGAATCCAGTGCGCCAGACTTCCAGGGCGGGTTCCTGGACTGGACCGTCCTCGAAGCCAAGGGCTTCCTCCACGGACGGTGGTTCCTCAGGGGCTTGGGCATGCACGGGGCTGGAGAGCACAACTAAGAGCGCGATCATGGCGGGAGCGTAGCTCTCCTGAACCTTTGGGTCAACGGGCCCTTGGCGGAAGCGAGGCGGTCGGAATACCCAGAGGTCGGGTCCTGGAGGCGTCCATGCGGAGATTGGAGGATCGGGCCTGGTGGCCGAAGCTCCTGGCAAAAAAGGACGACCACTCCCTTCGGGAGCTGGCTGAGCTGTTTGGGGTCACCCCCGGGGCTATCAACGCCGCGCTCAAACGCACGGGGGTGCAGCGAAAATCGGCGCCCTCCGGTCCCCGGGTGGGCAAGCGGGCTCCTAGCACCGGGGTTCCCCGGGGAAGAGGCGCACGGCCCGCCAGTGAGGAGCGTCTGCGGCCCTACTTCTCCGAGTTGGGCCAGGTTCCGGACGGACGGCTGGCCCAGAAGTCTGGCCTCTCTGTGGCCACTGTGGCTCGAATTCGACGATCCCGGGGGATTGCGCCGGTGCAGCGTGGCGCTGCCGATGGCAGCGGTGCTTCTCGAATCGATCCCTTTCGGGAGCTCCTTGGCCGTGTCCCTGATGTGGAAGTCGCAGCGCTGGCCGGCGTGACCCGTGCCGCGGTCCGGAACTATCGATCCCGACGCAACATCCTCTCGAATGCGGAGAACCGACGGCGATCGGAAGTGGTTGCTTCCCCAAGGTCCTCGGCGAAATCTCCCGCCGAGGGCACCGTCGCCTTTCGGGTGTGCCTCGTGAATGGGCAGACGGGGGTGATCCTGGCGGAGAGCGTGGTGGAGGCTGCACGCCGGGCCCGAGCCGCTGGGTTGAAGGTGTCGCTGATTCAGCGGGTGGGTCCGGTTCTTGAGGCTTGAGGGGCTCGCCAGGGGCGAAGAGAGCCAGCGGATTAGGCTGTGAACGAGTGACTCACGGGATAGCCCGGATATTTCACCAGCCGTTCTACCCTACGGTCCCTCGCCGTTTGGCGAGGGCTTTCGCCGGCTTCCGCTACGCTCCAGCTGGCGGCCCCGAATTGCTT
>CAZRYF010000043.1:0-42347 GCA_964604165.1 uncultured Enterobacterales bacterium
GCCGGCCAGGGTGGCCAAGGTTCTGCCGGCCAGGGTGGCCAAGGTTCTGCCGGCCAGGGTGGCCAAGGTTCTGCCGGCCAGGGTGGCCAAGGTTCTGCCGGCCGGGGCAACCGGGGCAACCGGGGCAACCGGGGCAACCGGGGCAACCGGGGCAACGGACAGGGTTCAGCGGGCCAAGGTCAGTCAGGCCAAGGTCAGTCAGGCCAAGGCAACCAGCAAGGTTCAGAACGTCCTCCCCTTCTCAGCCGAGCTCGTTTCTTCATTCGCGACCTCCGAGCCGGACGCAGCAACAACTGACCGCCAGCGAACCAGCGCGGATCCCCTTGAAACCGTTGTGATTCCGGAAAACAGGAGATAACAGGGGGGGCTTGCCTCGCCGGATGCGCGGCATTGAACCCCGGAGACGCCATGTCCACGTCCATCTTGATTCTCTTTGCCCTTCCTTCGGCCCAGGCGGATGTCGTCCTTTCCGAAGTGATGGCCAACACAACCTCGGGACAGAACACCACCGATGAGTACATCGAGCTGTGCAACACCAGCGCGGATGCTGCCGACGTGGCTGGATGGTCCGTCTCCGACGGCGATGATGTAGACGACCTGATCGCCTGGAGCACCCACCCCAATGCACCCTCCTCTCCGGGAACAGACCTTGTGGTGGACAGCACCTCCATTCCCGGCGGGGACTGTGCGCTGATTCTGGACCCCGACTACCCCACGGGCACCCAGCCCTACGCGATTCCCAGCGGCACGGTGATTCTCACGGTGTCCAATTCTGCCATCGGACAGGGCATCGGCCCGGACGATGCCGTGACCCTGTACAACACAGGCGGCACAGCCTCTGCGGACGTGGTGGACACCTACGGCACCCCCGTGGACTCAGACAACCCCACGGACCGGGACGACGACGGCCTGGACGCCATCCCCCTGGACCCGCGAGAGGGCCACAGCGCCTTTCGAATCCACCTCTCTTCAGCAGATGAAGAGGGAAGCTGGATGGAAGGCGCCCCCACCCCGGGATTCCGGTCTTCCGCCGGCATCTTCGAGGTCGATCCCGATGGCAGCGGTGATTACGAGACAATTGCAGAGGCCCTGCTCTACGCATTGAGCGGCAGCCAGATCGTGGTTCGCGCAGGGACCTATACCGAGGATCTCTCCATTGTCGAAGCGGTCACCATTCAAGGTGCCGACCCCGCAAACCGACCCAACGTTTCTGGCGCCATTACCCTGAACGACGTGGGTGGCACCACCACACTCCAACACCTGGCTCTCGGGGGAGGCATCCAAGTAGACCGGGCAGAGCTGCAGCTTCTGGACAACACAATTTCGACTGGCGGCGTCGACTACCACTACGCAAGCGGCGCCGTTCTGGGCAACAGCTTCAGCGGGGCGGGCCTCACCCTTGACTACTACACGAGCCCGGAGGTTGCTGAAAACAGCTTTGCAGACACCACAAACGGTGCCATCCAGTGCACCATGGGCAGCGAACCCTGGATCCACCACAACGAGCTGCAAGGCACGTTTGGCAACGGAATTGACTGCACCAGCATCCCCATCGTCGAGCACAACGAGGTGAGCGGCTTTCTGGTGGGAATCCGGGTGACCGGAAATGCCTCTGTGCTCCACAACCGGGTAGACGGCAGCTCGGAAGCGGGCATCCAGGTGGGCAGCAGTAGCCTGGCCACCGTGCATGGAAACATGGTGCTGAACTGCTCCCAGGGGATTGTGACCGACCACAGCGCTCCAACAATATCCTCCAACGTGGTGGCATCGAGTATTGGAACAGGCGTGGTCATTGAAGGGGCGGCACGGGCCGACAACTTCATCGACTTTGAAAACCACCCCACCCTGGTCCACAACACTGTGGCGGACAACGGCGCAGACGGCATTTCAGTTTCCGGAACTTCCATCTCCGGAGACACGGTAGCCCCCAGTCTGTTGGCCAACCTCGTGATGGGCAACACGGGCTTTGGAATCTCGGTGGACGGCACCCCCACCACCGCCTCCAACGTGACCTGGATGAATGGTGGCGGCGCCACGGACGGGTACACCCCCGACGCTTCGGATCAAGACATGGATCCAATGCTGGGCGAAATGGAGGGTGGAAACTGGACCCTCGCCAGCAACTCTCCCCTTGTGGATGCCGGCATCGACATGGCATTCGCCAGCGACGCGGACGCCATGAACTCGACCCGGGTGACGGACGGCGATGGAGATGGAAACGCGTTGGCGGATATCGGCGCTGTCGAATTGTGTCCGGATCTGGATGGCGACGGCTGGTCCCAGGACTGCGGCACGGGCGCGACCGCAGACTGTGATGACGACGATGCCGACGTCTCTCCGGATGCCGAAGAGAACTGGTACGACGGAATTGACCAGGATTGTGACGGAAACGACGATGACCAGGACGAAGATGGCACCAGCGTCTCCGCCGACTGTGACGACACGGATCCTGAGGTTGTGACCGAATGTCCCGAGGACACCGGAAGCATCGACGACACAGGCATGGAAGGTGAAGACAAGGATGCAGGAAGCTGCGGCTGCACCTCCCTGGACGCCACTCCGGGTTCCGCAGCCTGGGTGCTGCTGGTGCTGGGTACAGTGCTCCGACGCAGGCGGTAGAACCCCGCTACTCCATTGCGGGCGCCCGCATCTCTCCGCTTGAAAGCTCGATCTGTTCGCCATCTCCCGCTTCGACCACAGCGTCAAAGCAAGCTGCCAACGAGTTCTCGCTCAACGAGGTGAGGGTCACCGCCCCCCCCAGGGCGTTCTTGGACGAAAAAGAACCCCCTGTCTCCGGATAGGCGGTCAGCCAACCTGACAGGCCATCCTCAGCCAGCAGCACTTCCACCGGAAGAGAGGCCGAATCCATCGCTTCCCGAAGGGAGGCCCCATCGAGTGTGGAGTCGAGCTTCAGGGTCAGCATCCAGCCATTCGTGCGCACCGTGTTGATCTGCACTCCATCCTCCCCCCAGAGAAAGCTCGCGCCGCCTCCCTCCCAGGCATCGCCATCCATGTCTGCCCCCACAGATCCCTCCTCCAGCACCTCCGCATCACAGCCTAAACCCGTCGCGCACCCCACCACACCCATCAACCCTGCAATGACCCAGTGCATTCAGCGCCTCCCAGCTCTCCCTTATCGCGGAGCCCGCAAGTGACGCACTGAGGATCGCAAGCCATCGAGGGTCAACGGGAACATCGGGAAGACCTCGCCAATGGCACGCACAGTGGGATGCTCCCACTGACGGGCCGGCAGAGGATTCAGCCAGGCGCTGGCCGCACACTGCTGGGCGAACCTCGAGAGCCAGTCCAATCCGCAGGGGGAGGCGTCTCCGTAAGATGAAAACAACTCCCAGGGAGCCATGGAGGCATCCCCGACAAAGATCAACCGGTGATCGGGCCGGAGGTTGGCGAGGACCTGCTCCGTGGCCACCCGGTCCCAAGCATCCCAATCCTCCACCAGGTGTCGATAGACGCAGTTGTGGAAGTGCCAAACGTCCAGGCTGCGAAAGGCGTTGGACTCCTGGGCGGCCGTGAACAGACGGTCCACTTGTCGCGCAAAGGGAGCCATGGAACCTCCACTGTCCAAGAGCAGCACCAGACGCACCCGGTTGGCCTTTCTGCGCTGGAACACGAGATCCACATCTCCAGCATTCTTGGCGGTGGCATCGATGGTCCCATCAATGTCCAACTCCTCTTCCCCGTCACGCTCCAGGTGGCGCAAAGCCCGCAGGGCCAGCTTGTAATCCCGAACCTGCAGGGCTCGATCCGTTCGATACCCCTCCCAGCGCCCCACATCCGGCATTCGAACGCCGGTCTTGTTTCGGGTGGGCCCCATGGCGATGCCCTTGTTTGCAAAGCCTCCCATTCCGTAGGGCGAGGTGCCTCCAGTTCCTATCCAGCGGTTTCCCCCCTCGTGGCGCTCTTGCTGTTCCTCCAGGGTGCGGCGGAAGGCCTCCATGAGCTCTGTCAGGGTGTCCAGATCATGCTCTCCAAAGCGGCCTAGATCCTCCAACAAGCGAGGGTCATCCAGCCACCTCTCCAGTTGTAGCGCCAGGGCGGGCTCGACCGCCTGTCCCGACATGGCAGCTGAAAACGCCCGATCAAACGAATCATAGTGGGCTTCGGTATGCACCAGAAGCGCCCGACCCAGCTGGTAGAGCTCATTTGTCGTCCCCGCCAGCCCCTGCTTCAGCCCCTGCTGGAATGCGAGCCACTCCCCCAACCCCACGGGCAGTCCCTGGCCCCGAAGATGAAACAAGAGCGGCTCAAACATCGCTTATCCGAACCGCCGCCCAACGAGTTCCAGGTCCTGTTCTTGCTTCAGCAGCACCCCCGCAAACGGAAAAGCCGCCGTCACTGCCTCCGGGGAGACCCCCTCGCGCACCAGGACCACCAACCAGTCAATCAGCTCGGAGGTAGAGGGTTTCTTGCGCAGCCCATCCACAGCCCGCAGCCTGTAGAACCGCTCCATGGCAACCTTCAACAGGTCCTCTGACAGATCCGGATGATGGACATCCACAATCCTCTCCATCCGTTCTTCATCCGGGAAGCCGATGAAGCAGAAGACGCAACGCCTCAGAAAGGCATCGGGAAGCTCCTTCTCCGCATTGGAGGTGATCAGGACGATAGGCCGATGGGTCGCCCGCACGGTGGCGTGGGTCTCGGGAATATCGAACGCCATCTCGTCCAGCTCTCGAAGCAGATCATTGGGGAACTCGATGTCACCTTTGTCCAACTCGTCAATCAGCAAGACCACCTGTGCATCGGCGGTAAAGGCCCGTCCCACCGGTCCCAGTCGGATGTAGTTGGAGATGTCCGACACGTCCCCCTCTCCAAAGCGTGCGTCATTCAGGCGCTGCACCACGTCATAGGTATAGAGGCCGTCCGCAGCCTTGGAGGTGGACTTGATGTGCCAGGTAATAAGGTCGAGACCCAGCGCTTCGGCAATCGCCGTGGCGAGAAGAGTCTTTCCAGTACCGGGCTCTCCCTTCACCAACAGGGGGCGTTGAAGCGCCACAGCAGCGTTGACCGCTGCCACAATGGCATCGTCCGCCACGTATTGATCCGTGCCCTCAAATCGAGCGGGGGGCGACTTTAGGGTGTGCGTCATGTCAATGCACCTCAAGGGTGGGTTCAGAGGAGGCCTGTACCAACTCCAATATCCGCTCTACCACGCAACCCAGCCGGGCTTCGGCCGAAAGCGTTTCCAGGATCAACTGGCGATTGCATGGGTCCGGGCAAAGAGAGGAAGCCAGACGGTCCGCGAGAATACCGGCATCCACCGCACCCTCCAGGAGCTCGGACAAGGCAGCGGTCGGCTCGGGCCAGCGGCTTCCAAGGCGTGGCAGACAGGCCCGCATGATGTCCATGTTGCGCCGGGCATCTTCCACCGGAAGAAAGGGGGTCGCCAACATCTCCGCCTTGAACCTGCGATACCCATCCCGCTGGGAAAGCTCCTCCAGGAGCTTCACCCGTCCCATTCCCTCCAACACAATGTTGAACCGTCCATCCTCCATCTCCTGGTGCCGAAGAATGCGCCCAACCCCCAGCACGCCCTGCTCTGGGGAGCCTACCGCCATGGGCAGCGAGTGCTCCAGGCAGTCCCGGGTCATGGCCCGGTACCTCGGTTCAAAGACATGAAGGGGAAGCAACGTGTGCGGAAAAAAAACGATTCCCGGCAACTCAAACACCGGGAGGCAGTCCAAAGGGCCGCTCTCCATGCATCTACCCTACCAGCGAGACGTACCCTTCACCAGGCATGAGGATAGGTGCTGCACCATGACCAACGCGCTCCCCACGGAACCCACCTTGGAGGAATACTTCACGGAGGCCAGTCTCCTGCTCCTTGCCTGGCGGAGAGAACCCTACGACTTTCTGGAGACTCACCGCCTCTCCAAAGTGGTCTTCGGTCACGAGTTGAACCACATGAACCTGGGGCTCTGGGGGGAGCCTGGCGTTGATCCAGGCACAGCGCTCGTGGAGCGCGTGGCAAGTGGAGCCAATCTAAAGAGGGGGAGTCGGCTGCTGGATCTGGGCGCGGGACTGGGGGAGACCGCAGCGTCCCTTTGTACCCAACATGCGCTCAACTCGGTCATCGGCGTCAACAAGAACCCATCGCAAGTGGCTTTTGCCAATGCCCTGGCTGCCTCGCGTGGCTTGCAGGACAGGGTCGTTCACCATCTCGGAGATGCAGCGACCCTCTTGACAAGTCTCCCGACAAATTCCGTGGACTCTGCCATCGCTGTGGAGTCGTTGGGACTCTTTTCCCAGCCGGCCACCCTGCTTGAACAACTCAACCGGGTGCTGGTCCCCGGCGGTGGTTTCGCGGCCTGCTTGAACGTGCAAAGAGGCAAGCTGTCCCTGCGGGATCGAGTCCTTGTCGGGCGGACCTTTGGCTTTGTTCCCGTCTCACAAGAAGTCTGGAGAACGCGCCTTCACACCGCCGGATTTCATTCCCTTGCCGTGGAAGACCTCACAGAAACAGTCTTGGTTCGCGCCTGCGAGCAGGGCTTGCACCGATTGGAGGTGCTGGACGCGAGCGAATTCCCCAGGTGGATTCTTCGCCACGTTCGCCAGTTGTTGGCCCGCACCCGGGATGCCGCCGCCAACGGAAGGCTTGGCTATGAGCTGATTGTGGCGCAAGGGCCGCGCCCCCCTGCCGCCGCGGGTACAATCGGGCTCCCGGAGGAAACATGTGGATGATCGCCCTTCTGCTCCTGCTCCCTGGCCCGGCACAGGCATCCGAGTTCTTTGACTCGGTGGGCCAAGAAATGGAGATGCCCCTCGCGAGCGGCTGGCCCCGGGTGTTCTCCAAGGACGACGACAGCGGCTGGTGGTTCCTTGCTGCCCAGGGCGGCAACTACAACCTCATGGAAATGACCAACGACTACGATCTGAACACCCGGCACACGGCCCTGACGCCAGCCACCGGCGACAACAACGGGGACGGCATTCTGGACTCCGTTCTCAAGGATCACTCCATCACGCGGTGCCCGGACGGCACCTACCTGCACGTGGCCAGCGCGAACCTGGAATGCCCCGGCTGCAACGACTCCGCCTATGCCTTTCGATACAGCGCCGAGTTCGACCTGTTGGACTGGTCTCCCCTGGAGGAGCGAGTTGACTCGCGGGCCCACAACGACCTGCCCGTCTCCTGTGGATACGGAATGGACCTGACCGTTTTTGGTGGGCCTGCGAACTATGGCATTGACGTTTTGAGTACCTTTTTCTGGATCAACAACGACGCCACCCCTGGAGACACGCTGGACATTCTGAACACCCCAAACACAGCGGGCAATACCTTCTTGTTGGATGAGGACACCCACAACCTGCACATCATCGAACTGAACAACACCTGGGAGATGCGTGTTTCCACCCTGGATGCAGACCTTGAGATCGTCAACGTCGAGTATGAAAACGTGCTCGAAGAAGGCCAAAAAGGAGGCTGGCCTCAAGCGGCACTTCGAGTGGAAGACACCTACATGGTGGCATTTGTAAACCAAGGGAATCCCGGGGAGTGGTTCGGCCTGGTTGGGGACATCAACATTGCCTTTTTTGACCTGAACTGGGTTCTCAAGGAGTCCGTGAAGGTGACGAATCTCGATCCGAACGGTGGAGGCGCCATGACCCCCGGCCTTGCCCGAAGAGGGGAGACGGTCCTGCTTACCTATGACAAGAACGTGGTTCCCCACCTGGTGGTACTGGACCTGAACATGGAAGCCTTTGGGGCTGAGGACACGGGAACCCCCGGCGACGACACCGGGGGAGGCGACGACACCGGCGGAGGGGATGACACCGGCGATGACTCTTACACGCCAAAGTCGTGCGCATGCTCCACCGGTCCCAGCAACGCATCTTCCTGGCTGGCCCTGGGAATGCTTGGATTCCTCCGACAAAGAAGACGGAGCTCCAGGTCAGATTGACTGAAGCCTTGGGTCTTCCTGTGGGATAGCTCTTTATGAAAGGGGGCAACACTGTGATCCAGACTCAGTCCGACTCCAAGCCAAAGATTATCTGGCTGAATGCAATCTTCCTCTTGGGCACGCCCGTCCTTACCCTGGTTCTGATTCCCTGGTATGCCTGGACCCACGGCATCACCTGGGCACAGGTCTTGGCAGCGACCAGCCTGTGGTTCCTCACCGGAATGGGCATCACCGCCGGCTACCACCGACTCTTTTCCCACCGCTCCTACAAGGCCACGGCGCCGGTTCGACTGGCACTGGCCATTCTCGGGGCGGCTACGTGGCAGAACAGCGTCATCACCTGGTGCGCCGGCCACCGGTACCACCACCGCGACGTGGACACCGACGGCGACCCCTACAACGCCAAGAGAGGGCTCTTGTGGTCGCATATCGGCTGGATCCTCGTGGAAGGCACCCGCCACAACATGCTGGACAACGTGGATGACCTCTGGAAGGACCCCATCTGCGCCTGGCAACACAAGTTCTATCTTCCGATCTCCATCGCCTTCAACGTAGGCGTGGTGTGGTTCCTGGGATGGGCCACCGGCGAGTACCTGGGCATGGCGCTCATCGCCGGCTTGCTCCGTGTGGTGCTGGTCCACCACTTCACCTTTACCATCAACTCTCTGGCCCACTTCTGGGGCCACCAGCGCTGGAGCACCAGCAACACGTCCCGAGACAACTGGTTTATCTCCCTGTTGTCTTTTGGAGAGGGGTACCACAACTACCACCACGCCTTCCAGACGGACTACCGAAATGGCCCCATCTGGTACAACTACGACCCCTCCAAGTGGCTCATCTGGAGCATGAACCGGTTGGGGCTGGCCAGGGATCTACGCTGGACCCACGCAGATGTTGTGCTGAGGAAGCGGTACGAAGATCGCTGCGCTACGTTTTCCAAGTGGCTCGATGAAAAGAAGGACCGCCTGCGATCGGAGAAGCACGAAGTACTGGACTCTCTGCAAACCCGAGCGGTGTTCGCCCAGGACCGCCTGGAAGAGGCGCTGGATGAGCTGCGGGCGGCGCGGCGCGCATGGGCGGATCTTCGCAAAGAGCAGAGCCAGCTAATGGCCCTGGAGCGCAGAGCCATCAAGAGGGCTTACCGGCACCGCGTACGGGTGGTCAAGGCCTCCATGCGAGAGTGGGAGACGCTGCTCGCGGACACAATGGCCTTGCACAGCGCCGCGTTGGCTTCTGCCTGATCAGGCCTTCTCAGGCCTTGAATTCATGCCCTTCGCGGGTCGCGCCCAGGTTCTTGACGGAGGAGACGGCTTCCTGGCCCAGCTTGTCTTCCAACCCACCGATGATTCGATCAAGCTCGTCGTCGGTGCGGCCTGGATCATGGTGGAAGAAGAGCACGTCCCGCACTCCAGCGTTCTGGCCAAGGGCAATGGTTTCTTCCATCGAGGTGTGCCCCCACCCGGTCTTTCCGTCCTCGTACTCAGCCCGGGTGTACTGGGCATCCATGACAAGCACCTGGGCCCCCTTGGCGAAATCCACCAGGGCCTGGTTCTGCTGGGCCACAGCCGCCTGCACCTCTTCAAACTCCTCTCTTTCATCCTCCGAAGGGCAGATCCCGTTGTAGAGAATGTCCTGGTAGGGCTCGCTGTCGGTCATAAAGACAATCGCCTTGTCTGCACTCTCAAACCGGTAGGCGAGGGTTGGAACCGGGTGGTTCACATACTTGGAAATCACCTTGATGGAACCGATTTGCACCTCCTGCAGGTCATGCAAGGTGCCGTACTCCATTTCCGCTTGCAGTTGGGCGAAATTCACCGGGAAGTAGGAGTACTGCATCTGTCCGGCCAAGACTTCCGGGAAGGGGCGGGTGTGGTTGTGGGGGCCGTAGATCTTGATGCGGTTGCCGGGAATGAAGATCGGCACGAAAAACGGAAAGCCCTGGATGTGATCCCAGTGGGTGTGGGTGATGAACAAGGGAATGTCATTCTGCATCCCCCGTTCCTTCAGGATGTGGTTCCCGCAAGGGCGAATGCCCGTGCCCGCATCCACCAGGACGAAATCGTCTCCATTTCTGATTTCCACGCAAGTGGTGTTGCCACCGTAGCGAACCGTCTCTGGGCCTGGGCTGGCAATGGAGCCTCGGGTGCCCCAGATCACGATTTCCATGTCGCACCTCGACCTTCAGGCAATCATACGCCCTTCACAAAGTTGTCGGCCTTTTGGAGCGCCTCATCCAGGTGCTCGTGGATGATCTCCTCCACCTCGACTGGACCCAGGTTCAACGCCTGGTAGGTAGCGTCATGAATGGGATGGAAGGCAAAGTCCCCGGAAAACCCCACCCGGGCCTCCTTGATGCCCCTGGAGGCAATGCTCACCAGCCAGGTAGCCTTCTGGTTGGACTCAGTGGGGCGGTTGTAGAATTCAACCACGTCCAGCACGGACTCGGGGAGCATCCACTTCTCTCCCATCCGCTTTCCAATGTCCCGGTGGTTGGTGTCCAGGAGGCGATCTTCAATCACATCCGTGCTGACCTGCTCGTCCAGCGCCAGCCCAATGACCTCATTGAACTCCTCCGGATAGCCCTGGATCAGGAGGGCCTTCCCGATGGAGTGAAGCAGTCCAAGGATAAAGGCCTCGTCTGCAACCTGCCGCGGCACGGCGGCGCGCCGGGCAATCAAGTCTGAGAGTACGGCAGTGCCTACGGTGTAGCGCCAGTAGTCCTCGCTTCGCACCAGGCAGACATCATCGTCGAAGACAAAGCTCCCCCGAATCGCCGTGGCAAGGGCGAGGTTCCGGATGGTGTTCATGCCTAGGAGAATGGTGGCACGGTGCAGGGAGGTGACCTCTTCACGCATGCCAAAGTACGCGGAATTCGCCACCCGTAGCACACGGGCTGTGAGCACAGGATCCATCTGGATCACTCGCACCAGGTCCCGGGCAGACGAATTGATGTTGTTCACAACCTGCATCACGCGAGGAAGCGTGTAGTTGAGCGCCTTCATCGAATCGAGGGCGCTCTCCAAAGTTTCGAGAACACGAGACATGCACAACTGTCGTTTGGGAACCCCATTCTCACAGCAACCGGGCTTGGCTGTAAAGCGGGTGGGGTTGCCCTTCTCGTGGCCCCACCATATACCGGCGGCTGCATCAATCTCGATGCAGCGGCCTGGAGAATCTCTGCGGAGATTCATGGGGAAGCCGGTGAAACTCCGGCGCGGACCCGCCACCGTAAGCGGTCAAGCTCTGCCACCAAAGCCACTGGGGGAAACCCTGGGAAGGCGGCAGTGACAACGGCCGCAAGCCGGGAAACCCACCAGGACGTCCCCCAACAAGCTGCCTCGGGACAAAGGCGGTGGGGTCGACACCCGGTGTTGTCCTCTCCGCTTCCGACGTAAACGTCAGAACAAGAAACGGAGAAGATCATGAAAACCAACACCCTTGCACTCATCACCCTTTTTGGATTCCTCGCGGCCTGCCCTGCGCCCAAGGACACCGGTGACACCGGCGAGGCGGATGCCGACGCGGATGCCGACGCGGATGCCGATTCGGACGCAGACGCAGACGCCGACGCAGACGCCGACGCAGACGCCGACGCCGACGCAGACGCCGACGCCGACGCCGACGCAGACGCCGACGCAGACGCCGACGCAGACGCCGACGCCGACATTGCCATTGTTGGAAGCTGGGACGACGGCTGGGCCACACACACCGTGGACAACACCACCTGGGTCAGCGCAGCAAACGATGGCAGCGGCACCTCCAATTACGCTATTTCCCAGTACGACAACGCCACGACGATGGCCATTGCCCAGAACGATGCGGCCAACACCTACAACCCCAGTCTCTGGAGCCGTTTCGACTGGACCCACGACGCAAACGGAGATCTCTGGTACTGCCAGACTTCCTATGATGCTGCCGACGAGGCGGCTGCCCTGGCCACCTCCGCTGCCAATGCCGACGACCCCTCCGCCGGTGGATGTGGCGGGTACGCGTGGTCAGCCTTGACCGCAGCGACCCCTAGCGGTTCGTAGACAGAGCGACAAACCCATGGATAATGGGGGGTGCAGACGCACCCCCCTCATCCTGGAGACTGCATGCATCGGCTTTCTTCCCTTTCACTGGTTCTGATCCTCTTGACCGGCCTGGGTCCCAGCTGCGGTCCCAAGTGTGCTCAGGGCTACGGCGTGGACCAGGATGGAGAGTGCGTGCCCTTCAAGCATGGAGAGGGGGATGCCGACACAGATGCAGACTCTGACGTGGGAAACCCCTCGGACGGGGATCTCGAAATGATTGGAGAGTGGACCAACGAGAACGACGAGTCCGTCATTATTACCAGCACGACCTGGACGGAGTCCGTGGGCGATGGCCAAGGCTCGAGCCTTGAGATGCTGTTCCACATTGATGACTTTTGGAACGACAACAACTTCCTCGTGGCCCGGAATGACGACAACAACGATGGCGAGGACGGCGGGTTGTGGAGCCGCTTTGACTGGGCCCTGGACAGCAGCGGTGCCTGGGTCTGCCCCACCGCCTGCTGCGCGGAGACGAAAGACGAAGCGCTGAACGAGTCAGCACCAAACGCATCTGACCCCTCCACCGACGGTTGCGGTATAGACGACAATCCGTGGTCGCGTCTCACGCGCCAATAACGGACACAACATGTTCCTCTGGTGGCTGTCCTGGGCAGCGTGTATTCCCTCCAGTCCGACCGACACCGGTGAGACTCCCGACACCGGTGAGACTCCCGACACCGGTGAGACTCCGGATGCCCCCGACCCCTTTGCTGACTTCCTGGTTTCCTTCGAGCCGGGCGACGGAGCCGGGTTTGGCGAGGATCTGCTCCCCTGGGTGGTGATGGGGCCTCCCCGGGGCGGAGGCGCCGAAGCTGGCTCCACAGACGTGGTCTCCCTCGGGAGCGGTGGATCCATTGTGATCGGATTCGACGACATCCAGGCGATAGACGGAGAGGGTCCCGATCTGCTGGTTTTTGAGAACCCCTTTCCCGGATGGATGGAGACTGGCATTGTCTCCGCGAGCGAGAATGGAGAGGTTTGGTATTCCTGGACCTGTTCAGACGACGAAGACCGAACCGGCTGTGCAGGGGTGCAACCTGTCCTGTCCCACCCGGACAACCACATCAGTCCCGTGGACCCGGAGGCCGCTGGCGGAGATGCGTACGATCTGGCGGAACTATGGCTCTCCCGGGCCCGGTACATCCGCATCCAGGACACAGGCGTCAACGACTATGCAGGCACAGCCGGCGGCTTTGACCTGGACGCTGTAGCCGTGGTCAATGGATCCCCCATCGATGCGGATTAACCTGCCGGGTGCTACCCTTCTGGCGGGCCACCAAACCAGCCATACCCTACAGAAACCGCCAGAGACACCGGATTAAGTCCATGTTGCTTTTCGCTGCGCTCCTCGGCTGTCCCGGGGACCCCTCCTCCCAGCCCGAAGACACCTCGGTGGATTGTCCAGTCACCATCGACAAAACCCACCCCCTGGATGGGGCCACCGACGCGTACTACCGCGGCGCCATCGAGTTCCACCTCTCTGAACCAGATCCCACCGCTCTCGTCATCGCCGACTTCGATGGAATCCAGACCACCAGGGGCGACGGAAGCACGCTCCTCTTCACCCCCACGGTCCCCTTGGCTCCCAACACGACCTACACGGTGGGACTCGAGTATTGCCGAGGAGCCCCGAGCATTGAGTTCACCACCTCCTCGCTCGGAGCCGACTTGACCGACGCTGCCGCTCTCCCAGGAAAGACGTTCACCATGGATCTGCTGCAAGCCCGATTCGTGGCCGGTGATGAGGTCTCCGCGACCGCAGCCACCCTGTTCGACCGGAATCTCCTGGCCACCATTTTGGGGCTCGAGGGTGACTGGCTGCGACTGCGCATCGGGGTCGCCCGTGAGGACGACCCGGAGAGCCAAGATTTCTGCGCAAGAACGGTTGACCTGCCCGCCGCCGACGTGACCCATCTACCCTGGTTCCACCTGCTCACCGACGAGCTCCAATTTGGGGCCTATGCAGCCGACATGTCCCTTTACCAGTTGCAGGTGAGCGGCACCTTCGCTTCCGATGGATCCGCCATTGGCGGACTGGCCATGACGACGGTGGTGGACTCCAGGGACATCGCGGATCTCATCTCTGGGCAGACCGCCGACTCCCTCTGTGAGATCATGGGAAACCTCTACATTCCCTGTGAGCCATGCCCCACCGATGGACACTCCTACTGCTTCGATCTCTCCTTCGAAGACCTGTCTGGAACTCCAGTCAACAGCGAGTTGGAGTCCGTTGAAACGGCAAACACAGATCCACGCTGCGAGGCTGAATAGGGCCCCAAGAGACCCCGCGGTGCGAGGAGGCACGCATGGGGGGTGAGAACCCAGGCCCCAACCCCGCCAAGCAGATCCTGCAAGTGCAGCTCTCCCCAGATGGTCTCGCCTGCACCCTGGACCTTTCTCCTCCCGCACCGGGGGAGGCCCCTCCAGACCTGGAGCGCGTCAGAGAAGCGGTGCTCCAAGCCGGCGTGCAGCCCGCCTTCTTCAGAGAGGACACCGCATCGCATGCGCTGAACCTCCTTGGTTCTACGGGCGCCCCCCAGAGGGGAGTTCTGGTCGCCGTGGGAGAAGCCCCTCGCCCCGCATCGGGATGGACCGCCCGACCCTGCGGAACCTGGGAAGGTAGATTCGTCCTCCCCGGCGACAAGCTTGTGGAGTTGGTGGCGGAGAGTCCTGCCAAGCCAGGTCAAGCCCTGGACGGAACCCCTTTGCCTGCCCCCCCTGACGAGGATGCACCCAAGCTGATCGCGGGTCCGTTTACGGCCCTCTCTCCCCAAGGAGACCTCCTGGTTTCAGTGTCCTTTGGCACACCGGTCCTGGACCAATTCACCTGCTCGGTGAAACCCGGACTGCAGATTTCCCAAGACAAGCTCACCTGCCGAATGCACCTGCTTCCCCAGCATGTATCTGGACGGCAACCAAGCATTCGAGATGCGACCCAGTGGCTTTCGGAGGCCGGAATCCTCCCTGAGTGTGTTCTGGAGGAGTCCCTCAAGGAGGCCTTTCACACTCTTTGGACCCACCGCCTCCCCTTGGAGAACCTCCTTGTCGCCCAGGGTCGTGTTCCGGTCCCCGCACGGGCAGGCACTCTATACCTGCCCACAAGAGACCCCCTTCAGGCAGTGTTTCCAGGACAGGAGGTGGCCCGCCGAACGCCCTCCGTAGAAGCCGTGAACGGCATGGATCTCTTTGGCCAGGAGCTAATGGAAGAAAGCCAGACCATGGAAGCGGAGATGGAGGCGGGTCCGAACACAAGGTACGACCCAGACGAGGACGACCGTCTCCTGGCGACCGCGTACGGCAAGCTGCTTCAGGAGGGAACTCGAGTCTCAGTAGAACCCGCGCTGCGCATCGACCCAGGCAGCCAGTGCGTCCATCTGGACGTCTTTCCAGCCACCTCCGAAGGGCGGCCCATGACAATGGACCGACTTGTCGCCCTTTTGGAAGAAACAGGTGTTCATCCTGACTGTCTTCACCTTGAGACCTTGCGTCTCGCCTTGGCCAAGTCGGTGAAGAACCAGGAAGTCATCCAGGACGTTCAGGTGGGAGCTGCAATCTCCCCAGACCCCGGCACACGAGGCGCCTTTCTCTTGGAGGTCTCTGCTGAAGCCATTCTCCGCCCAGGGGATGTCATCGGAAGGTTCCATGGGGCCCGTTCCCCTCGAGACGGAAGATATGTCCTCGGCGGGCCTCTTCCCCCCCAGGGAGAACCAGCCTTTCCACTGTCTCCGGGCGACGGGGTCACCCTGGATACGGACCACGCCACATTGACCGCTCGCGTGCATGGGTACGCCCACAAGGAAGACGGCCTCCTTCACGTGGTTCCATGTGTGCAGGTCTCTTTGGACCTCCTCACCGCCACGCTGGTCCTGCCTGCAGCCTGGGCCGATGGCGAACTTCTCTGTGAACCGGACATTCTCGCGCTTTTGGAGGAAAGAGGAGTCCAAGAGGACACACGGCTTCCAGAAGCCTGGCAAGGAGCACTGAGAACGGATGCTGCTCCTCGGCGGGTCTGCGTGGCGATGGGAACCCCTCCGACCCCAGGCCAACCGGGCCACCTGCAAGCCCCCCCGCACCTCTCCGACGGATGTGCGCTGCCCGGCGATGTTCTGCTCCAGCTTGCTGGGGCCACCGCGCCACTGCCAGGCAGAAGCGTCCTGGGAGACCCGATCCCTCCCCCGGAGTTGGAGGCGGGGCACACTCTGGAGATTCAGGGCCCAGGAATCGTGGAGGAAGGCCAGCGGGTGGTTTCGAATGTGGTTGGCTTTGCCCATAGACAGGGCGCCGAAATTGTCCTGGAGGAAGCACTTCGTTTTTCCGCGGACGGTCTTCGGTGCACCATGGACCTGCACCACCGACGAGTGGACGGCTCCCAGCTTGACGTCGATGATGTGGTGGAAGTTCTCATTCAACAGGAGGTCCAGCGAGAACGCATAGAGCCAGACGCCATCGCGCTGGCGCTGCGCCAATCTCAGGAAACCAACACCGTCCAGCCCGGCGTGCTGGTGGCGATGGGGCGCCCACCACAAGGGAGCAAAGACTGGACCATTTGCCTTCCTGATGACCACCCAAACCGCGCCGTCATGGTCTCGGACACGGTGGCGTGGCGGGGAGCTCGTGTGCCATCCAAGGCCGGGGTTGGGGTCCGAGGTGAGAAGATCCTGGCACCCTCAAACAAAGATCGCCCCAAGCTGCGAGCCGGAGAGAACTGCACCCTGGACCCCCGAGGGAACTTCATCACTTCGGAGGCCTTTGGAAAGATCGTTGCCAAGGAAAACAAGTTCTCCGTGGAACCCGCGTTGCAAGTCGATGCGTTGGAGATCTCTGCGCGGATGGATGTTTTTCCACGACGGGTGGATGGGCGGGCCCTCTCCGTGGAAGACCTGCTCCGGGTCTTGCGGTCTACCGGAATCGAGTCCCGTTTCATTCAAGAAGACACACTGAGATCCGCGGTCTCTCTCTCCTGGGAGCAGCAAACCCCCCAATGGGGCATCGAGGTGGCCAAGAGTGAGCCGCCTGCCGCGGGCCAAGACGGACAGGTGGAGCCCTTCGCGGACCCCAAGCTTGCCTGTGTTTTTCCCGGTGATCCTGCGGCACGCCTCCTTCCCCCAGTTCCCCCCACAGAAGGCGTGAACCTGTACGGGCAGCCCTGCTTTTCCAAGGTCGAGGGATTGGAAATCGAAATGCATGCGGAGGAATCCGTGTCCATCGAAGAAGACACGGCCGTCGCAGAGATTTACGGACAGGTGCGCATCAAAGGTTCTGTGGTCTCCATTCGGCCCGGATTCCATTGGGACGAAGAAGGGCTGCTGCTGGAAGTGGACCTGTTCCCTACCCGCGGGTCCTCCCCGGTGATTCTGCAGGACCTGAAGGAGCTGATTCTCTCGAAGGGTGTCTCTTCCGGGCGGTTGGAGATGAAATCCCTCGCCGAGGCGCAGGGGGTCGTGTCTGAACGCAACCAACCGCGAGAAAAGGTAGTCGCCGCAAGATCCATTCCTCCCGAACCCGGCACCCACGGAAGCGTAGTACTCCTTGGCAGCCAAGCTGGTGGGGTCGTTTTTGAGGGGGATGAAGTCGCTCGCCTGGAGGGGTTCAGCCAACCCAGCGCTGGCCAGAACATCTTCGGGCAGGAGATCGATCCTCCGGAATTCGATTCCTTTATCCCCATGGGGGTGGGCGACGGGCTCGTCCTTATCGAAGACGGACTCCTGGTCACCTCCAAAACCTATGGCGTGCCACACATTGTGGACAGACGCGTCGAAATATCCCCCGGCATCCACTTCTCCGCAGACGGTCTGATCTGCACCATGGACTTCGTGTCTCACCACCTGAACGGTCGCCCCGTCGCCGCCCGTCTGTACCTGGAGGCACTGGAAAAGGCAGGGGTCTCCCGGGAACGAATCGACGCCGAGGCGCTTGCACAGGCTGTCAAGGCAGCAGCGGATGGCTTTTCCCCCGTACAGCTTGGAGTTCCGGTGGCCTTGGGAGTGCCTCCCAAGGCTGCGGACCCAGGAAAGCCAACCCCTGTGGGCCTCCTCGAAATGGGCTGTGTCTTCGCGGGCGATTCCCTCGCCGAATTTACCGCCGGAGACCCACCACGCATGGGTCAAAGCGTCCTCGGAGAAGAGATCCCTCCCACTCCAAACTCCCAGCCAGGCTCCTTTCAAACCGAGGGCCCCATCCTGCTGGAAGCCGGCGGTCGAGCCGCCAAGGCTGCAGAATATGGCTTCGCCACGCTGCAGGGCGCCTCCCTGGTGCTTCAGAGTGGCATTCACATCTCTGCCGACAGCATGCGCTGCACAATGGACATCACCCATCGCCGTACCGACGGCTCCGAAGTCACAGCGCCCCAACTGGAAAGTGCCTTGCGCCAGGCAGGAATCGCCGGAGACCGAATCGGCGTAGAGGCGTTGATTAGGGCGCTGGCCCGGGCGCGGGAGAGTGGAGAGATCCAGCTGGGCGTGGAAGCCGCGAAAGGAACACCGCCCCGCCAAGGAGAAGACTGGGAGATCACCTCCGACGGGATGACCGAGAATCGATGCGCCTTTGTAGGAGACACTCTTCTCGAACGCCGCGCAAAGTCCCCTGCAAGGAGTGGTCTGACCGTTCGAGGTGACCGCCTCGTGGCTCCGGCAAACCCCAACCGACCTCGGCTCCGATCCGGTGCTGGCGCCAGGCGTTCCTCCCGAGGGGGGGTCGTCCTGGCCACCTCCTACGGCGTCCTCCATCTCCAAGGTGACAAGGCATCCGTTCAGCCAGGGCTCCGCTTTCTGGAGAACAACCTTGTCTGCCACATGGACATCTACCCACAGCGACTCGGCGGTGGGAACTTTACATCCACCGACCTGGTCGAGGTGTTGCTAAACGCGGGAGTTCTTGCCGAGTTCATTGACGAAAACGCCATCGAGGAGGCTCTTTCCAGATCTCGGGAGACCCAAAACCCCATTCACAATGTACTTGTAGCGAAGGGGACGCCCGTTTTTGAAGGCAAAGACGGCTGTCCCTCGCTCCTGACAAGAGACCCCACCCGGTGTGCTCTCCCCGGAGAGGTGTTTGCATGGCTCTCTGAACCCGAGCCACCGCGCGCGGGAGTCTCTGTGCTCGGAGAGATTCTCTCCACAGAGGCGGTGGTGGAGGAAGGACTGCTTGAGGCCGGGGAGTTCGCTCGGTTCTCCGATTCAGAAGATCTCTCTGTGGAAGCGAGAACCCTTGGATTCCCCACCTGTGAGGGCTCCAAGGTGGACATTCAGCCTGCGTCTGAATTCGCAGAGAGCGGGCGAGCCTGCCACCTTGACCTGGCTCCGTTTCGGCTGGACGGAGATCCTCTAAAGGCCGACGACGTGGTGGAGGCCTTGGTCAAGGACGGCGTTCTCAAGGAGAGGATTGATACGGAAGGAATCTCCCGAGCCCTTGCGACAGCCCAAAAGAAGGGAGAAATCGTTCGGCATGTTCTCGTGGCCATGGCCATCGATCCCTTTCCCGCCTACCCTGGCCGACTCGAGGTGGTGGAGGCCCCCCCCAACGCGGCCTTCTTTCCGAAGGAAGTCCTCGCTCGAATCGTGGATGAAGAACCGGAGGAGTTGGGGGTCGGGGTTCGAGGAGAGGAGATCCGATCCGACGAATCCATCGAGCCACTTAATGTACAGGTAGGGCCCGGCTGTTCCTCCTCAGAGGAGGGACGGACCTTCCGCGCTGTGCACTACGGTCGACCCATCCTGGACGGCACCTTTCTTGACATCCGACCTGGCGTACAAGTCGCGGAGGATGGAAGCGAGTGCCGCCTGGATGTGCTCCCCAAACGGGCCGATGGCAGCGAAATGGGATTGACAGACCTCTTGAGCGTTCTGCGATCGAACGGGCTTGAAGAGTCACTCATCGACCAGGAAGCGATCCAGTTGGCCCTCGACGAAAGCCTTCACTCCCCTCAGTTCGGGGTGCTTGTGGCCCGCTGGACCCCGCCAGACAACGGGGAAGCAGGCCAGGTCGTGGCAGAAGAGTTCGAGGGCCTCGCATTCCTTCCAGGCGACCCGATGGCAACAGTCAGTGGCGGTCGAGCGCCCGCACCCGGCCAGAGTGTCTTGGGCGACCCGGCACTGCCAGAGTCTCCGGCAGAAGCGATCTGCTTGACTGGAGAGGGGCCGGTCCTGCTGAACGAGACCGCCCAAAGCGCAAAGGCCGGCGCCTACGGAGGCGGGCGAGTTGAAGCGAACAAGGTGGTGTTGGAGCCGGGTATTCGAATCGAGTCCATGGAGGTTCAAATGGACGTGTTTTCCCGGCGCGTCACAGGAGAACCTCTGGAAATCGACGATCTGGTGGGCGTACTCACGGAATCGGGAGTTGTAAAAGAACACGTGGATCTTCAGGCACTTCAAGCGGCCTTGTTGAAAGCAAAGAAGGTAGGAGTCCAGCGCAATGTTTGCGTGGCGGTAGGCGTTGCTCCCTCCCGCGAATCCAGCTGGCACATCGAGCAGCTTGGGGTTCTGGAGGGCGCCTGTGTTCTCCCCGGAGACCAGATCGTCGCCTGTCGCCTGGAGGATCAAAGCCAACCCGGCTGCACCGTTTTGGGCGAGGCAATTCCCCCACCACGCCCACCTCGTCCACCCAGCCTTTCAACCTCCGACGGCTGCGCACTGGAACAAAGGAACAGGGTGGTTGTCGCGACCTCCTATGGCGAGCCGTCGTTAAAGGGTCTGACAGTGCGCGTGCGACCGGGAATTCAAGTCTCCGCGGACGGTCTCTCCTGCAACCTGGACATCTTTCCGAGACGCACCTCGGACGAAGCCGTCACGGAATTCCTGCTTCGCTCGGTTCTGACCCAAGCGGGAATTGCCGAGAGCTGCGTGGAAGCCCAGGCCCTCCAGGAAGGAATGCAGCGAGCATGGCAGGAACAGGCCCCCCAGCGTTCCGTGCGAGTCGCAGCGGGCACCCCGCCCGACCCCGGCGAAGACGGCAGGGTGGTACTGGCCACCCATGATGCATCCGCTTGCGTCTTGCCAGGAGATCCGGTGGCGAAGCTGCTGCCTCCCGTCGACCCCAAGGAGGGCCTGGACGTGCGGGGGATGCCCATCCCCACCGAGGCTGAGGTCGAAGCTGGCGCCATGGAGGCCGGCGAACACGTCCTCTACAGCACGGAAGACGAGAGCTTGCTGGTGTCCAAGCTCTACGGCCAACCCTTTGTCGACGGGTCCCGAGGCTCCGTTCACGAGGGCCTCCGCGTGGACGAGACAGGACTCCAGGTCGAGATGGACATCTTTCCTCGTCGAACCAATGGAGCAAAAGTCACCGAAGAGGACCTTGCTTCACTGCTGCACGAGACCGGAATTCACGCGCCGTTGGTTCAATGGGACCTGGTCAATTCCTCCTTGAAGACAGCGCTGGAGACTGGCAGACCGGTTCGAAATCTAATCGTCGCCAAAGCTGAGGAGTCCCAGGTTGGATTTGGAGGACATCTTGACCCCATCGGCGGCGTTGCAGCGGGCACGGTTCTCAGGGGAGACCCCGTGGCGAAGAGAGTTGGCACAGTGGCTCCCCTTCCGGGCATTGATGTCGTGGGAAACACCCTCGAACCTCCCCCCACCCCCCCGAGCGTAGCGGACAGCATGGATGGATGCGATCTACATGAGGACGGCATCACTTTCCTCGCAGCCTTCTACGGTACGGTTCGAAAAAGTGGTCCCTTCCTGAAAGTAGAGCCAGGCCTTCAGGCATCAGCAGACGGCCAAACCTGCGAGATGGACATTCACCCAGAACGCCCAAGCGGTCGCCCCCTTTCAATGGACGATCTGTTGGGTGCACTGATTGAAGCCGGGATCCATCCCGACCGGGTGGTGCATTCTTCACTGGAAGAAGGTCTGGCCAAGGCAAAGAAGCTGGGGGAGATTCAAACCGTCTTGGCGGCCCGGGGGATCCCCCCCCAAAGCCACCGCCAGGGAGAATGGAAAGTAGAATCGTTGGGATTGGGCTGCGTTCTTCCCGGCATGGTGCTTGCCTCCAGAAGCGAGGAGACCCCAGGCCGGGACGGCGTCAGCATTCAAGGAGACCCGGTTCAAGCCTCCAACCCCCTTCCCGCCGACACTCTTCAACCAAGGGGCGGCTGCCAATGGAACGAGGCCCGCACCGAGATCATCGCCACCTCCTACGGGTTTGCCCAACAGGATGAACACCATCTCGAGGTCGAATCCGGCGTACACGTCACCCACAAAGACATGCGCTGCTCTTTGGACATCTCCCCTCTGGACTTTCTGGGGAAACCCATCCGAATTGACCAGCTTCTCCTGGCCCTGACTACCGCAGGAATCGATCCAGCCGCCATCCGCTCGGACTCACTGCAGGCAGGACTCACCACAGCCCTGGAAAGCAACGAAATCCAGCTTGGCGTCAGGGCAGCGGAGGGAACGCCACCCGTCCAAAGCAAAGACTGGCAAGTGGACGCCATCGGATCCACGCGCCATCCGTGCGCATTTCCCGGTGATGTGGTGGCCCAACTCGGCGCCACCACGCCCGCCAGGTCCGGGCGAAATGTTCTTGGCGTACGTGTTCTTGCTCGGGCCAATCCCAACCGCCCCACCCTCCGGGCAGGCCCCGGCTGCAGCGTCACCGCCAGGGGCCGAATGGCCGTTGCTGTGCTGTATGGGGAGCCTTTTCTGGATGGCGGACAGGTCCGAATTCAGCCGGGCATCCGACACTCAGAAGATCGTCTCTTTCTCTCGATGGACATTTTTCCGCGACACCTCGACGGTCGCGCGGTGACCGAGCCAGACCTTCTCACCGTGTTGAAACAGGCAGAGGTGCCCCTGGACAAGCTGGACCTTCATGCGCTTCGAAACGCCATGGCGCGCGCATGGAGCGAAGATGCCCCCCAGCGAAACGTGCGGATTGCCAGCGGGGTGCTCCCCCGCGCTCCACAGGATGGACGCATCGTCCCCATCGGAGATCCAGCCACCACCGGAGCCATGCCCGAACAGGTGGTAGCACGTGTTCTGCCACCGGTCCCCGGCACCTCTGGATGGACGCTCGACGGCATGGAGATTCTGGCGGAAGGAGAGGGGGAGACCCTTCAAATGGAAGCCGGAGAGGGAGTGCACATCGGCCCGTCCGAGGAGGCACAGGCAGAGTGGTACGGCAACGTCTCCATTGACGGGTCGACGGTCACCGTGACGCCGGGGCTGCGATTTGATGAGTCGGGTCTTGAATGCGTGATGGACATCTACCCGGAGCAGGGACCGGACACGCCCACGGAGCTGCGAAACCTCCTGGGAGTTTTGAAACAGGCCGGCGTGTCCCCGGACCGCATCGACACGGTCACCTTGGAGGCCAGCCTGGAGACAGCGCTGGCCACGGGCCAACCCCAGCTGAACGTTCCTGTGGCGCTCTCCATGGAGCCTTGCCCGGGAGAACCAGGAATCCTGGTGGCTCTCGGACCGTCTCGTCAGACCGTCGCCTTTCCCGGAGACGTGGTGGTGCGACTGGAGGGCTCGAGGGACCCCACTCCGGGCATCAACGTCATGGGAGACGAAACGCCGCCGCCTCCAGATGCATGGGCAGAGGGAATGACAGCCCGGGAACACTGCATCGTCCGAGGAGATGGCACCGAGGTGGAAGCGTCAAGGTATGGCCGGGTGGACATCAACCAGCGCTCGGTTGGCGTGGTTCCCGGCGTCACCGTGTCCGAGGACCGGCTGGCCTGTTTCGTGGATGTGGCGCCCTCACGACCCGATGGGCGGCCCGTCTTGTTGGACGACCTGGTGGCCATGCTGGAAGGGGAGGGCATCGCCAGGGACCTGATGGACCTGGACGCGCTCTCTGTGGCGCTGCAGGCGGCAAGTTCAGGGCTGAATCCGAACCAGGAAAGGATCTGTGCTGCCCGGGGAACCTTGCCCCGGGAGGGCGTGCAGGGTCGAATTGCCGTGGTCGACGGAATTGAAGATGGCTGTGTTCTTCCTGGGGATGTCTTTCTCCATGTGGTCGATGAGGTGGCGCCAGCTCCAGGCCGAGATGTCTACGGCGCTGCCATCGCCCCCCCTCCCGCCCCTGCACCACCCGCTGTTGCGGCAGGAGACGGAGCCCGCCTCTCCCAAGGAGGCAGAGAGGTCAGGGCCGCGGTCTTTGGACGCGCTCGGTGGGATGGCACGACCGCCTCCGTGGATGCAGGCCTGCGGTTTGTGGACGAAAACATGCGCTGCCTTGTGGAGATGACAAGGAACCGGTTCGACGGAAGCCCTCTCAAGCTTGATCAGCTCCTCGCCGCCCTTGTCGAGAGCGGCGTGGATCCGTCCTGCATCAATGAGGCCGCTCTTACCGCCAAACTGCAGACCATCGGGGAGAGATCCTTGCGGGTGTGGGCCGCCCAAGGGGTGGCCTCGGAGACGGGAGCCAACGCCCGTCTGGAGTCACTCCCCTTTCTGAAATCCGGATTCCTGCGGCCTGGTGACATCTTTCTTCAACGCATCCCCATTGTGCCTATGGTGCCCGGGAGAACCGTCACTGGAGAGACTCTTGTTCCCAAGAAGAAGCTGCGAAACCTGGAAATTGTTGAGACCACTGCTTGCACCGTGCACCAGGACACCGTTCAGTCAGAGACCTATGGAGGCGCGAGTGTCGAGCTGGTAGAAGCCGAAGAGCACGAGGAGGGGCCGGTCAAACAAACGCACAAGATGCGGGTTGCCATTCGGCCCGGAGTGGTCGTCTCAAAGGACGAGATGTCCGTGTCCATGGACATCTACCCCTGCCACGCAGACGGCACCCCCACCTCCGCAGACGCCCTTCTCTCCGTTCTGAAGGGCTTGGGGATTGACGAGTCCACTTTGGATCTCCACGCGCTGGACTCGTCCATTGAAGAGGCGATTTCATCGGGCAAACGACAGAAAAGGGTCACCATCGCACACGGGATTCCGCCGCGGCATGGTGAGCCGGGTTGGCTGCGATTGGTGGACCTGAATGCCCCGGCCAACCAGGTAGAAATCGCGCGATCTGGGGGGCTCCTCGTGGTCTTTTCCGGAGATCCCGTGTTGACCGTTGAACCCCCAACCCAAGCACGACACGGCCGAACCGTCACCGGACGCACCCTTCCCGCCCTTCCGGGAGAGCCAGCCTCCCTCGTGGTGGGCAGCGGAATCCAGATGCGGGGGTACACGGCCATCGCCCGCCGCGACGGAGTGATTCTCTCCCGCAGAGGACTGCTGGATGTCGTGCCTCTCCACGTGGTGGATTCGCCCACCCAAAGGACCCGGGTTTCTGATGGATCCCTTGACGTGCGCATCCCGGTCCCAGAAGACGGACGAATCACAGCCCCCGGGGACATCTGGGTGCACGGCGATGTGCACTGCCACGAGATCTCTGCCGGCGGAAACATCATCGTCCTCGGACGGCTCCTGGGCCGGGAGGATCAACACCTTCGCGTTCGAGCCGGCGGCGCGGTGATTGCCCAGGGGGCCGAGCACGTCGAAATCCACGCAAGAGGCGATGTGCGCCTCAACCAAGGCGCCGTCCAATGCCACATCGAAACAGATGGGCAGCTTTGGATGGACGGAGATCCCGGGGCATTGGTGGGCGGAGAGAGCCGCGTCCGTACAGGGGCGGTGATTCGGGTGCTCGGCGACGGGGAGGAGACTCCCACTGTTCTCATTATCGGCGGGCATGACCGGGGCTCTGAGACCTTGCGCCTGGAGCTCGAGCGTCGGCGCCTGGCCCTGGAAATGCCGAACGATGCATCGATCGACCCCGAGGAGCTGAAGAGAACCTGCGCCACATTGGAGGAAAAGCTGGCTTCTTCCCTGGAACATGAGCGGGTTCAACCCCCGTGCTTTGCCCTGGTCTGGAGCCAGGCGCACCGTGGGTCCAGTGTGTCCACGGAGGGAGCGGCCATGGGGTTGGGGAGCAAGTCCCTTGAGGCCGGCGTCTTTCACGTCTCCGCGGAAACTGGGGACATGGTCCACACCTTGCTCTCCGAGTTCGGTGTGGAGGCCTCCCTGGAGGCCAGCGTGGAAGCGATAGAAGAAGCGCTGCGGGCACGACGCGAGGAAGCGGCCGCCAAGGCGGCGCTGGATTCTCAGGCCACAGAAGACGAATCGGAACCAATCGAATCTTGACCTGGAGAACCAGCCGGTGTCATGCTCGCGGCCGGAGGAAAGGCAACATGTGCAACCCCTGGATGATGGCGATCTTGAGCGCGGCCCTGGTGGCCACAGGATGCAAAAAGGAAGAAGAACCCAAGAACATGGAAGAAGCCATGGAGAAGTTGGGCCAAGAACTTGGCGAAGCCGCCAAGGGGATGGAGCAGGCTGCTGAAAAAGCAGCAAATGCACTGGAAGAGCAGCTGGAGGATGGCGAGCTTGGTGAGGCCATGGAAGAGGCGGGAGAAGCAGCTGAGGAGGCAGCGGCGGACCTGGCGGAGGCCACCGAAAAGCTGACCTCAGAAGCTGCCAAGAGAATGGAGAAAGCCATGGAAAACGCCACCCAGGAGCTGGGAGCGGCACTTGAGAACATGGGCGAAGAGCTGCAGGACAAATAGCGATTCGCGTGGGGTCTCGACGCACTCGACGGATTCGTCGCAAGCTGCTCCCGTGGGGGGTGGGAGTTCTTGCGATCAGCCTCTCATTCTGGGCAGTCCGCTCCTGGCCACCTTCGAGCCTTGAACAGGTGGCGACAAGGGGCCATCAGGACGCCCCTACCCAGGCCGTGAGCCCCGGCGCTGGAGTGTTTACCTCCGAGATCCCTCGTTCTACATCCTCTTCCTCGATCCAAGCTCCCTGCGCGGGCTGCGACGTCATCCTGGTGACATTGTGTTCCTTGCGGCAGGATCACGTGGGGGCCTACGACGCCGTGGCCGGCCTCACACCCGCTTTGGATCGACTGGCCGAGAACGGCCAAAGATTCGACGGGGCCTATGCCGCCTCCCCATTCACCTTGGCGAGCCTCACATCCATTCTTACGGGCCGCTTTCCAAGCACCACCGGCGTCGTGGGGTGGGACAAGGGACTGACAAAGACCGTGCCCACTCTCCCCGAGGTCCTTGGACTGTACGGCTACCGAACCGGAGGGTTCACCATCGACGCCGCCTCGGGGTTCAGACCGGACTACGGCCTCGACAGAGGCATCCAACACCTGGAGATTTCCCCCGCACCCCTGGAAACCCCCGACGGACGACGGGCAGGCGCGGACCCCAAACAGAGTGGCGCATCCGCCATGCCTGCCGCCAGGTGGATGAGCGAGCAGTCCATGGATGAGCCTCTCTTTCTGATGTTCCATTCCCGGACAGCCCACTTCCCCTTTCTGGTGTCGGATTCCGACCTGGAGAAAGACCCGACAGGCATTCGCCGCTTACTCTGGGGTTCGGCCGGGGGGAAACCCGGTGGGAAACAGGCCATGCCCGGCATGGCAGGCGGCACCCAGGTGCAAGGGGTGGTGGACAGCGGTCCGGATCCGCTCTTGGCTGCCATGGCTGCGGGGGGTGCGGCCGCCACGGACAGCTGGCGAAGCGCCTACGCCGAGGCTGTCCGTGGGGCAGACCTGGATGTAAAGGTCATCTACGATGCCGTCATGCGCCGAGGGAGACCCACCCTGTGGGTGCTGGTGGCCGACCACGGGGAGTCCTTGAACGATCACGGCGAAATGTTGCACGGAGACGCCTACTTCGACTCTGTGGTTCGAGTTCCCCTGATCGTAACGGGCGAAGGCGTGAAAGCCGGCGCAAACAGTTCCCTTGTCAGCCACGTGGATCTGCTCCCCACCATCCTGGACATGGTAGGCATCCCCGCACCCGCCGGACTCGACGGAGTCTCCGCAAGGCCACTTCTGGAGGGAGAAATGGAGCCCATTCGCTCCACGGCGTTTGTGGAAGGGGGAGTAGCCCGAAAGAACCTCACCACTGTACGGGGGGCGGTGATCTCTCCCCCCTGGGTGCTCCTTCGTCAGGATCGAATGTGCTCGGAGGGCAGCAGCAGCCGCATGCCCCCTCCCGGAGAGCCACAGACCTGCTTGTTCCAAGAGTCCGATTCCAAGCAACTCCGGGACGTCAGCCTCGACAACCCTCGGGTGGTCACCGACCTCCTGTCTACATGGGAAGGGTTCCGAGCCGCTCGGGCAGGACAACTGGTGCCCGAGGCACTGCGCCTGGATCCGGCCTTCGTCGAGCTTCTTCAAAGAACCGGCTACGACTTTCACCCGGCATCCCCGTGAGCCGGGTTGCAGGTCGGTGGGTCTTGCCCGTCGTGGGAATCCTGGTTGGCGCGTGGTTGGCCGGGTCCTTCTCAAGCAACTTTGTGCCACCCACCCCTTTGGATCGGTCCCACTGGACAGTGTTGTTCCGGGCGGAGTCCGAGGGACACCTCGTGCACCCCAGACTGGGCCGTGGAACACACGTGCACGGAGACCACCTGGTGCTTGGCCATGACAAGTTCGGCCAGAGTGAGATTCTCCTGCCCAAGGTCACTTTGGCCATCGGAAGAGTGGAGGTGGTCCTCTCTCCGGACTCCGGCCCGTTGCGGGTGCAATTCCCCACAACAGACCCAACCGGTGGGCCGCAACCCATGGTGGTGCTTGAGCCGAATGGCTACTCATGGCAGTCCCAGGAAGGCACAGGAGGGCCGGACTGGACTCTGGCCTGGGACGCGAACAACGTTCTTCTGACCACCCCAGCGGGCGAGGTCATGCTTGAGGGAGCCGCCAGCGCACAGCTGGAGTTGAGTGCTGCCTCCAAAATCCCAGCTCGAATCCAGCGGGTCCAGGTGACGGGAGAAGAGGGGGAACTTCTCATTTCCGAGAACCCCTCCACCCCCCCCACGCCAATGCCCCTCGTCGCGATGGGCGCAACAATAGGGCTCTTGTTGGGATTGTCGTTGCTTCTCGCAGCTTCTCATCCCTTGGCGGTCCTTCTCTGCTGGGTTGGGCCCTCGGTTCTTCTTGCCCTGGATGCTGGTTTTTATGTGAGTCTCGCAAACCGCTTGTACCTGGGCGGCCTGGCCCCGACCCTCCTCGCCCGACAGCTGCTCATGGTCTCCCTGGCCCCTCCCGCGTTCCTCGTGGTGGTCTCTTCCAACCTCCTGGATCTGCCTGTGCGGAGAGCGTCGCATCCAGCGGCTCCTTGGGGATGGACGCTGTGGGCAATGGCGGCCTGGCCCGCTTCTTCAGGATCCGTCCTCGTCGCCTTGGTTCTGGTGGTCTTCCTGATCTCGCCTGGATGGTGGGCTCACCGAGCCCGCCTTCCTCACGAATCGGTGCAGGTCCGAGATCTCCCGGCGCTGGCTTTCCTCTTGATCCTGGGGTGGAAGGGCGGCCTGGCAGCCGCCGCAGCCTGGCGAATCGGCGTCCTGGCGACCAACCGAAGGCGCCTTCTCTCCCGCGCTCCCCAGGCGAGCGCCGATGCGCTCTTTGTCTGGCTACTTGCCTTTCCCCTCGGCTTGGAGGGAATCGCCCGATCCGGAGAGCTGGAGTCCGCCTGGAATCCGGAGCGACTGGGCCGCGAAAGCGTCGATGCCCGACTGACCCCCTACTGGAGCGACCGATGCGGGCCCAAGGATGCCGATCCCATTCGCCTGGTGTTTCTGGGAGGGTCCTCCGCCGGTGGTGCATACCAATTCTCCAAAGAGCCCACTGCCTTCTTTCCGGCCCTTCTGCACCATGCCCTTTGTGAGCGCTTTCCCGAGAGAGCCTTCGAGACCACCAACATGGCACAGGGTGGAAGAAACTCCTTTTCGTTTTCGCGCCACGCCGAGACCATTCTCGGCGCAGATCCACCCGACCTTCTCGTGGCCTACCTGGGAGTCAACGAGTACACCCAGAACCAGAGCTTGACCCGCAAGGAGCTTGAGGCGCTGGAGGGTTCCTCAACGCACCGCGAGTTGGGGCGCTGGACCCGCCATTCCCGCCTGTTGGTTGGCTTTTCCCTGGCGGCTCGCCCAGCGGAATCCGCTGTAGGAAGTCGGGTCAGTGACGTGCCACCAGCGGACTTCGAGGAGAACCTGCGGCGACTCCAACAGGCCCTGGGAACCGTCCCAATGCTGCTGGTGCCCCAGGTCGTGGCCGCCACCACTGCCCCCAGACTGGACCCGTACTGGGAGATTGAAACAAGGCTTTCGGAAGAGTTCGAGACATTCCATGTATTCGACCCTCGTCCCTTGCTGGCAGACCATCCGTCTGAGGCGTTGCTCCTGGACTCCAACCACATGACCAGGGACGCACACAGGTGGCTCGCGGAAGAGCTCCTTCCGCCCTTGACCACCCTCCTTCCGCGGGCCACAAGCGCAAACGTCGATTCTGCTGCTCCATAGCGGTTACAATACCCCCACATGGGTGTCGTTCGTCAGCTCTGGCTTGCGCCGATCAGTTGGTTGGCCTGGAAGATTCCAGGCTGGCCAAAGCGGCTCATGCACTCGTTTCACTTCACTGAGAAGGGGAGCGCCTACGACATGCTCGCGGCGTGCGCGGCGACGGAACGTCTTGATCTCCGCAGAAAGTACTTCCTGCATGCTCTGGATGAGGCCCGACACTCCGATCTCTTTCGAAAGCGAGTCGAGCAAATGGGAGGCTTGTCACCTCGCCTGCGTGCCCTGGAGGCAGGAGGCTCTACCTCCATGTTGGACGTGGTGGAGGGGGAGACCCTTTTCGAGCGTCTCGGGGAGCTGGAGTTCCTTTCTTTTGTCTTCATCGCCGAGAAAGAGGCGGTGGAGCAATTTCACGTCTACCAGAAGCTTGGGCTCATGGACGATACGACCGCCGCCATGATGAAGCGCATTCTCAAGGACGAGGCCTTTCACGTCTCGTACAGTCGGGCCGAGTTGGAGCGGTATCGCAACGAGGGCCGGGCAGATGAGGTGAAGAAGGCCCTGCGCCGGGTGTGGAGAAGGCGTCTTGGAGAACGATGGCTGATCTTCGCAAATTCAATTGGTGACGTGGTCACGGGGGTCATGTTGACCCTCTTGTACTTGGTGGGACTGGCCCCAGGGCGGCTGCTGACCCGCTTGTCCAAGGGGGGATTGCAGGCTCCGGTGCGCGACCCCCGACCCCTCGCCCAACTGGCTCGTTCCCAGGCCTGATGCCCACCTACATTCTGGGCATTTCAGCCCTGTACCACGATGCTGCCGCTGCCTTGCTCAGGGACGGCGAGATCGTCGCCATGGCGCAGGAGGAGCGCTTCACCCGGGTCAAACACGACCCGTCCTTTCCGGTGCGTGCAGTGCAGTGGTGCCTGGAGGAAGCGGGCATTCGAATGGGAGCTGTTGAGCACCTGGTGTTCTACGAGAAGCCTCTCAGGAAGTTCGACCGCATCCTTTCCACGGACATGGCCACCTTTCCCCGGTCGTGGCGGGCGTTTCCGCGACACATGCGCGTCTGGTTGGGGGACAAGCTCTGGACCCGCAACAACCTGTCCCGGGTCTTTTCCTATCCCGCGGAGCGCATCCTCTTTTCCGAGCACCACTTGTCCCACGCCGCGAGCGCCTTTCTGTGCTCGCCCTATCCTGAGGCCGCCGTTCTGACTCTGGACGGCGTGGGAGAAGCCGCAACGACTGCACTTTGGAGGGGCACTTCTGACCCACCCAACCTCGAGTGCATCGCGGAGCTTCGGTTTCCCCACTCTCTGGGAATGCTCTACTCCTCGCTGACGGCCTACCTGGGTTTCGCTGTCAACAATGGCGAGTACAAGGTGATGGGAATGGCCCCCTACGGAGTCCCGCGGTTTCTCGAGGATCTGGAGAGGCTCGTGCACCTGGAGGAGGGCGGCGGGTTCACCATGGACCTGTCGTATTTCTCGTACCACTACCATCCAACACGTTCCTTCTCGAAGAAGCTCGAAGCCCTGCTTGGGCCTCCACGAGCTCCGGGAAGCACCCTCTACCTGGGCCCCGATGCGACGGGCGCGAGCCCCGAGGATGTGGAGAGCAGCCAGCGGTTCGCAGACATCGCAGCAAGCACGCAGAAGCTCTTGGAGAAGCTCGTGCTGCGCCTGGTCGAGCAGGCCCACAAAGACATTGGCGGAACCAACCTGTGCCTTGCTGGAGGTGTGGCGTTGAACTCTGTTGCCAACCACGTGATTGCACGGGAAGGCCCTTTTTCCTCCCTCTGGATTCAGCCCGCAGCAGGGGATGCCGGAGGTGCCCTGGGGGCAGCGCTGTGGGCCTGGCACTGCATTCAGGGAAACCCACGAAAGGCAGGTGCCCTGGAGCGCTCGGATCACGGCAAGGCCTGGACCCGGGAGGAGGTGGCCCAGACCCTGGCAGACATCGGCGCAAAGTTCGAGGATCTTGGAAGCGTCGAGGCGGCCGCGGACCACGCCGCGGAGGCGTTGGCCAACGGAAGAGTGGTCGCCTGGTGCGAGGGCCGTTTTGAATGGGGACCCCGCGCTCTGGGCCGGCGTTCGATTCTTGCGGATCCGCGCCGCGAGGAGATGAAGGACGTGGTGAACGCCCGGGTGAAGTTTCGAGAGGCCTTCCGCCCGTTTGCTCCCTCCGTTCTGGAGGAGTCCGTGGGGGACTACTTCGATCTGGCCCCTGCCGCCCAGGTGGCCGCCCGGTTCATGTTGACGGCCTGCCCAGTTCGGCCGGAAAAGGCCGCGGACATTCCGGCCACGACCCATGTAGATGGAAGCGCGAGGGTCCAGGTAGTGCGGTCCCAGGACAACCCGATCTACCATCGTCTCATTCGCCGCTTCGGCGACCTCACGGGCGTGCCCGTGGTGCTCAACACCTCCTTCAACCTCAAGGGAGAACCCATCGTGTCCTCCCCCATCGACGCCATGGCCACCCTGATGCGCTGTGATCTAGATGCCCTCTACTACGAGGGGTTTCGCGTGGAGCAACCCAAATGAGTGACGAAACGATTCATCAAGAGCTCGTGGAAGACGCGCCCCCCCCCGGCCGAATGGAGAGTTTCCTCCTTCGAATGGGCACCGCGGGGGAGCTTCTATCCATGTTTGTGCGAGGCGGACGTTGGTGGATGCTGCCCCTTCTGCTCATCTTCCTGCTGCTTGGATTGATCCTGGTGCTGCTGCAAAGCGTCCAGTACGTGGCTCCTTTCATCTACATGGTGTTCTGATGCGAGTCCTCCCTCTGTTTATCTTCCTCACTGCCTGCCCCGCTCCGAAGGACACGGCGGACACGGGCCCCGAGGCAGATGCGGAAAGCGATGCAGACGCGGACGCGGACGCAGACGCAGACGCAGACGCAGACGCAGACGCAGACGCAGACGCAGACAGCGATGCACGGGACGGCACGTACACCGGCAGCTTTTCCATCGATGTCGAGGCCCCCCAGAACGCAGCCATTACAGACAGCTGTAACGGAAGCAGCAACCTCATCTACGACTCCACACAGGCAGGCAACGAGGTCAGCGGCACTGTGGCCTGCACCTGGGGCGGCGTCATGGCCAGCTCCATCGATGGAAACGGGGATGTCTATGGCCGAAGCAATGAGGACGGCACCCTGACCGGATCGATGTTGATCGGAACCAACCTCCCGGCAGTCTGGAATGGCCAATGGGGCGACCTGAACCAGCTCCAAGGCACCGCTGAAGGGACCTTTGCCGCCTCCACCACCGAAGGACCCGTCCAAGTGAACTACACCATCGCCTTTACGGCCACCCGGTAGACATGATGCGAGTCGCCCTCCTTCTCTTTCTGCTCTCCAGCTGTCTCAAGTCCCGAGAAGGACAAGACCCAATGGAGTGCAACGACTACCTGGACAACGATGGAAACGGACTCATCGACTGCGAAGAAATGCTGTGTGCGAATACAGACCACTGCCAGAGCGGAAGCGAAGCGGACGCAGACGCAGACTCAGATGCAGATGCAGATGCAGACGCAGATGCAGACGCAGACGCAGACGCAGATGCAGATGCAGATGCAGATGCAGACGCAGATACAGACACGGGCGAGTGGGCCTATGGAGACTACGGCGGAGACTTCAGCTTCTACATGTTGATCGACGGGATCGAAATGGAAGACGCTTGCGCCGCCACGGTATCCATCGAAGTGAGCTCCGAGACCCACCCTGACTTCTCCTCCAGCTTCAGCTGCGTATGGGAGGGGGAGATGGGGGCGGCCCTGGGAACGGACCTGGCCATTCAACTCAGTGGAAACCTGGGAGCCTCCGGCGATCTGGTGGTAAATCCCCTGACTCTCTCCACCACCTGGTCCGGCACCAGCAACAGCTCGCGCATTCACGGGTTCGCCAGCGGGGAGTCCACCGTTGGGCTTCTCACCTATTCCTACGAGAGCAGCTTTGTCTTCTACCGGGAGTAGGTGCGGCTACCTGGACATTCGAGCAAGCATCGCCCCGATTCTGCTTTGCTTCTGAGGATCGATGCCCGAGGATTGATCCTCACCCCTGCCTAAAAGATCTCAATCGGCTTCTGCTTCACCCCCAAATAGTCCTGCGGATTCGTGCGGGTCGCCTCCATCCACCGCCGCAACGCCTGCTCCATTTCGTACGTCCGCCGCGGATCCTGCGAAGACAGGTCCTTCTTCTCTCCCGGATCGGCCGACAAGTCGTAAAGCTCCCGGCCACCGTCCAGCAAATCCAGGATCAGCTTGTGGTTCCCCTGCCGAATCATGCGTTGGTGCACAAACAACCGATAGTCAGTCTCCGCAAACGCATCGACCTCCAGCTTCTGCCCCCGCAGCAGCGGCAAGAGACTGACTCCATCCACCCCCGTCGGCCCAGCAACGCCCATGGAATCAAAGATCGTCGGAAACAGATCCACCGTGCGCACCACCTCCTGCACATCGTGACGCCGGGCATAGCCAGGAAAGCGAATGGCCATAACGACGTGGAGTTGCTCTTCATAGAGGGTGGCACCATGGTCTACCCCCCCGTGCTCCATGAACTCATCCCCATGGTCCGAGATCAGGGCCACCACCGTGTTGTCCAAGAGCCCCATGGATCGAAGCTGCCCCATGAACTGACCCAGGCGCTCGTCAGCCTGGCGCACCTTCTGATCGTAGACCTGCCTGAGAAAGGCCGCATCCGCAGCATCCAGGACTCCTTCCAGACTCGCGAGGTCCCCAGGATTCTCAATGGCATCCAAGCCCTGCTCCCGAAGCCGTGCCTGCTCATCGATCGTGCCATCCAACGACCCGGCGTACCCTTCCAGGGATCCACGTGCGCCTTCAGCCAGATCAAACTGCCCGTGGGCATCGTACCCGTGCAGAAACAAGAAGATGCGCTCGCCCCGGTGGTTGCCCAGCCACTCCAAAGCCGCCGGCAGGGAATAATCCGTGCCACCGAAGTAGCGATCATCCAGGTAGGTATCGAATCCGCGCCCAAAGCCATAGCGGCCCTGCACCCCAGCGCCTCCGGTAAAACCCCCAGCGACAAACCCCTCCTGGATCAACACGTCCGGGTAGGTTTGGATGCCCGGGGACAAGCTGGTCTCCACCATCTGGTCCTGAGCGAGCAGCTTGAGCTTGTTGGTGACCCCGTGCACCGAAGGCCACCGGGCCGTCCACACGCTCATGTGGGAGGGGAGGGTCCACGGGGCCGCCGTGACCGCGTTGTGGAAGACCACCGCCTCGTCGGCGAATGCATCCATGTTGGGCGTGAGGCCAGCGGAGCTTCCCCCCAGGCCCGTCGCGTCATAGCGCAAGGCGTCCATGCTCACGAGCACCACGTTCAGGTTCTCCCGATCCGACAGATCGTAGCGGGCAGCCTCCATGGTGTTGTCGGCGAGCAAGGCGGAGGAGAGTCCGCCGGTGGTGTCGACCTCCTCTCCAGGTTGGCGCAGCAAGAGCCAGGCGATGACAAGGACATTGGCCAGGACGACCAACACGAAGAGCGGAGCGGTGCGTTTCATCGGGAGCCCGGTAGCCGGATCTCGCTCCCCTCGCCTGCCGCCAAGACATTCACCCGGGAGCCAATGGCCTGCAACAAGTCATTTCGCAGCGAGATCCGCGTGGCCTCTGGAGAGGTGCGAGCCTCTCTCTTCAGGGCGAGAAACCGGGAGATCTCCCCCTCGGAGCGGGACAGACGCTCGGTGGAGCCCGCCCGCGCCTCTTCCAACAAGGCCGCCTTCTCCCCCCTGGCCCGCGGCCCCAACTCAGAGGCATAGGCATCTGCCGCCAGGGCCAAAGTCTCCTGGTCTCCCTGTGCACTGGACACATCATTGAAGGCATCCACCACGCTCGACGGTGGCACCAGGTTGCGCACTTCAATGGACGCTAGACGCACCCCAAGCCCCAGATAGTCCAGGCGCTCCTGTGCCTCCATCTTGACCTGCCGCTGGAGGACGACCCGACCCTCCGTGAGCAGAGTGTCCACTTCCATCCTGGCCACCACCTCCGCGGCGGCGGCGGCAACCTCCGCGGCCACGATGACATCGGGGTGTTCGGTGCCCGTAAGCCAGGCCACAGGGTCCGCGACGCTGAACTGCACGGCAAGAGCCAGCTCCACCAGGTTGGTGTCACCCGTGAGAAGCCGCCGCTGCCCGGGCTCGACACGCCTGATCTCCTCCACACCCACCCTCTCATCCCACTCCAGTGGCCACGGGGCCCGTATCCCCAGTCCCGGTCCCTGTGCCCGCTCCACCGCTCCCAAGCGATAGATCACCGCCGTTTCCCCCGGCTCCACGACGAGCAGACCCGTGGCGAAATAGGCAAGCGCGGCCCCAAACAAGGCAGTGGACTTCTTCATCGGCCGCTTAGAACCTCGAACAAGGGACTCTCGCTGTCCAGGACCAAGGTGGTGTCTTCTCCCAAGAGGGCATCCAGCGCTTCCACATCCCTCAGATACCGGTAGAATCCAGGGTCGAGGGCATAGGTCTCCGCCGTTCGCCTGGCTGCCAACTCCTCGGCCTTCGCCAGGATCTGTGCAGCCTCCCGCTCAGCCCCAGCCTGCATCTCCGCAGCCTGGCGGTCCGCCTTGGCCCGAATGCCCGTGGCCTTCTCCTCTCCCTCCGAGCGATACTGGTTGGCAATGCGCTTTCGCTCCGCCCGCATGCGCTCATAAATGGACTGCTCATTTTGTAGGGGCAACCCCACGTGGCGCAGGCGCACATCGAGCACCGCCACCCCCAGGCGCTCCCCGGCCCACCGGCCTACATCCTCGGCCACTCCGTCCGGGAGAAGCGTCTCAGCCGCCCCCTCCACGCTGAAGAGGGACCGAAGATCCCGGTCTGCAAGCCCCGCTGCGACGCGGCTGATCACCAGATCCGAGAGCTGCACCTCCACCGCGGACAGGCTGCCCACGGTCTCCAGAAAGCGCTCCGGATCCTCCACCCGCCACACCACAAAGGGCTCCACCACGAGGTTTTTCTTGTCCCGGGTGAACATCTCCGTAGGTTCCACCTGGAGCATGCGCGACCGGGAGTCGAACAGGACCACCTGGTGAATGGGCCAGGGGGCCCTGAAGTACAGCCCGGGCTCCGTCAGGGTACGCACCGGGGCACCAAACGCGGTCACCACACCGGTCTCTCGGGCATCCACCGTGTAGACGGAGCCACCCAGGAAAAAGAGGGCAACCAAGCCCCACCCAAAGGTTCTCTGGTTCATGGGTTGCTCCCAAGCTTGCTGGGATCCACCGGTTCCGCGATGGAGTCGCCCAGCCAAAGGCGAATGGAGTGCGGGGCAATCACAAGCCGCGCATCGGAGAGGGTCTCTTCAAGCATCTCGCGTCCCACGCGGAAGCGGGTCAGTTCTGGGGAGCGAGCACCGCCCACCACAAGGGCCTTCAACTGGCTGTGCTCCACATCCACCCGGCTGGACAATGCAGCGGCCTCGCTCACCGCAGCCTCCAGCAAGGCCAGGGAGTTTCCCCGGGCAATGGGAACGGTCCGCGCCGAATATGCCTCTGCCAGGTGGATACTGGAGCGCTTCTCCTCGTCTGCCGAAATGACATCCATGAAGGCGCTTACCACCGGCGGCGGCGGGACCGCCAGGGCGAGCCTGGCATCCAACACCTGGACCCCCAGATCAGCTCGGATAGACAAGGTCTGGGCCGCCAGGGTCACCCGTTCTTCCAATTGTCGACGCCCGGAAGTGAGCACCTCGTCCTGGGTCAGGGTGCCTACCGCACGCACAAGCGCCGCCCGGGCAAGCCCAGCGAGTACCTGCTCCGGATCCTGGGCGCCATAGACGAACGCATGGGCGTCCTTCACCTGGTAGTGCAGCACGGCCTGAACCGAAACCATGGACTGGTCACCGGTGAGAAGAGGCGAATCGGACTCGGCGATCTGCACCCGACGCACCCGGTCCACATCCACCAACACCACCTCCTCGATGGGGGGAGGAAGGGTCAACGCCAGCCCTGGTGCTCGGGCCTCCGCCAGGGGAAAGCCAAGCCGCTCCACCACACCAAGGTGCCCGGGTGGAACCACGACGGTGCCTCCCAACACGAAGAGGACGAGCCCAAGAGCCAGCAGTCGTCCCCGCCCGGCAAACCAGCCCCCCAAAGAATCCAGCCTGGTCGCTCCCAAGAACCTGCCAGAACCCGCCATTTCCAGGAGCCCAAGCGCCTCCAGCGCCAGGAGCGCTGCTCCCACGAGCACCAGCCAGCCGCCCGCTGCGTGGCCCAGAAGAGCAACCCCTTGCCCCAATCCAATGGCGAAAAGCGCGCGAGATGCTCCGGGACGCTCCAGTCGGTCCCGTTCCGGCTCGGCGGCCAGGAGAAGATGATCCAGGTACCAGGCTCCCAGCGCCAGTCCCCCGCCGACGAGGCTGCCCTCCACTCCCAGAGGGGCCCCGCGCGAAACAACCCCCGCCAGCGCCGCCAACCCACCCACAGCCAAAACGGCCTGAAGAGGGCGCCGCCAACCCAGGGCATCCTCCACCGGCTGTGCCCCCAGGCGCAACAGGGTCAACACCCCCGCCCAAGCCAGCAGCGCTCCCACTGCAACCCCGCCCACCAGGGCAAGCACCGCCCCCCCGTTGAGAAGGACCAACCCCACCAGGAGCCGTCCTTGTCGAACGCGCATTGTCTCGGGTTCCAAGCGCTGCGTTCGACCCAGGGCTTGTTCTGCATCTTCAGAGACCACCAGGGGGTAGAGCACGCCGAAGACCACCAGCAGGCCTCCAATCCACCCCAAGGGTGCAAGCCTCTCGCCATACACCAGCAACCCCAGAAGCGTCGCAAACACCACCTCGGACAGGGACAACACCGATGCCATGCCCGCGGATACATCTCGCATCCCCAGGTTCAGCAGGTAGAAGGGCAGGTTGGTACAGACAAGCGCCAAACCCACCACCCACAGAATGGACCGCGCTGGGAGTCCCAGGTCCCCCGTCCCCAGGGCCACAGCCACCAACACCACCGCAGCAACGGTCCAGGCCACAAACAATGTGGTCAGAATGGGGGTTCCCTCTCGTCGGGTGGCCCGCGTCATCACCAGCACACCGGCGTAGCCCAGGGCGGAGAGAACAGAGAGGGCATCTCCCAGCAGAAACCGAGGGTTGGTGAAGTGGCTCAAATGGAAGAGGGAAACGCCCGAGAGAAGCGCCACGCCCAGCATGGCAATGCCACCTCCTGTCATCACCGTCGCGCCAGGACGCTCTTGAAAAGCCCACCAGGCCAAAGGGAAGGCCGCAAGGGGGGCCAGGTTGTGAAAGAAGATGGTGTTGGCCACGGTCGTAAAGGCGTAGCCCCCCACAAAGGTGGCGGAGGCCACCGCAAGGCAGAGCCCATAGATCACGCCCAGGCGCCGGGTGGTCGAATCGGGGTTCAGGACCACAGCGGATCCCTCAGCCCACAGGGCCCAACCCCCGAAAACCCCTGCAACAATCACGGCCCGCCACGCAGCGATGCCCACGATGGGGGCGTCGGCCCCCCTGGTGAACAAGGCCATCAGCGAGAAGGCGAGCATCGCCCCCAGAACGAGGGCGTGGCGCGGCGACAGCTTCATCCGAGGAATTATACGTGCTTCCGCGGGCAGGTCCCCAGGGGAGCCTCCTTGCCGCGGCGGTAGGATGGCAAAGAACCCGGACTGCCCATGTCCTCCTTTTGGATCGAAAACGCTGCTCCCCTGCCTCTTCCAGGGCCGGAATCCCTCCCTTCTCGCACCCAGGTGCTGGTGGTAGGAGGCAGCCTCGCCGGGGTGGCTCTGGCCCGGGAGCTTGCGACCGCTGGAGCCACCGTTTGCCTGTGCGAAAAGAGGAGAGCGGTGGGGCAAAGTTGGAGTGCCCGGTCCCTGGGACTGATCTCCCTGGCTCCCCTGGAGCACCCAAACCGGCTGGAAGCAGCCCTGGGAGAAGAAAAGGCCCTGCAGCTCTTCCAGTACTCCCGAGAGAACGGGGCCCTGGCGAACAAAGAGAAGGGCGTGATGGTGACGGGGGGAGTCCATGCAGCCGGGGTGCCCGGAGAGGCCGAGGACATTCACGCCTCCGTCTCCTTGTTGGAGCGATGGGGCATCCCAGTGGAGACCTGGGATGCAGGCAAGGTCACCCAAAGGACCGGCGCCCAGGGGTTTGACGTGGCTCGTCACCATCCCGAAGAGGCCGTGTGCGACCCCGCAAAGCTTACGACCTCCATCGCCCGAGGCGCCCGTGAGGCGGGCGCGAGCCTTCACGCTGGGTGCGAGGTCACCGCCATCGACGAAGCCCCCGGAGGGCTCGTGGCCCAGATCGGAACCCGATCTCTCCACACCGACACCGTGGTGTACGCAGGGGGCCCCTCCCTTCCCGATCTGGACCCCACCTTGGAACCTCTTCTGTCCGGTGTCCGGCGCCAGACCCTCTGTCTCCAAGGTGGCGGCGACTTCCCCCGGATTCCCATTCGGACCCAGCACGGACACCTGCTCCTGCGATCCCTGCCCGGTGGATCCGTCGCGGCCTCAGGTTGTCGGTGGGCCACCCCCCACATGGAGGTCGGAGAGCGGGATGAAACGGCGCGCGTGCCCATCATTGACGATCGCCTTCGAGAAGCCCTCCTGCGTCACTTTCCGGGAACCGAAGGAGAAACCACCCAAAGCGCCTGGTCAGGAATCATGGATCACTCCTGCGATGGCCTCCCTCTGATCGGACCCTTGCCAGGCCGCTCTCGCCATATCCTGTGCACAGGATTCAACGGCAACGAGCTGTCCTTTGCTCTCCGGGCCGCCCACTCTGTCGCCCTGGGACTTCTTCATGGGCGGGATCCTGACCTGCCGGCCATTCTTCAGCCCTCGCGCTTCGTGGGATGATTCTGAGGGAGGCGGTCTTGTCGAAGCCACTGGCACGCAATCGGTGGTTCCAGATCTTCGCGATCCTGGGGATCCTCGCAGGCGTAGAGGGCGTGGTCCGCCAGCTGGTTCCCAACCCGTCTCCCACCCTCGTGGCACATCTCCCCTCCCACGGTAACTGGCTCAAGAACAAAGGAAAGCACGTCCAGACCACCTACCAGGGTGACTTTGCGCTGCACGAATTCGCCCAAGAACCTCCCGGCACCCGGGCCCGGGTGATTTGGATGGGGGGCAACTCCATTCGTGGAGGCACTTTGCCTGACCTGGAGGCCCCCTCCCTGGTCGAGCGAGCAAACCGAACCGAGAACCTCAACCTTGCTGCACCGGGACTGGACTCGGCGCACTTTCTGCAGATGCTCCCGGAGGTGCTCTCCCTCCGCCCCAACGCCATCGTCCTCTACTCGGGACACAACGACCGGGGAAACACCCTCTTTCGCGCCTTGGCCAACCACCGGGGAACCTGGGACCTGAGGGTGCTGGGTGTCCTGAGCCAGGTGCGTCTATTCCAGCTTCTGCAAATGGGTCTCCGTGGCGGGGGCAACGCAACAGGGGCCCTTCCTGCAGAGGTTCAACTAGGCGCTGCTGATGCAGAGGCCGTTCGCGGCCAATACGAATCCAACCTGAGAACCCTGGTTCGCACCGTGCGGCGTGCGGGGGTGGCTGTGGTGCTTGTGACGCCGGCCTCCAACCCCTTGGGCCACCCCTTTGCCTACCAATGCCCCGAGGAGATGCAAGCCCTTGGGTTGGATACCTCCCATGGAAACCATGGCGCCTTGGACCTCACGACACTCAAGCCGGAAGCGCTGGCCGCCGCCCTGGAGCGAGCCCCCCAATGCCGCGAGTTGAAGATGTTCCAGGCGCGATTGGCCATCGTCTCCGGAGAGAGAACCGCAGCCCAAGAAGCGCTGGAGAGCCTTCGAGACCGTACGCGAACACCGGTACAAGCCGACCGCCAGACCCTTGAGACCCTTCGGCGCGTGGCTTCCACCGAAGGCGCTGCCCTGGCCTATGCCGGAGCTACCCCCGCTCACCCTGGACGGTCGCGCGTCTGGTCTGGTGGGACAACCTCCACCCGACGAGATGCCCTAATCCCCCGAGTCAGAAGTTCGCAGGCCGAAGAACGGAGGGCGGAGCAGGTCGTGGGGCTCAACGCTTGAAAGTCGACAAGCTCGACAAGCTCGACAAGCTCGAACCTCACCCCCTGTGGCGGTGGGTGTCACCC
>CAZRYF010000044.1:0-11385 GCA_964604165.1 uncultured Enterobacterales bacterium
TCTGCATCTGCATCTGAGTCACCGTCTGCGTCTGCGTCTGCGTCTGCGTCTGCGTCTGCATCGGCGTCCGCAAAAGGGTCCCAGCCCGAGTCCTCGTCGTCCTTAGACTCCGGGCAGGCGCCGAGCCACAGAAAGAGGGTGAGAGACAAGGCCTTTCGGACGCTTGGGCTCATTTTGACTCCGGGGCTGTTGGGGGAATGCGTTCCTGGCTTCTACCACGAGGAAGGCTCGGCAAGTGAGAAACGGCCCAATTGAACCTGTTCCCCCGAACATCGTGGGGTAGACTGCGCCACGATGAAGAACCTGTCACCACTCTTATCCGCGGTCCTTTGCGCGTCTCTGCTTTCCTGCACCGAGTATGGTCTCGGCTCGGCGAAGGACATGATCGGAGGAGATTCCGGTGGAATGGACGACACGGCCATGGGGCTTCCCAACGTGGACGCCTGCGCGGAGGGGGCCGAGCCCGACCCCGGCGCGGTCGCCCTGAACACCGAGTGCGAAGTGGACTTGTCCACGGGGACGTTCTCCCCTGTGATCGAGTGGGACTGGGGAACCGGGGCGTTTTGCGGTCCGGCGGCCGTGGCACAGACCATTGACACCAACAATTCGGGCGCCATCGACGGCCAGGACACCCCAATCATCTTCGTGTACCAGGGGGGAGTTGCCAACGCTGGAGGCGGTCGGGTGGTGGCCCTGTACGGTGACAACAGCGGGCCCATCGCGTGGTCTTCGGGGACCGGCTATGGCCAGGACGGCGGTTTTGCGGTGGGGGATCTGGACCTGGATGGCTGGCCGGAAGTGGTGACGGCCGACACGAGCAAGGTGTGCGCGTTGAGTGGACAGGATGGAACCCAGAAGTGGTGCGCCCCGGGGCTTTCCACCTCCATGGACCCCTACGGCTACAACTACCCGTCCATCGCAGACATGGATGGAGACGGGCTGCCGGAGGTGACCATTGGCAACGCGATTCTGGCTGGGACCAACGGCGCCTTGCTCGGAAAGGGCAGCTACGGCAAGGGCGCGGCTCCCTACCAGGGGACTGGGTCCTCCGGGTCCTATGGCACCTTGAGCGTGCCTGTTGATCTCGATGGGGATGGACAGATGGAGCTGGTGACCGGAAACGCTGCCTACGACAAGAACGGCGGCACCGTCTGGACCAACGGTGGACGGGATGGGCTGGTGGCGGTCGCGGATTTCGACGGAGATGGGGAAGGAGAGATCATCAAGACCAGCGGCATCTACCTCACAGGCATGGAGAGCGATGGCGCGGAGGTCTGGGGCCCCACCAACTTCAGCGGGAGCAGCAACACCAACCTGGGGGCGCCCGCTATTGACGACCTGGATGGCGATGGCGTGCCCGAGTTCGTCTTTGCTGCACAGAACCAGCTGATTGCGATGGAGTGGGGGGGGACGGAGATGTGGCGAGCCACCATCTCGGACCAGACAGGGGCTGCGGGTCCGGTGCTCTTTGACTTTGAGATGGATGGATACCCGGAGGTGCTTTACGCCGACGAGGTGTCGATTCGGTTCTTTTCCGGGCTGGACGGGACCGAGAAGTTTACGTCGGCCGCCCACAGTAGCTACACCATTCTCGAGACGCCGGTCGTGGCAGACGTGGATGGGGACGACCAGGTGGAGATCGTTCTGGGACACTGCGGCAACGGGTTCAGCTCCGAGCATGGGGCGGTGACCATTTATGGCGACGCGGATCAATCCTGGCCCCGGGGGCGGAAAGTCTGGAACCAGCACGCGTACACCATCACCAATGTGGGGGAGCTTGGGAACATTCCCAGCGTGGGAAACAACTGGCCCGACTACAACAGCTTCCGCTCCGGCGACATCGGGCGCCCGCCGGACGAGTACATCGATCTTCGGGCACAGATTCTCGATGTGTGCGAGGACGAGTGTGACCAGGGGTACATCTACGTGGCGGCCCGAGTGCTCAACGCGGGCAACATCGAGGCCCCTGCGGGGATTCCCGTGAGCCTTCGGGCCGGTCCGGGGGGAAGCATCGTGGCGATTGAGGCCACCACGGACCCGATTCCAGCGGGAACCACCAGCGACCTGATCCGTTTTGCGGCGGTCTCCACGCAGCTGGCGGGGAAGAAGCCGGTGGTCGTGGCGGACGAGAACCTGCTCGAGGTCGGGAGCGTCTACGAGTGCCAGGAAGACAACAACGGCGAGGCCTGGTCAAGCGCGGTCTGCAACTGAGGCGGGCGCTGGGTCACCGCACCAGGAAGATCTGCTCTTCCCAGCCGAAGGAGACGCCTCCGCCGGTCCAGACCGAGAGCCGCACCGCGTAGGGAATGACCAGGTCGGAGGAGAGCCCCCCCATGGAGGAGGCGCTGTATCCGCTGGTGTTTCCGTCGACTGCACAGTCGCCCGGGTTCGTGGACCACAGGTAGTAGGCGGCGGCACTTTGGTTCCAGGCGGAACCCGGTCCCCCACCACACTCCCCGTTGGTCCCCGGGGTGATCACGGTGAAGTTGCCGGTCTCGGAGCGCACCCAGACCTCCATTCCCCCGCTATCCCCATCCTGGTAGCTTGCGCTGTCGTCATCGGAGGTCGTCGCCACCATCCGGGTCGTGGACGAGAGCTCCGTGACCACTGAGCGGAGGGCGGTGAGCTGGGTGGCTGTGTAGGCGGTGCTCGTGGAGGGCTGCAGATAGGAGAGGGTGTGGTCGTAGTTGGCGCCGCTCGGTTCATTGTCGGCGGTCACCGAGCCCTCGGAGATCCAGCTGTAGTACTGGGCCTGGTCCCCGCTGCACTTGGTCCAGGGGTTTCCAGTAGAGTCCTGCCCCACGTAGAGGTTCTGGCTGTTGTCGAGGGTGAGCTTGGTCCATCCGCCGCTGTCCGTGGTCATGTCGCAGTCCACCTGGAAGGCGCCGGACCCGTCTGGATCCACCCACCAGGCCCCATCCTGCGCGGTGGAGCGACGGGTCAACAGGTCCTGGCAGGAGAGCGCTGGGCAGGTGGCGGCATCGCCGAGGACCTCGGTTGCGTCATCCACCGTGCCGTTGCAGTCGTTGTCGGCGCCGTCGCAGGACTCCGTGGCGGCGGGGTGGATACCCCCGTCGGCATCGTTGCAGTCCCTGGCGTCTTCCACATGTCCAGTGGGCAGATCACAGGCGTCTGTGCTGTTGTTGGCGTCGCCGTAGGTGTCGTTGTCGGTGTCGGCGTACCAGGTGGTCTGGGTGGAGGTGTCGAGATCTCCGTCGTTGTCGTCCGTGTCCCCGTCACAGTCGTTGTCGATGCTGTCACAGATCTCTGTGGCGGCGGGGTGGATGCCCCCATCGTCATCGTCGCAGTCCGAGGTGTTGGAGACATGGTTCGCGGGCTGGGCGCAGCTGACTGTGGGGGAGGACGCATCTCCGTAGCCGTCCCCGTCGGTGTCTGCGTACCAGGTGTTTCCGCTGCCAGATTGCAGGTCTTCCTCTTCGTCGACGGCGCCATCGCAGTCGTTGTCCTTGCCATCACAGAGCTCGGCAGCGCCGGGAAAGGACAGGGACTCCAAGTCGTCGCAGTCGTCCGAGTTTGAGGTGTAGCCGGTGGGCTGGGCACATGCCGTGGTGGTGATCCAGGTGCCGCCGTAACCATCGCCGTCCATGTCTCCGTACCAGGTGGTGGCATCCGTGGCATCTTCCTCGTCGGTGTCTCCGTCACAGTTGTTGTCTACTGTGTCGCAGATCTCGGCGGCCCCTGGGTTCACTGCAGCGTTGGTGTCGTCGCAGTCTGTGTTGTCGGCCACGTGGCCGGAGGGGGCAATGCAGGCGGTCGCGGTGCTGCCGGCATCTCCGTAGCCGTCTCCATCCAAGTCACTGTAGAAGGTCGAGGCGTTGACCGCATCGTCTTCATCTACGGTACCGTCGCAGTCGTTGTCCGAGCTGTCGCAGATTTCGTAGGCCGTAGGGTTTGTCGAGGCGTTGAAGTCGTCACAGTCCAGGGAATTGGCCACGTACCCGGAAGGAGCGGTGCATGCGTCCGCGGAGACTGATCCGTTGCCGTATCCGTCGGCGTCACTGTCCTGGAACCAGGTGGAGAGGGTGCCCTCGTCGATGTCGCCGTCGCAGTCGTTGTCCTGCTCGTCGCAGAACTCTGCGGCACCTGGGTAGCTTTGAGCGTCCACGTCGTTGCAATCATCCGAGGTGGCTGCGTACCCCGGGGGGGAGTCGCAGGCGTCGGTCTGGAACTGGGATCCGCCGTGGCCGTCGCCGTCCGCATCCCCGTACCAGGTGCTGGCGTCTGTGGCGTTGTTGTCCACCGACCCATCACAGTCATTGTCGACATCGTCGCAGACCTCTGCGGTGGCCGTTTGGAGGGTGGCATCCGAGTCGTTGCAATCGGCGCAAGCAGCGACTCCGTCGCTGTCTGAGTCCTCGTACCCGGTGGACCCATCACAGTTGTAGTCTACCGGGTCCTCGCAGTTGGCCTCCTCTGCCCCCGGATGAACTCCAGGATGGGCATCGTCGCAGTCACCTGCGAGCTCAGCGTGGCCATCGGGAAGCGTACAGGCCTCCTGGGAGGAGTCTTCCAGTCCGTACCCGTCCCCGTCATCGTCCGTGTACCAGGTCAGGAGCACGCCCTCGTCGGTCTCGGAGTTGCAGTTGTTGTCCAGACCGTCGCAGATCTCCGTGGCTCCCGGATGTACTTGGGCGTCAGAGTCGTCGCAGTCCTCGCTGGCGGGCGATCCGTCTCCGTCGAGGTCTGGATCTTCGACGCCCGTGTCTTCGCCCCCTGTCTCCATTTCGGTGTCGTCTGCACTGTCGTCTGCGCTGTCGTCGGGAGCGGTGTCGGGGTCTTTCGGAGGCTTGCCAGAGCAGGAGAGCAAAAGCAGAAAGGAGCACAGAGACAAGGTTCGCATGCGGAATTCCCAGTGGGAGGAACCTCCGACGTTAGGGGAAATCTCCCTGCGATTCAATAGCTGTCAGCCGGCCTCACAAATGAACTGCGGCCGGGCATCGGCGCAGTTGCGGTCATTCCACTTGCCAGCCTTCTCGGTAGACACGTAGAGAATGCCGCAGTCCTCTCTTCCAGACCAATTGTTGGGCTCCCCCACGTTCCAGGTCTGGAAGGGAGCGGGGTCGCCGTTGACCCACGCCCATGTCCCCTCGGTCTTCTTGTCGTTGAGGCCAATCCAGACAAAAGGGGTGCGGAAGTGGGCGGCCTGGGTGACCAGCCAGGCGTCTTCTTCCGCATCGTCTATCTGCACCAGGGTGTATCCGCTCTGTTCACAGTGGAGACGGGCGGAATTCCAATCCGTCGCCAGGTTCCCACAGAACTGGTAGGCGTGTCCGTCTCGGTGGGAGACGTCGCATGGGCAGTCCGATGCCTCGTCGATCTCTCCATTGCAGTTGTTGTCGAGCCCATCGCAGCGCTCCTCCATGGCCACGTTGACGGTGGCGTTGGCGTCATCGCAGTCCTCCAGGGGGCCAAAGCCATCGCCGTCTTTATCGGGGAGATCGGGCGTGTTCTCTGGGGTTGCATCGGGGGGGGCACTGGTGCTTGCCTCACCGGCTGCACCGGCGATGCGCTCCTCTGGAAGGGCCGTAGTCCCTTCTGGGGGTAGGTACTCTGAATCTGGACCGCCGCAGCCGAACCACAGGGTCAATGCGAGAAGCGCGTTCATGGGGCTCGCAGGACAAGGGAGATTCCACCAGAGGATATCACCGCGGCCGCCTCTTGGCCCAGAATGCACTGGTGGTTCCGCCGGCATAAGTCGAAACCTCGAGGTGCCCGTGGATCCTTTTGTTTACCAGTACAGCATTGGCGGTGTCGTATTCCTCGTAGGAATGTCCTACGCGTGGCGCCAGGGATACGTGGGACTCCAGGGTTCCGCCTTGCGTAACCTCGCGGGAATGGTGGTCGGCTTCGCCTTCTTTTTTGGACTTCAGGCCTACCTGGAGTACGCACCCATGACCGAGGCTGCGGCTGTTCCGTACGGTGGAGGGGGGCTCGAGGAAGGCCCCATGGGAACGGGGTTGGACTACGGGATCATGGTTCTCTATTTCGTGGCTATGTTGTCCATTGGGACCTGGTTTGGTCGCCAGCAAAAAGGAACCAAGGACTTCTTTTTCGGGGGCCAGAGGTTCTCCTGGTGGCTGATTTCCTTCAGCCTGATCGCCACCACCATTGGGTCCTATAGTTTCGTCAAGTACTCCAAGATTGCATACGGCTACGGAATCGCCTCCAGCCAGACCTACCTGAACGACTGGTTCTGGATGCCCCTTGCGCTTTTTGGTTGGCTGCCGATTCTGTATTTTCAGCGGCTGGTCTCAATCCCCGAGTACTTCGAGCGGCGGTTTGGCCGCCGCGAGCGAAGCATCGCCACGTGGCTGCTGTTGCTCTACCTGGTGGGCTACGTCGGCATCAACCTGTTCACCATGGGCCAGGCGCTGAACATCCTCCTGGGGGTGGACATTTGGCTCGCGGCTGCGGGGGTCGCTGCTGTTTCCGCTGTGTACGTCACGGCGGGAGGCCAGACCAGCGTCATCATGACCGACCTGTTTCAGGGGGTCATGCTTCTGGTCACTGGGCTGGTCATTCTATGGCTGGGCGTGGATTACCTGGGGGGATTTGATTCGTTCTGGTCTCACTTGCCCCGGTCCCATCGACGGGCATTCACCAATTTCAATCTGGACCCCAGCTACCACAGTGTAGGGCTCTTCTGGCAGGACGGAATGGCCAACACCGCCATGTTCGTGTTTCTGAACCAGGGGCTCGCCATGCGGCTCTTGTCGGCGCGCTCGGTCAAGGACGGCCGAAGGGCTCTGGTGATCACGGCGGTGGTGCTCATGCCCATCGCGGCTCTTGTGGTGGCATCGGGTGGATGGGTAGCGAAGGCGCTGGTGCATGCGGGTGCCTTGCCTCCGGATATTTCGGCGAAGGAGGCCTTCTTCATAGCTTCGGACTTCTTGAGCCAGCCGGGTCTCTTTGGTTTGATCATGGCGGCCCTGACCGCCGCGCTCATGTCTACGGTCGATACGTTGATCACTGCGGTGGCCGCGATTTTCGTGAACGACATCTACGGACCGAAGCATCCCAACGCCACAGACAAGGACATGCTCCTGGTTGCTCGCAAGTCTTCTATTGGGGTCACGCTGATCGGCGTGTTCCTGGTGCCGCTCTTTATGCAGTTTGACTCAATTTACTCGGCCCACGGCGCCTTTACAGCTGCGGTGACGCCGCCCCTTGTGGTGGCGCTCTTGCTGGGGGTTTTCTGGAAGAGGTACTCGTCACAAGCTGCCTTTTTGACCATGGTAGGCGGCACCCTGGCCATCGCAGCAAGCGTGGTCTGGCCAGAGTTGATTCGGCCCTTTGCCCACGGAGTGCCTATGCTGGACGTGGGAGACGGATTCCTGGCGGGAAAGGACCAGTACAAGTTCATGCGGGCCTTCTTTGGTCTCTCCGTTTGTTCGGTCATTGGTCTTCTGGCGGTCCCTTTCACCCGTCCAAAGAGTCCCGAAGCGCTCAAGGGGCTGGTCTGGGGCACGGTGGGCGATGCCATTCGCCACTTCAAGGGCAAGGAGGGGACCGAGTCCGAGAGCGATTGGGTGGAAACAGCCACAGGGGCCTTGGATGTCGACTCGCTGGATCCTCACACCCAGCTCTCCAAGGCGACCTTGTCCCGGGGGTTGGCGGAACAGATTCAAGCCGAGGTGGGGGATTTGGTGTATGTCACGGATCCGCGTTGGTGGCTGGGGGGATTGAAGTCTGGCCACGTACGGGTGGACCAGATTGAGGAATCAAGCCTCGGTCGAATCGATCTGGGACCGGGAATTCGAGAGCGAATCGGCGGAGCGGTCAGTCGAACCGTGAAGGTCCGTCGGTTGTACTGACTCAGCTTCTTCGTCCAGATCAATCAGCAGGCTGGAAACCGGCGGGAAGAGGCTCTGCTTCTTGGGCCTGCTCGGCAATGGCACCCAAGTCTTCCAGGAAGACCAGAACCCTTTGCGCTGCCTCGCTGGCCGCCACCTGGGAGAGATCGACTTCTACCTCGGGCGAGAGGGGCGGCTCATAGGGGTCGTCTACCCCCGTGAACTGTCTGATCTCTCCCGCCAGGGCCTTGGCCCAGAGGCCCTTGGGATCCCAGTCGACACAGACTTCCTTGGGTGTGCTGACCCAGACCTCTACGAATCCATCCATTTCCTGGCGAAGCGCATCCCGGGTGGAGCGATAAGGGGACACAGAGCTGACGATGGCGACCACGCCGTTCTTGGCCAGCAAGCCGGCGACAAACGCGTTTCGCCGGCAGTTGGCGTCTCGCTCCTCCCGGGTGAATCCCAGCGTGTCTCCCAAAAGGGTCTCCCGAAGCTTCCCTGAGTCGATGATCTCGAAGGGAACACATCTGGCGTTCAGGTCTCGACCGATGGCCTCCGCCAACGTGTTCTTGCCGGATGCCGGCAATCCCGTGATCCAAACGACTCGACCGCCCATCGACATCCAGGAACCTCCGAGGCCCAATTAGCCTGCGTCTGGGGCAGGTGCCTCCCCATTCTCCGCTGGAATGGGAGCGCTGAGCGAGGACTCGAGGGTCGGATTTCCCCGCGGGGAAGGTGCGAAGCAAATGCGAGAGGCTTGTATCTCTGTTTGCTTTCTGTGATTGCCCTCCTTGTCTGTCCAGGATTGCTGACGAAGCTGTCCGACAACCGCTACGGGGTCCCCTCGCTGGAGCCGATCCAGGGCCACTCTGGCGGTTCGATCGAAAGCCACCACCCGGTGCCAATCGGTTTCTTCTCGCCAGGAGTCTCCGTCCCGGATGTTTCGATGGGTCGCCACGGAGAACCGGGCGACTTCGGTGCCGCTGGTGGCGACTCTTTGTTCAGGATCTGCGCCCAAACGACCATAGAGAACCACTTGGTTGACGGTGTGCATGAGACCTCCTTGTTGGACATGCGCAAAAGGAGGTGTCGCAAGAGTCGGGCCAATGGGAATCGGGCATTCTCGAACGGAGAGGCCGATCTCTTGTTCGGTTTTTCGGCAGGGGGTGGCGAAAAACCGGCGGATGAGGACCGGGAAGGCACGGCGGTTCTCGAATCTTTCCTCTTCTGCTCAGGGCGTCTTGCTCGCAAATAGGGTAGGTTGAAAGCAGGGATTCGTTCGTGAACCCTGGGAGCGTAAATGGCCATTGGAACCCGCACCATCGGTGAGTTCATTTCGGGGCGTGACTCCCCGAACGTGTCGCCCACCACACCGGTTCAGGAGGCGATCCAGACAATGCGGGCGTTTCGAACCCCCGGTGTATTGGTGGTGGAGGCTGGGGTGTTGGTGGGCATCTTCACCGAAAAGGACTTTCTGAACCGCGTGGTGGCAGCGGATCTCCTACCGGGGGAGACCCGGGTAGGGGAGGTCATGACCCCGTCTCCCGAGGTGTTGGGACCGGATCATTCCATTGCCCTGGCCATCAACCGAATGGCCATTGGCGGATTTCGAAACGTGCCGATTGTGGACGAGCATGGGCGGCCTGTGGGGTTGCTTACTGTGCGAGATGTGGTGGACCACCTCGCGGATATTTTTGAGGGGGAGGACGAGGACTTGAGTGAGCAGGCAGGGCTTTGGTTGGACCTGGGGGTGACCGGATGAACGGGGCGGGGCCCACTCCTGCTTCGCTGACCGGCTTGTTTTCCCACTCGGTTCGAGAGTTGATCAAGACCGAGCCTCTCAAGTTGCAGCCGTCCGCCACGCTTCAGGAAGCTGTGGAGTCCATGCGGGCCAACAGGCGAGGATGTGTGCTGGTGGTCAATGGCAGGGGCAAGCTCTTCGGCGTGTTCACCGAGCGGGATGTGGTGGTCAAGTTGAGCGGCGATGATCTTTCGTGGCGAGGCTGGCTCCTGGGGGACTGTATGACGCCGGCGCCCACGACTATTTTAGGAGACACCACCATCGGGCAGGCGCTGCAGACGATGAACGAGGGGCGTTTTCGACACATTCCTGTGGTGGATGCCGCGGGTTGCGCGGCGGGAATCGTCACCATTCGAGACATCATCATCTACTTGGTAGAGCACCATCCCGCAGCTTTCCTGAACCTGCCTGCTGCAAGATAGGGCAGCACCGCTTCCATGGACGCTGCCGCCTTCAAACACGCTGCCGCCTTCAAACACGCTGCCCGCAAGGTGAACACGCCCGGGTGAGTCCGCGCCTTGTTTCTTGGGTAAGGATGAACGCTCCCCTTCTATTGGGCGGTGACGTTCATGGAGTCAAGTACGCTGTCAATGCCATCGGAGACCTGAAGAACAAGGAGGTAGGACCCTGCCACATCTGCCACGAAGGTGGGTGATTCGGCTGTGGGGTCGCTCAACGAGGCTGAAGAACCGCTTGGGGGCACCAAAGTCCAGGTGTAGACCAGGGCATCTCCATCTGCGTCCGAGGAGCCGGATCCATCCAGTTGGACGGTGTCTCCCTGGTTGACCCCTTGATCCTGGCCGGCATCCGCAACAGGAGCTGCGTTTGCAAATGAAACCACGACATCCACCTGGTCTCTGTTCGTGGTGGTTCCGTCAGAAACCGAGAGCATCAAGATGAAGGTGCCTTCTGCATCAGGTACAAAGCTCGGCGAGGCAGAGAAAAAGTCGCTGATGTCTCCATTGCCCAGGGAACTTCCTGCGGGTTTGGAGAAGAAGATCCAGTCATAGGTGAAGGGGTCTCCATCTGCATCGAAGCTTCCGCTTCCGTCGAGGGTGACGGTGTCGCCTGTGCTGGCGACTTGATCGTTGCCTGCATCGGCCACCGGTGGGGAGTTCCCGCCGGGAGTGAAGACCGTCACCACATTCCTGCTGGTATCTGACAGGTCACCGTCGTCGACCGTCACCTCCAAGATGTAGAATCCAAGGGTGTCCGGGATGAAGCTCGCCGTCCCTCCCCCGCCGTCTACGATGTCGCCGTCCGCCAATGCGCTTCCAGCGGGAATGTTCAGAAAGGACCAGCTGAAAGAAAGAGGGTCATTGTCCGGGTCAGAGGAACCCGTTGCGTCCAGGGAGACAGTTCCTGGAAACGCAACGGACTGGTTTTGTCCGGCATCGGCCACGGGGGCCTGGTTCCCGCCGGAGGCCGTCACGGTGACAGAGTCGGATGCCGAGATGCTCCCGTCGTCAACGATGAGCACCAAGAAAAAAGCGCTCGCGACATCCGCAACAAAGGATGGAGAGGCGGTGTTCGCCCCGGTGAGAGTGGCTGATGATCCGACCGGGGCCAAGAGGGACCAGGAATAGGAGAGAGCGTCGCCGTCCGGGTCGGAGGAGCCCGAGCCGTCCAGCTGCACGGTGTCGCCAAAGGTGACCGCCTGGTCCGAGCCAGCATCTGCGGTGGGGGCGGTGTTTGCCGAGGCGGTGACGGTGATGGTCACGAGATCCACGGAGGTGTCCGTTCCGTCTGTGACGGTCAACTGGAGCA
>CAZRYF010000044.1:11485-42284 GCA_964604165.1 uncultured Enterobacterales bacterium
GTGATGGTCACGGTGGCCACATCGGTGTCGGTTCCGTCATTCACGGTCAATCGCAGGACATAGTCGCCTTCTGCATCCGGGGTGAAGCTGGTCTGGTTGGCGAGCGCATCGGCCAGGTCCGCATTGGTCATGAGGCTGGAGGCAGGCACAGAGTCGAAAGACCACAAGAAGGTCAGTGGGTCGCCATTTGCATCCGAGGACCCCGATCCATCCAGGGATACTGTGTCGCCGAGGGCCACAGTTTGGGCAGGGCCGGCATCCGCAGTGGGCGCGGTGTTGGGGGGTGCCGTGACGGTAATGGTCACGAGATCCACGGAGGTGTCCGTTCCGTCTGTGACGGTCAACTGGAGCACAAAGGTGCCTGTGACATCGGGGGTAATGGCGGCTGTCGAGTCGTTGTTTGGCGTGATGTCCGTGAAGATGAGGCTGGAGTTGAAGGGCTTGTTGTTGAACACCCAGGCGAAAGCGAGGGGGTCGCCGTCCGGGTCGGAGGAGCCCGAGCCGTCCAACTGCACAGTGTCGCCAAGGGTGATGGCCTGGTCCGAGCCAGCATCCGCGGTGGGGGCGGAATTGAGCGGCGCCGTGACGGTGATGGTCACGGTGGCCACATCGGTGTCGGTTCCGTCATTCACGGTCAATCGCAAGAGAAAGTCGCCCTCCGCATCGGGTGTGAAGTCGGTCTGGTTTGCGAAGGCATCGGTGAGATCCGCATCGGTCAGAAGACTGGTGGCAGGAACCGAATCAAAGGACCACAAAAAGGTCAGAGGATCGCCATCGGGGTCGGAGGAGCCCGAGCCGTCCAACTGCACGGTTTCGCCGAGGGTGACGTTCTGGGCGGGACCAGCATCGGCCGCTGGAGGTGTGTTGGTGGCTCCGCCGGTGACGGTGATGGTCACCGTGTCCGTGCCCTGGAGCAGACCGTCAGTGACACCGAGCCCCACCACATAGGTGCCCTCCAGGTCAGGCGAAAAGCTGGGGGTCAAGGTGAGGGCGCCGGAGAGATCTGCGTCCGTAAGGCCGGAGCCTGCCGGGACAGACACAAACGACCATTGCTGAAGAAGGGGGTCCCCGTCCGGGTCAAAGGAGCCTGTTCCGTCCAGCTGCACGGCGCCGCCCAAAGTCACCGATTGGTCGGGGCCCGCGTCCGCGGTGGGTGCGTTGTTGGTGCTCCCCCCTGTGGTCACAGACACGTTCACCGTGTCCGTGGCCTGAAACACCCCGTCCGTGATGCCAAGGCCCACAACGTAGGTGCCCTCCACGTCTGGCACGAAGGAAGGGGTCAGCGTGGTCACGCCTGAAATGTCTGTGTCGGTGAGGCCCGAGCCCGACGGCACAGACACGAAAGCCCATTGCTGGAAGATGGGGTCGCCATCTGGGTCGAGCGAGCTTGTTCCATCCAACTGGACCGTGTCCCCGAGTGTCACCGATTGGTCTGGACCCGCATTTGCCTCAGGGGGATTGTTTCCACTTCCAGATGTGGCGAACACATCCACCAGATCTGTGGACTGGAGGGAGCCATCTGTGACCCCCAGGCCGATCACGTAGGTGCCTTCCAGATCAGGGGTGAATGAGGGGGTCAGGGTGTTGATACCGCTGATGTCCGCGTCGGAGAGCCCGGATCCAAACGGCATCGAGACAAAGGCCCACTGGACCGTCAAGGGATCGTTGTCCGGATCAAAGGAACCTGTGCCATCCAGGGTGGCCGCATCTCCAAGCTGCACGAACACATCGGTGCCGGCATCGGCCACGGGGGCCGTGTTGGTGGTGGGATCGGTGATCAACACGCGGACAGTGTCCGAGTCAAAGAGCACACCGTCCGTGACGCCGAGGGTCAGGACGTAGGCGCCAGCAAGATCCGGGACGAAACTCGGGGTGAGGGTGTTGGCGGCCACCAGGTTGGCGTCGACAATGCTGGATCCCGCAGGAACACTGTCAAAGGTCCACTGAAAGAAGATGGGATCTCCATCCGGATCTGAAGAACCACTTCCATCGAGAAAGACCTGCTGGGCGATCAAGCCCGTGGCATCGGCCCCCGCATCGGCCACAGGGGCGCTGTTGCTGGATCCCAGGTCGATCGTGATTACCACGTCGTCCGTGTCCGTCAGAAGTGCATCGTCGACTGTGAGTCGGACCACGTATTCCCCGAGTTCATCGGGTATGAAGGTGGGCTCATCGCTGGTGGCGTCTTGCAGGGTGGTCTGACTTCCAGTTGGTACCGAGACAAAGGCCCAGGCAAACGTGAGGGTGTGGCCGTCGTTGTCCGAGCTGTCCGAACCGTCCAGTTGGACGATATCGCCCAGGCCCACGGTCTGGTCAGGCCCCGCGTTCGCGTTGGGGCGGTCGTTTCCGCTTGCTGGGGTGGCAAACACCTGTTGCTCGCAGGGCTCGCTTTGCATGACCCCGTCATCCACCGTGAGCTGGGCGATGTATCCGCCCTCTACGTCCGTGGTGAAACCAGGGGTTTGAGAGGCCGGGTTGTCCAGGGAGGCGGCGCTGCCCGGGGGAAGTTCTGTGAGGGACCACTGGAAGGAGAGGGGGTCCGATTCCAGGTCGTAGGAATCAGAACCGTCCAGCTGGACCGCGGTCCCGTTGGGTACGGAGATTGTCTCCCCGCACACCGCGATGGGTTGTCCCGCCTCGGACTGCCGGATTTCAAAGGCGACGTCTACGCGAACAGACTCCAGGGTCCCGTTGTGGACCGAGAGACCCACGACCCAGATGCCCGGGTGATCCGGGGTGAGGATGGCTTGTCCCTCTTCCTCCCCGTCCTCCAGGGTGGCGATGCTCGTGTCGGGTGCCAAGACCACGGAGAACTTGTAGTCCAGCAGGTCCCCATCGGAGTCGGTGGAGTCCGTGCCGTCCAGCACCAGGGGGGAATTGAGGATGGGGGAACCTTCCAGGGTCAGCACGGCGGTGGGCCGGATTCCACCGGTCACCACCATGACATTCACCACGTCGGGAATGCTGGCGAGGCCATCGTTGTCGGTGACGGAGAGAGAGAAGGTGTACATGCCGTCGCGATCCGGTGTGAACACCGGCTCCGCGACCCCTGCGTCCGAGAGGGAAGCCTCGCTTCTCTCAGGTTGGCTGACAACACTCCACAGCCAGTTTTTGACCTTTCCATCCGAGTCGCTGGACTTGGAACCATTCAGTTGCACCTCGACCCCGGGCCCGACCGTCAGGTCTGAGCCGGCATCTGCAAGAGGCGCGTGTTGGGTGTCTTTGGAGGAGGGACAGCCCGACCCAATCGCAAGAATCCACAGAGCAGTCGCGGTTCGCATTCGTCTCCTGGTACCGGGAGCCGGGCCGACGCCACGGTGGCCCGCACACCAGCATACCAGGACGATTCGGCCCACGCGTTAACATGGCCTCGGCACAGGATGAATCGCAGGGATCTTGGAATGTCCAACTACATTGTGATCGAGGGGCTGATCGGGGTGGGAAAGACCACTCTCTGTCGCCTCCTTCGGGACCGTTGGAACGCGCGGCTTGTCCTGGAGCCCGCTGCGGACAACCCGTTTCTGGCCGCATTCTACGCAGACAGGGAGCGTTTTGCCTTTCCCGCCCAGATGTTCTACCTGGCCACTCGCTATGCCCAACAGGCGGATCTCAGGCAAGGAGGACTCTTCGATGAGCTTGTGGTGGCCGATTACCTGTTCGCCAAGGACAGGCTGTTCGCCGAACAGACCTTGAGCGGCCACGAGTTGGATCTATACGACCGGTTTGCGGGGCATCTCGGGGCGACCGTGGTTCGCCCGGATTTCGTGATTTTCCTGGATTCCCCAACGAACGTGGTGGTCGATCGGATTGCCCGGCGAGCCATTTCCGCGGAGCAGCTTATCGAGGCGGCCTACCTGGATGGATTGCGGGATGCGTATCACCGATTGTGGGCGGGTTATAGCGAGGCTCCGGTGTATGTAGTGGACACCCAGGAGATCAACTACGTAGATTCGGAGCAAGACCAGCAGACGATTCTTCGAATGATTCGAGGATGGATTGATGGTCAACCCGTTCCGGGTGCCCCTGCATCACTGCAAAGTGAGCGGGAGGTCCAGCCGAGTCTCTTCGGTCCCGGAACCCCACTGGAGCACTCGCCTTAGGGAGCTACGAAAATGAAGCGCATCACAGCGTTGGACCTTCTCAAGCAGAAGGCCGACAGCAAGAAGATTGTCATGGTGACCGCCTATGACGCCTCCATGGCCCGCCTCGCGGAGGCGGCGGAAGTGGACATGGTCCTCGTGGGGGACTCCCTCGGCATGGTCATCCAGGGACGGGAGGACACCCTTGGAGTGACCCTGGAGGACATGGCCTACCACGGGCGCTGCGTGTCACGGGGTCTGAAGCGCACGCACCTGACCGTGGACATGCCGTTCATGTCCTACCAGGTCAGCGCCCAGCAAGCCCTGACATCGGCCGGGCGGCTCGTGCAGGAGGGAGGAGCCCAATCCGTGAAGCTGGAAGGCGGCGAGAGAACCGCGTCCGCCATTTCGAAGATCGTGGAGGCAGGCATCCCGGTGGTAGCTCACATCGGGCTGACTCCGCAGTCCGTGCACCAGTTGGGAGGATTCAAGGTGCAGGGACGGGGAGACCAGGGGGCCGGGCAGCTGATGGCGGATGCGCTCGCGGTCCAGGAGGCGGGTGCGTTTTCGGTGGTGCTGGAGATGGTGCCGGCCGAGCTGGCCGCAGAGGTGACCGCGGCGCTCTCAATTCCCACCATCGGCATTGGCGCGGGACCCGGCTGCGATGGCCAGGTGCTGGTGTGCAACGACCTGTTGGGATTCGACTCGCGCTTCACTCCTCGCTTCCTCAAGCGGTACGCCGAGCTGGAGGACCCCATTGTGGGAGCCTTCCGTGCCTTCGGTGAGGAGGTCCGCGCCGGGGCCTTTCCTACGGAAGACCACTCCTTTCACCGGAAGAAGGGGCCTCGAAAGGTCACGAAGCTCTACTAGGCGGGCTGGACATGGAGACTCTTGCGGAGGCAGCCCAGGTACAGGATCAGGTAATCGCCTGGAAGCGACAGGGTTTTACGGTGGGGTTTGTGCCCACCATGGGGTTTCTCCATGCGGGCCACACCTCGTTGATGGATGTCTCCGCCAGGCGCTGTGACAAGAAGGTGGTGTCGATCTTTGTGAATCCCCTTCAGTTCGAGGACGAAGGGGACCTGGATCGGTACCCGAGTGCACCAGAGGCCGACGCCGCCACCTGCGCCGAACACGGCACAGACCTGTTGTTCACGCCGGCCAGTCTCTACCCGCCCGGGTTCGCTTCCTCCGTGAGGGTCAGCGGCCTCACCGACGGATTGTGCGGCGCGACCCGTCCAGGACATTTCGACGGCGTCACCACCGTGGTGGCGAGACTCTTCGGCATTGTGCAGCCGGACGTCGCGGTTTTTGGAGAGAAGGACTACCAGCAGCTCGCTGTGATTCGCCGCATGGTGCAGGATCTCGCGCTGCCCATCGAGGTTGTGGGTGGGTCCTTGGTGCGCGACGCGGACGGACTCGCTCTTTCCTCTCGAAACGCCCACCTCCAGCCCAAAGACAGGACCCGGGCTACGTCTCTGTCCCGGGCCTTGTTCGCGATGGCCGCCTCCCAAGAAGGGGAGGTGACGGCACTCCTGGCGTTGGGCAAGGCGCTTCTGGACGTGGATCGGTTGGACTACCTGACCGTGGTCGATGCGGAATCCCTGGAGCCGCTGCACCGGGTGGAAGGAGAAGCGCGGGCGCTCGTGGCGGCGTATGTGGGGGAAACGCGACTGATAGACAACGTGGCCCTCTGACGGGGACACGCCCTGGAGGACCGCTCAGACCCCATGGACATCGACACCACCATCCTGCTCGGCGTGGCCTTTCTGTTCATCTTGAACCACGTGCTTGTGATGTTGCCCAGTTGGCACCGGAAGCGAACTGCCTTCTATGGAATGCAGATCCTGAACTTTGTTGCAGCCTGCTTCTTGGCTGGCTGGGGTGCCCCTGGCTTCAATGAGCGGGGCATGCGGGTCGTGAACTGGATGCTTATGGCGTTGGTCCTCTACCACGTGGTCCAGAACAACAGCGCCTATGTGAAGAAGTGGCAGCAAGATGATCCCTCCGACAAGGAACGGGAACGGCTGCGTCGGATGGTGCTCTCCAAGCTGGTGGACTCGTCCGTAGGGAAGGAAGAGTAGGGGGGCGGGACAAAGACGTTTGTTCTCTGGGATTTGACGGGCTCCCCGCATCGAAGTACCGTGGACGGGAGTGGCAGGAATGACAACAAGAAGCCCAGGGCGAGTTCTGCGGGCCATGGCATTGGCCCTGGCCATGCTTGTGGCGGTTCCTGCCGGCGGATTCACGGAGTTTGCGTACTTCTGCTCCATGACCGGTGAGCTGGGTCCCAAGTGCGGGTGCGGCCACACGGCCGAGTCGAACCCGGACCAGCCCACCCTTTCGGCCGCCTCTTGTTGCGAGCTGGCGGGCTCTGACCGGGACCATTGGACCCCCATGCTGGACGGGGTGGCACCCCAGCTGGAGGGTCCCGATCTCTTTGTGTTGAACCCCACGCGGGTGCTTCCCCGACTGACCTGGACGCCCAGTACTTCCTGGTGCCCAACCAGCCCCCGCGGCCCCCCGCCAGACAACTGGCCTGCTCGCTATCTCGCGAACTGCTCCTATCTGATCTGATTCCCTGCACGGGTTGATCCCGCAGGCCTGGGCGCATCTGTGTCCCGGACCTGACGAGAGGTGGGCAATTCCGCCTGCCTCCACCCTCGTGCAGGAGCAGAACCATGTATTTGCGATCCAGGGGAGGCTGTGCTCTGTGCAGCCGCCTGTTGTGGGCAGTGTGCCTGTCCGGTTTCCTTGTGTGGCCCAGGAGCGCCTCGGCCAGCAGCCCTCGTCTCGGGGCGGGTTCGTCCTCTCCTCCTGAAGAGTCCAGGTCCGTGGACCCATTCCGCGGACAGGAGGTGCTTGCGCGGGCAGACCTCGTGGAGGCAGTGCTTCGGCGCAACCCGAGCGTGGAGATGGCTCGCCAGGGTTGGAAGGAGGCCCTGGCCTTGATCCCCCAGGTGGCGGCGTTTGAGGACCCCCGGCTAGCGGTGGAGGCCGCACCTCTCGCGGTGGGCTCCCCCCACGGCCTGGGGCAGGTGGTTCGCGTCAGCCAACGGGTGGAGTGGCCGGGCAAGAGAGATCTTCGGGGCGCGATGGCCCGAGCGGAGGCCCAGGCACGGGCGTCCACCCTGGAGCAGGTGCAGTTGGACCTGGCCCTGGTGGCGTCTCTTCTCTTTGATGATCACTTTGTGGTGCACCGCCAGCTGGTTGTGAACCAGGAACATGCGGCGCTTGTGGCCGAGCTGAAGACCAGCGCAGAGGCCAGGTACGCGGTGGGACAGGGCAGCCAGCAGGACCCGCTCCAGGCTGAGGCGGAGGGGGTCGCCCTGGAGCGGGAGCGGCTCGTGCTGTTGGCCCGCGGTCGGGTGGTGGTTGCCCAGATCAATGGGCTCCTGCACCGGGACGCCACCGTGGAGATTCCCCCCCCGCCGGGGCGTCTGCCGGAGGCTGGCTCCCCGGGGCAAGAAGGTGGGCTCGCGCAGTCAGCGTTTGCGATGCGTCCCGAACTGCAGGAGGTCGCCCATCGCCTGGAGGGGGCCGCCCAAGCGGTGGACCTTGCTGATCGGATGGCCTTTCCGGACTTTGTGTTTTCGGGCACCTACAACTCCATGTGGCCCGAGCTGGAGCACCGGTTCATGCTGGGGTTGGCACTGCAGGTGCCTGTGCAGCAGTCTCGGGTGCAAGGCCGGAGGGACCAGGCAAGCGCCGCGAGGGCAAGGCTTCAGATGGAGCGGGCAGCCCGGCTGGATGAAGTCGGGGTGGAGGTGGAGCAGGCTCGGGTGGCCCTGGAGGAGTCCTTCCAGGTTCTCTCCTTGCTGGAGCACAGGCTCCTGCCCGTGACCCGCAGCCGCGTGGAGGCGGCCCAAGCGGCCTACGAGACGGGAAGAGGGAGCTTTGGGGACTGGATGGATGCCCAGCGTCGGCTGCGCACCGTGGAGGGAGAGCTGGACGAGGCTCTGGCGAACACCTGGCGCTGCCGTGCGCAGCTTGATCGGGCAGTGGGCACCGTCCCACTTGCGATGGCAAGAGGAGGTGCGAAATGACTGGGACCCCCAAGCGTGGATTCGGAAAACTGTGGATCGTCCTTGCGCTGGTCGTGGTGGCGGTGCTGGCCCGCGAACCTTTGAAGGCCTGGTTCTCTCCGGGCCATGCCCACATGGATGCCCACCTGTCTTCGGTGGGGGGCGAGAGGTTTGGCGCGGAGGACCTGGAGGCGCTGAAGCAGGCGTTTCTGGCCACGGAGGAGATGCGATGGGCCCTCGCGGAAGATCAGCTGGAGGAGGTGCCAGGTCTTGGCAAGGGGCTCGCCGGTGCCCTGGACGAGGTGCAGTTGAGCGGGCTGTCCTCGGGCGTAGCGCCTCTCATCGAGGCCGCACGTCAGAGCGCGAGAGTGCTCGGAGAGGCTGACTCTCTCCCGGAGGCCCGCTCCTCTTTTGCCGATTTGTCCGAGGCGCTGTTTGGTCTCGCCCGGGTGGACTCCAGACTGCAGGAGGGCTGGCACGTCTTCATGTGCCCCATGGCAGAGGGGTCTCAAAAGTGGTTTCAAGCCCACGAGCACCTGGAGAACCCCTACATGGGTGTGGGGATGCAGAGCTGTGGGTCAGGAGATGACTGGGGGGAGGAGGCTGCCTCCCTGGAGGAGGCGCATGACCCGGACGACGTGGCCCACTGGACCTGCTCCATGCACCCGTCGGTGCGCCAGGCCGACCCGGGTTCCTGTCCGATCTGCAACATGGCGCTCACGCCGGTCACCCACGCCGAGCTCGCCACGGGGGATGTACTCGTGGACTCGGTTCGTCGCCAGCGCATCGGTGTACGCACCCAGCACGCGACCCGCCGAGCCCTTGTCCGACCGATTCGGGCGGTGGGGGAGGTGCGCTGGGACGAGTCCCGCGTCGTGGATGTCACGGCCCGTGTCGACGGCTGGGTGGAGGCGTTGGGTGTGACCCGCACCGGGGATACAGTCGGAAAGGGAGCGGACCTGCTGGGGTTCTACAGCCCGGATCTTCTGGCCACCCAGAGAGAACTGCTCGCCGCACCGGAGGGCAGCCGGTTGGCTGCGACAGCCCGGGAGAGGCTGCTCCTTGCGGGCATGTCTCAGGCGGAGACGGCCGAAGTGGAGCGTGGGGGGTCTCCCCACAGGCAGGTCACCATGAAGAGCCCGATGTCGGGGGTCGTGGTCGCCCGGGAGGTCAACCTGGGGGCCCATGTTCGGGCGGGCGCACTGCTGTACCGGATTGCAGACCCGAGCCAGGTCTGGGTGGTGGCAGACGTCTTCGAGCAGGATCTGCCCCACGTCGCTGTGGGCCAGGAGGTCAGGGTGGAGATCCCGCACTCCTCTGAGAGAGAGCGAGAGGGGAGGATTTCCTATGTCTATCCCACCCTGGATCCGAACCGTCGAACGGGAAGGGTCCGCATCGAGCTGGACAACCCGGAGGGGTTCCTCTCCCCGGGAATGCTGGCGAATGTGACCTTTTCAGTGCCCCTGGGCGAACACCTGGCCATTCCGGCGGAAGCGCTGATCTTCACCGGTGGGCGGCGCCTGGTTTTTGTAGACAAGTCGGAGGGTCGCTTGCGGCCTGTAGAGGTGCAGGTCGGGCCCCAGGGAGGAGACTGGGTGGCCGTGGAGGAAGGATTGGAGGAGCACGATCTCGTGGTGACGTCGGGGGCCTTTCTCTTGGCGGCCGAGTCCAGGATTCGCTCGGCCACCCAGTTTTGGGAGGCCACAGATGCAGCCGAATAGCCAAAACGAGGGCCCCATCGGGCGCGTCATTGAGACCTGTGCCAACAACCCGGTGCTCACGGTGCTGCTGGTGGCAGCTATGGGGTTGTGGGGGTTTTTGTCCCTGCGCTCCGCCCCCCTGGATGCCATTCCCGACCTCTCGGACACTCAGGTCATCGTTCTCACCGAGTGGCCCGGGCGCAGCCCGGATCTTGTGGAGGACCAGGTCACCTATCCGGTCTCGTCGGCGCTCATGGGGGCTCCCAGAGTGTCCACGGTTCGGGGCCAGTCGTTTTTTGGCCTGTCCTTTGTCACGGTCCTCTTTGAGGATGGGACGGACCTCTACTGGGCCCGGAGCCGGGTGTTGGAGTACTTGAGCACGGTGGGAGACGCTCTTCCAGAGGGGGCGCGTCCCACCCTGGGACCGGATGCCACGGGGGTGGGGTGGGTCTTCATGTATGCGCTGGTGGATGACACCGGCGGCCAGGATCTGCAGTCCCTTCGGGCCCTGCAGGACTGGAACCTGCGCTATGCCCTGGAGAGCGTGGAGGGAGTGGCCGAGGTGGCTGCCATCGGGGGGTTTCAGAAGCAGTACCAGGTGCAGGTGGATCCGAACCTCCTCCAGGCCCATGGGGTGTCCCTGGAGCAGATCTCTGCCGCAATTGCCGCCTCCAACCAGGACAGCGGCGGGCGAACCCTGGAGATTGCCGGACATGAGCACATGATCCGGGGGCGCGGGTATCTCCAGGGGGTGGAGGACATCAAGACCATCCCCCTGTCCGTCTCGGGGGGGACGCCCTTGCTTGTCCGGGACGTGGCGGAGGTCTCGGTGGGGTCCGAGTCTCGAAGGGGACTTGCAGAGTGGAATGGGCTCGGGGAGACCGTGGGGGGCATCGTGGTCATGAGACAGGGTGAGAACGCGCTCGCCGTGATCAAGAGGGTCAAGGAGCGGTTGGCAGAGGTGGTGCCAGGCCTTCCTGAAGGGGTGCGGGTTGAGGTGGCCTACGACCGATCCGAGCTGATTGAGGCCTCCATCGACACGCTGCGAGACACCCTCCTGGAGGAGATGGCGGTGGTGAGCGTGATCATCTTCCTCTTTCTCTTGCGCGCCCGAAGCGCACTTGTGCCCATCATCACGCTGCCTTTGGCGGTGCTCCTCGCCTTTGTTCCCATGCTCTACCAGGGCCTCACGGCCAACATCATGTCCCTGGGGGGCATCGCGGTGGCGATTGGTGCCATGGTCGACGCCTCGGTCATACTCGTGGAGAACGTGCACAAGCGGCTGGAGGAGAACACGCAAGAGGACACCCGGGCGGTGGTCATTCGCGCCATGCAGGAGGTGGGGCCCTCCCTGTTCTTCTCTCTGTTGGTAATCACCGTCTCCTTTCTTCCGGTCTTCACCTTGCAAGCGACGGAAGGGCGCTTGTTCAAGCCTTTGGCCTACACCAAGACCTGGTCCATGGGGTTTGCAGCCGTGCTGGCGGTCACCCTGACGCCGGCCCTTGCGGTGCTCCTCATTCGAGGTCGCGTGCGCAAGGAGCAGGACCACCCCATCAGCCGGTGGCTGCACCGTGTGTACGAGCCGGTTGTGCGATGGGTTGTGCGACATCGGTTCTCGGTGGTGGCGGCCGCTGGCCTCCTCATGGCCTTCACCGTGCCTGCGTTCCTGCGGTTGGAGTCCGAGTTCATGCCGCCTTTGAACGAAGGCGCCATTCTCTACATGCCCTCGGCACCTCCGGGAATGTCCATCACCGAGGCGGGCAACGTGGTGCAGGCGATGGACCGACAGTTGATGGAGATTCCGGAGGTGGTGAGCGTGCTCGGAAAAATGGGTCGCGCGGACTCGGCGACGGATCCGGCGCCCCTTGGCATGGCGGAGACCACGGTGGTCCTGAAGCCGAGGGAGGAGTGGCGAGAGGGGCTGACCTGGGATGGGCTCATTGAAGAGCTGGACGGGGTGCTTCAATACCCGGGCATGCCAAACATCTGGTGGATGCCCATTCAAACCCGCACGGAGATGCTGGCCACGGGGATTCGCAGCCCCCTGGCGGTGCAGGTGTTTGGGGAAGACCTCGCCTCCATCGAGAAGGCGGCGGTCTCCATTGAAAAGGCACTCGCCGAGCTGGAGGGGACCCGTTCGGTCATGGCGGAGAGATCCACAGGTGGCTTCTACGTGGACATTGACATCCACCGGGAGGCGGCTGCCCGCTACGGGCTCGGCGTTGGGCAGATCCAGTCAACCGTACACACGGCCATTGGTGGACGGGATGTCACAGAGGCGGTGGAGGGCCGCCGGCGCTTTGGGGTAAACGTGCGCTACGCACGGGAGTTCCGAGACACCCCCGGCCAGCTGGAGCGCATCCTCGTCCAGGCTCCTGGTGGGGTTCAGGTTCCCCTTGGGCAGGTGGCGAGCGTGAAGTTCGTGGGGGGACCGCCGATGATTCGCAGCGAGGACGGCCAGCTCTCCGGCTTTGTATTTGTGGACCCAGGCGAGGTCGCCATGGGCGAATATGTGCGCCGGGCCAAGCAGGCTGTGGAAGATGGCGTGCAGCTTCCGTCGGGGGTGCGAATCCAGTGGACGGGTCAGTTCAAGTACCTGGAGCGGGCCCAGTCGAGACTGCGCCTTGTGCTTCCTTTGACCCTCGGGCTGGTGTTGATGCTGCTGTACCTGAACACGCGCTCCCTGGTGGAGACCGGGATTGTGCTCTTGGCGGTGCCCTTCTCCCTGGTGGGGGCCGTCTGGTTGTTGAGCCTGCTCGGCTACCACTTGAGCGTTGCGGTCTGGGTGGGGATGATCGCCCTTGCCGGGTTGGACGCCGAAACCGGGGTGGTGATGTTGCTCTATCTTCGCCTGTCTGAGCGGCGTGCGCGGGAGCGGGGGGCGCTGCACAGCTTTGGGGATCTCACCGAGGCCATTGTCGAGGGCGCCGCAGGCCGGGTTCGACCGAAGCTGATGACCGTGCTGACCACCCTCTGTGGGCTCGCGCCCCTGTTGTGGAGCACGGGAACGGGCGCGGATGTGATGAAACGCATCGCGGCGCCCATGGTCGGGGGCCTGGTGACCTCCTTCCTGCTGGAGTTGACGGTCTACCCGGCCATCTTCGCCATCTGGAAGGAGCGCTCCCTGGCAAACGATGGGTGAGGGAACGCGGCGTGTCAGCCGTTGTCGGTGGGGCCGGGCCGGGTGTCCGAGGCCACCTTTCCATCCACCAGCTTGACGAGCCGCGCCGCGCGATCGATGACCCGGTGGTCATGGGAGGAGAACACAAAGGTCGTGCCTTGCTCCCTGTTGATGTCCCGCATCAGCTCCACGAGCGCCGTGCTGGTCTTGGAGTCCAGATTGGCGGTCGGCTCGTCTGCAAGCACCAGGGCCGGATTGGGGGCCAGGGCCCGGGCGATTGCGACCCGCTGCTGCTGGCCACCTGACAGCTCTCTTGGGAAGCGGTGGCCCTTGTCAGGCAGTCCCACCAGCTCCAGCGTGGCCTCAACCCGGCGCTTTCGTTCGGCTTCCGGGACGCCCTGGAGGAGCAGGGTCAGCTCGGCGTTCTCTGAGGCCGTCAGGACCGGAACCAGGTTGTAGGACTGGAATACAAATCCGATGCGGTCCCGCCTCATGTCCGCCAGCGCTCGCCTGCCCAGGCTGGCCAGATCCACGCCTTCCACGTAGACGCTGCCGCTCGTGGGAATGTCCAGGGCGCCCAGCATGTTCAGCAGCGTGGTCTTTCCTGATCCAGAGGGCCCGGCGATGACCAGGAAATCTCCCTTTCTTACAGCCAGGTCGACGCCTGCCAGGGCGTGCACCTGTAGCGCCTCGCCTCCGTAGGTCTTCCACAGGTTTCGGGACTCGAGGACGGTCTCTTGGGCCGGCGATGGGGAGTGGGTCGCGGAATCAGGCATGGCGCATGGCCTCCACAGGAGCAATCCGAGCCGCTCGCCAGGCTGCGTATACGGAGCTGGCCACGGTGATGGTGACAATGAGGACCACGGCCTCAAAGGTTCGCTGGAACGGTAGATAGGGGTAGATCAAACCGCTGATGCTGTACCCGGCGATGTCCATGCCCTCCATCTCCTCCATGCCGGACAAGGCGAGAAAGTCCACGCCCCGGATGCCGAGCCAGCGCACCAGGCCGAATCCTGCCAGGCCACCTGCCGCGACTGAGAGCACCGAGAGAAAGAAGGCCTCCAGAGTCACCACGGCAAAGAGGGTGAAAGGCCGGGTGCCAATGGCCAGCAGCACCCCGAATTCCTTGATGCGCTCCAAGACGCTCATGAGCACAGCGTTGAGCACCGCAAGGCCGACGATGCCAAAGAGCACCAGAAACATCCAGGTCGCGCTTGCGCGATCCATGGCGATCAGGTCGCCGACCTCCGGCAGTGCTTCGCTCCAGGTGAGGACATCGGTGCCGGGAAGCGCCTCGGCCAGGGCTGCTTGCACAGCGTCAGAACGTTGAAGATCATCCAGCACCACCGCCACCTGGTGCACCGCCTTCGGACTCTTTAGCAGGCGGCGGAGGCCGTCGATGTGCAGCAACACCAGGTTGTCGTCGACCTGCTCTGATCCTATCCGCACCACCCCGTGGACCCGGGTGAGCATGGACTCCAGCTCTCCCTCCACCTGGCCCATCAGCACCAGGCGATCTCCTGTGGCCAGGTCCAAGCGCCGGGCGACCCCTGCCCCCACGAGCACCCGGGGAACGCGGCCCATGGTGTCCGGGAGCCACTCCCCTTCGGCGAGGGTCTCCGGAAAAATCGACACGGTCGGTTCCAGCTTCGGATCCACCCCCATCGCAAGGACGGTGTGAGCACCTCCCGACGAGGTGGCCAGGACCAGCCCCTCCACGCGGGGGGCGGCCGTGGCCCGTTCAACGGTGGAGGCGGCTTCCATGACCGCCGCAGGATCTTCCAGGGGGGTTGGCTCCAGGGGGTCGTAGTCGCTGGGGCGAACCACCACGTGGCCCGTGCCTGATCGTGCGGCGCTGTCCACCACCTGTCGGTAGCTCCCCTCGGAAAACCCGATGGTGATGACCATCAGGAAGAAGCCACCGGCCAAGGTGATCCCCGTGATGATGGAGCGGCGGGCGTAGCGTCGCAGGTTGCGCAGGGCCAGTCGGATCGCCAGGGGCATCAGACCCTCCTCATGGCGTCGACGGGCCGAAGTCGTGCCGCCCGAACCGCGGGCAGAAAGGAGGCCAGCAGGGTCACAACCATCAGCAGCGCGGCCGGCATCCAGAAGGCCACGGCCGCCCAGGCCCCATGGAAGGAGGGCTGCATGGTGACGCCGGCGAAGTCCATCTCACCGTAGGAGGTCGAGAAGTCGAGTCCCACCTCAACGGCGTGCCAGGACAGGGCCCCCCCGAGAGCCAGGCCCGCGAGGATGGCGATCCCGGCCAGGGCGACGCTCTCTGCCACCACGACCACCACCACGTGTCGGGGCTTCATGCCCACCGCCATCAAGATGCCCAGCTCTCGGGTGCGCTCCATGACGCTCATGAGCATGGTGTTCATGGCCCCCATGGCTGCGGTCGCGAGGATCAACCCGACCATGATGGCCATCCAGACGGTGCTCATGGACTGGTACTGGGCGATGATCGGATTGAGAGACCGCCAGCTACGGGCCACCACGGTGGCCTCGGGGTCCAGTGGGGTTCTGTGGGGCTCGATTCCCTCCTCCACTGTGTCCTCGGGGCCTTCCTCCAACGTTTCGTTGCCCGGTGCGTCCGTGGGGACAGTGGTCCATCCGTCTTGACCCGCCAGCGATGCCGCGAATTCACTGGCATCCACGTCCTTCTCCAAGGACAAGGCAATTCCGTGGGCGCCATTCAGCACCAGGACGGTTTGGGCCTCTTCCATTGACACCCAGGAAGCGGTCCGGTTTCGAAGGGTGGATCCGGTGTCCATCAGGCCGACCACCTTCCAGGCGGCATTCCCCATGGAGCCGTCGGCGGCCTGGGTCAAGAAGAAGACCTCCTCTCCTAGGGAGACATGGAGCTGCCGCGCCAGCTCCAACCCGAGGGCCACCTCCCCGGGGGCCTCCACAAAACGCCCTTCGAGGGCCGTGAGCCCGGGGGAAAGCAGCGCCGTGTAACGGGCGGGATCGATTCCAAGCACCTGCGTGCCCGTGCTGTGTTCTCCCGTCGAGAGAAGGCCGCCTGCGGCGACCCGGGGGGAGGCAACCAGGACCCCTGGCGCTGCATCCAGGTGGGCGAGCACCGATGGGGTGTCGGGCAGGGTGTCAAAAAGGTTGGGCTCCTCCAACTGTCCAGGGGGCTCCAACAAGACATGCCCGTCGCCCCCGCCAGCCACTGAGTCCACCATGGTGCCGATCATGCCCAGGGTGAGCACCCAACCCCAGGAGGTGAAGCCGAGACCTCCCGCGAGCGCTGCGATGGTGAGCCCGGTTCGGCGCCGATTTCGCCGGAGATTGCGCCAACCCATCTGCAGGAGGCGGGCGATCATGGGGTGGGTTCCGCCGCGTTCTTTCCACGCTTCTCGGGAAGCTCGAAAAGGCCCGGGTCAAGCTCGAGTCCCAGCTCCAGGAGCTCATAGGTGATGGCGGTCTTCTCCCCGGGGGCGTCGGTGGGAAGCACCTCCATGTGAAATGCCACTGGCGTGCCGTTGACCCGCCGATAGTCGGAGAAGGTCAGGGTGCGGGAGAGGGTGTCCCCTTCTTCGAAATACCGGAGGGCCTGCACGTTTTGGTCATATCCCACGTCGGCCTCCACCCGTCCCCAGGGCACCGGCGCGGTCTCGTTGGGGTCGCAGCGGATGTGCCAGGCCGTCTTGGAGGGTTCCGTGTGTCGGCAGGTATAGTCCTCTGCAAAGGTGCTCGCTCGCACCAGGTCGTCGTTCGAGAGGTGGGATCCCATCCAGCTTCCCCCCATCATTCCCATGGGAAGGCGCACCGCTCGCCCGATGCGGGGAAGCAAGGTCCAAGCCTTGTCTCCCACCATGAGTGTGGTGGTTCCAGCGTCCTTTTCCGGCGCAAGGATGACAATGCGGGACTTGTCCTGGCCCTCGCTCCAGCTCTCCAGCTTCAAGGTGCGCTCGTAGCGCTCGGTGACCAGCTCGACAGTGAGCACCGCGTGGCTCGTGGTGGACCGCCACTGGGCATCGGCCTGCGCCAGCAACTGGGCAGGATCAGGCGGTTCTGCGTGGGCAAGTCCTGCGAGAAGAAGAAGCACGTTCAACTCCGGTCAGGCGCCGTGCCGGTGCACCAGGTCCATGATCTCCTCGTCCTCCAGCAGCCGGTTTCCCTCCTTGGCGGTCTGGAAGATTGCAGACACCAGCTCTGGCGTGGCGGTGATGTCCCGGCTCGCGAGCCAGGCCCGGACGTTGGACTCGCCGGAGTAGTGGCCGACCTCGATCTGCTGCTTCAGCCCGAACCATCCCGCGGGAACACCGGAGTAGATCAAGTCGGCGAGCCAGTCGTCGCCCCGGGCCTTGGCCTTGATGATCGCGGCGGCATGCACGCCGGTTCCCGTGCGAAAAGCGTCCCGGCCAAAAACTGGGTAGCTCGGTGGAATCGGCACTTCGCAGGCCTCGCTGGCAAGGTGAACCAGCTCGGCCAGCTGGGACAGGTCACCCATCTCCACCCCGAGCAGCTTGAGATTCACCATGAGCAGGTCAAGCGGGGTGTTGCCCACGCGCTCGCCCATGCCAAGCACCGTGCCGTGCACCCGGTCTGCGCCGGCTTCGATGGCACAGATGGCGTTCGGCAGGGAGTGGGACCGGTCGTCGTGCCCGTGCCAGTCGACGCGGGTGCTTGTGCCCATGGCGCGAATCAGGTTCTTGGTGAAGTGGATCAGGTTGTAGACCCCATCGGGGGTTGCGTGGCCCACCGTGTCGCAGAGGCACAGCCCGTCCGCTCCCTCCTCGATCGCAGCGCTGAAGAGGCGGGAGAGGAGCTGGGGCTGGGAGCGGACCGTGTCTTCTGTCACGAATGTGCAGGGCAGTCCCGCAGCCTTGGCCATGGAGACGGCGGTGCGGGTGCGCTCTTCCAACAGGTTCTCGTCCCAGCCCTCCGCGTAGAGACGAATGGGAGAGGCGCCCAGGAAGGTCATGACCTCAACGGGCACACCGGTCTTCTCGGAGATGTCGATGATGGGCTGGATGTCGTTGGGGTGGGTTCGGGCCGCGCACTGGGGCTTGATGGCCAGCTTCTCGTCGCGGATGAGCTCCACCAGCACCGTGACGTCCTCCACGGCCCGCTGGCCCGCCCCGGGCAGGCCCAAATCCAGGTTGTGGACGCCCAGGTGGGAGAGCAAGCGCACGATGCGCAGCTTGGCCTCAATGGGGGGGGCGGTCACGGATGGACACTGGATTCCGTCCCGAAGGGTCTCGTCCACGTACTCCACCTGGCGCAGGGGAGGGGACACCTTGTCGCCCATGGTGTTCCAGTCGTAGATGATCTCTTGTTCGGTGGGATGTTCGGACATCTAGAGCGCCTCGACCACGACCGCAATTCCCTGTCCCCCGCCAATGCAGGCAGACCCCACGCCGTACTTCTTGCCCCGGCGCTTGAGCTCGTAGAGCAGGTGGGTGGTGATCCGGGTGCCCGAGGCGGCGAGGGGATGGCCGACGGCCACACCGCCGGAGTTCACGTTGGTGATGTCCCGGTTGAGCTCCAACTCCTTCTCGCAGGCAAGGTACTGGCTGGAGAAAGCCTCGTTGATCTCCACCAGGTCCATCTCGCCGAGGGACATGTTGGCGTGGGCCAGGGCCTTTCGAATGGCGTACACCGGGCCGATGCCCATGTACTTGGGATCCACGCCCGCCAGACCCCAACCCACCAGGCGGCCGATGGGCGAGAGATTCCGCTCGCTGGCGAGGGCTGCTGTGGTCATGACCATGGCGCCTGCTCCATCGTTGATGCCGGAAGCGTTGGCCGCTGTGACCGTTCCGCCCTCCTTGAACACGGGCCGAAGACCGGCCATGGCCTCCCGGGAGAAGCGGGAGCGAAAGCGCTCTGGGGCCAGGGGGGAGAGCTGCGGGTGCTCATCTACCTCCACCACGTGCTCACCCTTTCGGGTCTTCATTGTGACGGGGGTGATCTCCTCCTTGTACCGGCCCGCTTCGTGGGCGGTGGCCCAGGCGGTCTGGGACCGGTAGCCGTAGTCGTCTGCATCCTCGCGGGTGATGTTGAACTTCTCGGCGAGGTTCTCAGCGGTAATCGCCATGGAGCAGCCGGCCTGCGGGTCATAGAGCACTTCCTGCAGGTAGTCGTTCATCTTGGTGCCTCCGAGCTTGAAGCCCTTCCTGGCGCCGCGAATGGTGTGTGGGGCCTGGGTCATGTTCTCGGTGCCGCCGGCAAGCACCAGGGTGCTGTCTTGGGTCAACAAGCGCTGGGCAGCCTGGATCACCGACTCGAATCCGGAGCCACAGAGCCGGTTGACGGTCACGGCGGGCGTCTCCACGGGGATCTCGCACCTCAGACCCACGTGCCTGGCGCAGTAGATGGCGTCGGCGCTCGTCTGCATCACGTTGCCAAAGACCACGTGGTCAATGTCGGCGGGGCTCACTCCGGCCTGAAGAATCGCGGCACGAGAGGCTTCTACCCCCAGATCATTGGCGGAGAGGCCGCTGAAGACGCCGTTGAAGGTTCCAAAGGCGGTGCGCTTTCCAGACAAAAAGACGATGTCCGTGGTCATGAGGACTCCAGGTGTTGGACGACGGCGTCGCCGACGTCGGAAGTAGAGAGGGTGCCCCCCAGCTCGGGGGTGACCTGCTGATTTTTGAGGCAGGCGGTCACGGCCTGCTCCATGCGATCTTCCAGGTCCGTGCGGCCGAGCCAGGACAGCATCATGCCCGCCGTGATCACCGCAGCCAGGGGGTTTGCGATTCCCTGCCCTGCAATTGTGGGGGCCGAGCCGTGCACGGGCTCAAACATCCCTGCCTTGCCCGGGTGCAGGTTGCCCGACGCCGCCAGGCCGATTCCCCCTTGAAGCTGTGCACCGAGGTCGGTCACGATGTCCCCGAAGAGGTTGTTGGTCACAATGACGTCGAACTGTTCTGGGGCCCGAACCATCTCCATGGTCAGCACATCCACGTACAGGTGGCGGGACTCGATCTGGGGATACTCGGAAGCGACCTCTTTCCAGACCCGCTGCCAGATGTCGTGTCCGTGGCGCATTGCGTTGGACTTGTCGGACATGCAGACGTTTTTCAACCCGCGGGCGTCCGCGTGCTCGTACGCGGCCCGGATAATCCGCTCCACGCCCTTGCGGGTGTTGAGCTCCGCCTGAATGCTGATCTCGTCAGCGGTTCCCACCTTGAACTGGCCGCCGATGCCCGTGTACAGGCCTTCGGTGTTCTCGCGGAACACCACAAACCGGACATCCTCCGGGCTCTTGTCTTTCAGGGGGCAATACCGGGTGTCCAAGAGCTTGATGGGGCGCAAGTTGATGTAGAGGTCCAGGGAAAAGCGCATTCCCAGCAGGATCTTCCCGGCGTGGGCGTTGGAGGGCACACGGGGATCCCCCAGGGCGCCCAGGTAGATGGCGTCGTAGTCCGCCCCCAGGGCGGCCATCTCGTCATCCGTGATGGCGATTCCGTCTCGAAGGTATCGATCGGCGCCGTAGTCCAGGGCGTCGAATTCGAGCCCGAGACCCTCGGTTTCGTCCAGGTAACGGAGCACCTTGAGGCCCTCGTCGAGTACCTCTTGTCCGATGCCGTCGCCCGGGATCACGGCAATGCGCGACAAGATCCCTCCAGGTGCGATGGGGATGCTCTTCTATCCCCCTCAAGACCCTGGGTCAAGGGGGTTCCAAGGGCGTTGACGCGCCTCGCGGGGAATGAGATCATGCAGGCAATCCTTTGGGGTCGAGGACGAGCAATGCCGGGCTGGGAAGTCAGAAAGGGAGGAGCGGTCTATCTCCTTGCAGATCCAGATGATTTGGTGCGCATGGCTTCCATCGGCCAGGTGCGGGGGGGGGACGAGGTGCGCCGGGAAGGTCGTAAGCGCTGGAAGAAGGCCCGGGACCTGAAGGAGTTGGATGCGGTGTATGCGGCGGATCCCTGGGCTGCCTGGGATACGTTGGGGGGTAGAAAGCCCCAGGAGCTTTGGGCTGGGTGTGCCCAGCTGATTGAGCCGGCCCATGCGCCCCAGACAGAGGAAGCCTCGGTGACGCCGGAGCCGGTGGAGGCCCCGGCGGCGGCCCCGGTGGCGGCCCCGGTGGCGGCCCCTCCTTCCTCGGAGCTGGCGCAGGGGTTTGCGGAGCCCGTTGCCCCCACAGAGGACACCGCCCCTCGCATGCTTCCGCCCCCACCGGTGATCCCCACTCCTCCGGTTCCGGCTGCCGACTTGGGCCAGCCTTTGCCCAAGCACCCGCAGGAGACCCATCCGACACTTGTGCCATCCCAGGCTTTGGAGTCCCATCCAACGCTGGTTCCAGGGGAGGTGATTGCTTTTCCCTCGGGGGCCCGGTCCGACGGGAATGCGGCCGCCGCTCTTCGCCTGGAGATCATGGCCTCACCGGAGACCCGGGACACAGGGCCCCGGCCCCGCCGCATGTTCCCGTGGGTCTTTGGAGGGCTTGCAACGGTGGGCACGCTTGCCATGTTGGCTGTTCAGAGCCATGTGCGAACCACGGCCACGTGGGTCTCCCCTCGACGGCCGGTGGCGGAAGCCGAAGAAGGCCCTGGACCCCTGGCGGAGAAGGAAGAACCCAAGGTCGCAACGGTAGCCCTCGAGGAACCGGAGGAGGTCGTGGAGACCCCAAGCGCCCTGCGGGACGCTGCCGATGCCCTGCGGAACACCATGTCTCCGGGTGTGATTGACATGATGGGTAGACCGGATGACCTTTCCACGGCGTTGTTGGTGGAGTTGTCCCGCATGAAGTTGGGGCCAGTCAAGGTCCAGGCGGACGTGCTGGCCTGGGGGGGGGCGAAGAATGATATGCCCGAAGCGGCGGAGATACATGTGCTGCTGCAAAGCAAGGGCGAGCTGGAGTGGGAGCTCGGCGCGGTGGGCCTCGTGGTTGGAAAGTACGCACAATTCTACGGGCTGGAGGTGTCGCGCTTGCAGGTGAGCCTCCAGAGCGAGGACGGCACCCTGAGGCGTCAGGAAGTCGATCCAGAGCTGGCCAGGGAGTTCTACCGGAATCGCATCGACTTGTTCGGGTTTCTCCGGGGACTGCTATGAGCCGGGCGGGCGCGGGGGAAGGCCCATGCGCACCCGGCGCCTCATGCGGCGCTTGTACACAATAGACAGCACCTGGGCGACGGCACCGTAGAGCTCGTCGGGAATCAGCTGCCCCAGTTTTCCGGTGGCGTAGAGGGCCCGGGCCAGGGGGCGGTTCTCAATCTGCATCACGTCGTGTTGGCGGGCTTCGTGCCGCATCTTCAGGGCAACGTGGTCGATGCCCATGGCCAAAATCACCGGGGCAGGGGCTTCTTCTTTGTTGTAGCGCAGGGCCACCGCGTAGTGGGTGGGGTTGGTGATCAGGACATCGGCATCTCGAATTCGGGCCAGCATGTTGCCCATGGCGTATTGGCGGTAGCGGGCCCGTCTGGCAGCCCGCACGGTCGGGTCTCCCTCCGTTTCTTTTCGCTCGTCCCGCACCTCCTGGTTGGTCATTTTGAGGTCTTCGTTGGTCTTCCACCACTGGTAGGCAAAGTCACCGGCTGCAATGATCATGAGCAGGGGCATGGAGTAGACGATCAGGACGTAGGCGAGGTCCATCATCTCCGAGAGGAGCTGAGCGGTTTCGTAGGTGGCCATGGCTGGAAGTCCACGGAGTCGCGAGTTGATGGCGACCCACATGACGGCGCTCAAGGCGATGAGCTTCCCCACGCCCTTGACAAGCTCCATGAGGGGCATGGACGAGAGGTACATTTTCTTGAAGCCGGCCACGACGTCGAGTTTGTCGGCCTTCCATTCCAAGCCCTTGGTGGCCATTTTCCCCTGGGTTTGGATGAGACCCACGAGCACGGTGGCCATGAAGACGGCAGACAGTGGGACCATGCAGGCGGTCGCGATCAGGTTCAGCATCACCTCTGTCAGGACCTGGGAATCGTCGACGGTCATCTGAACGTTCTTGGGGATGTCAAAGGACAGGGAGCACACCTCCCGGAATGAGCTTCCCAAAGGTCCGCTCATGAACACCAACGCCGCTGTTCCCGATGCCAGCACCGCAAAGGAGGAGAGCTCCTGAGACTTTGGGGTGTTCCCTTCCTGAGCCGCCTCGTCCAGCTTCTTCTGGGACGGCTCATGGGTTTTGTCTTGTCCGTTTTCGTTTTCAGCCATCAGAGAATCGCTTGCACGGCCTGGGTCATCAGGTCCGTCGCGTAGTGCATCGCATCGCCATGGGTCTTGAGCAGGTAGGGAAAGGACAGCCCAAGAAGCACCAGGCCGGCGCCGTTGACCAACATGATTCCCACGGAGAAGTAGATGTTCATGCGGGGGGCGATCTTGGTGAGGACCATCACAAAGACCTGTACAAGCCACACCAGGGCCAGCACGGGTCCGGCCAGCTGCATGCCCAGCACAATGGCGGTCGCCAGGGCTTCCAGCAGGAGGTCAATCCCCGCGAATATGCCCGGAACGCGCCCCGGAGGGAGCAGGGTGAAGGAGTCCGCAAGGATTCCAATGCACGTCAGGTGCAGACCCATACCGAGAAACGCCATGCCCGCCAGCCAGTTTCCCAGCACACCGATGGCTCCGTCCATGGACTTCAGGACCGGGTCAAACAGGGTGGCCATGGAGAAGCCCATCTGAATGGCCATGACCTCAGACGCGATGGCGAAGGACACAAACACCGCGTTGACGATGAACCCCAGGAGAAGGCCCAGGACCACGTCGCCGATCATTCCCAGGACCAGAAGGGCCAGGGTCGGTGCCCCAGGGGTCGCAGGGACGACGGGCACCAACACCAGGGTCAGGGCCATGGCGCCGAGGATGTTCACGTGGCGGGGTACACCCTGGGTGGAGACCACAGGCAAGGTCAACAAGAGCCCGGCCATGCGGGCAAAGACGAACATGCCGGTTGTGACCCAGACCAGCATTTCTAGGGCTCCAGGTCGCCGATGGTCTTGTAGGTCTCGACGCCGAAGGACACGGCCTGGTTCAGCATCCAGCCACCGGCGATCGCCAGCACGATGAACACCGCTATGATCTTCGGTACGAACACCAGCGTGATCTCCTGGATCTGGGTGACCGCCTGGAGAACAGAGACAATCGTACCCACCACCAGGGCGACGGCCAGCACGGGACCGGAGAGCACCAGCACGGTGATCAAGGTTTGCTGGCCCATGTGGATGGCGAGCTCAAGGGTCATCGAATGCTCTCCACCATGGAGGTGACCAGAAGCCCCCACCCATCCATGAGCACGAACATCAAGAGCTTGAAGGGAAGGGAGATCACCACGGGGGGCAGCACCATCATTCCCATTCCAAGCAGAATCGAAGCCACGACGATGTCGAGCATGAGGAAGGGGAGGTAGACCTTGACCGCGATGATGAAAGAGGTCTTCAGCTCCGAGAGCAGAAACGCGCTGGTGATCGCCGAGGTAGAGACGTCGTTGAGGTCGTGGGGGCGGGGCATGCGAGCGATTCGAAGGATGGTGCCCAGGTCTTCCTTTCGGATGTTCTGCACCATGAAAGCCCGCATGGGCTGGAGGGCCTCCTGGATGGCCTCGCCCGTCTGCATTTCACCGGCGACATAGGGGTCCACCGCCTGGGTCTTGACCAACTCGATGGTCGGTTGCATCACCAGGGCCGAGAGAAACAAGGACAGGCCGATCAGCACCTGGCTGGGAGGGGACTGCTGCAGTCCCAGGGCTTGGCGCAGCAGGGAGAAGACGATGATGAACCGGGTGAATGGGGTCATCACCAGAATCAGGGCCGGAACAAAGGAGAGGGCCGTGAGGACCATCACCATGCGGACGGCGGTGGAGACCTCGTCGCCGGTCACGGTGCCGGCAAAGTCGTTGAATGCCTGGTCCAGTGCCGGTGCTGCCTCCTGCGCGAGGGCAACTTCCGGGCAGAGGAGCAGCGAGGCGGCTGCCAGCACCGGTGCCAGCCGCTGAAGGGAGGAGAGACGGAGCATCAGGCGGTGACGTTGATCCTGGAGCCGCGCATGGTTCGGCCGTAGCCTTCCCGCTGGGCAAGGAGTTCATCCACCAGGTCCTGGGCGGCCTGGCGTTGGTTGGGGAGAATGTCGATGTCGGCGGCAATGGGGTCCGGGACGTCGGCCACAGGAGCCACTGTTGTGGTTGAAATGGACTCCACCAGGGGCTCCATTGTCGAGGTGTCATCGAACATCATTGTGGGGGCGCTGATGTCTGCTACCAGCGAGGGGGAGCCTTGTCCCGTGCCCACAACAAGGCGTCGGGGAGAACCGTCCAGGTCCATGACATCGACCACGAGCAAGCTGCTGTGGTTTCCCAAGGACTGGCGGGACACAACGGTCATTGGGGTGGAGGTCGACTCGCCGGTCAAGGAGGAGAGCAGTCGACGGCGAAGGGCATAGGCTGCGCCGACGAGCCCAAAGCCGAGGGTGGCGAGCAGCCAGGGGGGAAGAACCGGTTGGGTGGTTTGACGAATGGCAGGGGCGTCCGAAACCGAAGGTGCCATGTCCTCCCAGGTCAGGAGGAGCTCGGGTGCAGCCTCGGTGACGGCAGCCGCCGAGGCCTCCACGCCGTTCTCTTCGGCCACATCGGAAGTGGAGAAGTCCCCTTCCTGGGCCTGAGCAGCAACGATGAGAAGCAGAAGGGGGCTCATGCGGTCACCTCGTCTTCCTCGGATGCGTCCGCCTCTGCGGCCTTTCCAAGGAGCTCCGTGATGCGAAGCGCCAGACGCTCACCGACCATCACCACCTCGCCTCGCGCAAAGACGCGTCCGCCGACCATCACGTCCAGGGGGCGGTCTGCGGGGCGGTCCAGCTCGACCACCTCGTCCTTGCCCAGCTGCGCGAGCTCTCGAATGGTCACGCGGGCACGGCCCAGCTCGACGACGAGGTCGACTGGGATTTCATGCAGAAAGGTCACATCGGGAGTGTCGGACATGGGCCACCTCAAGAAGGAGATCGGGCAAACCCATTGTCGGACATGATTCCGTCTCTTTTAGGAGAAAGTTGCCGAAATGCGAAAAAGTCTGTTCGGAGGGCTCAGCCGTTGACCATGTATCGGAAGGAGCTTCCGCCGATATCCAAGGTGTCTCCATGACTTAAGGCCTTCTTGTCGGCGACTTCCTTTCCGTTGACTCGAATCCTCGTCAGGCGGGCCGTACGCTTCAACACGTGCTCGGAACCGGTCCAATGCACAATTGCGGCGGTGCCAACTCCCAGCAGGCGCTTGGCGGGGGGGCCGTTTCTCCCACCGAAAGAAAGAGGCTTTTCACCTGGATGCCAGAAGTTGAAGGGCGGCTCCTCTTGCACAACCTGAGCGCCGTTGATCAAAGCCTCACTGGCACGAATCTTCGCCAGGACACTGCGGGGAATCTGGAAGGTCGTGGTGTTCTGGGTCTCGGTAGATGCTGTTCGATGCAAGGGGAACTCCCCGGGATCGACGCCGTTCAGGAGAGAGGCTTTCTCGCTTTCATAGAAACAGAGGGTGAACTTTCCAATCTCAATCAAGTCCGAGGAGGCCAAGGGGGACCGTTCCACCGATTCACCGTTCTGTCGTGTTCCGTTGCCGGAGCACAGGTCCTGGATCACCCATTCTGTTCCGGTGCGGGCCACACAAGCGTGGTGACGGCTCACGGAGATGTTGGACAGCACCAGGTCGCAGCTTGGGTTTCGACCGATGAGAATCTCCTGTTCCCCGGAACGAAATGCGCGGTCCGGTTGGTTTTTCTCTCGAATGATGAAGACAGCCAACATCTCTCCCTGGGCCACGATTTGAGCGCGTTGAGGCCCGCTGCGTCAAGCGGAAGAAGGGGACTCTTCGGTTTCTTCTACGACAGGTGAAGCTGCCGAAACCTGATCGGGGGGTGGGACGAATTCCGGCGCGGCTTCTTCTTCTACGGTCTCAAGAAGCTCCAAGAGTGGCGCATGGTTGACTTTTTCCTGGATGCGAACCGAGTGACAGCCGCGGCTCTCTCCCGCCTCCCCGCGCAGGGCCACGTGGTCATTGATCTTTAGCTCCACGGACTGGGCTGGGCCCAGGTCGATCAGGTTGCCGAGTTTCAGGGACTGCATGTCGGAGAAGGGAATCTTGACCCGCGCCAGCTCGGCAATGACCTCAACCTCCAGGGGCATACAAGGCTTCAGATCCACGTGAACGTGGCGAGGGACTCGCTTCAGACTCCGCACGGTAGGGACCCTGAGATCCCGCGTGGTCTGGGCGGGAATGCCAACGATCATCAGGCCGTAGGGGTCGTCGGGCCGTCCAAAGTCCAGAGAGGCCGCCACAACGGGTGTGGTCTGGGCCAGGCCGGAGGCGGCCCGCGGGTTGGTGCCAATGGAGTCGATGTTGATGGTCACGGGCTTGGAGGCAGGCCATGCTTCCTGAAGACCACTCATGACGTCCTCACAGGCCCTTCGGGCAATGCGAAGCTCCACATCTGTGACCTGTCGAACTCTGTAGGGAGGTGCTTCTTCGCCGGGATCTTCCCCCAGCATCACACCCACAATGCGGGCGAGAAGTCGACCCTGGACCACCACCAGGCCCGGGAGCCCGAGGGGTTCAAACATGAACACGGAGAACACCCCGCCATCGCGGGTCTCAGAGTCGTCCAGGATGTGGCCGACGGTGGTGACCTGCGCCACACCCAGACGCACAGGAATGTCCGCCCCGGCGCGGTTCACCAGACGCGTTCGAACCTGCCGTGCCACCGCGCGAAAGAGATCTTCGAGTGCTGGCAGCGCGAGGGCTGCTTCCCGATCGGGGTGGGCCAGCAGGGCAGGAGTGGTGTTGTCGCTCATGGGATCTACTGCACCACGAATTGGACAAAGTAGAGCCGGCTGATCCGGCCTCCGTCCATGAGTCGGTTCAAGCGGGCCAAGAGCTCGTCGGCCAGGCGGGTCTTGCCGTCCAGCCCTTCGAGATCGCCGTAGGAGTAGTCTGACACCATGGTGATGATGGCGTGGCGGAACTCGGGCTTTCGCTCCTCGAGTCCCTCCACAAGATTCGCCTCGGTCTGCACCTGGATTTCCATGCGCACGACGCGGCCACCGCCTGTCCCGCGCAGGTTGACGGTGAACAAGCCCAGGTTGAAGAGGCCGGGTGAGGGACCGGCCTCGCCTTCCTCGCCTTCTTCTCCTCCCTCTTCACTGGATTCTGCGGCCTCGTCTCCGCCTCCCATGAAGGAGGAACCCCCGAACCCGGCCGCGCCTCCCACAATGAACGCGGTCAGCACCCCGAGAATCAAGGGCAGCTTTGAACTCTTTGTTTCCTCTGCTTCGAGTTCGGCATTGACGTCGTCAGGCATGGGATCCTCTAAGGCGTTTCAAGGGCGTCCATCGCGCGGGCAACGCCCACTTCACCGGAACGAACCACGAGCTCGACGCGGCGGTTCCAGGCGTCATCTTCTCCGAAGGTCGATGCGGGGCGCCAGTGGCCCATGGCGATGGACTGCAGGTGGTTTCCGGGAATCGGGCCCTTTGCACGCAGCGCCATGACCACAGCTGTGGCGCGCTGACCCGAGAGCTTCCAGTTTGCTCGCTCGTCGCCGCTGGCATCTGTGTGTCCCTCGACGCGGATTTCGCTCTCGACGTTGGCAAGGACCTTGGCGATATCGGACATCATGGCGTAGGCCGCGGGATGCAGCGTGGAAGATCCTGGGCGGAACAGCACTCGGTCATCCAGTCGCAGGCGGAATTCCTCCTTGGTCTGAACCATTCGGATCAGATCATCAGAGATGTGTTCGGACATCGCGGCCCGAAGCTTGACCCGAATTGGCTGAACGACCTCGTCTTTGACCAATTCCTCGACCGTGTGGGCCTCCTTTTTCATAACGCCCACAAGGGTTTGGTCGAAGCCGCCCACCCCCAGGGCAGACTTGATGGACTCAAAGACAGCCTCCACGCGGCGGACGTCGTCAAAGGTGGCCATGGCCAGGAGCAGCACGAAGAAGGTCAGCATGAGCGTGACCATGTCGGAATAGGTGGCCATCCAGATGGGGAGCCCTTCCTTGACCTCATCCTGCTTCTTTTCTCGGCGGCCCATGGATATATCGCCGCCCTAGGCGGCTTCCTCCCATCGAAGTTCGGGGGCCAGGGTGGCGTTGAGTCTCTCCACCATGAACCGTGGGTTTTCTCCTGCGAGAATGGACAGGAGGCCCTGGGCCACGAGGGTTTTGTCGGCGATTTCGTCCTTGGAGCGCACCTTCAGCTTGATGCTCAAGGGAATGGCAACCACGTTCGCGATGATCGCGCCATAGAACGTGGTTAAAAGGGCCACACTCATGGCGGGACCGATCTTGGCGGGGTCCTCCATTTGCTGGAGCATCTGCACGAGGCCGATCAGGGTCCCGATCAGCCCCATGGCCGGGGCGAGCATTCCCAGGGTGTCCCAGAAGTCGATGCCCTTCTTGTGGCGCTCTTCGATCTTGTCGAGCTCGCCGAAGAGCACCTCCTCCACCACCGACGCGTCCGGCCCGTCCACCACCAGGCGCAGGCCGCGCTGGAAGAAATCGTCGGTTGCCTCGTCTGCCGCGGACTCCAGGGACAACAGGCCCTCTCGGCGGGCACGCCGGGACAGGTCGGCCAGGAGCTTGATGGTCTCCTGGGGTTCAGAGATTCGAGTGGTGAAAGCAGCCTTGGCGGCTGCGGTGGCGCGCTTGACCTCTCCCCCCGGAAAGCAAACAAACATCAGGGAGAGGCAGCCACCCATGACGATGATCACCGAGGGGGGATCAAAGAAAGTCATCAGGGGGCTACCCAGCAAGATCCCGCCGCAGATCAAGCCAAATGCGGCCAAGAGCCCAACAATGGTCGCGAGATCCATGAAACCCCCTGGCGGTTTGCGCGCAGAGCTACCCCCATTCTATCGGCTTTCCGGCCCTCGGCGTTTAGGACGTGTTGGAAAATTGGAAGTTCCCATCCGGAAATCCGGATGGGAACCAGGAAAAGAAGGAGGGCCCTGGCGGGAATGCCAGGGCCCTCGTGTTCGCCGGTTTCGCGGGGCGTTGCGGAACCAGCCTGGGTTGGGACTAGACGATGTTCACCAGCTCCTGGAGCGTGTCGTTGGCTGCGTTGACCACGCGGGCGTTGGCCTGGTAGGACCGCTGTGCCTGCATCATCATGACGAACTGGTCTTCCAGCTCGACCGCGGACTTCTCCAGGGCGTAGGATGTGAGCTTTCCGCGTCCGGCGGTGTTGGGCTCGCCCATGGCGGGGGGGCCAGAGTTCCGCGTGGCGCGGTAGAGGTTTCCACCTTCGCGCTGGAGGGCGCCTTCCGAGGCAAACAGGGCGATGGCCACCTGGCCCAGGGTCAGCTCTTCACCGTTGGAGTAGGAGCCCACGATGGTGCCGTCGGACTCCACCAGGACATTGAGCAGGTTTCCTACGGCATAGCCGTCCTGGGACATGCTGGAGACACTGGAGATCTGGCCGGCCATGCGGATCTTTCCGTCGATCTCCTGGAGGGCGGTGTCCAGGCCGAATTGGTAGTCGATGACGGGGGTGTTGGCGCCCTCGAAGTTCCAGGGGGTCGCGGTGGCGGTGGACGTGAAGTTCGTCAGATCGCCATCCGAGTCAAAGGAGAGGCTCCCACTGCCAATCTCGAAGGCTGCACCTTCGTCGCCGAACGTTCCGCCAAAGTCCACCTCGGCACCGTCGATCACAGAAGACCAATTCCAGTCCGAGTCGCTGGTGCGCTCGAAGAAGATGGTCAGGTCATGGGCCACGCCCAGGCTGTCGTAGATGGTGGTCGAGGTTGCAAAATCCGCCTCGGTGGACAGGTTGGCGATGGTCGCGCCGGCGCTGGTGCCGTCCTTGACCATCGTGCTGAAGGGAAGATCCGCCACGCCGTCGCCGTCTGAGTCCCACGTGGCTTCCGCGGAGAGGATGGTCTCCACGGCGATTTTTGACGTCTCGTTCTGCGGAATGGGGGCGGTG
>CAZRYF010000045.1:0-1000 GCA_964604165.1 uncultured Enterobacterales bacterium
GGAGTTCTGGGGACACCATCGGGAGTTCTGGGAGTTCTGGGAGTTCTGGGGACCAAAGTTCTGGGGACACCACACTCAACTCCCCCTCGCCCCGCCCGGACAGATTCTGGCCCTCAGGGAAGCACTGAACAAATTACCAGTAGACTCGTGTCCGGAGATCTCACCAACCCCCACGACGCGCTCTTCAAGCGAACGTTCTCGGATCTGCCCACCGCCGCGGCTCACCTCCAGGCGGTGCTGCCAGCCGGGCTGGTGGAGGTTCTGGACTGGGACCGGATCTGCCTCGACTCCCCAGCGCTTATCGAAACAGATCTCTCCACCGGGGAGATCGATCTCATGTTTCGAGTCCCTTGGCTTCCGCTGGAGCCGGGAGACCTCCAGGGAGTCGCCGTCCCTCCGGCAAAGGTGGCGATCGTCTTCGAGCACCAGAGCCGCCCGGACCCCCACATGGCTTTCCGCATGCTGCGCTACACGGTCCGCACCTGGGAGCGCTGGCTTCGGGAGCCATCGAACCGCCGTAGCAGGCGACTCCCGCTGGTGTTGCCGGTGGTGCTCTACCATGGCGCCCGGCCCTGGAGCGCCCCCATGAATCTCGCCTCGATGGTGGGCCCAGCGGTTGTGCCGCCGGCGTTGACAGATGTCTTGGCGACGATTCGACCACACGCCACCTACCAGCTCCTCGACCTGAGCGGAACCAAAGAATCCTCCCTGCAAGGAACACTCTCCGGCCTGCTCTGCCTCTGGTTGTTCAAGGCCCACTCGAGCGGGGATCTCATCTCGGCGCTGAAGCGCTTCTTCGCAGTCCATGGCGCCACAGGAGATCTTGAAACTGAAGGTCACGAGACAAGAGGCCCCGAGGTAATGGCTGGCTTCATTGACTATATATGGAGCACCGATTCACGATTGAAGGACCTCCCCAATCATGCCAAAGTATTAGAGATACTCCAAGAGAGTATTGGAGAACACCCCATGGGAATCGCAGAACTGCTTAGAGACGAGG
>CAZRYF010000045.1:1100-12787 GCA_964604165.1 uncultured Enterobacterales bacterium
GCCGCCAGGAAGGCCGCCAGGAAGGCCGCCAGGAAGGCCGCCAGGAAGGCCGCCAGGAAGGCCGCCACACCGCCCTCGCCCAAACGCTTGTGTGCCTCCTGGAGCGAAAATTTGGTCCGTTGAACCAAAACCAAAGCTCCCAGGTCACGAGGGCGAATGACACGGCTCTGAAGAGGGTCATTGACGCGATCTTCGATTTATCCTCCCTCGACGAGGCCTTTGAGCTTCTCTAGCAGCCCACGGGACAGCTCGAACGGGACGGGCGACGCCCGACCTTTTCCATGTTTCATTCTCGAGGATTGCGCATGTTGCAACATGCAAATGAGGAGAAGTTGGAAGCAGGCAGAGGAACGGTGGGCATGGGATGGGAGAGCTCCACGTTGGATGAGCGCATGGGCGGAGGGCGACTGAAAAACAAACCCATCCTGGCTGCCGCAATTGGGATTTCAAAAGGGTCATTAGGGGCTTCTGGCTGGCGCTCTCCCGCAAGTCAGTCAGGTATTGAATCGAGCCGCTGTGGCAGTATTCACTCATGACCGGCGTCTCCCCGGATCAACACGCGCCCTTGCGCCAGGACATCCAGCTCCTGGGGGAGCTCCTCGGTAAGGTTCTCCGCCAGCAGGAAGGCAAGGAGTTTTTCTTGATCGTGGAGAACATTCGCGCGCTGTCCAAGGCCGCCCGGGCCGGTGATGCCAACGCTGCGAGGACTCTCCAGGAGCTGGTTCACGGCCTCTCGATCCACGACATGCACCGGGTGGCGCGTGCCTTTGCCCACTTCCTGAACCTCTCCAACATCGCAGAGCAGCAGCACCGCATCCGGCGACGGCGCCAATACCAGGCCCAGGAGTCCTCCCCCCAGCGCGGGTCCCTGGACGACAGCATGGACCGCCTTCTCTCGGCCGGTGTGGCGCCCGAGACCCTCGCATCCTGCGTGGCAGGCTTGGAGGTAGAGTTGGTCCTGACGGCCCACCCCACAGAAGTCCGACGCCGCACGGTCCAGCAGCAGCACCGGGAGCTGACGCTGCTGCTGCGGGCCCGGGATCTCCACGACATGACCTCCAGGGAGAGGAGACTGAACCGGGCCGAGCTGCTGCGAACCATCGGCGCTTGCTGGGCCACCGAGGAGGTCCGCCGCTCCCGCCCCACCCCGGAGGACGAGGTCAAGGGAGGCCTGGCGGTGGTGGAACAGGTCCTCTGGCATGCCCTGCCCCGCTACTTGCGGGAGCTCGACGCCTCCCTTTTGGCAGCCACCGGCGAGCGGCTCCCCTTGGGAGCGGCCCCCATTCGGTTCGCTTCCTGGATGGGGGGGGATCGAGATGGCAACCCCAACGTGAAACCTGAGACCACCGCCCGGGCCTGCCTCTTGGCCCGGTGGATGGCAGCTGACCTCTACCACCGGGAGGTCGCAGCCCTGCGCAGTGACCTCTCCATGAACTCCTGCAGCGAGGAGCTGCGAGCCCAGGTGGGGGACGCTTGGGAACCCTACCGTGCCCTTCTCAAAGAGGTGCTTGGCCGCCTGGCCGCCACCCGGAAGGACATCCAGTCCCGCCTGGAAGGGCGCCCCACACCCCATGAGCCCATCTACACCGAAGTGGAGGACCTGCGGGAGCCCCTGCAGCTCTGTTGGCGATCCCTCCACGACTGCCAGCACGCCGACATCGCCTCCGGTCGCCTGCTGGATCTCTTTCGTCGCCTGGACTCCTTTGGTTTGAGCCTGCTGAAGCTGGACATCCGCCAGGAATCGGACCGCCACACCGAGGCCCTGGACTGGATCACCTCGACCCTCGGCCTCGGCTCCTACGGGACCTGGGAGGAGGGCCGGCGCCAGGACTTTCTGGTGAAGTGTCTCTCCGGGGAAGAACCCCTGGTGCCGCCCGCGCTCTTTGAAGCGACCGACGCTCCGGACACGGTGCGGGATGTGCTGGAGACCTTCTCTGTGGCCGCTGCCCAGCCTCCCGGGCTCCTGGGGGCCTATGTGATCTCCATGGCCGGGCCGCCCTCAGATGTACTGGCCGTGCACCTGCTCCAGCGAGATGCCCGCGCAGCCGGGGGGCGGGCCCCCCTCCAGCGCGTGGTGCCCCTCTTTGAGACCGAGGCCGACCTGAACGCTGCCGGCGACTCCCTGCAGGACCTCTGCTCCCTCCCTTGGATGCGAGACCACCTGCGGGAGGTGCATAGCGATCGGCTGGAGGTGATGATCGGCTACTCGGACTCCGCCAAGGACGCCGGGCGTCTGGCGGCCGCCTGGGCCCTGTACACCGCCCAAGAGCGACTGGTCGCTGCCTGCGACGCCCTTGGCGTAAAGCTGACCCTGTTTCACGGCCGGGGCGGATCCGTGGGACGGGGAGGCGGCCCGACCCATGCCGCCATTCTCTGCCAGCCCCCTGGTTCAATTCGGGGGACGCTTCGGGTGACCGAGCAGGGAGAGGTGATTCAAGCCAAGTACGGTCGCCCTGGAATCGCCGTGCGCACCCTGGAGCTGACCACGACCGCCGTCCTGGAGGCCACCCTCCTCCCGGCGGTGGCCCCCAAGCCGTCTTGGCGCACCCGCATGGACCGCCTGAGCCGGGCCTCCTCGGCGGCGTACCATTCGGTGGTGCGCCATGACCCCCGGTTTGTCCCCTACTTTCGCACCGCCACCCCCGAGCAGGAGCTGGGACTGCTCCAGATGGGAAGCCGCCCGGCCCGCCGTCGATCCGGCGGGGGGGTGGAGAGCCTCCGGGCAATTCCCTGGGTGTTTGCCTGGACCCAGACCCGCCTGATGCTCCCAGCGTGGCTCGGGGTGGGCGCTGCCCTGGACCAGGAAATGCAGGAGGCCTCAGGCGTAGAGGAGCTCTCGGAGATGGTGGCTGAGTGGCCCTTTCTGCGCTCCACCCTGGATCTGGTGGAGATGGTGCTGGCCAAAGCCCTTCCCGACATCGCCGCCCGGTACGACGCTCTCCTGGTGCCCGAGGATCTTCAGTCCCTGGGCCAGGATCTTCGAGACCGCTACCACCTCACCTGCGAGCGGCTGCTCGCCCTGCGCGGCCGAGAGACACTGCTGGAGGGAAACCCGGTCCTGGGCCGATCGATCCAGGTCCGCAACCCGTACGTGGACCCTTTGAACCTGTTGCAAGCGGAGCTCCTCCAGCGCCTGCGAAACCCGAGCGAGGCCGAGCCCGACGCCGTAAGAGCCGCGCTTGTCGTCACCGTAAACGGCATCGCCGCGGGAATGCGAAACACCGGGTAGAGCGAGCCTAGGAAATGCAGTCCCCACCGGTGGTCAACCGATCCACAAGCGCCTGGTCCTGGGCGATCCACCGATCCCGAATCTCGCCATCCACCCCTGCATCGTCCAGCACCTTGCGGAGAATCGCCAGGCGCCGGCGGAATTGCCCCCGGTTGATCTTCAGTGGCTGGTGCACCGAGACGATGGGCCGACCGGTGTACTCCCCGCCCCCACCCAGGTGAATTCGCGCGTACTCGAATTCCTTCTCCACAATCCGGTCCTTGTCCTTGTCCTTGAAGTGAAACCCGATGATGAGGTCGGAAAAGACCCGGTCCACAAAGGTCTCGATCAAGGCCCGCAAACCCGCCTCTCCACCCAGGCGATCGAAATCCGTTTCGCTTCCAGCCGTCATGGGGCCTTCCTCTTCGTTGCCACCACAAAAAACTCCACGGAGCGCCCCCGGGTGGCCTTGGGCTTGAGGCGCTTGACGCTGCCGTAGGACTTGCGCACGTCTTCCACAAAGCCCTGGGCATCCTCCCCCTCGAAGACCTTGCACAGAAAAGCGCCCCCCTCCCGCACCAGCTCACGGGAAAGGGCCAGCGCCTGCTGGGCCAACTCCACCTGCCGAACGTGGTCGGTGAAGCGACTGCCCGTGGTGGCGGGAGCCATGTCCGAAAGAAGTACATCCGCCTGGCCCCTCAGGTGCTCTCTTAGGGTCTCGGCCTCGACCTCGAAGATGTCGCCCCGGAGAAAGGTGCCTGGAAAGCTTCCAACCTCCTGGAGATCCACCCCCACGATGTTCCCCCCCTGCCCCACGATCTCCCGGGCGTAGCGAGACCAGCTCCCGGGGGCACAGCCCAAATCCAGCACTTTCTGCCCCTTGGCGAGCACCCGCCAGCGGTTCTGGATTTCCTCCAGCTTGTACACGCTCCGGGCAGCGTACCCGGCTTGTTTCGCCTTCTTGGAGTAGTGGTCAGGCTGGCGGTAGCTCATGCGGAGAACTCCCCGGCGATGGCCTGCTCAAAAACCTTCCAGGTGTCCTCCTGCCCCACCCCGGTTCGGGAGGAGAACGGGATGCACTCGTGGGCCTTGAGGCCATAAGCCTCCCGAAGCTTCTTCACGGACGTCCGGCCCTCATTGCTGCGGAGCTTGTCGATCTTGGTGGCCAACACCAACAAGGGAATGCGGGCCTGCCGCAGGCCCCAGATGAGATCCGCATCCATTTCCTGGGGCTTGCGGCGCGGGTCCAGAAGCACCACCACCAGCTGTAGCGCCTCCCGGTTGGAGAAATAACCCTCGATCATGGGCTTCCAGCCGGACTGGACCGCCTCGGGCACCTTGGCGAAGCCGTACCCGGGAAGGTCCGCGAACACGACCCGCCCCTCGACCTCAAAGAGGTTGATGGCCTGGGTGCGGCCCGGCGTTCGACTGACCCGCGCGGCCTTTCCCGTGTCGAGCAGCGCATTGATCGCCGAAGACTTCCCCACATTGGAGCGCCCCGCAAAGGCAATCTCCGGAAGCCCCACCACGGGGGGCATGCCCGGGTAGGTTCCGAGAAAGGCGACCCGGTGACCGGACAGCCACTTTCGGTAGATTCTGGACACGATCGCCGAGTATCCCACCCCGCCCCCGCCGAACAGTGCCCGGGCACAGGTAGAATCCCCCCATGCGCCGTTTTGAATGGTCCCATGCCCACAAAGCACCGCGGGTGCTGCAGCTACCCGCCGAGGGCGTGTACTACGTCATCTCGGATCTGCACCTGGGGGATGGCAGCCACTCCGACACCTTTCTGGGAAAGGACCGGCACTTGCTTCGGTTCCTGGAAAAGGTCCGCCAGGAAAAGGACGCAGTCCTGGTCCTGAACGGAGACGTCATCGACTTTGCCCAGAGCCGGGATTTTGCGCGAATCCTATCGGTCCACGGAGCGGTGTTCCGCGCCATGGCGGATCTCGCGGAGGAAGACCGCTTCTACTATGTCTACGGTAACCACGACTTTGACATGCGCCTGTACCGGAACATCCTCCGGTTTCCCGTGGTGGCCACCGTGCTGATCGGCGACGAGCTCCGAATCGACCACGGCCACCAGTACGATCCCATGGTGGAGGACGACCTGATCGGCGCCGACAGGCGCACCCGCAGACACCACCTGACCGAACACTTCTTTCGCACCTGGATCCGCCTCCCCCTGGGGCATTTCTACACCCTCGCCGGGCGCCTCTCCTTCTGGTGGGCCTATAGAGCGTACCAATTCATCGGTGTCTGCAATGGGCTCCTGGGAGACCTGGGGCTGCCACACCTGTTCAAGCGGGGCCTGGAGCATGCCCGCTACTGGATTCGGGCAGAGAAGGGAGACCCGGGGAACATGTGGGCTTCCGTCACTGCTGCCCTCGACAATGCCTCTTACCGCATGCTGGTCTGCGGCCACTCCCACATGCCCGGCATCGTAGAGGTGCACCCGGATCGCTTCTACGTGAACACCGGTTCCTGGACCTTCGACAGCTCCACGTTCATGCGCTGGGAGCCGGGCACCCTCCCGATCATCAAGGACTGGCTCACCGGACGAGAATTCGATGACCGCCTCTATGAACGGGCCCGGTCGGGCTACACGTCGCGACTGGAATTCGAAGACTGGTGGGAGGAAGAATACCTGGGCTTCCTTCGTTTTCGATGTGGTGAAGCCCGCCGTGGCAAACTACCCACTTGGACAGTTCCCCCTGTGGAAGCGCCCTCCGGGGATCTTCCTCCCCCCGACGATTCGCTGTTGCCCGAGGAGAACCCATGATTGCCATCCTCCTGACCCTGACGGCCCAGGCGACTTCTCTGGAGGACATCTCCAACGACCAGCGCCTGCTGGTGGAGTGTGAGCACCAGGTGGCCCCGGCCACCGCAAAGGACGAATACGCTGAAATCGCAAACCTCTGGAAGCAGTGCCTGGAACAAGCCAGAAACCAGGGACTGGACGGAGCCGCGAGAGAGGCGGCGGGTCACCACGCCCTGGCTGTGATTCAACGGGACTACGGCAGCCTGAAGGAGAGTGCGCCCAGCACCTACTCCGAGATCGTCCTCGCCACCGCGGCCCAGGGCAAGGGCCTGCGCATCTCCCACGAAGTCCTCAACACACACTGGCGAACCATCCTGGCAGACCCGTCCGCGCGAAGCCGCCTGGAGGGACTTCGAAGCATCGCGATTCGCTGGCTGCCCACGAGCGGCATGGACCCGGATCTTGCAGCCAGCTTCGAAGACAAGGTGGCCCGATACGTGGCAGATCTCGGGCTGAAGGTCCCCTCCTCGTCCTCAGCCGATGCTGCCAAGGCGGACATCATGGTCATGGTTCAGGCCCAGACCCGGGAGCTTTCACCGGAGATCGCCGACGAGCGCGGAACGATCCACGTCCGAGAGGCCTCCCTCAACTCCCAGGCGGTCCGCTACAAGACCCGAGAAAAGAGGGCGCCGCCGGTGGAGGTGAGCCGAAAGGCCAACGGCTCTCGACCGGAGGAGGCACAGAACGACGCCGTTGAGAATGCCTGCCAGGCTTTTGCCGAAGACCTGCTGCTGCAATTGGTCAAGGTGGCCTACAACAACTACCGAATTCCCGCTCCATGAACGCAAACGGGAAACCCACCCGCACGGTGTGGCTTGAAGGCGCCACCGTGCACATGATCAACCAGCCGCTCCTGCCACACGCCTTTGAGGTGGTGCAGCTCCATGACCCGATCCACACCGCGGATTCCATTGCGAACATGGTGGTGCGGGGGGCCGGCGCCATCGGGGCCACCGCGGGATTCGCCATGGCACAGGCCGCACTCCAGGCGCCGGAGGATGGGTTTCACAAGCACCTTGCGGAGGCCGCCAACCTGGTGCGGAACGCTCGACCCACGGCACAGAACCTGTTTTATGCAGTGGACCGGGTGCTGGCCGCCATCGAGGAGGAGGCAGACGGGGTCGCTGCAGCCCGGGAGGCAGCGGTGGCGACCGCCCAGGACATCGCCGACGACGACGCGGCTTGCTGCGAGGCCATCGGACGCCACGGGGCTCCCTTGATTGGGCCCCAACAACGCATCAGCACCCACTGCAACGCCGGCTGGCTTGCGTTTGTCGATTGGGGATCAGCCCTCTCCCCCATCTACCGGGCCGCCCGGGAGGGACAGGATCCGTTTGTCTGGGTGGACGAGACCAGGCCTCGAAGCCAGGGGGCCCGCTTGACCGCATGGGAGCTGGGCCAGGAAAGAGTGCGACACGCGGTGGTGGCGGACAACGCCACAGGACACCTCATGCGCACCGGCCAGGTGGATCTTGTGATCGTGGGGTCGGATCGCATCGCCGCCAACGGCGATGTGGCCAACAAGATCGGCACCTACTCCTCCGCCGTAGTGGCCGCCCAACACAACATTCCGTTCTACGTCGCTGCGCCCACCACCACGATAGACATCGCCTGCCCTTCCGGAGACGACATCCCCATCGAGACCCGGAGCGAGGACGAGGTGCTTTTTACCTGGGGATGGTCCGACGAGGGCAGGTTTGTCCGGGTCCGCACCGCCCCCAAAGGCAGCGCGGGCCACAACCCAGCCTTTGATGTGACCCCGGCCCACCTGGTGCGGGGCATTCTCACGGAAAAGGGACTGATCGAGGCGACCCCAGAAGGAATCACCAGCGTCGCCCGTACCTGATCACACCGGTTCGTCCTTCAGCGATCCCACGGGCCTAGCACAGCCGCCCACCACCCGGTGAGGCCCCTCCCCCTCCTGCCAATTCCGCAGGGCCTCTCCCGCGTCCGCGACCAGCAGGGAATCATTGGGCACCTCGGACCCATACCCCAGCTGAACCTTTCCCCCAATGCGGGCCCGGTGCCCCACAGCCGCCCCCAAGAAATAGGTCTCCGACGACACCTTCTCTCCCCGATGCCAGACCCGAATGGGTCTCCCAAAGGAGATATCAAAGAGGGTCACGCTCCAGGCGAGAAAGCTCCCCTTGCCGAAAACCGAGGCCTGGAAGCCGTTTCCGGCCGAGACAAAAGCACCCTCGTAAAGGACGCACAGGTTTGCGGTCCCCCGCCGACCCACCCGTGCACCAGCCCCCAGTACCGATGCGTTGATGGTCGCTTGATCCTCGATGCGCACCCCATCTCCCAAGAGGGACCCGCGCACCACGGAGAAAGGTCCGACCTCCACGTTTTCCCCCAGCACCGAAGCCTCGATGACCGCGGTGGGGTGGATGCGACAGCCCTTCCCAAAATGGCTGATGCCCCGGGCGAGCTTGTCAGGCCGCAGGGACCGAACCTTGAGAAGAAGCCCCAGAAACTTCCAGGCCTTGGCCCACCATGGCTTCTGGGAGAAGCCCCGCACCTCCCGGGCAATGGTGCAGGAAAGCGCCATCCAGTTGGTCCGCAGGATGTGAAGCCAGTGATCCACCTGGTGAATGCCTGCGTCCGTGAAGGGAATCGAATCCGGCATGGCGTGAGCCAAGGCCGGGTGCTCCTTGGGGGCTGGGCGAGTTTCCACCGCAAGATCAATGGGCACCGGCGGCAGCGAGTCGAAGTCCGGGGACCCTCCCGCTGGCACGAGACCCACCTCAAAGACTCCCGGGGCGGTCAGCTCCTGCAAGCCACTGGCTGTGGCGAGCCAGGTGGCATCAGTGACTTGGAGCCGCGCGGGGGCTTGGGCCTGGGAGATCAACGCCCGGAGAGTCGCCTCCGTGACCCAGGTGCGGTCGGAGAGCAGAAGGTAGGGCTGATCCGCCGGAGGGGTCTCCACCTGGGTGAGCCCCGCCGCCGCGATGGCCTCCCCTTGGGTCTGGGCGAGGGAACGCCCCAGGATCTGGACTTCGGCCACAGCGTCACCAAACGGCGGAATGCACCGACCCTTGGGAACAACCAAAACACAACCTATGGGGCTTAGGCGATCCAGTTCGCAATCTCCTCGGTGATCTCTCCCACGAGGTAGCCGGAGTTCAAGGCCTTGGCTCCTTCCAGGGCGACCCTCAGTTGCTCCAGGCCCTCCTTCCTTTCCCCCATTCCACAGAGAAGCCGTCCCTTCAACCACTCTCCTATGAGTCCTGTTTCCAGGTCTCGCAGACGGCTCGCCTCTTCGGCGGAGGCCGCGAGCAGCTCCATGCCCGCCTCCGACTCTCCCCGAAGACCCGTGAGAAAGCCCAGGTACATGCCGTTGAGCGCCACCATCCGCTCCATGCCCAAATCCCGGGCATCGTTTCGAGACTGCTCGAACCAGGTGAAGGCCCGGGCGTCATCCCCGAGGCGAAAATGAGCATCCGCCAGGTTGTGCCGGGCGATCACCTCTCCGTTGCGGTACCCAATGCCCTGGCTCATCTCCAACGCCTTGCGAAACCACTCGATGGACTGCTTGAAGCGACGCCCGGTGTAGTGGATGGTCCCGATGTTGGTCAACACCCGAATGATGAGCAATCGGTCCCCCCCCTCCTCAGCGAGATTCCGGGCCCGCTCCAAGGCATCTCCGGCCTCGCTCCACTTCCCCAGGCGCGAGAAGAGCTGGGCCTTTCCCATGAGGGACCGCGCCTGCTGGATCAACGACTTTCCTGGAAGTTCCTCGACATCCTTGTAGATGTCCGCTGCCGCCGACACATCGGCTTCCTCCCGGGCCAGCCAACCGAGACTCAGGAGAATGTCCACCTGGCGGTCCGTATCGTTCGCAGTTCGTGCGCCGGACAGGGCCGTCTCCAGGTGAGCCCGGGCCAGTACAGTGCGACCTTGCTCCAGGTAGACCCTCCCCAACCCAAGCATTGCCTTTTCCTCAATGGAAGGCAGCCCCAGATCCTCGGCCAGGTCCAAGGCGATCTGCAGGTGGTGCTCCGCCTCCCGGTACCTTCCCTGCTCCTCGGCCACGAGGCCGGCGTTAGAGTGCAGGTGGGCCATGCCCTCGGACACCACCACATCGTCGCCACCTGTGAGGTTCTTCAAGCAGGCGATGCCCAGCTCGTAGCACTCTCTGGCCCGGTCCAGGAACCCGGTTTCCCAGTGTTGCTCCCCCGCCTTTTCCGCGTGACGGGCCGCCTCCAACTGCATGCCCGCCGCCTCGCAGTGGTGCATCAGGGACTCCCGGTGTGGCCCCAACTGGGTGCCGTGGAGCCGCTCAATGCCTTCAGCCACGCGACGATGGTTCTCCCTCAGCTGGGCCCCCACGGTTGTGCGTCGGACCACATCCCACAACAACTGGGAGGAAAATGCGACCAGCCCGAACTCCTGGGGGCCCCGCAGGACCAACATCCCCTGCTCCAGAACTGACTGGACCCCCTCCGGATGCTCCTCCGAGCCAAGAGCTTCCCACAACAGAGCCATCGAGAACTCCGGCCCGATGGTGGCGGCCACCTGGAGTGCTTGCTTTGCCGCGGGATCCATCGCGTCCAGGCGAGCACCGATCAGTCCCTCCAGGCCCGCTGGCAGGTCCGAGTCAGCGTGGGATGCCGACAAAAAGGCGCCGCCCTCCTCGTAGCGGATGAGTCCGGCCTCCTGAAGGGACTTCACCATCTCCACCAGGTAAAGGGGGTTGCCCGACGCAGTCCGCACCACCAGGTCCTTCAGGGGCTCTCCCAAGCGCTCCACACCGAGCAGCTCTCGCAGCATGCGATCCTGCTGGCTGCGATCCATTCCCGACAAGTGGACGGTCTGGTCCGGTTCCGGCAAGGCCTCGGCCCAGGGCCCCCGGTGGGTCGAGAGCCAGAGGATCTGGTGGCTCCCTCGCACCCTGAGCAGGTTGCCCATGAGCTCCAGGTCGGCACCACGAAGATGGTGAGCGTCTTCCAGCACCAGGATCACCGGTCGCTCCTGGGAGATGCCGTGGACAAAGCCAAGCAGGGCGGAGATCAACTCCGAGCGGGTGGGGGCCGGACCCGGCCCCAGATCCAGGTCGAACAGGGTGCTGATGGCGCGAACGTCGGTCTCCGTCAGCCCCAACTCCGACAAGCGCCCGAGCCTCTCGGCCACCGTCTTCTTGTGGCCTTGGACCACGAGCCCAAGGGCCCCCGCCAACAGGTCTCGCACCGACGAGAGGGGCCTGTCCACCCCGTAGGGCTGCACACGGCCATCGTAGAGAGGCAAGCCAGCAGCCTGGGCGATGCCTTTCAGCTCCCGCACAAAACGGCTCTTTCCGCACCCTCCTTCCCCACAGATGGAGATGATGCCTCCCTTTCCCTGGGCAAGCCGGGCCACGGCGTCCCCCACCAGGTCCAGTTCGTCTCCCCGGGGAAGCCAGCGCCCTGTCTCCGGCACCACCCCCTCCCTGTGGCGCCCCCTGAACACAAAGGTCTTCACGTTTCCGCGGCTTCCGCGCCCACGCAACGACGCGGACTCCACCAGGTGCCAGCGATCCCTTAGGGCCTGCTCCACCTCGTCAGAAACCAGCACCTCTCCTGTTTCGCTGGCAGCGGCCAGGCGCCGGGCGAGCTTGACCAGGTCCCCCCGGGGAACGCAGCGCTGCTCCCCCTCCTCGTCGATCCAGACCACCTCCCC
>CAZRYF010000045.1:12797-38317 GCA_964604165.1 uncultured Enterobacterales bacterium
GTTCACCCCCACCGCAAACTCCAGCGCGATGCCCATCTTCTCCAAGCGTGCGCGAACCGTCAGCAGGTCCTGGGCGCAGCGCAAGGTACGGCTCAGGTCGTCCTCCTGGGTGCGGGGCACTCCGAAGAACACCGTGAGGGATTCATCCCCCAAATGATCCAGCCAGCCGCCATGCTTCTCTACAAGGCGCTCCACCACACGACGAATGCGGCGGTGTTGGGTCAAGACATCTTCTGGCTCCATGCGCACGCTGGCCTGTGTGAGTCCCACCAGGTCGGCCACAAGGACACCCACCTGCTTGCGCTCGGCCACCACAGAGGGAGTTCCCACCGAGGCACGGGAAAAAGTGAAAGTGCCCGGCTCCTCCGGCGGCTCCGACTCCACCGCAAGGCCTCGCACGAGGTCTCCCACCTGCACCGCAGCCTCGTCGGGCTGGATCTCGTCCGCGAAGAGCGACCGCAGAAAGGCCCCCATGACCCCGTCATCTCCCCGCAGTCCATGTTCAAAGAGAAAGGCCCGCAGATCCTCCTCCATCATGCCCGCAGTCGGGTAGCGATCCTCCCGATCCCGGGCGAGGGCCTTCTGCAGAATCTCCCACAGACGCACCGGAATTTCCGGCACCTCCTCGCGGGGGTCCGGCACAATGGCCTCGCGCACCTTGCGGAGCTTCACCTCCGGGTCCGGATCCTGGAACAGTCGGTGGTTGACCAGGAGCTCATAGAGAACGATTCCACAGGAAAAAATGTCGGAGCGGTGGTCCACCGGCTCCCCCCTTGCCTGCTCCGGACTCATGTAGGCGAACTTGCCTCCCCCGGGGCGTCCTCCGCTTTCGGGTTCGACCTCCCCCGCCAGCCGGGCGATGCCGAAATCCAAAAGTTTTACAACTCCTTCAAAGCTGACCATGCAGTTGTGAGGGGAGACGTCCCGGTGGACAATTCCAAGGGCCTGGCCGTCGGGACCCACCCTTGAATGGGCATAGTCCAGGCCGTGGGCAATGCTGGCCGCCGCATGGACCGCCAGGCACAGGGGAAGCCGCTCTCCCTGGGCACGCAGCTTGCGCACGGTCCGGGTCAGATCTCGCCCGTGTATGTGCTCCATGGCAATGTAATGATCGTCCTGGACCCTGCCCAAATCGAAGACCTGCACGACATTCGGGTGCGAAAGCAGAGCCGAGATCTTGGCTTCCAAAACAAACATCTCGATAAATCTCCGGGACTTGGCGAGCCCCGGAAGGATCCTCTTGATGACCAGCCTCTTCTCAAACCCCTCCACCCCAAAGGAGCGAGCCAGGTAAACCTCGGCCATGCCCCCCAGAGCGATGCGCTCCAGAAGCTCATAGTTTCCAAACCGGCTCGGCAACTCCATGCGCCGGCATCATACCGGTCACCAGGGCCTTTCGGGGAGGGAAGCCGCTGCAATTCCTCCAGAAGGTCCGACCCAACAGGTTTTTCAGATTGATCGGCGCGGACAACGGTGGGGTCGAAGAGGAAATTCAGATGAAGATCCCCTGAAAAACACGGCATGAAGGCTCATGGTACGGGTTCTTGGTGCCGACTTCATTGACGTAGAGTTCTGCTGAACGCTATGCTCTTATTGGGCGTCGCGTGCACCTGCCTACGGGGACTGAGGATGGGAAAATACAGCAATCCGAGCGGGCTTTCCTGCTCTTTCTGCCACAAACCGCAGAGAGAGGTGGACAAGATCATTGCTGGACCCAACGTCTACATTTGTTCCGAGTGCATCAAGCTGTGCCTGGACATTATCCGGGACAACTCCCAACAACGCCCGGTTTCCTGGGGCCACCAGAAGATTCCACCCCCGGCGCGAATCAAGGCATTTCTGGACCAGTACGTCATAGGCCAGGACATGGCCAAGCGGCAGATTTCCGTGGCTGTCTACAACCACTACAAGCGGGTCGAGTCCAACAAGCAGAACGCCGGCACCTCAGAAGTTGAAATCCAGAAGTCCAACGTGCTCCTGTTGGGTCCCACAGGAACCGGCAAGACCCTAATGGCCCGAACCCTGGCCCGCTTTCTGGACGTTCCCTTCGTCATCGCCGACGCCACGACCCTGACAGAGGCCGGCTACGTCGGTGAGGACGTCGAGAACATCATCCTCAATCTGTACCAGGCCTCCAACAACAACCTGGAGCGGGCTTGCCGGGGCATCGTGTACATCGACGAAATCGACAAACTGGCCAAAAAGACCTCGGCGGGGTCCGTCTCGAGAGACGTCAGCGGGGAAGGCGTCCAACAAGCGCTCTTGAAGCTCCTGGAAGGCACGGTGGCGAACATCCAGGTGCGCGGGAACAAGCGCCTCCCAAACCAGGAGTACGTACAGGTCGACACCACGAACATTCTCTTTATCTGCGGCGGTTCCTTTGAAGGAATCGACCGCTTGATTGAGGATCGCATGGGACGGCGACGGGTGGGCTTTGTCACCGACGACGACGGCAAGACCGAGAAGGAGAAGAACCTTCTGGCCCAGGCCAAGGCCGAGGATCTTCAGACCTTCGGGCTCATTCCCGAGTTTATCGGTCGTCTGCCGGTGCTTGCCTCTCTGGAGCCGCTGAGCGTAGACGACTTGACCCACATTCTGAAAGAACCGCGAAACTCCCTGGTGCGCCAGTACCAGAAGCTGTTCCGGTTCGAGAAGGTCAAGCTCACCTTCACAGACGAGGCGCTGCGGGCTGTGGCAGAAAAGGCCGCGAGCCGCAAGGCAGGGGCGCGAGGACTTCGAACCATCCTGGAAAACGTGATGCTCGACATCATGTACGAGGTGCCTTCCTGTGACGACATCAAGGAAGTGGTGATCACCGAGGAGATCATTCGGCAAGGGCTGGGCGACGCCCTCGAGGTGGCCCAGGCCCTCCCGGCATCTGGATGAGCGGGGAGCAGCCTCCAGGGCTCCTGATCGCATCTCCGCAGATGCACGACCCGAACTTTGAGCGCACCGTGCTGTTGCTCTGCCACCACGACGCACAGGGGGCTCTGGGGGTTGTGATCAACCGGGCCACGGACCTCACCGTTGGAGAAGTGGTCGACGAGTTTGAGTTTGACACAGACCGCGATCTGGACGATGCAGTGCTCTGGGGCGGGCCCGTGGAACAGGCTTCCGGGTTTGTGGTCTTCCCAGGCGAAATCGGGAGCGGGGTCGGATGGACCCTGGACCGCAAGCTCTCTGTCTCCCCGTCAAGGGAGATGCTCCAGACCATCCTTCGGGGTGAGACGCCCTACCACCTGTGCTTGGGGTACGCCGGCTGGGGCCCCGGACAGCTGGAGAGCGAGATCACCCTGGGCTCCTGGCTCTATTCGGACATTGATGCAGACCTGGTGCTCGAGCGACCGGTAGCAGAGCGATATGAGCGGGCCTTGAAGCAGCTGGGCGTGCGACCTGAGCAAATCTGGATGGTCCCCGTCGACGAGTAGCGCGGGAGATCTTCTGGACCCGAGGGCGATTTCCCTCGTGGATTCGCTGGCATTCTGCGGGTCATTCCGGTACGATGGAGATCCCTTCCTCACGTCATTGTCTTCCCTCCTTGTTGACGTGTCATGTCTCTGATTCGAATCTTCTTTGCCGCGGCCCTACTGGGCACCATCTGTCTACTCGGCCAGGGGATTCGTGCCTCTTTGGCGGAGACGCCCGCTGTGTTCGATGTGCCGCCGGAACCACGGGCCCTTGTGGAGGTCACCCGCCACGAAGTCCTGTCCGGAGAGACCTTTGGTGGCATCATGGCCACTTACGGCATCACCGGCGTGCCCTCGTTGCTGCAGGCCGCCGGGCCCTTTTTCGACTTGAGCCACATCCGGGTGGGTCGCACCCTTGTGATTCGCCAGTTGAAGGCCACCATGGCTCCCTTGTCCATTCGATACCCCCTGGATGAGGACCGCACTTTGGTCTTGTGGCCTGCTGTGGCCGGCGCCACAGCCGACGTGGAAACAGTCACCTACCAGCGGGCCGTGACCCGGCGCATCATCTCTGTGGACAGCACCTTGTGGGAAGCCGCCATGTCCGCTGGACTGCGCCCCGGGGACATCGTGCGTCTCTCTCGCATCTTTCAGTGGGAGGTGGACTTCAACACCGAACTCCGGGCAGGAGCCCGGGTGATTCTTGTGGCGGACGAGCTGCTCAACCACGGGGAGGCCGTTCGGCTGGACGACTACCACGCTGTCCGCCTGGAGAACGACGGAAGGTCCTACACCGCGCTGCGCCATGTGGATGCCAAGGGGCAGGCCGACTGGTACGGTCCAGAAGGAGAGGCGACCAAACGACCCTTCCTGCGCTCCCCCCTGGAATTCTCAAGGGTCACATCCAGCTTCACCCGCAAGCGATTTCACCCGGTCCTCAAGCGTAACCGCGCCCACTTGGGAACGGACTTCGGCGCCCCTCGCGGCACTCCGATTCGCGCCGTGGGAGACGGTGTGGTGGTCCATGCTGGCCTCTCGGGGGGCTACGGCAAGCTGGTGAAGGTGAGCCACCCGGGCCCTTACAGCACCCGCTATGCCCACATGAACCGTATCAAGGTGAAGCGAGGGCAGAAGATCAAGCAGGGGCAGGTCATTGGAACGGTGGGCTCTACCGGTCTCGCCACGGGACCCCACCTGCACTACGAGTTCCTGAAGAACGGCAGACAGGTCAACCCCATGACGGTCAAGCTTCCCACGACCCGTCCCCTCCCCCGGTCCGAGAAGGCGGCCTTCGCGCAGACCCGGGGAGAGTGGCTTCCGCAACTGGAAGACGAACCCGTCGTGGCCGAGGCGCCGTGAAGGGACGGCGAACCGCAACCCGCAACGAGTAGAGTGCCAGGTCGTGGCAGTCCTCTTTCCCCTGGCCCTTGCCCTCGCTGCACCTCCGACGGAAACCGTCGGGGAGGCCTGGGTCCACGCTCCCTCGCCCGCGGACCGTGCCCGACTTCGTGAACAGCCCGTGGGCTTCGGAGAGGGGATTGCGGACGGATGGGTCCGGGTCATGGGCACCCGGGAGGAGTTGGACTCCCTGGCGGCGAACGGGTTCTCTCTCAAGGATCGGCGCAGCGACCACCGGGCACCCGCGTTCTTCGACGGAGAAATTCACTCTCCCGAGGCCATGAACGATGCCTTGGCCCTGTTGGCCACGGCACACCCGGACCGGACCCGCTTGTTCGAGATCGGCGAGTCCGCGGGCGGTCGCCCCCTGCTGGCACTCGAAATGGGGACGGCAACGGGATCCTCCTGGCGCTTGCTGGGGGCCCACCACGGAGACGAGCTCTCCAGCGCCGAGTTGATGCTGGAGGCTGCCCGGGCCCTTTTGGACGACGAAGAAGGATTTGAGGGCCTGTTGGAAGACCGGCAGGTCGTTGTCGTGCCTCACGTCAATCCGGATGGGGTCGCCAACGGCAGCCGATTCAACGCGATCGGAGTCGACCTGAACCGCAACTACAGCTACCGGTGGAGTGAGACTGAATACCGTTCCGGGGCGTTCCCTTTCTCTGAACCTGAATCCCGCGCGGTGCGCTCCCTCTCCCTTCAAGAGTCCTTTCTCGCGGGCCTGAGCGCTCACTCGGGTGCCACGAACCTCGGCTACGTCTGGAACTACAGCGAGGCAGCCACCGTGGATGCAGCACTCCTGGAGGCCTTTGGCAACCGGTACCTGGAGGCCTGCACCCAGGAGGGCTTCTGGCTCACCAACGGCGCCGCCTGGTACACCACGCGAGGGGACACCAACGACTGGTCCTACGGCATGCTGGGCATCCTGGACTACACCCTGGAGGTCAGCCTTCAGAAGACTCCAGCCCAGGACATCCTGGAAGAAGCCGTGGCCGATCACCTGCCAGGCATTGCTGCCTGGCTCTCCACCCCGACCCCCCTTCATGGCCAGACCCTCGACGCCGAGAGTGGCCAACCGATTCCCGCCCTGCTTGAGGTCCTGGGGGCATCGCCTCCCTTTGCGTCTGACCCGGTGGACGGCGGGTTTGCCCGGGTCTTGGAGCCCGGCCCCTACTCCCTGCGTGTCATGGCCCCCGGCTACCAGGTCTTTCAGTTGGACCTGGATCTGCAAGAGGACGAGTCCCTCTTCCTGGAGGTGCCGCTGGCGAGGCAAGGGCTGTCAAGCGGTGCCGTGGAGCCCAAGCTCCTCTCCATGGGCCACGAGACCGTTTTTCTGTCACTTCCCGGCACCGACCCCCAGCCCGACCGCATTCGCCTGGTGCGCCCCGGGGTGAACACCGTGGAGCTGGAGCGAGAGCCAAGAGGCTACCCTGTGAACCCGTCCTCTCTTGTGACCGGCCCCTACACCGTCGTCGCAGAGAACCTCGCCTATCCACGTGCCGTCTTTGCAGGAGCCCTGTCCGATCGGGTCGGCATCGAGTCGGTGGAATTGGAGGAGAACACCGCCCGTCTCCAGGGGGAGGGCTTCGGACTGGGGACCCGCGTGCTGGGACTGTGGGGCCAGGAGCGATCCGCCCACGAGCTTCCAGTCATCTCCCAGGATGCCAACCAGCTGGAGGTGGATGTCTCGGGGCTGTCCGGAGGTCTGGACCTCTGGATTCTTTCGAGCGGAGTGGAATTGGCCGTTCTCGACGTCCTTGGGCAGGCAGGGCTGGACACAGGCGCTCCACCGGATACCGGAGAGTGGGACACCGCGGATGCCGATCCCATCGGCAAGGTAGAGCTCATACCGGTCTCTCTCTGCGGCAGCGTCCCCCACCCCCCCTCGCGCTTGCCTGCACTCCTGGCAATGGTGGTCGCAGGGGGAATCCGGAGAAAGAAATGCGTCCCGTCTCCTTACTCACCTTGATCATCGCCCTTCTTCCGGGGTGCGATCGAGACGCCATGTACGAGCAGAAGAGCCTCACCAGCTCCATTCAGGAGGTCTGGAAGGACTGTGACCCGGCCGAGATCAGCTTTCTCACGGCACGACACGGCATCCAGACAGCCTTTGAAAACTGTGGCGCCAACCCCTTCGAACACTTCGCCTGGTCCCCGGACGGCATCTATATCTACTTTCAGCTCACCTACATCGGCTACGTGATGAATGCCGAAGAGAAGACGATCTACGAGCTGCCCACAGGGCTTCCAGCGCATAACGCCACCTGGCTGGCCAACGACGTGATGGTCATCCCTGTTGGAGAAACGGAGACCCAGAAGCACCCGCACCTGGCCCTCTACAACCGCTCTGACGAGTCCGTGAAGACCCTGGACCTGACTGACCTCACCCTTCCCGCAGAACTGCAGCCCGCGGGGAAGGCCGACCAGGTCCTGTTCACGGCCACACCCAAGGGGGGAGAGCGCTCCGCCTTCCGGGCTGATTTCACCACCATGAAGGTTGCGCCTGCCTTCCCCTGGTGGACCGGCAAACTGGACACCTTCACCTACACCGCAGGCGTGGATCAGGTGGCCTGGGGTGTGGGAAAAAAGGTGACGGTAGCCAAGGGATCCACCGGGGAGGTCCTGCACACTTTTGAGGACGCCACACGCGGAACGGTACATCCCAACGGTCGGCTTGTGTCACTGGAGACCTTGGGTGACCCAATCTCCACCTTCAAGCCCAAGGGCAAGGTGGACGCATCCGAAGCAGGGCAGCGTCGCCAAAAAGCCCGAGAAGAACAGTGGAAGGAAGAAAAACCTCACTGGGTTCCGTCGGAAGTCGTGCCCCCCACCCTGGACTTCTACGACACCCAAGTGAACCGGCGCTACCGCCTCTCCTTGATCCACGGAGACAACTTCCAGTGGTACCCGGGACACCCGGACTACGGGTCCTTTGTGCTGTGGGGCCTAGACAAACAACAGATCAACAAAAACGTGGCCCTCACAGCAATGGGCGGCCGTATCCTGCGCCTGGCGGACCAAGAAGAGATGCCTCCCGGCATCGAGCTGCGAGCCGCTCCCACGCCTTGACCACAAGGGGTGCAGAGACGGTGTCGCCGATCCGATTCAGAGGGGGAAGACGGGGCCGCCCAGCACAAAGCTGCAAAGCGTATCCTCCCCGACCCCCCGGTTGGAAAGGGGGTGAAAAAGCATACGCTTCCCTCCCGCCGCCCCCCGGGATGACGCCAAACCACAAGGGTTCGCCTGTTGGCACGCGCCTTGCTTTGTTCTGTGGGTGCCAGAGAGAGAAGGAGTCCCCCCATGGCGAATACCGCAAGAATTACACAAGAAGACAGAGACCAACTCATTCTCGAGCACTACCCGATGGTGCGTCGAGTGGCCTACAGGATGGTCAGCCGCTACCCAAGCTGCATCGAGGCAGATGACCTCGTCGCAATCGGCACTCTGGGCCTCATCGATGCCGTCGATCGGTTCGAAGAGTCCCGCTCCGTGAGCTTTGCCGCCTATGCCCGCATCCGCGTGCAGGGCGCCATTCTTGACGAGCTCCGCAAGGCGGACTGGGTGCCGCGTTCCGTCCGCAACCGGTACAGCCGGATTGTGGAGGCGCGAAAGGCGCTTGCCCACGATCTTGGACGCGAGCCCAACCATGAAGAGGTCGCAAAGCACCTCGGCATCGATCAGGACCGCCTCTCGGAGTTGATCCGAGGCGCCACTGTCCGCACCCTCGTCTCCATGGAGGAGGAGAGGGTCGATGACGAGACCATTGGAAACAGTCTCGAGTCAGAGGAACCAACCCCACTGGAGGCGGCCACCCGAAACCACCTCCGCGGACTGGTCCGCAACCACGTCTCGTCGCTCCCAGAGCGCGAGCGCCAGATTGTGGAAATGTACTACTTTCAGGAACTCACGTTCCGCGAGATCGGAGAAGTCCTCGGAATCACCGAGAGCCGCGTCTCGCAGCTTCATTCCAGGATGAAGCGCCGCCTGAGCTCAGAGCTCCAGGAGGTGCTGGCAGCCTGACACGAGTCACCGACCCAATGAATGGCCTTGTTCGCAAAGTGCGACGGGGCCATTTCATTTCCGCAGGGAGTCTTTGCATTCCGAGAGCTGAGTACCATTCGGTGGATGAGCCCCCACAACCTGGACCTCACAGCGATCTCCCACACCCACAGACACGCGAAAGCTCAAAACCCGGACATCGAACCGGCCAGCCACCGCATCCCGGTACCCAGCCAAGGCCCGGGTCAGGGGCACCAGGGCCGCAGTCTGCACACGGTTGCCCGCGAAGAGGCCCGGAAGCTCGTTGCCCGCGAGAACCAGGCGAATCGAACCTTCGTGCACCTCAGAATCCCAGCCGATCTGCAGGTTCAGCGGACGACGTCCCACCGTCTCCCCAAGCTCTACTGCCAGCACGGTCGCGGCCTCGGCATCCGAAAAGTAGCCCTGGTGCAGGACACCCAACCCCTTCCAGGTGAGCTCCAGGGACACCGGTCCCGGATCCGCGGGCTTGACCGCAATCGGCGGGGTATCCACCACCGGCTCGGGACGGGTCGCAGCCCCCTCAATCGCCTCCACGCCCAATACGGGAGTCTCCTCCGACACCGTGCACCCAGCCAGAAGGGCCCATTGAACCCAGGCGGCGATCAGATGAGACCCCGGCGCTTCTTCACGGATCGGAGGGACCGCTGAAAGGCCATCTCGTACTCGACAGTCCCCTCAGCCACGTTCTTAATCTGCTCCCGCGCCTCGTCCCGCAGCTCACGCTCGTCCACATCGTGGTCGGTGATGAGCTTCAGGGTCTTGCGCCAGAGCTGACCGTCCTCCGTGTAGACCTCCTCCACAAACCGGCTGATCATGAAATTCTCGATGAACTGCCGCGCCATGAAGCGCTCCACGTCATCCCCGGTGGGGTGGTGCCACTCCTCGGCCATCTGGCCCCGAATCTTTCCATACTGCTCGTACCCGATGCCGCCATTTGCCATATTCTCGCGCACCTTCTCCCGGAGGTCCCAGTCCCTGCGAAGAAACTCCTCCATGATGGAGACCAGGTCCTGCTCGGCTTCTGAGCGGTTTTCCATGGTCACCTCGATGTCACCATCGTTGCAGAGGCGGTCGATCACCGTGTGGGCGATTTCGGGAATCTTGAGACGATAGAGCTTCATGGGATCACCCTGGGAGTTCCACTTGCAGCACGGCTCCCAGCCGAAAAACGTTCAGACCGAACTCTGAACGCTCTACCTGGAACAGGTAGGGGCTGGATTTTGGACTGGCTGACGGAACGTGGCACACCGTGTAGCCCGACTCGAGGCCGAACGCCATAGAATCACTGATGGAAAAGCGCAATCCCAACCACACGGATGCATCGGGAAGGAGCTGGGTGGTGGTGGCCGCCAAGGCCTCTGGATCTTCGTCCAACTCCCAGCCAGACTCGTACAGGTACGGCCACGCCGGCAGGTCCTCGGACTCCGATCCGACGGCCTGTCGCATTCGAACCACCCCAAGCCCCAGGGAGGTCCCGAGATAAGGCTCCCCGCGGCCCGCACCCGGCAGGGCGATCTCCAGACCGGTGCCGGCCCGGGTCCAAGAGAGATCTGCGCCGTGATCAGCGATCGTATACGCCGTTCCGTCGTCATCCTCCCAGACCACGCGGGCCACACCTTCCGCGGTCTTTCGCGACAAGCTGCTTCGCAGGGCCACCCAGTCGGCAATGAGCGGCTGGAAGTGGTGCAAGGAGAAATCTGGGCCCACCCCCAAAGAGGCCTGTTCATCAGGCCCGAACGTATCCCCATCCGGCAGGTCCTTTGCCACAGTGACCTGGATCCCTACGAGCTCCCCCGCAACCACGACCCGGAGCAACATCAGGGCGCCAAACACCGCAGCCTCCTTGGTGCTGGACTATCCGGGCGAGGGGCCTTCGGCACTACCCAGAAGGCTGCCCTTCGCATGCATCCAGGGCTCGCTGCAGGAAGTTCATGTCCAAAGGCTGCCTGGCCTCGGGAATGACCCCGGCCAGGTTCTCCTGGGGCTCGTAGCCTTCTCGGGCCTTGTCCATGACAAAGGCGGTGTAGGCATCCTGGGGCTCGCCGGTATCAAGGTAGGTGTGTCGGTCCACCAACTCCCCGTTCTTCGGCAAACCGAACACCACGTGCCCCCCCACTTCCGGGCAGGTGATGTAGTCCCTGAACTTCTCCAGCAAGGGATGTACGTTCTCCGCTGGGGAGGCATCGCTGCCCGGCGGAAGCTCCGCGAGATCCCCCAGAATGTCCTGAGGCGGCGGCAGGAAGAACTCGTCCACCGTCTCCAGTGCAGGATCGGCAAATGGATCGTTCGAGGAATCCCCCATGAGCCTCCCTTGGTCCGAGAGATGTTCCGGCGTCACAAACATCCCTTCTTCGGGCCGTGGCGCCTCGTCGGTGGGCTCGGTCAGGAGCTGCATTCCCGGCTCCAAAGCCCGTCCAGAAGAACCCCCAGAGGGCTGTTTCGCCCCTCCGCGAAGAACAGACAGCGCCTCACCCCACACCAAAAGACGCTCCCCTGACCACCCCCCAAGCACCCCTCCACGACCTGTGTGGACCTCAAAAGACGCGCGGCCCGGCAGCGCAAGCGGCTTGTCCATGGGTTCCAGGTCAATGCGAATGGGCGGCTGAAGCCGCCCCTCGGCGGCACGAGCGAACGCATCCGCTTCCCGCTCCCTCATAAAGATCGCCACCCCGTCGTCCCCCACTGTGCCGGCGAGCCCCCCCATTTCCTCTGCTCGCACCACCATTTCCTGCCAGACCCCCGCCAATGCAAGCATGCACGCCGCCCGCTGGCCATTCTCCGCCCGGGCCAACACCTGGGACCGCGCAGGCCCCAGCCGCACCAACACCACGGACGCCTCGACCTGGGCCGCCTCCCCGCGGGGCACAAGCACCTCCCACTTCAAAGACTCCTTCAGCTTTCCATGGGTAGACAGGACATCCCTGCCCAAGCGCCAGATCGGGGTCGAGCGCTGCGCCAGACTGGCCAGTAGGTCCCAGGTGCGCAGGGTCTCCCCCACCCCGGCGTACAAGGCCACCGCAGACCCCGCCCCCTCCCCCTTGAGGATGGCCTTGGCTTGTTTCCCCGTGAGCCCTTCTTTCTTGAGCTGTCGAACCCCCACCAGGTCCGAAAGCCCATGCAGCGCCCAGATGGCGATGGATTCTTCCAGGGCCATGCTTGTGGTCGACTTTCGCCCCCCGGCCAGCCCACGAAAGAGCGCCTGCGCCCCCCCCTGGCCCTCCAGGCCTTCCTTTGCAGCGGCCGACACCGCCAGGTGAATGCCCACCAGCAAGCCGTCATCCACGGCGAGATCTAGCAGGCCCGCCACCAGGGGCAGGTGCAGGCCGGGCTCAAAAGCCTGCGCAGGTACCACCAGAGCCATCTTGTTCTTCACCAACGCCTGGTAGAAACGCGTCGGCGCCACGTCACTGTGGAACCGCTGGGCCAGCTGCATGGCAGCGGACAGTCTTCCGCACAAGGAGTACGCCATCTGGCCCAGGACACGACCTTGGTCCCGGGGTGCCAGGTCCGAGAGCTCCTTGGCCTTGGCATCCAAACCCACGGTGCCTGCACCTGCGGCCTCCTTGGTTTCGGCTTCATCCCCCCAAAGCAGCGCCGAGGACTGCCGCGCAAACTCCAGGAGCACACCGCTCACACAGCGCGGCCCGTGGAGAGACGCCTCCCCCAGGAGCCCCACGAGCGTTCCCACGAGTGGCTCCCGTCCGAGCTTCTCCGGGGTGAGCATGTCCGGATGTTCAGGCTGCCCATCCCCGAGGAAATCGGTCAAAGACTTCAGGAGGTAGGGGGCCAGCACCGCTCGCAGCGGATGGGAAAAACGAACCGGGAACCCCCACTCCTGGGACGAGCTTTCGTCGTCCAGGGGCAAGTCCTGGCAAACAGGTACATCGCTTGCCAGATCGGGCACGAGACGCAGCACCTCTTCGGCGTTCTCCAAGAGCCCGCATTCCGGAAGCACCGCGTCAAGCCACAGGTCCAGGTCCATTGCCACCCTCCCCGAGGCTTGAAACTGTACCAGATCCGAGGAGCCTGCCACGAGAGAAAAGCGTTCACGCCCCCCTTGCATACCGACGCGGACCCGGCCAATCTCCGGGGGTGACCACCCCCGCCATCATTCTTGCGGCCGGCGCCTCCCAGCGCATGGGGAGGTGCAAGGGGCTCCTTTGCAGCGACGGCGCACCGGCTATGGTCATGGCCCACGTGCAGGCTCTTGGCACCCTGTGTGCACCGGTCATGGTGGTGACCGGAGCCCACCACGACGCCCTGGAAGAGGTCATTGGAGAGGCCGCGAATCTGGTCCACAACCCCGACTGGAACACCACCGGGCCCATTGATTCCCTGCGCTGCGCCCTGCATCGCATTCAGACCAGGCGCGTCGTGGTCACCCCCGTGGACACCCCCCCCGTACTGCCCGGTGACCTCCAAGCCCTCCTGGGCCGGCAAGGCCCCGGCACCCTGTGTCACGAAGGCCAACCGGGCCACCCCATCTGCTTGGACACCCCTTTCCTCCAACGGATTCAGCAGAACGTTCCCCTGCCGGAAGGCCTGCGCAGCTTGGGAGAGCTTCCCCCGGTGACCGCCTCGACCCCAGAGGTGCTCTTGTCCTGGAACACCCCGGAATCCTGGGAAGAATGGCTTGGATCCACGGGCCCCGCACGGGTGTGCTACGCTGCGATGGGTCCAGGGTTGGAGCGCCGCACATGAGCCAAATCGGCCGAGTCCCCCTTGCTCCTGTCGCCTTGTTCTGCGCAGGGCTGTCCATCGCCTGCTCTGACTATGGATTTGGCCGGGGCAAGGACCCGACCGACGGCAGCTGCTTTGAGCGCACCTATGGCGGCGAGCCCGTGGAGGAAGACCCCTTCTGCGAGTTTCCTGAGGAAATGGGCAACGTGGGCAACATCCTGGACTGGTCCTTGAGTCGCTTTCAGGAGGACGCCGAGCACAGCGGCATCGCCATGGCTCCCATCGTGGCCAGCGTGACCGATGACAACGGCGACGGGGACATCGACGACCTGGACACTCCAGACATCCTGGCCATCAGCTACCGGGAAGGCCGGGGCATCTTGCGGGCCGTGTCCGGAGATGACAAGACGGAACACTGGAGCGCAGGCGACATCAACCTGCAGCCCCAGGGCGGCCTGGCTGCAGGGGACCTGGATGGAGATGGCATCGTGGAGATCGTCGCGATCTCCGCCGACGACAAGGTCCTGCTTTTCGAGCACGATGGCCACCTCATCTGGACCTCCGACTCGGTGGGAAGCCACATCTCCAGCGACTCGGACTACCCGGCTATCGCCAACATGGATGGCCAGGGCGCTCCGGAGATCACCGTCGGGCGGGTCATTTTGGATGCAGACGGAAACATCCTGGGTGCCGGCGGCCTCGGACAGGGCGGCCAAAGGGGCACCGCCTCTTTTCCGGTAGACCTGGATGGAGACGGCCAGCAGGAGTTGGTGGTGGGCAACGCCCTCTACACCATGACCGGTGACTCCATCTGGGAGATCGGCGAGGCCGACGGCTACCCGGCGGTGGCGGACCTGAACGGGGACGGCGAGCCGGAGATCGTCGTCAGCTCCCATGGTGAGGTCCGGGCCCAGAGCGCGAGCGATGGCACCATCCTGTGGTCACAACGTGTATCAGGAGCCACCGCGTCCGGGGCCCCCACCCTCGCAGACTTCGACGGGGACGGGGAGCCCGAGGTCGCGGTGGTCACAACGGCCAAGCTGGTGGTCTTCGATGGGGACGGCACGGAGATGTGGTCCGTCAACAACAACCCCAACGCCTGCAACACGGACTGCCACAACTGCACCGGCTTTACCGACCAGTCCGGCCGCATCGGGCTGACCGCCTTTGACTTTGATGGGGGCGGCGTCACGGAGCTCTTGCTCATCGACCAGACCCGCATCTGGATCTACGCCGGCGACAGCGGAAGTCCAAAGATGTGCTCGGACATGCACGAAAGCCCCACCCACATGGAATACGCGGTGGTGGCCGATGCAAATGGCGACGGAATTGCCGAGATCGTCAGCCCGGGTGCGCCCCCCGATGGTGCAGACAACAACTCCACCAACCAGGGGCTCAAGCTGTTCAAGAGCGTCAGCGACGACTGGGCTGCAGGCCGCCGCATCTGGAACCAATACGCCTACCACATCACAAACATCAACGACGACGGCTCCATCCCCGATGCTCCCGCAAGGAATTGGGCCACCTTCAACAACTTCCGCTCCGGGGCCGTCACCGCCAGCAGCGGCCTGCTGGCGCCGGACCTCTTTGGCGAGTGGACGGATGTGTGCACCGGGGAGTGCATGGAGGACCGGATCGTCTTTTGGATCCAGGCGGGCAACCGCGGGCTGGCGGATGTGCCTGGAGACGTGGAGATATCCATGGTGCTGGATGCCAACGACGGGAGCGAGGTCGTGGTGCTGGAGAGCACGGTGCTGTCCGGGGGGCTCCAAGCCGGCGAGCTTTCAGACTCGATTCGCCTGGAGATCCAGGGGGTGAGCGATGTGGACCTCTCCCACCTGGCGATCCACGTGGACGGGGGAAACTGGGCGACCTGGGACGGCGCCTGGAAGGAATGTGATGAGGGCAACAACGAGGAACCCTGGGAAGGGCGCCTCTGCGATTAGGGCCGCGGCCCACCGGGCGAGAAGCCCAAAGGAGATTCTCATGATTCGACTTCTCTCTTTGCTGGCCATGGCAGCCCCCGGAACCGCCCACGCCTTCTGCGGCACCTACGTGGGCCAGGCCGGGGCCTCCCTCTACAACAACGCCAGCCAGATGGTGGTGGTGCGGCAGGGGACGCGCACCACCCTCACCATGGCCAACGACTTCGAGGGTGGGTTCGACAACTTCGCCCTCGTGATTCCCGTTCCCGAGGTGCTCTCCGCGGACGATGTGGCCCTGGTGGACGCCGACCTCATCGGCCGACTGGACGGCTACTCGGGCCCCAGGCTGGTGAGCTACACCTGCGATGATTTCGTGAACCGGTACTATTACGACGCCGCCACCCAGGCCGACACTGGCGGAGGGGGCAGCTCAGAGTCCGACCTGAACGTCACCGTGGAAGCCGAATTCAGCGTGGGGGCCTACGACTTTCAGGTCCTCTCCGCCAACGGCGGAAGCGATGGGCTCGTGGCCTGGCTCCTTGGACATGGGTACGAAATCTCCGCCGATGCCAGCCCGATCCTCCAGGACTACATCGACGGAGGGCAGTTCTTCCTGGCGGCGCGGGTCTCCCTGGACGCGGTGCCAGACGGCGCCACCTACCTGCCGCCGTTCCGCTTTGGCTATGACAGCGCAGCCTTCGGTTTGCCCATTCGCCTGGGCACCGTGAACTCCCCGGGCCAGCAGGACCTGATTCTGTACGCCGTCAGCGACAACGGCCGCATCAGTATTACCAACTACGACGAGGCCACCATCGAGGATGAGTGCATGCACGACATCCCGGATGCGGAGGCATTTGGCGTCTTCTACGAAGCCCAGTTTGCTGCCGCGGTCGCCACCACCGGCGCCCCCAAGTGGCTCCTGGAGTACGGCTGGAGCAGCGCCAGTTGCGACCCCTGCGCCGAGGAACCCATCTCCGATGAGGAGGTCCAGGCATTCGGGTTCACGGGCAGCGCAACAGAGGCCTACCTGTCCCGGATTCACATGCGCTATGGCCCGGACGACATCGCCCAGGACCTCGTGCTGTACGAGTCGGGGGACAGCGACAGCACCCAGATCCGGTTCATCCAGTACGTGGAGGACCTCGAGGAGTTCCTGCCGGTCTGCGGGGTGGGCATGGTGGAGAACGGAGGCGAGTGCGAGCGGAACTGGGACACGAACAACGACACCGACACCGGCACATCCGAACCGGACGACACAGATAAAACCGACTGGGAAGACGACGACGTGGAGCGCGAGGCCATCGCCGGCTGCGCCGCCACCAGTGGATGCAGCCACACGGGCGCGTTGCAGATCGGAGCGCTGCTCGCGGGACTGGCTCTGGTGGTGAGCACCCGGCGCCGCCACGATGCGCTACGGTGTGTCGATGTGGTTCTGGATTCTTCCCGCAGCCCTCGCGGCTGAGACCCTCGCCCCCACCCGCGTTCAGGACCCCATCGAGGTAGACGGGGTCTTGGACGAGTCCGCCTGGGAGGCGGTGCCCTGGGTCGAAGGCTTCACCTCCTTTCGCCCGATCGCGGGCCAGCCCGACCCCAGGGCCCGGGCCAGGATCGCCTACGACGAAGACGCGCTCTACGTGGCGTTCGACGTGGAAAAGCTCGACGGAACCCCGCTCATCCAGACCCTTGTGCCCCGGGACGACACCCTCTTTCACGACTGGGTGGGGGTGACCCTGGACACGTATGGAGATGCTCAGCGGGCGGCGGTCTTTCGCAGCACCCCTTCCGGCGTTCAGGCCGACGGCATCTTCATTGAGGGAGAGCACATCTGGATGCACTCACTCTCCTGGGATGCGGTTTTTCAGAGCGCTGGGGTAACCCACGAGGATGGCTACACCGTGGAGATGGCCATTCCCTTTCGCAGCCTGCGCTACGGAGAAGCCGAAAGCCAACAGTGGGGAATTATCCTGTCCCACTTCACCCCCAAGCCCTGGACGGTGAACGCGTGGCCCCTCTTGTCCAGGGAGACCGCGGGCATCCTGCAACAGGCAGCCACCCTGGGGCCGATCACCCCCCCGCCCCCGCGACGAAACCTGGAACTGCAGCCGACGCTTGTGGGGTCTGGAGACCTCACCGAAGGGGCCTGGAGCGCGGATCCGGGGTTTTCCGGGCGCGTGGGGCTCACCAGCGCCCTTACAGTGGATTTCGCCTTGAACCCGGACTTCTCCCAGATTGAGGCCGATGCACAGAAGGTCGAGGCCAACGTAAAGTACCCGCTGTTCTACGAGGAGAAGCGGCCGTTTTTTCTGGAGGGGGCGGACCTCTATGACACGCCGATCAACATGTTCTACAGCCGCTCCGTGGCGGACCCGCTGGTCGGGTACAAGATGACCGGGCGCCAGGGAGGCTGGGCCTTTGGCGGGCTGGGTTCCTGGGACTTGTCGCCCGCGCCCAGCTCGATTTTCATGGACTATGCCACCGGCGAGGCCCTGCCGGGCTGGGGGGAGGAAACGGTGGAGGGGCGCCAGTCCCTGGTGCACGTGGTGCGGACCCGGCGGGAATTGGACCGGGGGCGGAGCATCGGCGGCATGGTGAGCGACAAAGAGCTGCTTGGGGACGACCCTCTCGGAAACCGGGTGGGGGCGCTGGATGGGGCGATGCAGGTGGGAGAGCAGGTGCGGATCTACGCCCAGGGGCTCGCGAGCCAGACCGACACGGAGGACGGAGAGTCGCTCACCGGATCGGCGTGGAGTGTGCAGGTGGAGCGCACGGCCGAGCAGATGAGCCTGTCCCTGGAGCAGTTCGGCGTGACCCCCGGATTTCGCACCGAGAACGGGTACCTCAAGGATGTGGGGCGCATGGGGGGAATGGCGGACTTGGAATTCCAACTTACGGAGGTTGGGCCCCTGCGCCTTTTGGGGCCGGGACTGCAGACCACGGCCCTGGTGGACATGGACGGAGCACTGGTGGAGGCATCGGCCGGTCCCAAGCTCGAAGCGATGATTGGGGACCGGGCCTACACGCGCATGCGGGCGAGCGCGGAGAAGGAGACGTTCTTCGGGGAAGAGTTCGACCTGTGGCGATTTCGAGGGTTCCTGGCGGTGGACCCCACCCCGTTTACCGACCTGAACCTCTCCTGGCGTGTCGGTCCCCAGCCCCACTACGATGCGGAGACCCTGGATGATCTCTACCGAGGCTTTGGCTGGCGCGGCTCCGTGAGCCTGTCCCAGTCGCTGCTGGATCGCATGAGCGCCGAGTACATGCTGGTGGCGGAGCGGTTCGGGAAGGAGGCCACCTCCGAAGCGGTCTACACCACCCTGCTCCACCGCCTGCACGCCAACCTGAACCTCTCCAGGGAGCTGGGCGTTCGGTGGATCACCGACTGGGACACCTGGGGAGAGTCCCTGGAGTCCAGCGCGTTGCTCTCCTACCAGGTGAACCACGGGACGGCGTTCTACGTGGGCGGGGCGATCACCCAGGACCTGGCCGGTTCAGATCCCCTCGGGGCCTCCGTCTTCGCCAAGCTCTCCTGGCTCTACCAGCCTTGAGGCGGCGGCGGCCTCCACGACCAGGTCGTCCCAGCGATCCAGGTCGTAGCGGTTCACGATAGCTCCCACCAATCCGGCGTAGCGTGGGTCGGTGGCGTAAATGGGGGCAACAAGGGTGAGGTAGGTGCGCCAGTCGTGCCAGTCGTCCCGGGCGTGGGCGTAGCGGTCATCCCGTGAGAGCAGGGCGCCGTGGTGAGCGAGGCTCTCGGACCAAGAGTCGTAGGTGCGAAAGCGCTCGCGCTGGGTGCGGCTGTGGCCGTCCACGGTCTCCAGGGTGGGCAAGGCCACCGCCGCGGAAGACGAGCCGGCCTTCACCCCAAAGAGGTTCTTGTGTTGTTGTGCCAGCCCAGAGCGCCCCCAGCCGCTCTCCAAGGCAGCTTGAGCCAGGGTGACAGACGGGGGGACCTGGTGCATGAGCGCGTTCTCCAGGGCGGCAGGGGCCAGATCCGCCAAGAAGCCCCGGCGGTGATCCGCGGGCCAGCTCTGGACCTCGTCGGCCACCATGCGGCGGGCGGCGCCCTGGCGCAGGTCGGTGGACTGTGTCTCCACAAAGAGGGACTCCAGGGGCCCGCGGTCTTGGGGGTCGCTTCCCTCCATGGGTTCCAGGACCACCCAGGACTCGCTCCTTGTCAGGGCTTGGCGGATCTTCTGGGTGTCGGGTGGAGGCACGAGTGGAGGGGGTGGAGCCTGGGGGTGAACCACGGCGGGAAGCGGCGCAGGTGCCTCCGTCCTGCAGGCACTGCAGACCAGGCACAGCAAGCCGATGCTCCCCCAAGCTGTCCTTCGCGCGGCTCGTCTCATCGGAATTCCCCCGGCCTCCCGTCAATTCTATCTTGACACGTCAACATCTTCCAGGCGAAGGGGCCCCTGGGAATGCTGTTGCCGATTGAATTCCCCGTAGACACTGCCCCCATTCCCCCTGTATACGGCGGCTCATGTTCATGGATGTAATGGCGGGACTTTGGGTAGCGAGCCTCGTGGGGTACGGCGAGGTGGTGAACATGCAGCCCACCTGGGAGCAGCGGGAGATGCACACGGTGACCAACCTTGTGCGGGTGGATCCCATGGCGTGGGGGCCGGACTACGACTGCTCCACCAACGAGTTCACGGCCAGCGAGCGCCAGCCCAAGCCGCCGCTCTTTCACCACGGCGGACTGGCCGAGATTGCCCAGCTGCATTCGGAGGACCAGGCCCGGTGGGGAAACATGGCGCACGAGTCCAGCGATGGCACCGAGTTCGGGGAGCGCACGTGGCCCTACTACGAGGGCAACACCATCGGCGAGAACGTGGCCTGGAACTACGACGACAACTGGCAGGTCGTCATCGAGGGCTGGATGTGCAGCGCGGGACACCGCGAGAACATCATGGCTGTGGCCTTTGAGCACATGGGAACGGGCCTGGAGAGCAAGTACTACACACAGGATTTCGGCGGCGGGGCGGCCCTGCCCGATGCGCCGGTGGCCATGGGGGTACACACCCCGGAGCGTCCGCGCAGCGTGGTCGAGTTCTGGGCCACCTGGGAGGATGCCCGTGCGCCGGGGGGCCTGGAGGTGGAGACCGACGACACCTGCCTGCCCATGGAGCGCTTTGTCGGAACGGACTCCCGGGGAGGCTGGCACCTGGAGGCGGATGCGGAGGACGGGTGCACTGCGTACCGGTTTCGCTACGAGTTCCAGAACGGGAGTGTGGGATTCTTTCCGGAGACCGGCAGCTACCAGTACGGATCGAGTTGCCCTTTGTGGACAGGCGATGAGCCCACCGGCTGCGCCCCACCAGAGCCGGACCCGGAGCCAGAAGACGAGACCGGAAACCCCGGGGACGACGGGGACGAGAACATCGACGACGGCAGCAACTGCGGCGATCTGACCTTCACAGACCGCAACGGGGACTGTCTGCCGGACGAGGACCGGGGGGCGATGTCCGAGAAGTTCGCGGGCCTGGGTTGCTCGAGTGCGCCGGTGGTGCCGGCGATGTCATGGTGGGCGGCCTGCCTTGCCCTCGCCGCCGCCCGCACCCGCCGACGCCCCTAGCCAAAACCACAAACGGCCAGCGATGCTGGCCGTTGCGAAAGAGGTGGCTTCGGCTGGATTCGAACCAGCGACAACACGGGTATGAACCATGCGCTCTAACCAACTGAGCTACGAAGCCGTGAGGGGGCGGTTCTAACCGGCGCACCCCCAAGCGCCAAACAGGGACGCCCAGCCCCTATCTCGGCCCGACTCCCCCGACGGATGCGCCATCCCCCCCCGAAGTCGAGACGCCCGGTGACAGGGGAGGGCCTCAGATTCGAACGATTGTCATCACGGCCCCCACCACGAAGGACCAACCGCCAAGGAGCACCAGGCCGATGCTGCCGGCCACCACGGCGAAGCGTCGAAGTCTTTGCAGCTCCCGGGTGGATTCAAAGAGCTCGTCCTCCGGGAGAGTCTGCCGCTCCCGCCGAAGCATCCAGCCCACCCCGATGTCCGGCCGGGCCAGCACCATGAACACCACTGTGGCCAGCACCACGTCGGTCAACACCAACCCCAGCACCAGCAGGTCTTCCACCAAACACGCCTCCCCACCCGACCTAACCCGCCAAACGGACATTCCAGGGGGGGGGGTGGCCTATCTCCCCCTCATCCTGGCTGATCTCGGCGACCCGTTCCCATGGACGCAGCAGCCGCACCCTGGCGCCGATGAGCCCTCTCGGTGATAAGTGTTGTGGGAGGTTCAACCCGTGAATTCCGCCGTTGTTGCTGCTGTGGTCCTGACTGTCTTTGCGCTGGGCTATCGCTTCTACTCCCGATGGCTTGCCACCCATGTCTTCGACCTGGACGATGCCACCGCCACCCCCGCCCACGTGCTCGAAGATGGCATCGACTATGTGCCCACCGGGAAGCATGTCCTCTTTGGCCACCACTTCTCCTCCATTGCCGGGGCCGCCCCCATTGTCGGCCCCGCCGTCGCGGTCATCTGGGGCTGGGTGCCGGCCATACTCTGGATTGGCTTGGGCGTGGTGTTCGCCGGCGCGGTCCACGACATGAGCGCTCTGGTCATTTCCATGCGCCACAAAGGCCGCAGCATCGGCGACGTCACCGCCCACATCATCGGCCCCCGCTCCCGGGTGCTCTTTCTCCTGATCATCTTCTTTCTCACCATGATGGTCCTCGCGGTCTTCGCCACCGTCATCGCCTACCTCTTCGTCCAATTCGACGGCGCCGTCCTGCCGGTCACCCTCGAGATCCCGGTGGCCTGCATCGTGGGATGGATGGTGTACAAGAAGGGCGCCAAGCTGCTTGTTCCATCGCTCGTCGTGCTGGTCGGGCTCTACCTGATGATCTGGCTCGGCGCCGAGACCGCCGGCTCCATGGACTCCCTCCAGGCCACCCTCCTCGGCGAGGACCCCAAGCGCCAGAAACTCATCTGGTCGTTCGCCCTTCTCGGGTACGCCTACGTGGCAAGCGTGCTGCCGGTCTGGCTCCTGCTCCAACCCCGGGACTTCATCAACTCCCACCAGCTCATCGTAGGCCTCGCCGCCCTCTTCCTTGGCATCGCCATCGTCCATCCCCCCATTGTGGCTCCGGCCTTCCACGCCCCCGCTGACTCCCCCCCCTGGTTCCCCATGCTGTTCGTCACCATCGCCTGCGGCGCAGTCTCCGGTTTCCACGGCCTGGTCTCCAGCGGCACCACCGCCAAACAGATTGAGCGAGAATCTGAGGCCCGGCAAATCGGCTACGGCGGCATGGTCGGCGAAGGCTGCCTGGCCCTGGTCGCCACCCTCGCCGTCACCGCCGGATTCTCCTCCAGCGCTGAGTGGCACACCCACTACGCCTCCTGGGGCGCCGCCAACGGCCTTGGCGCCAAGATCGGGGCCTTCGTGAGCGGCTCCAGCGTCTTTCTCGAGGGAGTCGGTATTCCCTCCGCCATCGGATCCGTGGTCGTCGCCGTCCTGGTGATCTCGTTTGCCGCCACCAGTCTGGACACCGCGACCCGCATCCAGCGCTTCGTGGTCCAAGAACTCGCCGACGTCTACCAAATCACCCCCCTCAAGAACCGCTACGCCGCAGGCCTCGTGGCGGTCAGCACCGCCGGGCTCCTGGTCATCGTAGGAAACGGAGGCCTCGTTCTCTGGCCCCTGTTTGGCGCCGGCAACCAGCTCCTCGCCGGCCTCACCCTGCTGGTGGTCTCCCTCTGGCTCGCCCAGAAAGGCAAAAACTTCTGGGTGACCCTCGCCCCCGCCCTGTTCCTGGGGGCCATGACCTCGATCGCCATGTTCCACAACCTGAAGGCCTTCCACAGCCAAGAGAACTGGTTGCTCCTGACCCTTAGCGGCATTCTGGTGGCTCTGGAGCTGTGGATCGTCTTGGAAGGGGTCGCCGCATTTCGCGCTGGATCCACCAAGTCCGCGGCTTCATAGCCAATTATTGGCGCCTTCCTAAACATCCGATTACAACAAAGTTAAGCGGCTTTTAACCTTCCTCAAGACCCCTTGAGCCCGAGCCGATCTGTCTTGTAGAACCGTAAGTAGGACCGAGGCACCGCCCCCCCGGATCCAACAAGGAAAACGCCATGGCCACGCGCACCACCTGGATTGTCTCCTCCCTGATGACCCTCTCCGTTCTCGTGGGATCCGTCCTCCTGACCACGGTCCTGCTCACCAGCTGAGCCGCCTCCGTCACTCGCCGCCAATTCACATGGAATTCGGCGAATTCGCACCGACCATTAACGGAGCGTTACAACCGGATTAACACCCGTTGAACCTTCCTGAATAGCGATTGAGTTCTCCCGTACGCGCCCTGTACAACTCTACACAGGGGACTTCCGGGACATGCAAACACTCACTGGGCTTCTGGCACGAATCGCGCTGCTTGTCTTCTTCATTGCGAGTACCTCTCTGGCAACCCCGGCGCTTGCCGGTGACATGACCCTGGCCACCCAAAACGCGTCCGCCCCAGAGACCATGAGCCCCAAGGAGCTGAAGCGGCTCCTCACCGGCCAGACCACAAAATGGCCGGATGGAACCGCTGTGATCGTGGTGCTTTCCGAGGAAGGCACCCCTGAAATGGCTTGGCTTTGCGAGGAGATCCTGCGCATGCCTGAGGACGTCTACCGGCGCTCGTTGTTGCAGAAGGTCTTCCACGGCATCATTCCCAAGCCCGTGGCAGCCGCAGATCCAGCCCAGGCCATTCTGGACACCGCAGGCGCCGTGGGCCCGGTCTCCACAGACCACCTTGAAGGCCTCCATGCCATTTCCGCCAGCAAATGACATTTTGGCCTGGCCGATTCAAATCCCACCTTGCGACCCCGCGCGGCGCTTGGGCCCACGGGAAAGAGCGACGATTAACGCCGCATTACAAATGCATGATCTCCCGATGAATGCCCGGTCAACCCGTTGAATTCCTGGTCGGACCCGAGGTAGGAAGTGAGTGCAGGAGGTCAACCCTCAAGACATGGAACCAGGGCCGCCTCCGAGAATCGACACCCAAAACACCTGCTGGAGTTCCCATGAACCGCTCGACCCTTCTCGTCTCCTCGCTGATCGCCTCCTTTACCTTCTTGACAGGCTGCCCGGACCCGGTCGAGGCCGAGTGCGAAGCCGATGCCGCCGAGTGTGTGGGCGAGCAGATCCGACATTGTCGCGACGGTCTCTGGGACGAGGCCGAGGACTGTGAGGACATGATGGTCTGCATGACCGACGATGACATGGGTCCCATGTGCATGGAAATGAACACAGACGACACCGGCGACGACATGGGAGACATGTAGGGAGGAATCGATGAAGCACTCCATTTTGACGGTTCTTCTTCCTGGCGCCGCTTTCCGCAGCGGCCCAGGAGGACTTCACCCCATCATTTGACCTGACGCTCTACTCGGACGTCGGGTTCGAGGTGGTGGATTTCAACAACCCGATGCCCACGTTTGACTGGGGCTCCCTGGACCTGTTTGGGCGTGCCCAGCTCACCCCGAACATCTCCGTGTTGTCCGAGCTGGTGCACCACGTCATGGACGACGGCATGGCCATGACCCATGCGCCTCGGCTCTTCGCCGATGTGGGCCTGACCGACAACCTGGTCCTGCGTGCGGGCGCGTTCCACACGCCGCTCGGGTACTACACGAGCACCCACCCCCACGGCGGAGCCGTTTTTCGTCTTGCCAACGAGCGCCCCTACCTGCTGAACATGGAAATGGGCACGGAGATGCTCCCCAACCACAGCCTCGGCGTGGACCTGAAAGGGAGGGGCACCCTCGGGGACTCACTGGGCGTGAGAACGGACCTGATGGTCGCAAACAGCGGCCGAAACACGGCCGCCCTCGACACCCACCCGTTCAAGAGCCTCGCCGGTCGGTTGGCGCTCCGTCCTTTTGCCGTCTCGGGCTTGGAGCTTGGGGGCACCGCCTACTCAAACAAGGTCCACTACGGCCACGGTGAAGAGGCCATGGCCCACGGCCCCCCAGCGCCGCCCACCTCCCACGAGGAGGAATCCGCGGAAGAAGAAGAGGAAGAAGACCCGTGGGTCTTTGAAGCCACAGGCGTGGGCTAC
>CAZRYF010000045.1:38417-42060 GCA_964604165.1 uncultured Enterobacterales bacterium
GGAAGAAGAAGAGGAAGAAGACCCGTGGGTCTTTGAAGCCACAGGCGTGGGCTACGTGCTCTATGAGGAGTGGCCCATCGAGTTCCTCGCAGAGGTGTTCTGGATTCTCCACAGCGAAGAATTCATGGGCGACGGCTACACCCTGCTCGGCGGTTTCGCCCAGGCCGGCTACTCAGTGGACAGCTACACGCCGTACCTGCGATTCGAGTACTTTGACAGGGATCTCGGCGACCCCATCTTCGCCGAGGCCAACGCCCCCACCTCCCGCAGTTTCGTGACGGCCGGAGTTCGCTACAGCCTGACCGCCAAAATGGTGGCTAAATTCGAGGGCGGATACGACCTGGTGTCGGGAAGCCCTGGGTTCTCCACGCAGCTGGCATTTGGTTTTTAGGGGGCCGCAATGACAATTCGATTCTTTCACATCCTCGCTCTCTTCGCAGCGCTTGCCCTCCCACTGGGGAACGAGGCCCTTGCGGATGACGTGGTCCTGGCTACAAGCAACCCCTCTGCAGCAGCGACCATGACCGCCAGGGACGCAAAGCGCCTCTTGACCGGCCAATCCCCCAAGTGGCCGGACGGCACGCCCGTCGTGGTGGTCCTTCCTCCGGAAGGCTCCCCCGAGCTCGCTTGGCTCTGTGATGCCATCCTGAAGATGCCCGAGGATGTCTACCGCCGCGCCCTTCTGCAGAAGGTATTCCACGGGGCAGTGCCCAAGCCCATCTCCACCAAATCGGAGGACGCGGCTTCCGCGATCCAGTTGAACGGTGGCGCCATTGGCCCGGTCTCAGTCGGTGAAGCCGGTGACCTTTTGGTCATTCAGATCGGAGACTAACCCGCGGCTCCCAGGTCCCGCTTGACCACCCGGATGTTGCGCTCAATGGCATCGGTGTAGCTGGACTCCGGATAGTCCCGCAGCAGCCCTTCCAGTTCGTCCAGCACCGCCTGGATTTCCTGCACCTTGTCCGGCCCATTCTCCAGGCGCCGTGCCCGGATGAACCGCTCCCCGGCCCGCTCGCGGGAACCGTGCACAAGGCCATCCACCGCCTGCTGCCACAAGCTCTCCACCTCCTCGGGTTCCGCCCCTCCGCGAAGAGGCGCCAACAACTCCAAGGCAGCTGCATGGTCCCAGTTGTTCAGTCGGCTCTGTGCCTGGGCGAGGACCTCTTCCTGAGACGGGGTCTCATCCGCCGACACCTCCGGCTCCACGGGAACCCCCACCTGGGCGGCGAGCCCTGCCTCCATCGGGGACGCCTCGATCACTTCAAGATCATCCAGGCTCTCAGCGAAAGGTGCATCCAGCGAGAGCGGTTCCTCCTGGAACTCCACAGCCGCCGGCACCGCATGCTCTTCCGCAGTCGCCAGCTGCGCCAGGTAGCTGCCCACCACCTGCTGCCCACCGGCATCCAGCACCCGCGCCTTTCGGGCCAGCTCGGCTGCCAGCTCCAGTCGAGCCTGTTGATCCCCCGTCACATCCCCCTCTCCCAACAGCGTAGAAAAACGCCTCTCCAGCCCGTAGAAGTCGGCCACATCCAAAGGGACCTCCTCCACGGGCCAAACGGAAGCAGCGGGATCCGGAGGGACCTCCCCGTAGCGAAGAACACAACCGGTCAAGAGCACAAACAACATCATGGGCCCCTCTCTATTGCTCCACCGGCGCAATTTCATCCCAGATCGACCCTTCAAGACGCCCGGTGGCTGGGGCCTGGACCGTCGCCGTCTCCCTTCCCTCAAAGGGCGCAAAACGACGACTGGCCTGCCCTGTCGGTGCATGAACACGCACCGTCGCCGCTCCCTCCGCCATGGGCAATCCGGAGAACACATTGACCGGCAGAGGCACCAGCGGCACGGGATCCTCCGCTCTCTGGGCGGAGAGCACCCCCAGCTCCACCATGCCCTCTACCGTGCTCCCCCAGGCCGGCAACGCACCGCTGGATCCCGCCAGCCGCGTGTTCCCTCGCACCATCTTTCGGTTGTCGTCGTACCCCACATACGCCCCAAGGTGGTAGCGCCTCGACCCCGCCACAAAGCCCAGGAACGCTGCGTTCCGGTAGCCGTTTGTGGTGCCCGTCTTTCCGCCCACCGAGAGGGCCTCCAGGGAGCGGGCCACCCGCCGGGCCGTCCCGTGGGTCACCACGTTGGAGAGCATGTCCGCCACCAGGGCCCCTTCTCGCGGAGAGAAAGCCTCCCGGGACTCGGGGGCGGCCCGGTAGAGCACGTTTCCGTGCCGATCCCGCACCTCTTGAATGAGCAGTCGCCCATCGGCCCCGGCCGCCACCGGGCGGCTCGTCCTGAACCCGGACACGCTGCCCGCATCAAAGGCCTGACCGGGAAAGGCCCACCGCTCCCCCGTCAGAAATCCCTCGTAGACCCCCACCATCTCCGCAAGGGACACGTCCACCGCCCCAAGGGGCAGGGAGAGCACCGGCGGAATCTCCGACTGCACCCCCAGGCTCCTGGCCAGGGCAGCCACGTACCGCACCCCGAGGAGCACCCGAAAGTCCGGGTGGTGAACCAGCGCCTCCAGGGCATAGGCATCCTCCGGGTCCTCCTGTCGGTCCATGGCTTCCCGGAGGGCCAGCAGCGTCGAGAGATGAAGCCGCCCCTCCACCAAGAAGTCCCCTGGAGGCGACTCCGGATTCGGAATGTAGGGCAGGGCGCCCTGGGGGGCCTTTCCGCAGTAGAGAGTCTTCCCGCCCCCTGGCACACGCCTCAGGCGGTAGTAGTCGGCGCGACAAGCCGCCGCCCGGCCCTCCAAAAACAAGAATTCCAGCTCCATGCCCGAGAGGCGCCGCGTCTTCTCCTTCCCGTTCGAGAGCGCCCCCACCCGCTCCCGCTCCCGGGTAAAACCCAGGCCATAGTGCAGGCTGGCCAGCTCTCGAAGCTCCCGCTCCACGTCCTCCACCCCCGAGAAGACCACATCTGCCGCCACCTCCCGTCGCACCCGGGAAAAACGCCCCGCTTCCAATCGCCCCTCGGTGGCGATGACCCCCAGGTCATCCCGGATACGTCGAATGTAGTCTTGGCGCCCCTCCTCAGGTCCGGGCGCCAACCCGGTCAGCCGGGCCACCTCGACCAGGTGGGCATCGTCCAGGCGGTCCACCAGATGGTGCAGCAACCAGATGCTTGCAAGGTTCTCCGAGCGGACGCTGGCCCACGCAAGCGAGACCATCGGCTCCGGCTCGTGGTCAGGATTGGGGGCGTAGAACATGCCCTCGAAAGGAAAGACATTCCGCCGGTTGTCCAAGACATCCGTGGGCGTCCAACCCAGCTGAAGTGCCGCATGCACCACCAGGGGCTTCCACGTCGAGCCCAGCTGGCGTTTAGCTGCCAGGGCGCGGTTGAAGTCCTGGTTGCTGCTACCGCCCACCATGCCCCGGATCTGTCCGGACTCCAGCACCAACAACGCCCCCTGCAGCTCCGGGTAGTACTCCAGGTCCACAAGCGTCGGTTCATCCCCTTCCCCAAGGTCCCGCACACTCACCCGCACCACCGCCCCCGGAACCAGCCCCCCCTGCAGCTGTGCCAGCTCGTCACCAGAGGACTTGGCCCAGCGATTTCCCTCCTTTCCCTGAGCCAACACCTTGGCCACCCGCGCTGCCCCCGCCCCATCCAGTCGCCCGGGAAACCCACCCAGCTCCAGGGA
>CAZRYF010000046.1:0-41435 GCA_964604165.1 uncultured Enterobacterales bacterium
TGCCGCATGGAGTCATTTGCAACCACCGTGCCAACTATGACGTGACGGGATTTCAGCTACTTGTGGGCAACGGTGCGGGAAGCCATCTGCACGCTACTTCTCTCGGGAGAGCGGGTTTCGGCCGGGGATTCCCTACAGGACGGCGTCCGCGGGGTCATGGGAATCAGATTTCCCGTCGGGATCTATCTTTCCAAGGGCGTGGACAAACTATGGATAGATCGAGAGATCGGAGGGGCTCAACCTGCAAGGGCATCAAACAAGGGCGCTCTCAGCCGGGTCAGGTTTCTGTTCCGTGCCAGAAGACCCGCACGCTCTAGTGGCTCATCTACGTCCTCTTCCCAGGGAAGCTCTCCGGCGGTTCCCAGGCGGGTGAGGCGTTGGGAGAACTGGGGATGTCGGTGGGCTGTGCGCACAGTGGCCGCCAGCTCCTGGTGGAGCCCCCCCAAGGACTGCAGAAGCTCGGAGGTGCTGGGTGAGAAGGACCCTGCCCCTCGGAGGTGGGTGGCCATCGCACCCAACACGTCTGGAATACCACCACTGAAACGCACGGCAGACTGGATGTGTGCAGGAGCGCAAGGGACCAGGCTCTCCATGACCTCTGAGGCCTCCTGGTCGCCGTAGTCGGTGAGGGAGATCACCTGGAGATCACAAGAGGCCTCAGGTCGGAATCGCCCGGCGAGGATCATCTCCACCCTTCGCTCGGCGGGCAGATCCCGCCGGAACCGGGACCATGCCTCCATCAAGGCAAGACGTACCTCTGCGGGCAGTATCTCGGCATCATGGATCAAGAGCGCGGTGGGCACCAAGAGGCGTGTTTGGAGCTGAAGAAGCACCTGCAACAGACCTTGCCGAAAACCCACGGTGCTTGCCACGTAGGGGATGTCCAGGTTTCTGCCTCCCTCCAGGCCCGCAAATGCGGCGAGAAGCCACTTCCAGATCTCGGGGCGCTTCCGGGACTGCAACGGAGAGACGGACAGGGTTCTGCACCGGAGTGGTGGATCCCCCATGGCCATTTCCAGGGCGAGGTCCTCCAGGAAGGACCGAGGGGAAGACCAGGGTGGGGTGAGGAGCACCATGGGCTCCATGCGCTGCAGGAGACCCCGGGCGCGCCGCGCAGATCGGCTGCGAAGATCCAGTTCCAGGCGATGCTGTTCCGGATCGAAGGATGCCCCCTGTCCCATACGGGCCCGTTGGAGTCGGCGTTGGATTCGACTCATGGGGCTCCTTGCCTGTCTTCATCCTGCCTCGTGGGTCTTGCCGCGTCAAGTGGTAATCTCAGGCCCAAACCCGCGTGGTCCCAGGGGGATATGCTCTTGGGATGAGCGAACGACGACCCCGTCATACCCTGGTTCCCAACGCGAACAATGTGGGCTTTCTCACGCGCGTACTGGAGCTGATCGCCCAGGGTGTACGAGAGCCTCGTGCATTGGCGGAAGTGCTTGGCTGCGAGGTTCGCACCGTTCATTACTACACCCAGGCCGGGGACTGGCTTGGATTGCTCAAGACCACAAAGACACCCACTCTGACCCGTATGGGCCTGGAGTTTGTCTATGCCGGGCGAAACCAGGCCCAGGTGTATGCAGAAGCGGTCTGGGGGAACGGTTTCGTGCTGGACCTCATGGCAGGTCGGGAAGGTGTGCTCCCTGACGTAGAGGAGATCGCTTCCTTTATTTCTGGGGTGGATTCGGAGATGGCTCCCACCACGGCAAGGCGAAGGGCTTCGGCGGTTCGCAGTCTGATCGAGCCGGCGATGCGTTTTCACCGCAGCCCGCTCAACCTCTCTCGCCAGCTTCCACTGGACTTCGCCCCGACCTACCACCCCGGAGGCACCGCTACGCCCATCTTGGACCTTCGGGCAGGGATGGACGATTCTCCGGATGTCTACCGGGTGCTTCTCTCGGCACTCATCGACCACGGTGAGCTGGCCACCGGCGCGGTGCGAGCGGTCTTGGATGCTTCAGGTGCGCGGGATGCCTCAGTGGGCACTTACATCGAAATGGCATGTCGAAGAGGAGATGCCCGCCGGGTTGATGAGCGCCTGGTGGTGACCTGGGGGGCTGTGTGGCGGCGTGAGATCACCGAGACGGTGGTGGGCGTGGCGCTTTCGGATCCACGCTACCGGTCCTATTTGGACAGCCTCCTCACGGCGGCCAGCGAAGAAGGGTCCTCCGCCCACCCTTCCCAAGCCCTTCGGGGGCGGTTTGCCGGTTGGGACCGTCGGGTCTTTGGGGCGGTGGCACGACCGGCGGAGCTGGGACGGGAGCTGGAACGAATTCTGCTGGGACGAACCCTGAGTACACTCCCCGTGGCAGATGAGGCGGGGCCGGAAGTTCAAACTGGTGTTGGTGCGTTCCTGGACAGGCTTCATGAAGAGGGCCTGGTGATTGCTTTTCCGCCGAGTCTTCGCCTCTTGCTTCAGGGAGTTTCTGTGGTGAACAAGCGCCTGGAAGCTCAGTCGCGCATCAAGAACGATGTGCACTTGCCGGAAGCGACAGATCGTCGGGTCCTGGTGCATGGTGGCTTGTTTCCGCCGGGGCAGCCTGTGCCAAGAAGCCTGCCGGATGGGGTCACCTTGCGACTTCAGTGCATACAGTGCATCCCTCACGTGGCCATGGCCACGGCTGTGCTTCTGCTTCACCGCCGCACCGGAGTACCTCTGGATGTGGAACTGGGCTCCCACGGTCCGGTGGTCGCCTGGGAAGGGGAGGCACTCGATGGGTTGATTCACACTCTGGATCGAGTGGCGGATGAACAGGGATGGATGACCAGTCGCCGCCTTCGCTCCGAGAGCGGGTCTGATCTGTTGGTGGATGTGCTGGTGGCGCTCGGCATCGCGGATCGGCTGGCCGGCCGCCTGGTGTTGGACGAAGGTTTTTTTGTCCGCCTTCGCACAGAGCCAGAGGACCAGGATGTGGCCTCCCGGCTCTCGGTGCTGGAGGAGATGGTGCTTCGTTCGCTTGTCGGCATGGTTTCAGATGATTCCTGACTCCGTTGTAGGCAAGGAGGCTTCAGGGCAAGGTGACACGGGACTCTTCGTTTATGGCACCCTTCTTTCTGGTCAGGAAAATGCCGGTTGGCTCGGGGGGCTTCCGGCGAAGGAGGCCCGGGTGAAGGGTCGCCTGTACCGCCTGCCGGCAGGCTATCCGGCGCTGGTCGCAGAGGGGGATCCGAAGGACTGGGTGGAGGGCGAGTGGATTGCCGGGGTGGGATCGCGGCTGAAGGTGATTGATCAGTTGGAGGGGGTTGGGCAAGGCTTGTTTGCGCGGGTGCGTCTTCCAGTGGTGGTAGGCGCGCGAACATTGGTTTCGTGGGTCTATGTCTTGAACGCTGACCAGGTGCGTGATCGTGGAGGCGTGCGTCTCTCAAGCGGAAGTTGGCGTCGGGTTTCCGGACAGCGGAAACAAAGGTAGCCTCTGTGGGGAGCGCATTTTGAACCCTCTTCGTCCGATGGATCTGCTACGCAGGGTGGCTGGCATACGACCACAGGACAAGCTGCGGGTTCTTCCGGAGGGACCCACTTCTCCCCCTTCCCTCTTGGGGGAGACTGCGCCAGAGGGGCCTTCGCTCCACTTTGCTGGTCTCGCGCGTCAGGCGGCCCTGGGACAGGGAGGTGTTGCCCAGCATGCGGATGACAAGAGCACGGATGTAGCTGCCTATGCTGCTCGAGCCCGGGCCAATGGCCGGGACGTGGATCTGGCGGGGGAGGGGCGAAACCAGGCTTCCGATGGCATCGAATTCTGGGGCCCAGTGGACAACGAGTCCAGCCGGGCAAAGGCAGGAGGCCGAGTGCTCACCATTGACCAGTGGGAGTGCATCAGCTGTGGAACCTGTGAGGAGAACACCACCCTGGTTTTTGAGGTCCCCTCTGATGACAAGGCCCGGGTTCTCGCCCAGAACGGCCCCATGGACCTGATTCAAGATGCCATCGAGGCCTGCCCCGTGACCTGCATCCACTGGATCGAGGTGAATGAGTTGGAGTCCCATCACTCCTGCGGTGGCCACGATTCCACGTAGGACTTCTCCCCGATCGCTGCTGGCTTTTCGGCTCTCGGTGGTGCTGAGCTATGGAGTGGTGGGTGCCTTGCTTCTGGTCATCTTCCTGACCGTCGGGGTGGAGCCATCCATGCGCCGCGGTCTGCGGGTGTTGTTTCTGGTGGGTGCTTTTCTGGGTGCCTTGGGGCTGGGGTTTGTCTTGGATCGTCTCGTGACCAGACCTGTTCAGCACCTGGTCCAGCAAGTGCGGGTCGCGGTGGGGCACGGTTGGAGCGAGGCGCTTGAGGTGCCCAGGTGGCGCGGTGAGATCACGGAGCTGGGCAATGCACTGGAGGAGCTGCGGAGCGCCATGGTGGAAAAACAGGAGGCACTTGGCATTCTCAACGCTGACTTGGAGGATCGGGTTCGACAGCGGAGCGAGGCCTTGGAGCGCGCTCAGGCCCAGTTGGTGGAAGCCGGAAAGCTGGCGGGGCTGGGGCAGATGGCCGCCGGCGTCGCACACGAGGTCAACAACCCTACGGGAATCGTGCTCTCCCGCGTCGGGTACCTGCTCTCCATCGGCGAGGAAGAAGGAGTTTCTGAGGAGATCCTGGCGGATCTAGGGGTCATCGAGGACCAGGCCCGTCGCATCAGCAAGATCACCCGGGGACTTCTGGATTTTTCACGGCCTGCCGAGGGCTTGTATTCCCAGGTAGATCTGCTGGTTCTTTGCCAGGAGGTGGTGGATTTGCTTCAACACAAGGCCGCTTCCGTGGCGGTGGAATTGTCCATCGATGCGCCGCTTGAGGGGCCGGCAGCACTCTGCTGGGGGAGTGGAGATGAGTTGGGCCAGGTGGCCTTCAATCTTGTGATCAACGCTATCGATGCCACCGGACCCAAGGGCCAGGTGGTGCTGCGTCCCGCACCCGGAACACTCGAAGTGGTGGACACGGGCACTGGGATTCCAGGGGCCAGTCTGGGTCACCTCTTCGAGCCCTTCTTCACGACCAAGGAGCCGGGACGGGGTACGGGATTGGGGCTCAGCATCAGCTGGGCCATCGTGACCAGCCACGGAGGTACCATTGAAGTGGAGTCAGAGGAAGGCTCAGGAACCACGATGCGCGTGATACTGCCTCTTTCGGAGGTCGCCCCATGAGCAAGCCGCGCATTCTCGCCATTGACGACGAGAAGGAGCTGCTGACCTCCATCACAAAGATCCTCTCCCGTGCTGGCCATGTGGTACTCACAGCGAATTCTGGGGAGGAGGGCCTGTTGGCGCTCCAGGAGGATCGGCCGCCCGACATGGTGCTGACGGACCTTGTCATGCCAGGAATCGGGGGCATGGAGCTCTTGCGGGCTGTGCGTCGAAAGTACCCGGAGGTCCCGGTTGTGCTCATGACGGCCCACGCCACGCTCGAGACGGCGATTCAGGCCATTCGGGAGGGGGCGTACGACTATCTCCCCAAGCCCTTTGGACAGGAAGAGCTGTTGGTCATGGTGCAGCGCACCCTGGGCCACCTGAAGCTTACCCGGGAGAATCGACGACTTCGCACCCAGCTGGGGGCGCAGAATCAGAAGGGCGCCCGGGGGCTGGTGGGGGACTCTGCGGGGATGGAGCGCATTCGGGAGCTGCTTGAGCGGGTGGCGCCCACGGATCTCTCGGTGTTGATCACCGGGGAGAGCGGGACGGGCAAGGAGGTGGTGGCCCGGGCCCTGCACACCCTCTCCAATCGGGCGGACAAGCTATTTGTGCCGGTGGATTGCGCAGCCATTCCTGCCAACCTCATGGAGTCGGAGCTGTTTGGGCACGAAAAGGGTGCCTTTACCGGCGCCACCGGGACTCGAAAGGGCCTGGTGGAAACAGCCAACGGTGGCACGTTCTTTCTGGATGAAATTGGGGAGCTTGCTGCGCCGATGCAGGTCAAGTTGCTGCGCCTGCTCCAGGAGCAAGAGTTTCGCCGGGTGGGGGGCAACCAGCTTCAACGGGTGGAGCTGCGCGTGGTGGCGGCCACCAACCGCGACCTGGAGACCATGGTGCGGGAGGGCGGCTTTCGAGAGGACTTGTTTCATCGGTTGAACGTGGTGCAGATTGTCTTGCCTCCCCTCCGTGAGCGACCGGACGACGTGGCCATTCTGTTGAAGCACTTCATGGAGAGGTTTGGTGCTGAGCAGGGGCGGGACGAGCTGCGCCTGGGCCAGGAGGTGTTGGACGTTCTCGCGTCGTATTCATGGCCTGGAAACGTCCGGGAGCTGGTCAACTGCGCCCGATACGTGGTCAATCTCTGCCAGGACTCCGTCGTGCAGATTCAGGATCTACCGCAGCGTTTGCGCAGGCTGGAAAGCAAGGAAGGCCGGGGCGTGGTTCCGGCCCGGGTGGTTCAACAGGAGGGTGGCGGCTCCTTTCAGGGTCCATCCATTCGCTACGACCTGCCCTACAAGCAAGCGAAGCGCATGTGGTTGGAGGTGTTCGAGTTTGCTTACATCACTCGTGCCCTGAAGGAGCACGGTGGAAACGTCTCTCACGCCGCGCGGTCTGCAGGAATTGACAGGAAGTCGATCCAGCGTCTTCTCAAGCGCAACCAGATGGTCAAACCTGGGGAATCCGAAGGGACAAAGGAGGAAGGCGGATAGTCCTCTGTCGGACAAGGTACAATCCCGCCCGGCGGACCTCATGAGCGATATCACCACCACTCTTGCCCAACCGTCTCGGCGGCAACTCCATATTCGGAAGGGTCGCCTGACCTGCATTTCCGGCCCGGATGAAGGTGAAAGTTGGCTGGTCGACCACGACGTGTTGAAGATTGGCTCCCTCAAGGACAGCCAGGTGATTCTCAACGATTCCTCCGTCAGTCGAAACCACGCGGAGATCCGCCGGACACCGGAGGGCGTGCTCTTGGCGGACACGGGTTCTACCAATGGCACCTTTGTGGGACCTATTCGAGTCAAGGAGGTTTTTCTCACGCCTGAGACCACCTTTCGGGTCGGGCAGACCGAGTTGATCTTCACCCCGGCGGACGAGGTGATCGAGATCACGCCGTCCGAGAAGAACCAGCTGGATGCCATGGTGGGAAACGCCACCTCCCTTCGGGAGGTCTTCAGCATCATCGAGCGGGTGGCCCCCACAGATCTCACGGTGCTGCTCATGGGAGAGACGGGAACCGGAAAGGAGCTCGCCTGTCGTGCGCTCCACAACTTGAGCCACCGAAAGAAGGGGCTGCTCCGGGTCTTCGACTGTGGCGCTGCGCCGTCCACTCTCATCGAGGCAGAGCTCTTTGGGCATGAGAAGGGCGCCTTTACCGGAGCGACACAATCTCGGGAAGGGGTGTTCGAGCAGGCGGACGGCGGGACACTGTTTCTGGATGAGATCGGCGAGCTTCCCCTGGAGCTTCAGCCAAAGCTTCTTCGGGTCCTGGAGCAGCGGGAGGTGCGCCGGGTCGGCTCGGGTCGCATTCGGTCTGTGGATGTGCGGGTCGTGGCTGCGACCAACCGAAAGCTACGGGACGAAGTGGAGGCGGGTCGTTTTCGGGAGGACCTCTATTTTCGATTGGCAGTTGTCGAAGTGGAATTGCCCCCGCTGCGCGAGCGGTTGGAGGATCTTCCCTTGCTGGTTTCCCACCTGCTCAAGCGTTCCTCAGCGCGGTTTGGAGGCCGGGTGGTAAAGGGGGCCTCCGACGACGTGTTGGCCCTGTTTCAGGCCTATCGCTGGCCGGGCAACGTGCGGGAGCTAAACAACGTTCTGGAACGGGCAGTGCCGTTCACGGACGACGACACCATCTCCCTGGATGCCCTCCCCGAGGCCCTTCGGTCGGCGGGAAGCGGCGCCGGCGGGAAGGGGGCGCCTGCCCAAGGCATGGTGGCTGCGGCGTCGGTGGCAGAGCTTCCCTTCAAGGATGCCAAGGACCAGCTCATCCAGGCCTTTGAACGGCAGTACCTGGTGGACCTCATCGAGCGCCACGGGGGCAATGTCTCCCGGGCAGCCCGGGCAGCAGACATGGACCGGAAGTCGATCACGCGCTTGCTGAAGAAGCACGGAATCCGCTGATTTTCGGCTGGGAGGGCAATCTGCGTTGCCCCGGTCATCGCTGGTGGGTACGTAGTCTCCACATTGGAGAAACCCATGCAGACGGAAACCAACGGGCGCCTGGACGAAATTCGGGTCGAGCTCGGCCAGATTTTGGAGGCACGAGTCTCTGACCTGATGACCTCCGTGCGGGAATCGGAGGAATTTACTCGTCGGATTCTCGCGGCAGAATTGGAAATGGCCCGTGCACGCCAGCTTCGAGAGGATCTGGATGGCGAGGTCAAGCGGGTGCAGCAGGACCTGGATGCCCTTCGGGCCCGTGCCGAGGAGGTTCGCTCCGAGCATACGGATGGCCTGGCGGATCGGCAGGTGGTCCGGGAGGAGATCCGGGACATGGAGCGCGACGTGGAGGAAGCTCGTACCGAGGTGCGAGCTTCCCGAATCAAGCTTCGGGACATGGAAAAGGAAGGGGACTCTTTGCGGCAGGAGAACGTGGAGCTGAAGATCAAGCTGCGCACCCTGGAAGAGAACGTTGGGCGCATGCGGAAGCTGCGGGATGAGCTCTTGAGCAGCATCACCCAGCTTTCACAGCAGATGACCAACATCGGGGACAACGAGTAGATTCCCATGGCAGGTACTTCCACGACAGAACCACCCACGACGGAGGTGAACCCCGGCAGCGTGGAGTCCCTTGAGGGCATCCTGGCTATCTTGGAAGCAAGCAAGCGGCAGCTGATGCACCTGGCGTACGAGCGCCTGGAGTTTGGCCAGATCCTGGGCTTGGAGCAGGGGATTCGCATGGGAGGAAGCCCCGAGCGATCAGAGGTGCAACGCATGCAGTTGATCCTCGACGCGAGGATCGATGTTCTTCGCCAGCTCCGCATCCTGACGGCGTCCCTACCCCACACCCTTCCCAGTCATTTGGACTCAGAGACCGTCGTATCCCAGGCCCTCGCCGTCCTCGACAGTGACTGGGCCCCACCAGGGCTCGCTGAACCCAACCCTGCACCCGAACCCGAGCCCGAGCCCGAGCCCGAACCCGAGCCCGAGCCCGAACCCGAGCCCGAGCCCGAGCCCGAACCCGAACCCAACCCTGCACCCGAACCCGAGCCCGAACCCGAAGACGAGGAGGACGATCTCGCCACCATAGACTTCGAAGGCCCAATTCTGGGCAAGCCCGAGCCCGAACCCGAGCTCGTGGCGACTACACCCCTGGTCACCAGAGTCCTGGAAGACGGCGAAGACGAGCTCACCACGGCTGACTTTGAGGCCCCCGCTCTCGATACGGTGCCTCCTGAAGAAAGGCAACAGCCCCCTGCTGACTCGTCCAGCCCTCCGGTCTTGGCTCTCGGCCCGGCCCCGGGCCACCCCGCTGCCCTCGAGGGCCTTCATCTCTCCGTGGACAAGGTCCCACCGGTGCCACCTTCTGTCGCCGCCGTCCCCAGAGCAGAGGACAGCGAGGATCCTGATCGGGTCCGAAACCTCATGGGAAGCGCTGGATCCGCCTGGCGAGACGGGGAAGGGGAGCGTGCCCTGGAAATCTACAGTGAGCTTCTGGACGAAGACCCGGGCTTTGTCCCCGCATGGTTGGCGAGAGGGCGCTGTCACCTGGATCGCTCGGATTGGGGGTCTGCCATTTCAGACTTCCGGAAGGCGGAGGATCTCGCCCCGGCCAGCCCTGAGCCCTTCCTTGCCCAGGGCGATTTGTACGTCGCCCGTCGGGACTACGGGACAGCGGTGGACCGATTTGATGAGGCACTGGCCCGAGACGCCAACCACGCCATGGCCCGGTGTCGTCGGGGAATCTCCCACTACTACCAGCAGAACCACCGGCAGGCCTACCTGGATCTTCAGCGGGCCTTCAACCTGGACCCGGAGATTCCGAACATTCGCCGCTTTGTCCAATTGGCGGTCTCGAAGCTTGAGCCTGGGGGGCCTCCGGGTGCGTAGACCGTTTCGCACCTGTCTCCAGTGAGGTGCGAAGCGTCGTTTGCATCTGAGAGGGGTATGGCGGCGCAACCCGCCGAAATCACTGGCTGCACCGGGTTGGCACGGATCCTGCTATGGTGCGGGGTGCCCGTATTTTTCACGGGCGGCGGAGAATCCCATGCAGACGCTTCAAATCGCTTCCTCCCTCCTCCAGAACCGCAACCACTCCGTGGCGCGTAGTTTCTACCGAGAGTTGAAGTCCGAGGGCTTCTCCCACCAGCAGATCATCGAGCTTTCCACGACTTTGCTCGACCTCGTGACCGAGGACTTGCGGGACGAAGTCGTCATCGAAGCCAAGTAGAGAAGGGCTTTTCGCGCCCCACCCGAGTCAGGCCTCCGAGGCTGGTATCAGGTTCTGCAGCAACAGGTGGACATCGTCCGCTTCGGGCGCGGCGCGCAGCTCGTCGTCTTTCGCCGCAATGGCGCTTGGGTCATCGGTGAACTCTGCCCTGTAGTGGTCCCACCGGTCCAGGAGTGTGCTCTTGGTGAGCTCCGGATGAAACTGGCTTGCCCAGAAAGGCGCGCCATCCACTCGAAACGCCTGGTGCTCCACCAGCTCCCCCCGGGCCAGTTCTGTGACGCCTGAGGGAAGGCGCATCACCTGGTCGTTGTGCCCCAGGGGCGCAAAGAAGCGGGTGGGAAGAGCGGAAAACAACGGGTCTGCCCGGCCGGCGGCCGTCAGCTCCAGGTCGATGACCCCCATTTCCTGCTTGCTGGCATCTCGACCAACCTCTCCCCCCATGGCCAGGGCCAGCCCCTGAAATGCAAAACAGGACGCATAGGCGGGGTGCTTCAAGTCAACCACAAGCAGCAAGAAGTCCAGAAACTGGTGGACCCAGGTGTGTGAGTCCCGCACTCCGAAATTCCCCGAGCCCCCAAAGTAGACCGAAGGACGATCCTCGAGAAAGGAGGCGTCCAACTTCTCGTTCATTGCGAACACAAGGTCCACTTCCCTCCCAAGGGCTCGCTCGAAGCAGCGCTTTTCATGCGCGCACATCGGATCGGTCGGGTCGCGCACAGAAATGAGGAGGGGGGGGTTCATGAAGAGGCCGATGATAGCGTGCAGCGGCCATCACGGCTACGCTTGCAGACGCATGACATCGGCGCGTGCTTCGAGGTTCGGCTTGCGAGTTCTCCTGATCAATCCGCCTTTGGACTCCGTCTTTCGGGACGGGCACGTCTCTCCTGTTACGTCGTACCTGTTTTACAACTCGGCCCCCCTGGGACTCCTGTACATCGGCGCCATGTTGGAGCGCTCCGGGGAAGTGGTGCGCGTGTTGGATGCAGCGGCGGAGAAGTTGGACATACCGGCGACGGTGCAGCGCGTTCGCGATTTTGCTCCGGATGTCGTCGGTATTGGCTCCACGACTGTTGTCTTCGAGTCCGCCCGTGAACTTGCCCAGGCGCTCAAGGCGGTCCTTCCAGACGTTCCCCTGGTGTTGGGTGGCTACCACGTCTCGTTGCTTCCCAAGGAGGCCATGTCAGAGCCTGCTTTTGATGTGGGGGTGATCCACGAGGGGGAGCACACCATGCTCGATCTGCTCGAGCACTTTCGTGGAGAGCGAGATCTCGCGAGCGTGGAGGGCATTGTCTACCGCGACCCAAGCGGTGCTGTGACGTTCACTGCCCATCGCGCCGAGTTTCGCAAGCTCGATGCGCTCCCCTTCCCGGCGCGTCATCTCCTGCCAGCGGATCAGTACAAGCCAGTTCCGGTGGACGAACATGCCATGCCCAAGTTCGCCATGGTGACCTCTCGGGGCTGTCCGCATGCCTGTGGCTTCTGCCAAAAGGCCAACACCGGATACCGCTCGCGCTCCGCGGAGGCGATTGTGGACGAAATGGAGCATCTGGTACGGGATTTCGGTGCGAGAGACATCGCCATTGTGGACTCCTTGTTCTGCGCCAACAAGAAGCGGGTCATGAAGGTCTGCGGCGAGATTCAGCGCCGCGGGGTCCAGGTGTCGTGGACCTGCTCCTCTCGGGTGGAGGTGGTGGATCTGGAAATGCTCCAAGCCATGAAGGACGCCGGCTGCTGGCGCACCCGGTTTGGGGTGGAGTCCGGTTCGGATCGGGTCCTGGACTTCATCTCCAAGGGAATCACCAAGGAGAAGATTCGCAACGCCATCACCTGGGCGGACCAGGTGGGATTGCGCCCCAAGGCGTTTTTCATGGTGGGGCACCTCCCAGATACTCCAGAGACGATTCGGGAGACCATCGAATTCGCAAAGTCGATTCCCCTTCATGATGTGACGGTTCAGATCAACACTCTGCTCCCCAAGACCCCTCAGATGGAGGTCTGGGAGCGCGAGGGGGAAAAGTGGGGGCGGGTGATCAATCGCACCACGGACGAGAAGTCCTTTTGGGAGCCGACGTATGTCCCCTGGGGCATGGAGAGCGAGGACCTGGTGCGCTTCCACCGTCAGTTCTACCGAGAGTTCTACTTCCGTCCGGAGATTCTCGCCCGGCACCTGGAAGCCATTCACTCGGTCCGGGACCTGTACAAGTACGTGCAGGCGTCCAGCCTTTTCTCCTTCCTCTTTTATGACTCTGAGAAGCTGGGTTCTCTGCGGGTGGCCCTGGGGGGACTTGGGGAGATTCGTCGGATGCTGGGGCGTCGGTCTGCGCCGGACATGCCTTCTGCTGCAAAGTAGTGGACGCCTCTGGGGTAGAGTCAGGCACGGAGAGGACCAATTTTCTCATTTGTACTGGTGCTTTTTGCCTGTGGGAGCGAGACGGATGCATTCTCTCGGTGCCAGGACGCCGACTGCCGCGTCTTCACCGTGCTGCAGGCCTTCGACGGCACGGCAGAGTCTGTGGTGCCGCTCCTGTTGCGCCTGGAGGATCCCACAGAGCTGACGGTGGCAATGAACCGGCTTCGGGAGGCGGATCCGGAGCGCATGGGGCAGGTCTGTGAGCTGCTGCCGGAGGGCCATGCAAGGCGCAGGTGTCATCGAGTCCATTCCCGACCCCACCTGGAGGGGGAGAGTCGGGCCAACCTGGATGTGGTGAAGCTGGACATGGCCAGCGGGGGCCCTCGTACCCGGGGTGTACTCAGGCGATCCAGGTCTCGTTACTCCTGGGTGACGCCCATAAAGACGGACTGTGGCAAGGGCCAGGAGCTCGGAAAGTGCGTGACCGAAAAGGCGCGTGCACAGGTAAAGGAAGGACAGGGAGATCGGGCTGCAGCGCTGTGTGCTGACTTGCCACGGGGGGGCATTCGAGATGGCTGTATGGCGCGCTTGGGCACGGCCCAAGGCTCGCTCATGGGGGGGCTTGACTTCTGTCTTGCCGCTGGGGGGCGGGCCTGGTCTTGTCTGGGTGAGCTCGTCGATGGGTTGGTGGCTTCCCAGGAAGACTTCTCCAAGTTGACTGAAGCTGTTCAAGGGGTGCATGTCTCCCTGGAGAGCCGAGATGCGGGGCTGGCAGGGCTGGTGGTGGAGAGGATCTGGGCCCGGGCGCTGGGGGGGGCCTACCGCGGTGCCGTGGAAGGACCACCTCTTGTGGGATTGCCCCTGGAGGCCTTGCCTCACCAGCGGGCGGCTGCGGCACGCCTTCTGGTGCAGAGAGACGGGCCTGGGGCCAGGGGTCTGGCGGACCATGTGGAGCGCCTCGTGGCCTTCTTGGAGGAGGTGGGGCCGGTCCACCCCGCCGTGGGGGTGGGCGCGGTTGAGGACCTTTGGAAGCAGGATGCCGAGGGTGAGGCATCTCGGGAAGCCCGCCTCTACCTGGATGGATCTCGTCGGGGTGTCGCCAGCGACCTGCGGGTTGATCTCGCCATTTGCGTGTTGGAGGCGACTGCTCGTCTGGAGACGGCGGATCGGGTTGTTCTCCAGGAAGGTCTCGGCCATTCAGACCCCATGGTGCAGTGGACGGCCACTCGACTTCTCTCCAACCTTGAAGGGACCCGGGGGAAACCTGAGGCGCCGTGGGGTCCGGATCATTGGTCCGAGCTTCCGGAAGATCGTCCGGGCACCCACAAAGACGATCCCAACTATGGAAAGAACCCCCCCGTCCCCGGAGTCCACTGACATGGGGGGCGGCGGCATGGTCGGTGGAGAGAGAGGCCTGGGAGAAAAGGGCCGCCGAGTCGGGCCTTGGCTCCTGGTGGGGGCGGCGGCGATTTGGTTGACCGCGCCGCTCTGGGGCACCGCCCACGCGGTGTGGGGTTTGCCCGCAGGAGACCTTGCCCAGACCGGCTGGTTTTATGACTGGGTGGCGCGGCAGATGGGGGGAACCATGGAATACCTCCAGGGCTTCAACCATCCACAGCCCCTCCGTCGTATCGACGAGTTTCCCAATGTGCTGGACGCAGTCTTGGCGTCCCCGTGGGCTTTCTTGCTTGACTATCCCCAGCAGTATGGTGCGGCTCAGTCCCAGGCGGTCCTCATCAATGGGCTTGGGGTGGCTTGGCTGGCCTGGGCTCTCGGGTGCCGCGGTGTGGGCCTGGTGGTGGCGGGGGTTCTGGGTGTGTGCTGTCAGCAAGTCTGGCGTGAGCTGTATATGGCCCGGCTGAATGCGGCCCTTCCAGGTCTGGCCGCTGCAGCGCTCGCGGCCTGGCTCGGCGTGCTGGAGGGGGGGCTCTCCCATGGGCGTGCGTCCCTTCGGGCCGTTGTGGCGACCGCGCTCGGGGCTGCAGCTGCACTGACCTATCCTCCCACCTTGGCCCTCCTGGTGCCTGCGGGTGTTGTGCTGGGAATGGGGCGGGCAAAGTCTGCCCGCTTGCGGGGTGTGTTCTGGGGGATGGCAGCGTTGGCTGCGGCATGGATCTTGGTGGGAGGAGAGCTGGAGGCCATTCGTCGGTCGCCCCGGGCATCGGACGGCATGGCCGGAAGGGAGATCGTCTGCTCTCTGGGGCTTGGGTGCGCCCAGCTGGCCGAGCGAATTCGATTGGAGGTGGGGTTCCTTCATTTGCAGGATTTCTTTCGGTTGAGCGACCCGGCCACGGGCAATTGGCTGCGTTCAGGGTTGCTCATGGGGGCGTGGGTGCCAGCCCTTGCGCTCCTTGGGTCGGCCAAGACCCGGTGGGTTGGGGGGGCGCTCCTGTTTTGGGCTGGGGTCTTGGCCTTGCTCTCGCTGGGGCCCTGTCCCCAGGGAACGGAGACCCAGGAGCTTCCCATGGGGATCCCAGGCATGAGCGGCCGGGCGTGGTGTGCCCTGGGGGCCCTTCATGACTTTGGTCGGTTGACCACGGTGGCATCCATACTCTTTGCCGCTCTTGTGGGCTGGGCCTGCGAGTCTGTGTTCGGGGCGTCGGGCCGCAAATGGCTTCCATGGGTTGTGGGGGGGCTGGCCCTCGCCGGGCCCGTTCAGGCGGCGCGGTCCCATCTGCAGGTGCCCGGGCGCTGGCTGGCGGTGCCAGAGATCTCCACCACAGCCTTTCTCCGGGCGGCCGAGTTGGGTGCCGTGGTGGAGCTTCCGTTTGATCGACGGGTCCAGTACCTTTCGGCGCTCCAGGTGCCGGAACGCCCCCGGGTCAATCCGCTGAACTCCAAGCCGAGGGGGTACTCAGCATCGCTCCAGATTCGGCCGGGGGACAGGGATTTTCCGTTCTTGGGGTGGCTCATGGGGCTGGGCAAAGGAGAGGTGGGAGATCCGCCGTCAACAGAAGAACTCAAAGCGTCCAAGGTGCGCTGGGTGCTCTTTGATCCGGAGCGCTGTGGTGGTGGGGCGTTGAAGAAGCTCCCTTCCGGCTCGCGTCCCATCAACCGTCTCCAGGGCTGGGCGGATGCGCCTCCGACGGCATGCGCCGATGAGGTTGTGCGGGCCTTGAACGAGGTGCTGGGCCCACCTCAAGCGCTCCCTGGGCAGGCGCTGGTCTGGGATGTCACCGCCCTCCCAATCGCCCGGTGACCTTTCCCAGGATCCGGTGGGTTGGGACAGGCCCAAACTGTCTGGAATCAGTGCTGGCGGATGGGTTGTCGCCCAGAACAATGACCTCCCCTTCCTGGGTCAAGGATGCGACTCGCTTGATCAGAGGAGTGTCTGTGCGGGGATCTTGAAGCAGCACCACCTCCCCTGGTGCTGCCCTGGTGCCGCGGGCCACAAGGACGTGAGCCCCATCTTCCAGTGCGGGGACCATGCTGTCTCCCGAGACCCTCCATCGGCGACGCCGCCGACACAGCCACAGAAGAATCTCCCAGGGGCCTGCCCGGGTCAGCTTGCTGTGTGCCAGGGGACGTCTCGTCCCTTTGTGGCCCAGAAGATCTCGTGGATCTGTTGAATGGCGGCCATCAGCTCTTCTGCGTGATCCTGGTTGACCTCTACCTTGACGGAAGAGCAGAGTTTTGCTGCCTTCCAGAAGAGGTCGTGGAGGTTCGGATGCTGCTCCAGGTGTGGCGGCTTGAAGTAGTCCGTCCACAACACAAGCAGCTCTTCCTTGGCGATGTGGGTTTGCTCCTCCTTGATCGCAACGTATCGGGAGAGGGTGTTGTGGTAGCGGGCCCAGGCCGTGGCGTCCTCACCACCTGGACTCTCAAGCGCCAGGATCTTCTTGGTCATGGACAAGCCGGCCTCCGCAGCGATGCGGGCGGAGGAGGGGTCGTATACACCACAAGGGCCATCACAGTGTGCTCGTGCGACGGGGGCCGGATGGAGTGCGTCCAGAAGTCCAAGGAGAGTAGGCATGGGGGGATCCTGGGGTTGAATCCCTTTTCTATGGCGCTGTTGGGGGCTGTCAAGGCTGGGGTGGGTTGCCCGGGTGTGGGGCCGGGCTACGTGCTTTGTTCAAATGTTGCAACTTGGTGCACACATCCTGAAGTCACGGCTGATTCTCGGCACGGGGAAGTTTCGTGGTTTTGCGGAGATGAAGGCCTGCCATGAGGCAAGCGGAACCGACCTGGTGACGGTGGCCATCCGCCGGGTGGAGCCCTCAGATGGCAGCGGAGGTGGGCTGCTGGATTGGATTGACACGGAGAAGATCGCGCTCCTGCCCAACACGTCTGGCTGTTTCACCCCGGAGGAGGCCATTCTCACCGCCCACCTTGCCCGGGAGCTCCTGGGGACCGACCTGCTGAAGCTGGAGGTCATCGGGGATCCGGAGACCCTGTTCCCGGATGGGGAGGGAACCTTGAAGGCTGCGGCGGATCTGGTGAAGGAGGGCTTTACGGTCCTTCCCTACTGTTCGGACGATCCTGTTCTCTGCCAGAAGCTCGCCGACGTGGGTTGTGCCGCCGTGATGCCATTGGCGGCGCCCATTGGTTCCGGGCTGGGGATCCGAAACCCCTACAACCTGGCGATTATCAAGGAACAGGCCAGGGTGCCGGTCATTGTGGATGCGGGGGTGGGGACGGCCTCGGACTGCGCGCGGGCCATGGAGTTGGGGGTGGATGGGCTCCTGGTGAATACCGCGATTGCAGGAGCGAACGACGCCGTGGCCATGGCCCGTGCCATGAAACTTGCAACGGAAGCGGGACGCCTTGCCTCAGGCGCGGGACGAATTCCCAGAAAGCTGCACGCCGCAGCGTCGAGTCCTTTGGACGGGGTTGTTTTTGCGTGATGCAGCGTTTTCTGCCCATTTCACCCGGCCACCACGAAAAGAACCACCAGATTCTGGCATTCGCCCGGGAGTTCGCCGCGGCGGGGGGGCGAACCCTGCTTATTCGGGAGCTGCACCTGAGCGCCTCTGCTCTTGAGAAGCTGGTGGAGACTTTGTTGCCGGTGCTGCCGGAGATTCAGGTGCATGACCGAATCCAAGGTGCACGGGAGCTGGCCCGCACCGGGATTGTGGGCTTGCATCTTCCCGCAGCGGTGGATCCCTCCACGGTGCGAGCAGAGGTGCCGGGACGGTTGGGAGTGTCTGCGCACTCCAGGAGGGCCTTGCTGGCCGCGGAGGAGGCACGGGTTGACTATGCCCTCCTTTCCCCCGTGTACAAGCCCGGATCCAAGCCGCTGGACATGCGGTCTCATTTGGGGGCGTGGAAGGCCTCCCGGTTGTGGGCAAACGTTGAAATCCCGGTGTTTGCCCTGGGGGGAATCACGCCCCCGCGCATGCGGACCTGTCGCCGCCGAGGCGCCTACGGGGCGGCGGGCATTTCGGGCGTGTTCGAGTCCCCTGAAGGTGCACAAGAGGCCCTCCGCGCCTTCCTGGCGGTGGGGTGAGTCTCCGGGGGGGGGAGGGCGTGGCAGTGACGGGGGCGACTGGGTTTCTGGGCGCCTACATCACGCTCGCCTTGTTGGATCGGGGGTGGAAGGTGCGAGGTGTGGTGCGGGATGTTTCCTCTGGGGGGTGGCTTGAAGAGAGGGGTGTGGAGTTGGTGGAGGGAAACCTCTTGGATGCGGCTTCTCTGGGACGGGCCTTTGCTGGCGTGGATGCGGTGGTCTCCAATGCTGCGCTTTTTGGCCTTCGACGCATTTCTGCCCAGGACTACCGGGACACGAACGTGCAAGGCACCCGCAATGTCTTTCATGCGTGCGACAGGGCCGGGGTGGGGCGCATTGTCCAGGTGTCGAGCATCAGCGTGTACCGAAAGCGGCTTCTTGGAACCCAAAAGGAAGACGCTCCTTTGCTCACCGAGCGAGACGCGCGGTGGACCTGGGCCTATGAGCTGACCAAAGCGCTCTCCGAGGAGGAGGCAAGGCGTTGCTCCGAGGCCCACGGTCAAGACCTGACCGTGGTGCGCCCGGGGCCGATCTACGGTCAGCGAGACCGAAACCTGGGCCCTTGGGTTGAACGGCTGATGGCCTGGCCGTTCCTGCCGGTGCCGGACGTTCACCTTCCTTTTGTCCACGCCCAGGACGTTTCAGATGCCATCGTCAATTCGCTGGAGGCGGACCAGAGCATAGGAGAGGCCTACAACCTGACGGACAGGCCGCGCTCCATGGCCCGCTTCCTTCGGATCTGGAAGGCGGAGCGGGGATCGGGCCCCCTGATGTTGCCCATCCCACTGCCTTTTCGCCCGGGCTTCGACGCTTCGGCAGCGAGGGCCGATCTCGGTTTCTCTCCACGCTCCCTCGAAGACGGCATCTCGGAGGCGCTCTCAGGTACCCTCTCCTGACAGGAGCACGGTTTGCGTGAACACCCCATTCCAGCGCGGTTGAACCTGTTTCTCCTGGTGGTGACCACTGGATCCGCCATGGCACTTCAGACTCTGGCAGCGGGCGTGGAGAGCTGGGGGGCGCTGGTCCTTTGTGGAGGAGCATTCGCGGTGACGCTGGTGACGCTCTACACGCTCTTCCACGAGGCTGCCCACGGGCTTGCACATCCGACCCCCTGGGTGAATCGATGGATGGGGCGGACATTGGGCGTCTTCTTTGGGGTGCCTTTCTCCTTCTTTCGCCACGGCCACCTGGGGCACCACCGACGAAACCGCACGGACTCGGAGATGTTCGACCTCTACTACGAAACCGACAACCGGCTGGTGAAGCGCTTGATTCTGTGGAGTATTCTCGCCGGTTTCTTCTACGTGGTGTTCGTGCTCCTTGGGCTCGCCCTTCTGGTGGCGCCTCGTCCACTCATCCGATGGGCCAAGGGGTTGGGAATGGCGACCAATGCCTATGTCATCGGGTCCATGCCTGGTGATCTGTTGCCGTCCATTCGTGGGGAGATGGTTTTGATTCTTGCCGCCCAGGGGGCGCTCTTTGTTGCCTTTGGGTGGCGGTTGGAGAGTTTTTTGGTCCTCTACGGATGCCACGCGGTGTTCTGGTCCGCTCAGGACTATGCCCGCCATGCGTTCTCCCCCAGGGATATCTTGAATGGGGCACACAACCTGCGGCGAAATCGTCTGGTGTCCTGGATTTTTCTCAACAACAACCTCCACAAAGCGCACCACCGAAACCCAAGGGTGTCCTGGCTCCATCTTCCGGGCCTTGTGACAGAACAAGAAATGGGCCCTCCCCTGTGGAAGAACTACCTGCGCATGTTGAAGGGCCCGGAGCTGGCTGCGGAGCCTCCTCCCAAGAGCCTGGATCGGGACTTTGAGATCTACAGGCAGGCCCGGATGAGTTCCTCTTGAGACTCTCCTTTCTCTACGGCATTCCCTTCGGACGCTGGATGCAGCTTCTGTGGGAAAACGGGTTTCGCGTGTCCCCCCAGTACGCGGGACGGGCCGCCCGCATCACCGCCTTCAGCTTTTTGAGCTCTGGTTTTCACCTGATGGAGTCGGTGCTTTGCAAGACCCCTACCGAAATTCCCGACCACCCGCCGTTGTTCGTCTTGGGCCATTGGCGGTCCGGCACCACCTGGCTCCACTACCTGCTCACCCAGGACCAGAGGTTCGCCTATCCCACGGTTTTTGACACGGCGTATCCCCACTCCTTTCTGCTCTGGCCAGAAAAGAGAAGGGCGCTCCTGGAACCCCTGATCGAGAACAAGCGCCCTCAGGACAACATTCACGTGGACATGGGCTCCGCCAGCGAGGATGACATGGCCATGGCCGTGTTGTCGGGCAGCGCGTTCTACAACGCCTGGTCTTTTCCCGCCCACTACGACCGTTACAACAAGGGACTCTCCTTGCGGGATGTGCCCGCGGGAGAGGTGGAGAAGTGGAGGGCACACCACCGTTCCTTTCACAGGCGCCTGTTGCACCGCTATCGCAAGCCGTTGGTCTTTAAATCTCCGGGGCACACAGCCCGCATGGCTCTTCTCCTCAAGATGTACCCGGGTGCGCGATTTGTGCATATCACCAGGCATCCCTACGACATGGTTCGCTCCAACCTGTTTCTCTTCGACGTGTGGAAGAACCACTATGCCTTCCTCCAGGCTCCGGACCTGTCTGACCTGGAGGGGCGCATCCTGGCTTCCTGTCGTTCCATGTATGACGCGTTCTATGAGGATCTTCCCAACCTCCCGGAGGGCCGTCTCTGTCACCTGAAGTACGAGGATCTGGAGGCGGACCCCATGGGGGAGGTCGCTCGCATTTACGAGAGACTTGGGCTTCCCGACTTTGAGGAGGCCAGGCCCGGTCTCCAGGCCTATGTCGATACCCTCAAGGACTACCAAAAGAATGAACTGCCGCCCTTGGCGGAGGACTTTCGCGAGAGGATTCAGATCGGTCTCGGCCGGGAGATGAAGAAGTGGGGATACACGCCGTGAGAATGGTAGGCTCGCGGGTGAGGCACCCATGAGGATCACCTTTGTCCGTCCCAACATGCACGCGGGCCGTTCCAAGGACGCCATGCAACCCCTGGCGTTTGCCAACCTGGCGGGCCTGACGCCTGGGGGTGTGGAGAAGGTGCTGGTGGACGAGCGCCTGGAGGAGGTTCCGTTCGATGAACCGACGGATCTCGTGGCCATGACCGTGGAGACCTACACGGCCCGCAGGTCCTATGCGATCGCAGAGGGATTTCGAGCCCGGGGAGTGCCCGTGGTGATGGGGGGCTACCACCCGACCTTTCTCCCGGAGGAGGTTTTGGAGCACTGTGATGCCGTGGTGCTCGGGGATGCAGAAGGCATCTGGGGCTCCGTGGTAGATGATGCGAGAAAGGGGAGGCTGAAGCCGCGATACGAGCAGTCGAACTTTCCAGACCTGGAAGGCCACTTTCCCGATCGAAGCATTTTTGATGGCAAGAAGTACCTCCCCATGAGCCTGGTGCAGTATGCCCGCGGGTGCAAGTACAACTGCGACTTCTGCTCCATCAGGGCATTTTATGGGTCAAGCCTTCGCCAGCGCCCGGTGGCTGATGTGGTGCGGGAGATTGAGTCGGCTGGTCACAAGAATGTGTTTTTCGTGGACGACAACATCTTTGTTGATGTAGCAAAAGCAAGGGAGTTCTTCGAGGCTGTCATCCCCTTGAGAATCCGGTGGAGTTGCCAGGTCAGCATCGACATGGCCAAGGAGCCGGGGCTGTTGGGCTTGATGCAAAAGAGCGGATGTACGGCCGCGGTGGTGGGGTTTGAGTCGCTGAATGTTGATAACCTGCGACAGATGCGGAAGAAGTGGAACCTCAAGCACGGGCCCTACAGTGAGTCGATCAAGGCGTTTCAGGATGCGGGGATCATGATTTATGGGACTTTTGTGTTCGGCTATGATCACGACACGGTGGACGACTTTGGGCGGGCCGTGGAGTTCTCTGTGGAACACAAGTTCTATCTGGCGAACTTTAATCCGCTGACTCCCACTCCCCGGGGTCCCCTCTATGACCGCCTTTCCAGGGAAGGGCGGCTCTTGCACGACAAGTGGTGGCTGGCACCGGGCTACTGCTACGGGCAGGCGACCTTCCACCCCCGGGGGATGACCGCGGATCAACTGACAGAGGGCTGCTATGAGGCCCGGTCCCAGTTCAATACGTTTTCTTCCATTGGCCGCCGACTTGGGGCGGGGCCGAATCTCCGATCCCCCTATCGAATGGGGCTCTACCTCTTGTCCAACCTGATCTCCCGCAAGGAGATTCACGCCAAACAGGGTGTAGAGTTGGGAGGTCAAGCCGAAGGAGTGGCTGCCAAGTGAAGATCACCCTCATCAAGCCCAACATCGGGACCCATGAACACAGCCTGTACGTGGATGAAGGCCGAATGGAGCCCCTGCAGTTGGGGGTGCTGGCGGGGCTCACGCCACCGGATGTGGAGTGCGTATTGTTCGATGATCGCATCGAGACAATCAAGTTTGACGCGCCCACGGACCTCGTGGCGATCACCGTGGAGATCTACACGGCCCGGCGCGGCTACGAGATTGCCGCGGAGTACCGCGCCCGGGGGGTGCCTGTCATTCTTGGGGGGTTCCACCCCTCCCTCTTTCCTGAAGAGGCGCAGGTCCACGCCGATTCGATTCTCGTGGGGGACGCGGAGACCGTCTGGCACCAGGTGCTGGAAGATCTACAGAACGGGGGCTTGAAGCCGCGTTACACGGCCCCGCCGGGGGTCGCACAGGAAGGAGGTGTTCTTCCAAGGCGCTCCATCTACGAGGGCAAGGGGTACCTGCCCATCACGTTGATGCAATTCAGTCGTGGCTGCCGATTTGCCTGTGACTTCTGCGCCATCAGCACCTTTTTCGATCGCAAGCACTACGTTCGGCGTACCCACGAGGTGCTCCGGGAGATCGAGGAGCAGGAGCGGAAGCTCGTGTTCTTCGTGGACGACAACTTCCTCTCGAACCATGAAGCCGCCAAGGGCTTCCTTCGTGATCTCATCCCCATGAAGATCCGCTGGGTCAGCCAGGCCTCCATGGACATGACCAACGATCCGGAGTTGATGGAGCTCTTGGTTCGTTCGGGCTGTGTGGGCAACGTCATTGGATTCGAGTCCCTGGACCCGCGGAATGTGAAAGGAATGCGCAAGGCCCCAAACCTCATGGACAAGGGCATGGAAAAGCCGACGTCAGGTTGGGACGCATACAACCGCCAGTGCCAGGTGCTGCGGGACCACCACCTCCAGACCTGGGCGGCCTTTACCCTCGGCCATGACCACGACACCGTGGAGTCCATCCGGGAGACCCATCAATTCGCCATGGAGAACAAGTTCTGTTTCGCGGCGTACAACATCCTGATGCCCTACCCGAGCACGCCGCTGTATGCGCGCCTGAAGTCCCAGGGACGCCTGCTGTGGGATGGGCGGTGGTGGTTGCACCCGGAGTATCGGTTCAACCACGCGGCATTCCAGCCAAAGAACCTGTCCCCGGATGAGCTGACCGCCGCCTGCTGGGAAAACAGGCGGGACTGGAACACTGCTGGATCCATTTTCAAGCGCATGTGGGACTTCAAGACCCACATGAGCTCGCCATTCCGCCTGGGGGTCTACCTGACCTACAACCCGATCTATGGTCGGGAGGCGTACAGCAAGCAGGGCTTGTCGTTTGGGTACCGGCGGGAGTCGATTGACACGAAGAACGAGGTCGCGAAGGCGGGCTAAGGACTCATCTCCCCGGCGAGTGGCTGGTCCCATGCGGCGCTGAAGCCCCCCAGATCGCTCGTCTGCGCCAACAGGAACATGGTCCGCACGATTGCGGTCTCAATGGTCATGTCCCGGGCACAGTGCGCCCCGGCCTTGGCGGCCTCTGCGCCCCCTTTGTACCGGGTGAGGTTGGAGGTTCCCACCAGGCACTGGGACCGCACCACCACGGGAACGCCGGCGTCGGTGGCCTCGGCGATGGCTTCGGGCCACCCCTCCAGAGGCACGTTTCCGGAACCAAACCCCAAGAGCACGATGCCCTCCGCGCCTGCATCGACACTTACCCTAAGGGAGCCCGGGCGGATTCCGGGAAAGAGGTAGAGCACCATGACCTTGTCGTTGAAACCCGTGCGCAGCGTGAAGGGGCCGTCGGGACGCAAGGGAGCCTGTCCCGGCTGAATGTCTACGCCCAGTTCGGCCAAGGGGGGGAAGCCCGGAGACTCAAATGCCTCGTAGGACTGGATCGAGACCTTGGTGGTGCGGTTGCCCCGAAACAGGTGCGCTCCGAAATAGAGCCCCACCTCCGGCAGGTTCAGTCCGGCACAAATTGCCGAGTGAATCAAGTTGGTTCGGCCATCGGTTCGCACTTGTGCGATGGGCCGCTGTGAACCGGTCAGCACCACGGGCTTGGGGAGGTTCTTGAGCACCAGGCTCAACGCCGAGGCCGTGTACGCCATGGTGTCCGTGCCGTGGAGCACCACAAAGCCGTCGTAGTCCTCCATGCGGCTTGCGATGAGGCCGGCCTGGCTCTCCCAGTGGGCTGGGCCCATGTCCGAGCTGTCCAGGTTGCACAGGCGCTCTCCGTGGATTTCAAAGCGGTCTTCCAACCCTCGCACATAGGGAAGGAGGTTTTCTGCGTAGTCTGAAGGAGCCAGCGGGCCCGGTGCCCCTTCGGCCAGCATGCCGAGAGTGCCCCCGGTGTGCACGAAGAGGAGCCGCTTTCTGGCCATGGAGTCGGTCCCGAAGTCAGTAGGAATAGAGGGCAGAATCGTAGCAGACACCGTCCTCAAGGTCCGCGCACGTGGCCTCCACGATGCAGGACTTCAGCCCATCGAAGTCATCCACCAGTCCGCTGTCATCCACCTCGGCTGCCTCGTAGGCGTTCTCCTGGAGCTGGCAATTCAGCACGCATTCGCCCTCCGGGGTGTCTCCCAGGTTCAAGCTCTCACACTCGTGGAGCCGCTTGCAGACCTTCTCGCAATTCGGGGTGCAGCCCGGGAAAAGGACAGCCAGCAAGAGCGATGCGACTACCATATGGGGGCGCAGTAGTTCTGCTCCAGGCGGTCGCAGCTGTTTTCACTGATGCAGTCCATCCAGGAGGCCGCTTGCATTTCGTTCTCAATTTCGACGGACGCTGATCCCCCAGACGTGGTGTAGGGATCGTAGTCCCCCTTTTCGCCCGGAATCATCAAGGCGGTCTCACATTCCTCCATGCACCGGTTCTTCAGTTCGACCTGGTCGTCGTGTCCCGGACGCTGGATGTGGCAGGAGTCCCCGCCTTCATCGTAGAGCCGGCTGCAGGTGGACTGGCAGGTGGGGCCACAACCGACGAGCAGCAGCACCACTGGGATCAAGGAGGCCATCAGGAATCGCATGCATCCCTCCTCAAGGAGTGGGCAGCATGGTATTGAGCCCATCGAGCACCGTCAACGGGAGGTGGCCGGCTTTGCACGTCTTGCACGTGACTCCTTACTTTCCGCCGACCTGGGCCTATGGCGGGATTCCCCGCATTGTGTACGGCCTTGGAAGGGCCCAGGTGCGGGCTGGAATTCAGATTAGCGTGTGGACAACGGACGCGCTGGATGCGAACGGAAGAAGCGGTGTTCCGCCCCGACGAACTCTGGATGGCATGGAGGTGTTCACCTCGGAGAACCTCTCCAATTCCCTGGCCTACCACCAACAGCTCTTTCTTCCAAGAGGGGCTGGCGCCGCCTTGTCGAGCATTGGAAGCGTGGATCTGGTGCACCTGCATGGACATCGACATCTGCTGAATACATGGGCCTTGCGGTGGGCGCGACAGCAAGGAATTCCCGTGGTTTTCACTCCCAATGGAACCTTGCCCAGGTTGGAGAGGAAGGTCTCCTTCAAGGCGCTCTGGGACCTGGCTGTGGCAGCGGAGGTGCCCCGGGAGGCAGCACGCTGCGTGGCTGTGGCGCCCGCCGAGGTGGGGCATATGCGCATCGCGGGCATTGCTGCCGAACGAATCGTCCGAATTCCCAACGGGCTGATGTTGGAAGAGTTCGAGTCGCTTCCAACCCGGGGCTCTTTTCGGGCGAAGTGGGGCATCGAGGGTCCCATCGTGGCCTACCTGGGTCGTATTTCTCCGCGAAAGGGGGTGGAGCACCTGGCCCGTGCTGCGGGGGACGCCAGGTTGAAGGACGCCACTGTGGTGGTGGCCGGCAACGACATGGGTGGGCTTGCGCTCGCCCGTCGTGTGGCGGGGGAGGAGGTGGTCTTCACGGGGCTCCTGGAAGGTTCGGATCGGCTGGCGCTCCTGGTGGATGCGGATGTACTTGTTTACGCCTCCAGCGATGAGATCTTCGGGCTTGTCCCCTTTGAGGGACTCATGTGCGGCACCCCGGCGGTGGTGGGTGGGGATTGTGGGTGTGGGGAGCTGATCCAGGAGGCAGGCGCAGGGCTTCTTGTGCGCCACTCAGACGTGGACGGTCTCGTCCGAAGAATCCAAACGCTTCTAGAGGATGCGGAGGCCCGGGAGGCCATGGTGCGGCGGGGCAAGCGCTACGTCACGGAGAAGCTCTCCTTCGATACCCTCGCGGCGCGCCATGTCTCGTTGTACAAAGAGGTCGTGGCGGAAGCAGCCAGATGAGAGACTCGGATCCCCAACTGCGCGTGTGGTTCGCATGGGGGGTTCTTGCGGCTGCCGTGGGGTTGGCTTGGATGAACGGACTGCATGGGGAGTTCACCTACGACGACAAGGTCGAGGTGATTGGAAACCGCACCATCCGGCTTCTTGAGAACTGGCGTGCTTTGTTGGGCTACAACCTGTCGCGGCCGATTCTGATCTCCACCTACGCGATCAACCACCACTTTTCTGGAACGGAACCGCTGCTCTACCACCTTGTGGATGTGGCGCTTCAGGCTGTCAATGCTGGGCTTGCCATGATCTTTGTGGCCCAGATGGTGGAGCAACTCGGTGGAAAACGTCCCCTCCGGGTGGGGGTGATCGCGGCGGCGTTGTGGGCTTTGCATCCTCTGTCCACTGAGGCGGTCACCTATGTGACCGGGCGCTCAGAGCAGCTGGTGGCGACCTTTGCGCTTGCCAGCTGCTGGGGGTGGATGCGCTGGCTGAAGGGTGGCAGCTGGGAGACGTGGGGGTGGTGCTGGTTGGGAGCGGTTGCTGCGGGGCTGACCAAGGAAAACGGGGTGATGGTGCCGGTGGCCTTCCTGCTCCTGGAGTGGGGGATGGTCCGCGGATCCCTGAACAAGGTGCGCTGGTGGACCTACTTTCCGGGTGGGGTGCTGGTGTTGGCGTTTTTTGGTTTTCGCTACTACCACTACGGCGTCTTCACGACCCCCCATGACCTGCGCCCTTTGGATGTCCAGCTGTGGACCCAGGCGGAGGTAGTGCTTCGCTACCTGGGACTTGTGGCCTGGCCTGCGGGCCAGACCGTGTTTCACGACCACCCGGAGACGGGAGCGACCCTTCGGAGTGTGGCCTGCGCCGGGGTGTTGCTGGGCGCCACGGCAGTGTCCTGGGGGTTTCGACGCAAGGCACCCTTGTGGTCGGTGGCCTGGTTTTGGTTCTTGCTCGCCCTTCTCCCCAGCTCATCGGTGGTGCCCTTGAGGGAGACCATGGCCGAACACCGGGCTTACCTGGCCTTTCTCGGTCCCTGCTGGGTCGCTGCCCTCTTCATTTCCAGGCTGTCGCCCCCGCGGGACTTGGGTGTGGCAGTGGGGATTTCTGCTTTTCTCCTCGTGGCGACCCACCGACGCAACACCGTGTGGGCCACCGAGGTCTCTCTCTGGGCCGAGGTGGTCGAACGATCACCGGGGTCGGCCGATGGCTGGTACGGCTACGGGGAGGCCCAGCGCTTCACCCTGGTCCGCCACCAGAGAGAGGAAGCTGGCAGGCAGATGCTGGATCCCGCGGCTGCTTATCGTCGTGCCACAGAGCTGGACCCGAGCTTTCTGGATGCCTGGAACAACCTGGGCCTCTCGGAAGCAAACCGCGGAAACGATGCGGAGGCGGTGGCGGCCTGGAGCGCTGCACTCAAGCGGTCGCCCACCTATTGCAAGGCCCACAACAACCTGGGGCTCTTTCATGCCCGTCGAGTTCGGTACCCGGAGGCTGCCGCGGAGTTTCAGGCGGGTCTGCTCTATTGTCCGGAGAACCCCTTGGGTCTCTACCTCCTGGGAAAGCTGTACGACGAGCACCTGGATGAGCCGGACAAAGCGGTGCTGGCGTGGCAGGCTCTGCTGGAAGTTGATTCGGAGTTTGGACAGGCCGAGGAAGTGCGGCAGCGCATTCTGGAACTGACGTGGTAGCTTCCGTCTGTGCTTCTCCTGGTGCTGTCTTTGTTGCTCCCAGTCGCTCTCGCTGATCCTGGCGGTTGCGATGCTGCGGTAGAGGACGCTGAACAGCGGCTTTTGAACGCCACGAGGGATCCCGATGCCTGGCTTGCGTTGGCCGAGGCCCATCGGTGTTCGGAGCACTTTCACTCGGCACTTGCAGCCTATGAGCGAGCGGCTAGCCTCGGCGCCTCTCGGGAACATGTAGAGGAGAGGGTGTCTTCTCTTTCCCGGGCCCGGAGTGAGGTGGTGTTCGAGGTCCCGGAGCCCATGCCCTGCATCGGGCAGGATGGAGTGGCGACGGTTGTGGCATCGGTAAAGCCCGGTCTGCAAGCCTGTCTTGATGTGGCCGAGATTGGAACGGAGGGGGCGATTCAAGTGGCTTTCACCGTGGCTGGGACCGGGAGCGTGGTGGACCTCACGCTTGCATCTGAGTCGGTCTCCGCGGAAGACGTCCTGTCTTGCATCAAGACAGAATTGAGTGCACTGCGCTTTCCAGTGGAGGCGGGAAAGCATGCTGTGCCGGTGGCCTTTTCGGTGCAGGTCAGTGCGCCTGCGCAGGTCAGCCCGGACGAAGGCTCCACCGGGCCAGCTGAAAACCCATCCGCCACCCTTCCTTGAGGGAGCCGGAAGCCACTGCATCCCGTGCCAGTCGGGCCATGGGCCGCGGTCGCAACCAGAAACTTCGCCAGGCCACGCGCATCAGGCGGTCCAGCTCTTCTTCAGAGAGGCTGGTGCAGGTGTTCCGCTTGGATTCGCTGTCCACTGGGCTGCGCACGCTGACTTCTGTGGTATCCCCCCCCATCGCGTAGAGGGGGGTTCCGGGGAGGGCGGTGAGACTGGAGAATTGGACATAGTCCGCACCGATCTCCTGCACGAAGCGAATCGTGCCGTGCACTTCTTCCGGAGACTCTCCCGGGCTGCCCAGGATGACGTAGGCCAGGGACCGGAGCCCAGCCGACTGGGTGGCTGCAAAGGCGTCCACGGCCTGGTCCACGGTGACGTCCTTTCGCAGAAGGGCCAGGGTGTCCGGGTGGGCAGACTCCACCCCGTAGGCCACGGTGCGGCAACCGGCTGCTCGCATTTTCTTCAGGAGGGGCAAGTCCACACCGTCTACGCGGCCCTCGCACTTCCACTCCACGTCGACCCCTCGTTCGATGAGGTCGTCACAAATGGCGGCCACGCGCTTTCGATCCAGGGTGAAGTTGTCGTCGTAGAGGTTGATAAAGCCGACGCCCTGGTTTGCAAGCGCCTGCATTTCATCGACCACGTCAGCGGCGGGACGGGCCCGCCAGCGACTGCCGGAGACGCTCTTGTCGCAGAACGTGCAGCGGAATGGACAGCCACGAGACGTGATCATCGTGGCAAACCCGGGGCGGGTGGCCAGCAGGTACCGATAGTGGGTCTGGGGAAGCAGGTGGCGGGCCGGCCAGGGGATGGAGGCGATGGGTTTCCGTGGGTTGTGGGGAACCAATGGGTGGTTCCGTGCGATGACTCCGGCGGGAGGCGGGCCTTTCTTGTGGGCCAGCCAGTCCAGGTAGGGTCCGATGACCTCCTCTCCTTCCCCGGAAACTCCGTGGTCCACCTGGGGACAGTCTCGAAAAATCTCGTGGGCTACCGCCGTGGGGTGGGGGCCGCCTACCACGATGGTGCCCACATGGGGGCGCAGGCGGCGGGCTGCCCTCCAGACTGTGTCAGCCACGGGGGTCATTGTGCCCATGCCCAGCACGTCGGGCCTGCGTCGTGCCACCTCTCGCTCGAACCGACTCCAGCTCCAGCCCAGTGCATAGGCGTCGATCAGCTCAACCTCTCTCCTTTGAGCCTCCAAGGTGGAAGCCAGGTAGGCAAGACCAAGGGGGGGAATGGGCAGACCCGCATCCCGCTGATCCCGACGCGGGGGTCTGGCAAGGAGAGTGCGCACGGCGGAAGCATACTTCCATAAAGGAGCGAGGGGAGGCTAAACCGGCGCTGAGGCCAGCCGACCGCCCTGGACGGCCCAGCCCGTGGGGGGATGGTCTTGCAGGTGGGGGGCGTGGGGGCCCAGGGGCCAGGAGCGACCGCCTGCGACCTCGGCAATGCGCACCCGCAGGCGATTTGACTCCTCCTGGGGGTTTGCAACCGCCTCCAACAAGGCGGTGCGAAGGGCCTCTGTTTCCTCCAGCCCGATCAGCACTTCCGCGGCGGCATAGCGAACCCCCTCGTCAAAGTCCTTGAGCATGTCGATGGCGGTTTGCTCCCCGCGGGCGTCCTGGAACTCGGCGAGGGTGATCAACAACTGGCGTTTTTTGTCTGGCTTCAGCTCAGACTTTTCCGCCTCCGTGGCAATCAACTCGAGCAGGACTACGATGGCGTCCTCCTTCCCGGCAATCTGCTGGAGAAGCGAAAGGGGGCGGGCGAAATTCTTGCAGCGCCGCAGGAATATCTCCAGGGCAGGGACTGCCTCCCTGCCGAGGTCCTTGACCAGATCAGCGACCATTTCCTTTTCGGCCTCGTCCTTCATGTGGTGCTCGTAGGTCATCTCAAAGCGACCCAGCAGGGCCACAATGGCCGGAAGAGAGCCGTCCTCTGCCAACCAATAGGCCGAGGCCTGGCGGTCCTCAGCCTGGGCGTCCTTCTTTCGGATCCGGGCGCCGTGTTTGACGATCTGTTTCTCGGGGGAGCCCCCGGTGAAGAAGTCGAAGATTCCCATGGATACCTCTTGGTCAGACCCCATATCCCGCTGCCGCGAAATCTAGGGTTGCGATCAGGCGATTCCAGGGGAAGAATGGCCCGGTGACGAGGCAGGACGTCCGCCTTGGATCTCGATGCTGCAGGCCCGATCTTGGGTTAAGCTGGGGAACCGGGCGCATTTCAAGTGACAGCTGGGGAGAGATCGAATGTCGATGGCAACTCATCCAGGCCGAATTCCAGTCCTTGTGGGCATTGCCTTGTTGGGGGTGGCCGCTGCGTGCAACGGAGACGGAAAGGATGGGGAGAGCCTGGAGCCCTGTGCCGCGGTGTCGGTGGCAGGAGAGGACCAGAGCGTGGTGCTCAACGCCACAGTGAACCTGTCTGCTATGGGCTCGTTTCTGGAAGGCAATTGTCTGGAGGACGCGGAAATCACCTACTCGTGGCGCTTTGACGCGGTGCCGGTGGACTCCGGTGTGGACGAATCTTCCCTGACCTACAACAACACGGTGGATGCTGTAAATACGGTGTTCCTGCCGGACGTAGTGGGTGACTACGTGTTGAGCGTGGAGGCTTGTGTCGAGAGTGTCTGCGGCGCCCCCGATCCGGTGGTGGTGCAGGTCTATTCTGGAGATGCAGCCCCCATTGCGGATGCTGGCTTGGATGTGTCAGCGGAGATCGACGAGCGCGTCACCTTGGACGGGTCGGCTTCCTATGACCCGGAGCGGGGAAACCTGGAGTTTTCCTGGGGCCTTGTCACCGTGCCGGATTGTTCGGATCTGGGTGGAGATGACTCCGGCGGAGACGGCATTTTTGAGCCGGACACCGTGGATCCATACCTGGTGCCTGACTGCGAGGGCATCTACCTTGTGGCCCTGGTGGTTTCGGATGGTGTGCAGTGGTCGGAGCCCGACTACTCCACGATTCACGTGGCCTCTGGCGACGCGCAGCCAGTCGCGGATGCCGGGGAATCGGGAGAGCTTGCTGCCTGTGACGGAGACCGGATTGTCCTTTCCGGGTACGGCTCCTACGACCCGGACGGTGTGCCCCTGGAGTACCTGTGGTCCCTGGTGAGTGTGCCGGTGGATTCGGCAGTCACCGATGGAGCGTTCTCTGACGTCACAGTGGCTGCTCCCAGCTTTGTGTTCGATGTAGAGGGCGAGTACGTATTTCAGCTTCAGGTGTCCGATGGCACCTTCTGGTCTGCGCCGGATGTCGTGACCTTCCTGGTCCACGGGGCGAACTCAAACAACCCTCCGGTGGCCATCATCACGGGGAATCTCACGATTGCCCGGTCGGTCCAGTGCTCGACTTCCAACTATGTCTGGACCTGTGACATGTGTGGTGAGGAGGAGTTTGATTTGGATGGCTCAAGCTCCTACGATCAGAATGACGATGAGTTGAGCTACTTTTGGGAAGAGCCCACGGGGGAGTTGGACTGGGACGGCATTCCAGAGGCGGCGTTCATCAGCTTGACGGCGAGCCCTTTGCAGGCCGAGTACGGGGTCACCCACTCCCAAAGCTGGGATGTGAGCTTGACGGTTGCGGACTGTGACCTCTCGTCGACGAACCAGGTGCAAGTCACTTTCTCCTGTGAAGGGACCCAATAGGTGTGGAGGGACGCATGACCGCTCGAACCGCTATGACTCCTGCGCTGGTTTGCACGATTATCTTGTGGGCGGGTTGTTCCGGCAAGAGCTCGGACACGGGTGCGGCCCTTGGCAACACGGCGCCGGTGGCCGAGGCTGGGGAGAACATTGCGCTCGCTGCGGATGCGACCGTGGAGTTGGATGGACGGGCTTCCTACGATGTGGAGGGGGACCAGCTTACTTTTCACTGGTCCTTTGACCGGGTCCCAGAAGGCTCGGAGTTGGCCTCCCAGGAAATGCCTTTTGTGCGCAACGACAACCGGAGCGCCAGCACGTCCTCCTTTACGCCGGATGTGATGGGCACTTTTGTCATCCAGCTGGTGGTGGGGGATGGCAAGACGCGATCGGCCCCCGACTTTGTGGTCGTGACCGCGCAGGACCCGGAGAGCCGCCCTGTGGCGGCGGCGGGGATGGACCAGACCGCGGAAGTGGGAGAGACCCTTCAGCTGGATGGCAGCGCCTCTTATGATCTCCAAGGTCGCCCATTGAGCTACATCTGGAGTCTCGTGGAGGTGCCGGAAGCCTCCATGGCCAGCGCCTTGACCGATTCCGACTCGGCAGCCCCGTCCCTGGAAGTGGATGCCAAGGGCATTTATGTATTCAACCTGGTCGTGGACAACGGGTTGGCCCAGTCTGATTCGGACGCAATTGTGGTCACGGCCACTTCTGATGATTCGGCTCCCGTGGCCAATGCAGGCGAGGATGCGACTGCTGAGGACTGCACGAACCTCCAGCTGTCTGGCTCCGCTTCAGCGGATCCCGATGGCGATGTCCTGGAGTACTTCTGGGAGCTCCAATCCAAGCCCGCCACAAGTGCATCCGACAACAACAGCTTCTCAGACCGTCGGGTAGAGTCGCCCACCTTCTGGGCAGACGTTGCGGGCACCTACAACTTCTCCCTTGCCGTGTCTGATGGAACCACCTGGTCCACGGCGGACGCCCTGACGCTTGAGGTGGAGGAGCGGGCCACAAACTCCCCTCCCTCGGTGACCATCAACCCTATACCCACGGTGGCCGCGGGCCAGGCCGAGTGTGCCACCAGCGGCTACTCCTATGCATGCGACGACTGCGAGGACCAGACGATTCTCCTGGGAGACACGGTGGCCGTGGTGGATTCAGACAACGATCCGTTTACGACCCAGTGGACCCTCATCAGCGGTTCGGCAACCCTGGAGGACTCCACAAGCTTGCTTACGAACCTTTCGCTGGAAGAGATCTCTACCAGTGAGCCCTTCTACTGCAGCCAGAACCAGGTTCTTCTGCAGCTGACGGTGACCGATTGCGCCGGCGGGGTCACTCAGGCGAACGCTGCGGTGACCGCCGAGTGCTGCGGGATTCCCTCCACCTCTTCGCGGTAGCGGCGGCGCTGGGGGCAGCGCCCGGGGCCCAGGGTGCGACGCCCCGGTCCCTGGCTTGGCTTCAGGCACCTTGTACAGATCTGCGCTTTCCTACCCTTGCAGGGATGTGGGCAGTAGGTTGTAGCCCTGGGGGGCGGATCGATCGGGCGGTTCACCTGGACACGGGTGAGAAGGTCAGTCTCCAAGGGGTGTCAAGGAGCCCGGGGGTGGCTCCCGGGATGCTCTGGGACCCTGGTCGTGGAGGAGGCGCCTGGTGGTTGCCCTCCTCGACACCTGAGAGGGGGAGTGGATGGGTGGACCTGGATCTCACGGCGCCTCCCGGGACTGACGGCAACAAGGTGGTGCTGGCGACTTCCCAGGACCTCCAGTGGATGGTGCTGGGGGAAAACAGGAGGTCTCACATTGAGAGCCTGCCTGCCCCCTGGTATCCACCGGCTGTGGCAGGCGATGTGATCGCCTGGGTGGCCCGGTCGGAGAAGACCGGGGAGGACATCTGGGTCCTGGAAAGAGGCGCGGTCCGTCCCCTGGCGAATGGCCCTGGCAACGAGAGGCACCCGGCAGCGTCAGCGGAGAGCGTGGCCTGGTTGGAGGAAGAGGGGGTGGTGATTTACGACCGGTCCACAGGGGAAGAGAGGCGTTTCCCTGCGGACGTGCACACCAACACAGGCCTCACCCTCTGGGGGGGGGTGGCCTGTTGGGAGGTGTGGGATGAGGGAGACATCGACATCCAGTGCTCCGATGGGCTGCAGGTGAAAGGCGAGGGACACCAACGCCATCCCGCCCGGGTTGGAAATGCGCTCCTTTACCGGGAGAATGGGCAGACATGGGTGGTCCGGCGGGAGGTCCCCGGGGATGGTTCGCTGGACGAGGACTGAGCGGCTGGGGGATCCTGGTCTCATGTCGCGTACAGCCAGCCGGTTCTTGGGGTTGTTGGCCGTGGCCCTTGGGGCTGTGGCCCTGTGGCAGGGTGCCGGCTGGAGCACCGCTGGAGCCTTGCGAGCGGGACAGGGCCTCCTCTGGGCGGTGGTCTGGGGTGGTGCGGCCGCGGGAATAGGTGGTGCGTTGCTGGGCAGGGCGTCCATGGCGGAGGCCTTCTGTCTGGGGATGGTGACCTTGGGCACGGTGGCCCTGCCACTTTTTGGGGTGGTGGGGGTCTCTTCAACCGTTTGCGTCGTGCTTCTGGTTCTCGGTGGGGCCGGCTGGATGCGTCGGCCCACCATCGATTGGAGTCCCCCCCCCGCCGCCGTCCTGTTGGGCATCTGTGGGGTGTTGGCCCTGGGTCTGGTGGATGCATTGGCGCCTCCGGTCGACACGGACGAGATCTACCAGCACCTCGCGCTTCCACAGCAGATGCTTCTTCACGGCGATCTCCTGGGGGGGTGGCTGCATCCAGATGGTTCTCGGCCCTTGCCACTCCATGCTGTCTACACCGGTGTTCTCGCGCTGGGGGGAGAGGCGGCACCCAAGCTCCTTCACCTGTGCCTCGCGGGTCTGCTTCTTTGCTCGGTATGGGAGCTGGGAGAGCGCTTCTTCGGAAGAGCCGCCGCTTCTATGGCCCTCTTGGCGCTTGTGGGAAGCTACACGTTCTTGCGGGAGCTTGGACTGGCCTACAACAACCTTCCGGCCGCCCTGGGGTGTTTGCTTGCCATGGGGGCAATGCAGGAAGACAAGCCGGGGCGGGTGGGTTTGTTTTCGGGTGCGGCCCTGGCTTTCAAGTACACGGCGGGACCGGTGGTGGTCGGGATCTTCCTTGCCTGGATCGTGGCCCGCCGTCGGCTGGATCGCCCAGTGGTGCTGGCCGGTTTGTTGGCCTTGGCGTGGCTGGCTCCCTGGTGGATTCGAAACCTTGTGGGCGGACTGCATCCATTGTTTCCCTACGTGGGATGGCCGTCAGAGCTGGGCTTCATGGCCCCCGAAAAGTATGGAATGGGCCGTGGCCCCCTGGACTTTCTGCTGTTGCCCTGGAATCTCACCGTGCACGCCCAAACAGACTCCTTTCGGTTTCTGGGCCGGGTGAACCCTTTGGGGCTTGCATGTCTGCCGCCTGCGCTTTGGGTAGGGATTCGCGGTCGCTCGCCTTGGGGTATTGCTTCCGTCGTGCTCTTCGCCGGTTGGGCTGCGGGGCCCCAGTGGCTCAGACACCTGCTGCCCGGGGCACCCATTCTTGCCCTGGCCCTCGGAGGGGGGTTTGCTGCGCTGCCGGGTTGGGGGCGAATGGCCCTGGTGGGCGGATGGGTGCTCGGGTTGCCAAGCAATCTCGGGCCCTGGCTGGAAGGCCTTCAGTCGCGGGCCGGAGCGGCCTTCTACCCGGAGGAACGGGAGGCTGTTCTTCAGGACGTGGATGGCTTCCGGGCGGCCGACTGGGTGGCCCAGCACGCACCCGTCGATGCGCGGGTGGCCATGCTCTTTTCCTCGGCAGGATACTACGTCGGACGCCCTGCATGGTTGGGAAGTGTGGAGGACCACATTCCCACGCGCCACTGGCTGCGAATTCATGGAGAGGAGAGCCTTCATGAGCTCTCGGCACTGGGTGTCACCCACCTCCTGGTGTCCCATGTGGGCTTTGTCCACAAGGCCTATCCGCACCTGTCCAAAGAGGAATTCGAACGCTCCTACACCGCGCCGGAAGCGCTTCTCTCGGACCTGTTGTTGGCGGATGGCGTGCTTGTGTTCCAGGATGGACGACACAGCGTGTGGAGGCTTGCGCCGTGAGAGCTGACTGGAAGCGTCTGCTGGGTGGAGCCGTGGACGTGGCGATTTGCTGGGTGTTTTTGGCTGTGCGCTGGGCTGCAGGGGTTCGGGAGGTGCCGGATGCCTCCCTGAAGATGGCCGCGGATCTTCCTTCCTGGTGGTGGAACGTTGGGTCCCTTCATGACTGGATCCTGGTGGGCCCGGATGCGGGAAATTGGGCGGCCAATGCCCAGGCCTGGGTGGAGGGTGGGGCCCTGGATCCCCACCGACTGCCCGCCTACACGGTTGCCACCGCCTGGATGTCCGGAATCTTCGGGGACGTGGTGGTGGCGGGCCACATGGTCAATCACTGTGTGAGTGCCCTCAATTGCCTCTTGGCCTACATTCTGGTGCGGTGGTTGTCGGGCCGGTGGGTCGCGCTTGCGGTGGGTCTGCTGTGCGCGTACTCGCCAGAGCTGGTGAACAACCAGCTCTTTTATGGGGTGGATCCCCTGTTGCAGACCATGCCTCTTCTGTTGGCCGTTGCAGCCTGGTTTGGCATGAAGGGTCGTGCTTGGGCGGTGGTGGCGGTGGGGGGTGCCTCCGGCCTGGCGCTTGGGACCCACTTCTTTGCGCTCTTCTTTCCGCCAGTGGCTCTTGGCCTGCTGTTGTTTTCCTCTAGCACCTGGCCTCGGCGGGCGGGGGCGCTGCTGGGGGGATGCGTGGTGGCAGCGGTCACATGGAAGGCCCTGCTCTGGCGATACGATGGAGTGGACCTCGGTTTTGTGGTCTCCATTTACACGGCGGGCGTCGGCGGCACGCCGGATCTCGGGGCCGTGGAGTCCCATGGAATGGCCGACTCGATGGGGCTGGTGATCTCCCGCATGGGTTCGGCGCCGGGTCTGGCCATTCAGCGAGGCCTGCGCTCCCTGAAGGTGGAGGGGATTCCTTGGCTTCTTCTCCTGGGGTTGTTTTGGATGGGGGTGGCAGGAGCGGGGGTGCGGGGTCACGGGGAAACGAAGTGGAACTGGCGATCAGGTCTTCTGCTGTTGGCCTTTCTTCTTCCCCTGGTTCCCCTGGAGGCAGCCCGGGCGCCAGATCGATATGCCCTCTACAGTCGCCCCTTCTTCTTTGCCCTGGTGTTTCGAGGGGCCATGTCTGTGGGGGGCCTGCTTCAGTCCCTTGTGTGGAAAAGAACCGGGCGGGCGTGGGGCCCCGCAGGGATCTGGGGGCTGGTGCCGGTTGCGCTGTTGTTGGGCGGGTATCCCAAGGCCTACCAGGCCAGGTGGAATCTTCGTCCGCCGCTGGAAGCGGGGCTCCTGGCCCGAGAAGCGGCACAGGAACTTCGCGAGGGGTTTCCAGGCGCGCAATCTGTGGTGACCTCCTCCCAGTCCATTCCGTTCCACTCAGGGCTGGATGCTTGCCCTCAATCCCAGTGCTCCCAGGGAGGACCCCAAGCGCTCAAGACCTGTCTCTCGACCCTCTCCCGGGAATGCAAGGGGTCCGGTCCGATTCCCTATCTTCTGCGGCGAGGCCAAACGGCTGGCGTGGGAGATGCCCAAAACCCAGATCTCGATGCTTGGGTGTTGGCCCACGGGAGCCAGCTGAAGATTCTGCGCACCCAACAAGGGGGGCTTGAGATTTGGTCCTTAGAGCGCCAGGATCTGGTGAGCGTCCCTGCTGGAAACCCGGGCAGCCCGGCGCAGAGCCCCTAGGGAGCGGGCGAAGTTTCGAGCCCCCGCCCAGCCGTCGTGCATGGATTCTCCCTGGGCGCGGGAATTCATTGCCACGGGGATCTCTTCGATGCGCAGACCCATGCGACTTCCGAGCACCCGGATGTTTGCATCGGCGACATCCCGTGGGAAGTGCTGGGCAAACACCTGGAGGGCCGTCTCGTTCAAGGCCCAGTAGCCGCTGGTGACGTCCTGCAGGGTCTCTCGGGTGAGCGACTGTACAGCGACCGCCAGCACCCGTCGGGCAGCGCGCCTTACCAGGGGGCTGGGTGAGTCGTGGGTACGGCTTCCGATGACCCAGTCTGCCCGTTGCAGGGCGTCGAGCATTCTGGGCCCGTCCTCTGGGGGATGTTGGCCATCCGCGTCCAGCTGAAGGACCTGTTGGAAGCCCATGCGGAGGCAGGCGCGGTATCCGGTCGCCAGAGCCCCTGCGTAGCCCGCCCCGCCTTGATCAATGACCTGGGCCCCCCTTTCTCTTGCGACCTTCGGCGTGTCGTCTGTACTGCCGCTGTTGACCACGATCACCGCTGCAGAGGGCAGGGCTGTGCACACCCTGTCCAGGGTGGAAGCAAGACTTTGGGCCTCGTTGTGGGCCGGGATCAGTACGGCGGACTGCACGGCCCTACTCGGGAAGGCTGGCCTTGAATCCGCTGTTGGTGATGACCTGCACCAGCTTGTCCGGTGTGGTGGCCTTGGCCTCGTAGTGAATGGTGGCGCTGCCTGACTTGTGGCAGACGCTGGCGCTATGGACCCCTTCTGTGGCGGTCAAGGCAAGCGTTACCTTGTCCGAACACCCGCCGCAGGTCATCCCTGAGACGGTGATCACGACCTTCTCTCCCTGCACGGCGGCGGGTGCTTCCTCGGCAGCTGCCTCGGCATCTGCTTCGGGCGCAGTCGACTTTGCTTTGCAAGCCTCCATGGTGCAGTTTGGGTGTCCTTCGCAGGCGAGGGCTGCACCAGAACCCAGGATGAAGCTGGCGGCGAGGACGATGAGAGTGCGCATGGAAACTCCTGAAGAGAAGGTTTGTGTGGCCCCAACATGACCGGATTTGAGGTTCCTGTCGAATGGAGACTGTACCCACGGCGTATTGCGCGTTAGTTTCAACCCCCCACAGGAGGTTTTCCCATGCGCAATTTTGCTCTTGCTCTCGTACTGCTGTCTTCCCCCGCCGCGTTGGCGGATGCCGCGGCCACCTACAACATGATGTGTGCCAGCTGCCACGGTGCCACGGGCGCCGGTGATGGCGCCGCTGCGGTGGCCTTGACTCCCAAGCCCGCCAACTTCGCGGATGCGGCCTTCTGGTCGTCCCGAGACGATGCCGGCCTCAAGAAGGCCATCAAGGAAGGCGGGGCTGCCGTGGGCAAGTCCCCCCTGATGGCTCCCTTTGGAGCCGCCCTCACCGATGCCCAGGTCGATGAGCTGGTGACCTACATCAAGACCTTCAAGAAGTAGGGTTCTGGATCGTTTGCGGGTTCGGAGTCCAAAGGCCTCGTTGTGCTGAGCCTCTTGTGGCTGGCCAGCGAGGCCTTTTGCGTACCTTCTGCTGCGGTCCTGGCTGAGGCGTGGAACAGCGCCCAGCCGTTGATGAAGTCCAGGGGGACTCTCTCATCCTTTGTGCTTGGGCCAGGGGAGCTTGAGCAGCTGGCCTCGGGCACGGTCGTCAAGCATTTGGGCACTGGTAGAGAGGCGGAAGAGATTGTCCAGGCGCTGGTCTGGGTGCCGTATTCAGTGGAGCGCCTTTGGATTTCCCTGCAGGACGACGCCCACTACAAGCTGGCGCAGGGACTTGAGGAGGAGGTGCTTCGCCGGGGAGAAGATGGCTCAAAGACCTTGTACCAACTTCTGGATCTTCCCCTTCCCTTCTCGGATCGATACTGGGTCATCGAAATCAGGAACAACGCGCTCTTGTTCCAGGCCAGTGACGACTCTATTTGGGAACGAACCTGGGAGCTTGACCCAAACGGGGCCAGCAGGCTCCCCCCTGAACTTGCGAAAGACGCTGCCCAGGCGGTGCTGACGCCGGTGAATCGGGGGGGGTGGTCGTTGTTGCCCGTGGAATCAGGGGCCCTGATCTTGTACGAGGTGGAGTCGGACGTAGGGGGGGTGGTTCCGGACCGGTTGGTTGCTCGCTTCACCTACTCGGGGTTGGAGGACCTGGTGGAGCGTGTGGGGAAGGGCGCCCAGGAGGTCCCCTTTCATTACAGGCAAGGACATGCGGTCTTTGTACGACCCGACAGTTCGGACATTCCTCACTGGCCCAGGAAGAGCCCTTGAAAGACATGCTTGTCACCTACGGCTGGGGCCTGGTGGCATTCCTTGGCCTCGCCTGGGCCATGCAATTCCTGCAGCCAAAGCCAAGCCTCCCGGAGATGGCGCCATCGTTTGATCTGGTGGATCTGGATGGGAACACGGTCTCACTGGAGGCATTGCGTGGACAAAAGGTGGTGCTGAACTTCTGGGCGACCTGGTGCGGCCCTTGCCGCGCGGAAATCCCACACTTCTCCCAATACGCCCTCGAACATCCGGACGTCACCGTGCTCGGTTTGACCACCGAGACGCAAGAGCCGCGACTGCAGCAGGCCCGGAGATCACTGGGCATTGCCTACCCGGTGGTGCTGGCAGATGCGGAGACCGCGGCGGCCTATGACATCACAACCCTGCCCACGACGATTGTGGTGGAGCCCGATGGTCGGGTGGGGTTCGTGCAGGTGGGGGCCATGAGCGCCCGACAGCTGGAGAAGGCGGTGGGGGAATAGTCCCGTGAGTCAATATTTCGGAGTCTATTCATCGCATGCACGGTGCGACCAGGCGAGACCTTTGGCCAGGGCCCCACTACTTCGACATCCGAGTGAGCATGGCTCCGATTCGGCGGAGCTTCTGTTGGAAGTGCGTACGGCTCTCCCGTCCGCGAAAGGTCCAGCACCGCGCACACCTCCGCAGCACTTCCCAGGGCAATTCGGAAGTGGTTCTCTCCAGCACCCCCGCCCCTGGCCCTGCCTTCAGCGATGTTGAGCACCACCGAGTCC
>CAZRYF010000047.1:0-9898 GCA_964604165.1 uncultured Enterobacterales bacterium
CCGGCGACCCGACTGGCGGGGGGGATGCCGCATCCGGTGGGGCAGTCGGGTCAGGGTCTGATGGTGGTGCCATCGGGCCGCTTGACTCGCCCGCTCTTCACCCCCTGGCTCCCGTGAATCCTCGCCAGGCGCTCCATGGTGTCCAGCGTGTCCACCACCGCACCAGCTGCAAAACGAGAGGCGGGGCCAGCCGGAAGCAAACCCCCGGGGTCGGACCACACATAGTACTCCACAAGGGTGTGACTCCCATCCAGCGGCACCAAAAGCCACGCCCCATGGGTAAACGCCAAACCCACCGCATCCTCCACCATCTCCGCAAAGGGGGGCGGCAACTGGATCGTAGGGGTCAAGTCATCCCAGTACATTTCCCACATGGTTCCATTTGACACGGAAAACAACTCACTGGCGTAGTGCAACCGGGTCGCCCACCAACGGTCAGAAATCGGAAAGGGCAGCGGCATGTACTGGAACACCACCCGACCTTCCTGCCACCGACCTCCCTCCAGGAGCACCGACACGCTCACAGGCATCTCCCCCCCTTGCTGCCCCTCGTCGTTCACCGTGGCCCACACCTGCTCGATGGGCAGGTCCAACACCTTCAAACCCCAGCCCTTGGCCGCCGGGTTCCCATCCACCCCCACAAGACCCGAGACAGTCTCCCCGTTGAGGGCCTCCGAGTAGGCACTTTTCGGGATGACGGGAGCATCGGGTGCCTCTCTCGAGGCCCTGTGTTCATCCATCGCCCGTACCCGAGCCTCCCACTCGGCAGGGGCAGCCAGGGCCCCTCCGCCCAACAACAACCCAGCCCACATGGCCATCCCAATTCCCATGGCGGACAACGTACCACCTGGATCCCGGACAGGATTCCTTGTGCTCGTCAGGGTTTCGTGTGAGGAAAACAGCATGCCCGAAAACCCCGTCGCCCTGGCCCGCCGCCACCTCACCATGCGCTGGATGGGCATTCCCCTGTTTTTCCTTGGACTCGCTGGGCTCTGCCTGGGCACCGTACTCCTGGTGCTCGACCAGGCCAGCTGGCACGTGGTGCTTTGGTACGTAGGGGCCACCGCCCTTTCCCTCGGCGCCTTCGGAAACCACTCCGACACCGGCATCGCCTACATGTCCCAGGCAGAAGCCACGAACCTGACCCCTCCCATGCGCTCCGAGCTGCGTGAAGAACTCTCTCGGGATCGCGCCGGCACCCTGGCCCTTCGCCCCCACCCCATGGCGGCTGCAGCGCTGACCCTCTTGGCCATGGTCTTTCACGTGTTGGCCGCCTGGAAGCTCACAGGCGAATGGCTTTGAACGCCCGACTCGCTTTCGTGGCCCCGGACCGGCAACTCCACCTGCTGGATCTCTCGACAGAGAGCCACACCCAGTTGACCCTCTCTCTGGGCGACAACCCCCTCTTGCGCTGGGGAAACCCCGATCTTCCCCAAACCGGCTACGCTTGGCCTTGCTGGAGCCCCGACGGTGACCGGATCGCCTGCTTTCAGTTTCCCCAGGGAGACGACGTCTCCGACCCCATTGGCGTCCACATAGTGGAGTTGGATGGTCTCACCCAGACCGAGCTTCTCCAGGTCCCCGGCCGCGTTCCCATTTACGCCGCATGGCAGCCCAATGGCGAAGGATTGGGGGTCTTGTTGCAACAAGAAGAAGAAATTGAGCTGGGTTACTGCCGCCTGGATGACATCGGACGTCTGCGGGTCCTGGACCAGGGTGCCCCCCTCTTCTTTACCTGGGGTTCCGATGCCCGCAGGGTGTTTGTGCGCAGCGGATCCCCCGACAATCCACTGACCAACCGACTGGTCGTGCGTGACACAAAAGGGGAGATGCCCGATGCAGCGCCTCCCCAGGAGCCCGGCCAGTACTGCACACCCCTGGTGGTGGGTGATCGCCTGATTCAGGTGGAGCAATGTGCCCTCATCAACCGACTGATCAGCACGACCTTTGAGGGAGACCAGGAGAAGCTCCTCCTGGAATTTGATGGATTGGGGGCAGCGGTCCCTGTACCGGGAAAGAACGCAATCGTGTTTTCCTCGGCGCCAGACGGGGGAAACCTCCCCTATCGGGGCGCCACCTGGATCGATATCGACACAACAAAGCCCACCCGCTTGACGGAAGACGACTGTGTTGCGTTTTTCTGGTCCCCCGGGGGAGCACAGTTGATCTACGTTGGCGTCGACAAGACTGGAAACTGCCTCACCTGGTACTCCGTGCGCGACAACGAGAACCCCGTGGAGCTCTGTCGCTTCTGGCCCAGCCGAGAAATGCTGTTCTACCTGCACTTCTTTGACCAGTTTGTCCGATCCCACCACCTGGTCTCCGCCGACGGCCGCTTCCTTGTCTTTTCAGGTCACCTTCATGAGGATGGCCCCCCCGAGGGCCCCCCGAACATTCTGGTGCTGGATCTTCGGGGCGAGGCGCCAATCCGGGTGGTCAGCGCAGGCTTTTTTGCCTGCTTTTGCCCCTGACGTTGCCGCCCCGCGACGTCGCGGATATCACCGTGTCCCCAAGCATATTTTTTGGAGAAAACGATGGCCATTCGAGAGATTGTCGCCGGCATCATTGCCGGTCCCGCTGGACGCGTGGTGGAAGCCCCCGTTCGTGAAATCGTCCACGAGGTGCTTCGCCAGCACAACCTGGCCCGCCCAGAGGACCTGCACCGGGTGAATTCCGAGGTCACAGGCCTTCGCGGAGAAGTCCAGTCCCTCCAGGGCCGGGTAGACGATCTCCTGAACAAATTGGACACCCTGACCGCGCCGGCCAAGGCCGCACCCAAGCCCGCTGCCAAGAAGGCCGCACCCAAGCCCGCTGCCAAGAAGGCCGCACCCAAGAAGGCCGCACCCAAGCCCGCTGCCAAGAAGGCCGCACCCAAGAAGGCCGCACCCAAGCCCGCTGCCAAGAAAGGCAAGCGCGGACGTCCGAGCCTCTCCCACCTCACCTGCAAAATCCATGGCTGCAAGGGCGACCACCGGTCCAAGGGATTCTGCTCAAAGCACTACCAAACCTGGCGCCGCGGCATGCTCAAAGGCTACGTCGGCCCCAAGGGTGCCATCACCCACGGCAAGACCCAACTCATCGTGGACAAAAAGCTCTCCGGCAAGGCCTACAAGACCTCCGGAAAAGGCAAGACCCTTAAGATCACCGTGGGTGGTCAGGACGCGGCCCACACCCTGGCCGGCTAACAGCGCCACGGCACCGGCCGTCTTACACTTCCCACGGCGGAGCGCTTTTCCAGGGCGCTCCGCCGTGCTACTTCGGCAGGTCTTCGGAGGACCCTGTCATGCGCGATCTGTTGGAACGTCTCGGTATCGGTGAAAACAACCCCGGCTACTACAGCTCGGGCCCTCAAGCCACGAGCGGCGAAAAGGTCGCCAGCACGAACCCCACCACGGGCGAGTCTCTTGCCAGCGTGACCCTGGCCAATTTGGACGACTACCACGCTTGCGTCGCCGAGTCTCAGCGGGCCTTTTCCGAATGGCGGATGCTTCCTGCACCCAAGCGCGGGGACATCATCCGCGAAGTGGGCAACGCCATGCGCGATGCCAAAAACGACCTGGGGAGCCTGGTCACCCTGGAGGTAGGGAAGATCCTCGCCGAGGGCAAGGGCGAAGTGCAGGAGTCCATTGACATCGCGGACTTTGCCGTGGGCCTCTCCCGCCAGCTCTACGGCCTGACCATGCACTCAGAACGTCCCGGCCATCGCATGTACGAGCAGTGGCACCCCTTAGGACCCATCGGCGTCATCACCGCCTTCAACTTTCCCAACGCGGTCTGGGCATGGAATGCCCTGGTCGCCGCCGTCTGCGGAGACACCGTCATCTGGAAGCCGTCCCTCAAGGCCTCCCTCACGGCCATTGCCACCCACAATGTCGTGGACAAGGTCATGCAGAAGCACGGCTGGGGAGGGGTGTTCTCCTTGATCATCGGAAACGATGCAGACGTGGGCGAAACCATGATTCACGATGGTCGCTTGCCGCTCATCAGCGCGACGGGTTCCACCCGCATGGGCCGCCACGTGGGACAAGCGGTTGCTTCCCGCCTCGGGCGGTCCTTGCTGGAGCTGGGTGGAAACAACGCCATCATCGTAGACAAGAACGCAGACATGGACCTCGCCCTCACAGGCATCCTCTTCGGGGCCGTGGGCACCGCGGGACAGCGCTGCACCACAACCCGCCGGGTCTTTCTGCACGAGGACATCGCCACCGATCTTACGGATCGCCTGGTCAAAGCCTATGGCCAGGTTCGCATCGGTGACCCCATGGACGACAGCACCCTGATGGGCCCGCTGATTGACGGCGATGCAGTCGCCATGTACCAAAACGCGGTCGACGCAGTTCGAGCCCAGGGTGGGGAGATTCTGGTGGGAGGCAACCCCGTGGAAGGTGCTGGGAGCTTTGTCCAGCCCACCCTGGTGAAAGCAGGGCGAGACCTGGCCATTGCCAAGGACGAGACCTTTGCTCCCATTCTCTACCTCTACACCTACCGGGACATCGAGGATGCAATCGCACAGCAGAACGACGTGCCCCAAGGGCTCTCCTCGGCGATCTTCACCGACTCCTTCCGGGCGTCCGAGCGCTTTCTCTCCCACGCAGGCTCCGACTGCGGCATCGCAAACGTCAACATCGGTACTTCCGGTGCGGAGATTGGCGGTGCCTTTGGCGGGGAGAAAGAGACCGGCGGAGGCCGGGAGTCCGGCAGCGATGCCTGGCGGGCATACATGCGCCGGCAGACCTGCACATTGAATTGGTCCGAAGACCTCCCATTGGCCCAGGGGGTCGAGTTCAACCTGTAGAAACCTGTAGAAGAAGCAGAACGGAAAGGCCGGAGAGGACTCTCCAAAGTCTTCGTGGGGCAATCCTGTCGCACCTGGGTTGTAGTGCGACTGAGGTGGGCCAGCGCTCCTTGTCACGACCGGTCCAATCAAGCGCTAACCCGTTGAATTCACGAGCATCGAAAGACTGGCACATGCCTTGCTTCACAAGGAACAGAGTAGAATCCAACCTGGATTGTCTTCCCTGCCAGAATTTCCACCAAGGAGTCCATTCGTGACCAATCTCATCCAACGATTTATCGCAGAAGAAGAAGGCCAGAGCACCGTGGAGTACATGCTGCTCATTTCGGTGATCGTGATCGCCATCGTGGCTGCGGCCTATGTCTTCATTCCCACCTTCCAGAGCGGCGTACAGTCACTCTCCACCGATGTCTCCTCCATTCTGGGCACCGGAAAGATCGGAAACCAGACAGGAGCTGGTCGGTAGACCCACTCTTCGAGAGACCACCGACGCCTAAAGGCGGATGGAGTCAAACCACGGGGCCCTTCGGGGCCCCTTCCTTTTGTCCTTCATCGATAGCGGGAAGCCAGTGGACCCTCCGCAACCGCGAATTCACAAGGGTGAATCTCTTCAAAGGTTGCGAACCCCAATCCAACCGAGTAGGTTGCGCGGCCTCTCGGACCCCGAGGGGGATCCAACTCCCTGAATTTCCTGCCTACCCTATTAGGAGAAAAGCCATGAAGCTTCTCACCAACGCGCTGGTTCTCAGTGCGATTCCACTGTTCCTGACCGGCTGTCTCACCTCGGACAAAGACTCCGCCATGGACGACACTGGCGCGGCCGAGTCCGACGCCGATGCCGATGCCGATGCCGATGCCGATGCGGACGCTGACTCCGATGCGGATGCCGATACCGCCATCTGGGAGATCGAGGTCGGAGGCGAAGCCACCATCGACAGCACCGCCAACACCTGGACCGGCTCCGAAGACTGGACCATCAACGACCTGACCAACAACCAGCTTCTCTGCGCCTGGACCGCTGAGACGGCTTCGTCCACACCGGTCAACACCTGCACCGAGTGCACCTTTGCCTACCACTACACCTATGCAAACGGCATGGGTACGGGCGGTGACTGCTCCCAGTTGATGCCCACCGGAAGTGGCGAGATCCCCGACTGGGATCGCGACGTTGGCTTCGCCCCCACCTACACCGACCCGTCGGGCAACACCGCCGACAACATCGTGCTGGGCTACTACGACGGTGCGGGCGGCCAGGCAGCAGCTGGATGGTACCCCTACTCCTACGCCAACGGCGGTAGCTGGGCCGACAACGGCGACGGCACCGGCACGTTCACCTATGAGTGGGCACCCTGGCAGCTGGAGTACCCGACCTTCATGTACGATTGATCGGTCGGGCATCAGCCTATTCTTGGAGGCCCCGTCGGGGCCTCCTTTTTTTTTGCTGCACCAGCGTCCGGGCCCCGCAATGGCTGCGCCCTCTTCAAGCCCACGAGTCACCTGGTGGGCCAGCTACTTCTTCCCCTCCACCTCGGCCTTCTTAAGTGCGTTGGCCCGCTCGAATGTCTTCTTTCCGCTCTCCAGATCTCCTCGCGCCGCCTGGAGGTTGGCCAGCACCAGGAGCAGATCCGGGTCGTTCTCGCCTCCCGCATTCATGGCCGCTTGAAGGGCCAACTGACATCCATCCAAATCCCCCATCTCCAGGAGCACCTCCGCCCGGGCCTGCTGGTACCGCCGACTCTCCGGGTGACGAGCAAGAAGAACCTCCAGCTGCTCCAGTTGCTCGTCGTGGCGCTCCTCCTTGTCCAGCAGACGCGCCAGGCTCTCCCGGGCCTTGTCATTGTCCGGAAAGTCCAACAGCTCCTGGCGAAAGAGCGCCATCGCCTCGCCGTGCTGTTCTTGCGCAAGCCGCATCATGCCCAGGTGTTGCCGCAACCCTCTGAGGGGAAAGGGGCTCTCCAACCCGGCCTGGAGGAACTCGTGCGCCTCCAGAAATCGCGCCCGGGTCGCCAAAAGCATGCCAAGCCGCGCGGCCACGGAGACTGCTTCTGGGTGGTCTTCGAGAAAAGCCCGGGCGAGCGCCTCCGCCTCCGGCCGACGTCGTTGTCCCATCAGGGTCGTCATGCAGGTCTCAGTGGCGTGGGAAGAGTCAGGCTCTCGCGCCAGGAGGTCTTCACACAGCGCCCAGGCCTCTTCAGCCTGCCCCGCCCTGTTGTGCGCCATGATGGCAGCAATCGCCACGCCGAGCACGTCCGGGTTCAGCGCCAAGGCGCTTCGTGCCCACCGGACCGAACCCAGGGCGTCCCCCTTGCCCATGGAAAGAAGCGCAAGGCGAGATCGAGCGAGAACCAGCTTGGGGTCCATCTCCACGGCCTCTTCTGCAAGGGCAATCGCCTCGTCTATCCGGTCCCCCTCCTCGGCATTCTTGGAGCGCTGCAGCAGCCTGAGAACTTCCTGGCGGTCCTTTGGATCCGGCAGGACCTCGCCGGGGACGGAGTGATCGCTCGCGACGTAGCCAAGGGCCGCCAGGCGGGCGACAGTCTCCGGGTCAATGGCGCCTTCCCCGCGGGTATTCAACTCGGGAATCTCCATGGCAGAGAGGGTCTGAAGCAGGGTGCGGACCACCTCAGGGTTCTCCGCTGCAACATCGTGGACCTCGGCCAGATCGGCTCGCTGGTCATAAAGCTCTGGCCGAGGGGTGGCGATGAGCTTCCAGTGCCCGTCCACCAACCCCTTGTGCGGGGCATACCCAAACTGGTTTCGAAGCTCGTGGGTCTCCAGGGGAATGGGATGGGGGTTGCCTGGCTGAACCCTGCCGTCCAGCCCCTCCGGGATCGGGAGCCCCAAGGTGTCCAGCAGCGTCGGCAACACATCCACCAGTCCCACCGGCTGGTCCACCACCTCGGCGGCCACGCCGGGGCCGGAGAAGATGAGGGGGACGAGCTGGGTGTCGTTGTACACGTATTGCCCGTGAAAGAGCTGGCCGTGCTCACCCAACCCCTCTCCATGGTCCCCGGCGATGACCCACAGGGTCGGCGCGTCCCCCAGCCCATCCACCAGTCGCTGTACCTGGTCGTCCACAAAGGCCAGTTCCGCATCGTAGGGACCACCTTCGCTCCCTTCTGGCGCCAAATAGGGTGCGTGGGGATCAAAAAGGTGCACCCAGAGGAAGGTGGGTTGTGCAGCCGGTGCATGCTCCAGAATCGAGAGCGCGTCGTCCACGACAAGGTCGGCCCTTCGTTCTTCATGCCATCGACTTCGCTTCTTCGTGGGCTCCCGAGGAATATCGTCGAGATACTCCTTGAAACCCTGCCCGAAACCCCACGACGCCTGGGTCACGAACGCCGCCGTCGCTGCCCCGGTGTAGTAGCCATGCGCCTGGAGGATCTCTGCCATGGTGTTGAACCGGTTTTCCAGCATTTCCCGGCTGTTCGATCGCACCCCATGGTGGTGGACCTCCAGCCCCGTGTGCAGGGTGACATGGGAGGGAATGGTCAAGGGAACCGGCGAATAAGCACGTGAAAAGCGCCGCCCGCTCGCGGCCAGGGCATCCAGCGTCTCAGTGCGGGCAGCCGCATGCCCATAGGAGCCCAGTCGATCCGCACGGGTCGTGTCGAGGGTCAACAACACCACGTTGGGTGCCGGCGCTTCGGCTTGTTTGCATCCCATCCAAGCCAGCGCTGCCAAGAACAAAGGACTCATTGAAACCTCTCAGTGGCGCTCGGTACCAGGTTCTGCAGCTGGCGAAGCGGGCTCGTCTGGACCCGATGGTACCGCTTCGCGAAACCCCGGGCGAGTTCCTCCTGTCCTCCCACCCGGAATACGTACCAAGCGGTCGAAAGAACCGACGGCATTGCGGGGGCATTGTGCAGGGCAGCCACGACGATCGACTGCGCCGCTCCAATGTCTCCTCTGTCAGCTTCTACCCGGGCAATGGCCAGGCGAAACCCCAAGCTGCCCATGTTGGCCGGCGCCCGGGCCATGGTGACCTGTCGGGCATCTTCAAGCCACCCTGCCCGTCGATAGGCCTCCGCTCGCAGAGCCATCAGACCCGGGGAGCGGTTCTTGAACTGTGCCGCCCGCTCCAGCTCCTCCAGCGCCCGGGGGAGATCCCCCAGGTCCAAGGAGATCTGCGCCGCCACAAGCCACCGAATCTGTAGGTCGGAATCAGCCAGGAGATCCAGCTCCTGCAGGTAGCTCTCCGCCTCTTCCCAGCGCCCTCGGCCGGCGGCCACCATAGCCCGGACAAGCACCCCCCTCCGGTTCATGGGCTCAAGAAGGTTGGCAGTCTCCAGGGAGAGAAGGGCAGACGCATCATCTCCCTTTCGAAACTGGTAGAGGGCCAGCCGGGTCCAGTGTTCAGCCTCGTGGTCTCCGACCATCAGCGAGAACTCCTGCCAGTACACAGCTTCCCCAAAGGCGTCGATTCGGGCAAAGCATCCCGCCACCGCCCGGGCCACCGGCGCATTCATGGCTCGTTTCTCCCGCAGGTCCCAAGCCATGTCACCGCTCTCCCCACAGTCTCCCTGGGCAGCCAGTGCCCGCACCAACCCAGACTTGAGATTGGCAGAGTCCGGGCGTTTCAAGAGACCCTTTCGAAATGAGGTCGCTGCTGCCTGGTGTCTGCCCTCCTTCAGATGACGATACCCAACAAAAGCCTCCTTGAGAGGCGCCCCACTCGCCGAACCACACAAGCAGAGCGCAAAAAGCAGGAGAAAAGACCTCATGCCCCCTCCTGTCCTGGGTGGACCCTCTCTTGCCCCCCCAAAGAAGACAAGCAAGACCCGGGAAAGAAACCGTGGACGCTCATGTGGAGGAACCCGGCAGAAGCGAGGTGAGGGTTCTCCACGGGTTGATTCGTACCCGGGCATGAGCCCTCGCGGTTTGTTTTGCCCTCTCGGTCTCGCCAAGCCTCTGGGACAGGTACCAGGCGCTGGCCAACACCTCTGGGTCCGCCGGCGTCTCGGCCAGGGCCTGCTTGACCAGGCGACCAGATGCCTCCAGGCGCCCCTCGTCCACCCGGACCCGCGCCAGTACCATGCGCCAGGTCCGATCCCGCATGAAAGCCCCCCCCCGCGTCGAAACGATGGCGCTGGCCTCCTTTAG
>CAZRYF010000047.1:9908-41292 GCA_964604165.1 uncultured Enterobacterales bacterium
CTGCCCTCCCCTGCGAAAAACCTCCGCCCGCAGGGCCAGACCGCTGGGCGTTCGGGTTCCCAACAACGAAGCCCGGTTGAGCTCCTCGAGGGCCTGCTCCAGGTCTCCCAGGTCCAGGGACAAGCGGGCGGCAATAAGCCAGCGCAGCTGCAGGTCCTCCTCTGTGAGCAGATCAAACCAGGCCAGCGCCTCCTCGGCCCCATCCACATCGCCACGCCCGACCGCGTGGAGCGCCCGGGTCAGCCAGGGCCGCGCCACCAGCGGCTCCATGGCCTCTGCTTCCTCCAGCGCCCGTTCTGCCCCCCAGGAGTCTCCAAGTCGAAAGCGAAACAGGGCCAGGCGCATCCAACCCTCCACTTGGGGCCCGCCCAAGGTCAGCGCCGCCTCCTTCCAGTAGACCGCCTCGGCGAAGTCCTGCAGGCGGGCGAAACAGCCGGCCAAAGAGTCGATCACGTTTCGATTGAAGGCCTTCTCCTCCCGCAGACGCCAAGCCAGATCTTGCCCCTCTTCACAACGGTTCTGCCCCAACACCGCCTGCACCCACCCGGTCCGCAGGTTGGCTGACTGGGGACGGGCCTCCAACCCCCGCCGAAACGCCGCCTCGGCATCTTCAAAGCGACTTTGCTTCAGGAGCCGAAACCCCTCAAACGCCTGCCGCACCGGCGCAGCACTCGCTCCAGCCCCCAATGCCAACAACGAGGCCAACCCCATCCATCCCCAATGCACACCGCCCCTCACTTCTCCCCCACCAGCGCCACCAGCTCCTCTTCACTCAACAGCCCCACCCCAAGGGCTTGCGCTCTTTTCAGCTTCGAGCCCGCATCCGCCCCCACCACCACATGATCCGTGTTCTTGGATACCGAACCGGTCACCTTTCCACCCGCCGCCTCGATCAGCGCCTTGGCGTCCGACCGCTTGAGTGTAGGGAGGGTCCCCGTCAGCACAAAAGTCTTGCCCCGAGCCGGCTGCTCCGACGGCCTCGCAGGGGCTCTCCAACTGTTGGCGAGGCCAAGAGCCAACAGGCGAGACAGCTCCGCCTCCATCTCCTCGTTCTGAAACCACGCCACCACAGATTGGGCCACCACCGTCCCGATGTTCTCCACCTGGGCCAAGGCGTCCTCATCGGCTGAAGCCAGTGCCTGAATGGAGCCAAAAGCCGCCAACAATTCCTTTGCCGTGGCCTCTCCCACGTGGCGAATGCCCAGAGAAAACAACACCCGCTCCGCCCCCCGGTCCCGCGTGCCAGCAATGGCAGCCACAAGATTGGCAGCAGACTTATCTCCCATGCGCTCCAGGACAGTGAGCTCCTCAGAGGTCAACGAGAAGAGGTCTGAGGGACGCAGAACCCGGCCGGTCTCAACCAGTTGCTCCAGGATCTTGGGCCCCAGCCCTTCGATGTCCATGGCCCGACGAGAACCAAAGTGCTCCAGTGCGCCCTGAACCTGCGCCGGGCAGCCCAGGCCGTTGGGGCAACGGAAGAGCACCTTGTGGGGCTCATCGGCGTTGACCTCCTCCAGCAGCACCGCATCGCACCGGGGACAATCCGCCGGAAAGACCACCGCGTCCCCCCGCACTCCCCCACCGGGAACCACCCGCTCCACCTTGGGAATCACGTCCCCGCGCCGAACCACCACCACGGTGTCGCCCAAGCACAGGCCAATCTCCTCCACCTTGTTCTGGGTGTGCAAACTGGCCCGAGACACGGTCACTCCCCCCACCCGCACCGGCGCCAGGTGCGCCACCGGGGTCACCTGACCCGTCCGCCCCACACTGAACTCCACGTGCACCAGGGTGGTCTGACACTCCGCCGGGGCAAACTTCAAGGCTGTGGCCCACCGGGGGGCCCGGCTCACAAAACCCAGCGCCTCTCGAAGGGAAGCGGCATCGACCTTCACCACCGCGCCGTCAATCTCGTAGTCCAACCCATCCCGCTTGGACTCGAGCTGCGCCACCCATTGAAGGACCTCCCTCATGCCCTGGCACCGCTCACCCAGACCATTGATGCGAAATCCCCAGGCACCCAAGAGAGCCATCATGTCCACATGGGAGGGCGGAACCTCCGCTCCCTCCATCTCCCCGTGGCTGTGAACAAAGAAGCTTAGGGGTCGCTCCGCCGCCAGGCGCGAATCCAGCTGTCGCAAAGTGCCCGCCGCTGCATTCCGGGGGTTCTCATAAGTCTTCTCCCCGGCCGCCTCCCGGGCTGCGTTCATGGCCTGAAAGTCCGACAACTGAAAAATCACTTCCCCGCGCACGGAGAGGTACGTGGGGCAGACCTCCCCCGGCGGGATGTGCAAGCGCAGAGGCACATCCCGAATGGTCCGGGCGTTGTGGGTGACATCTTCTCCCACGCGCCCATCCCCTCGGGTCCCCGCCCCCACAAGCACCCCGTCGATATACACCACCTCCAGGGCCACCCCGTCGAGCTTTGGCTCCGCCGCATAAGCCAAAGGGGCCACGGGCTCGATACCGCCCCCCGCAAGGTGATGGAGCAGTCCCCCCGACAGGGCTCCTCCGTCCCGGCGCTTGGCCTCCCACTCCACAAGCTCCTCGTCCCCGAAACGGTTCTGCAAGGACAGCATTGGCACCCGGTGGGGAAAGGCCTTCAAGGAGGAAACCGGAGCCCCTCCTACCCGGCGGGTAGGGCTGTCCTCCCGTGCAAGCTTCGGCCAGCGCTCCTCCAGAAGCTCCAGCTCCCGGTAGAGCAGATCGTATTCCCGATCCGGAATCTGAGGCGCATCCAGGTGATGGTAGAGGTGGTTGTGGTGGTGCAGGCTCGACACCAACTCCCCCACCCGCAGCGCTGCAGCCGACTGATCGAGCGCTTTGACGGCAGCCTTGACCGCCTCGACATCCCTGGCCACCATGCACCTCTCCAGGCCCGTCGGGCCCCACGGTTCAATATCACCTCCAATGGGACATGCCCGATGAGGTAAGCTTAAGGACTGCGCACCCCGGTTCTCGAGGTGCTCCCAAGAAACAGGGAAAGCCATGGACCCTCGCCCCGCTGCAGCAAGAGAGAGGCTGGCGGCCCTTCTGGTCGATCTGGAGGCCAACCCATCCTGCGGCGAGTCCCGCCTGGCGGCAGCCGACCTGGCACTTGAGATCGCCCTCCGGGATGCGGACCCCTTTACGGCAGACGTGGTGGAGTCCCTGCTTTCTGACCTCCCCGTGGACAGCGATCCCCGGTTGATCGAGTCCATGCGGGACAAGGCCCTGCTCGCGCGATCTGCCCGGCGCTCCATCGCCCAGCGCCATGGGGCCTCCCGAGACCCGGCTCCCCAGCCCCGCTCCCCCATTCCCCAGCGCGGAGCCTAAGCCCTCATGGCCCCCCCCGAGATGCACACGAATTCCGGAGAAGAACCTGAGAAGATCCGGGAGATCCCTACACCTCCAGCCGGGATGTTCCTGATCATCAAGTCAGCGGGAGATGCAGATGTATCCCTGCAGGAGCTGGGGCAGCAGATCGCACGGGAGCCCAGCTTCACCGTGCAGCTTCTCCGGGTAGCAAACAGCGCCTTTTTTGCCCTGGAGAAGGAGGTGCGCACCGTCAAGCAAGCCACGGTCAAGCTGGGGGCCCGTGCAGTGCGAAACCTCGCGGTGGCGCACGCGGTTCGGGCTGCCACCGCAGACCTGGACCTGGGCGCTTTCGACGCTCAGGTTTTCTGGGAAGACTCCCTTCGCCGGGCGGTATGCAATCGCTTGCTGGCCGAGACCGCGGGATTCGAGGACCCGATGGAGGCCTTTACCGTCGGCCTGATCCAGGACATAGGCACCCTGTTCCTCGCCTTTCTTCACCCGGACCACTCAGAGACCCTCCAGTCCCTCCGCACCCAGCCAGGAAACCGAAGGGCAGAAGAGGAACGGCGGATCTGTGGAAGCGGGCACCCAGTGGCCTTCGCCAACGTGGCCCAAACCTGGGAGTTTCCCGCGGACCTGGTGGATGCCATTCTGCACCACCACGCCCCGGACCAGGTAGAGGGCGACCGCCGAAACCGTCGCCTTGTGGAGCTGGCACACGCAGCCGATGCGGTCGCCGACATCATTCAGACCGGTGCAGCTGGGACCACCGTGCGGTACGCCCAGACCCTCCTGGAGAACATTCCCGCCCGAGAGCCAGTGAAGTTGGACGAGCTGGGGGAGCGGGTACGGGAAGAAATGGTCTACGCGGCCACCGAGGTGCAGATCCACATCGGCCGCCAGCCCAGCTTCCAGGAGATCGTCTCCGAGGCCAATGTCTCTCTGGTCAACATCACCGACGACTACGAGCGCCTCACCCAGCAGCTGCAGCGGCTCCTGGAAGAAAAGGAGGAGCTGACCCGGCAGCTGCAACGGGCCAACGTCAAGCTGCAGCAGTTGGCCTCCACGGACCCCCTGACCAACCTGGCCAACCGACGAAGCTTCACGGCGGCCCTGTCGGACTGCATTGCCCAGGTGGAGCGGGGACAACCCTTGTGCCTTCTCATCTGCGATGTGGATCACTTCAAGAACGTGAACGACACCCATGGACATGCGGTGGGCGACGAGGTGCTGAAGGTCATCTCCCGCCGCTTGGAGCTCAACGTGCGGCCGCGGGATCTTGTGGGCCGCATCGGCGGGGAGGAATTCGCGATCGTGCTTCCGGAGACAGGCCCCTCCATGGGCAAGATCGTGGCCGAGCGCTTGCGCCGATCCATTGAGACCGAGGAGATCGCTTTTGATCGCACCTTGCGATTGAGGATCACAATCTCCATCGGCGGCACCCATGCCGTGCCCGGCCGAGACCACCCTTCCCCAGATGGGCTCATGTCCGCCGCAGACCACTGCCTGTACAAGAGCAAGGAACTCGGCCGAAACCGGGTGACCTGGGCGGACGCCTAACCCCCCAGGAGCGCCCCCATGGATCCGCAGCCGGGTTCGGGATATCCTTGCTCACCCCTCCCCTCTCTCGGATGATCAGGGATAGCCCTCGGAGATCTACCTCCCGGGATCCCGCCCATCCGAGCCCGCCCCCTCCCCTCCATCCCCGACAACTCATGACTCGACCCAACGGTCAAGAGGCCGCCCTGTCCTCCTCCGATTCCGGCGAAGGCGTCCTGGAGATCCTTCCCGATGGCTTTGGTTTCCTACGGGACCCGGAAGCCAACTACATGTCTGGCCCCGACGACATCTACGTTTCTCCGTCCCAGATTCGACGGTTCAACTTACGCACCGGCGACCTGCTGGGCGGCCAGGTGCGCGCCCCGAAGGACAACGAGCGCTACCTTGCTCTGATCCAGGTGGAACACGTCAACGGCATGGACCCAGACGATGCAGCCGACCAGCTGGTCTTTGACTCCCTGACCCCGCTGCACCCAAACGAGCGCCTGAACCTGGCGACGTTGTCCCATGAGCCTGCCACCGGCGTCCTCGACCTGGTGGCTCCCATGGGAAAAGGACAGCGCGGACTCATCGTAGCCCCTCCCCGTACAGGCAAGACCCGCCTCCTGAAACACCTCTCCCTGGCCTTGGCCCAGAACCACCCGGAGCTACACCAGATGGTGTTGCTCATCGACGAACGCCCGGAAGAGGTCACGGACATGGAGCGGTCTGTGAGCGGTGAAGTCATCGCCTCTACCTTTGACGAGGCACCCGGACGCCATGTGCAGGTGGCGGAAATGGTGATCGAACGCGCCCGGCGCATGGTGGAGGCCGGGCAGGACGTCCTGATTCTGCTGGATTCCCTGACGCGCCTCTGCCGTGCCTACAACCAGACCACCCCGAGCTCCGGCAAGATGCTCTCTGGGGGCGTGGATGCAGCCGCTTTCCATCGCCCCAAGAGGTTCTTTGGTGCTGCCCGAAACCTCGAGGAAGGAGGGTCGCTCACAATCCTGGCCACCGCCCTCGTCCAGACGGGTTCCCGGACCGACGAGGTCATCTTCGAGGAGTTCACGGGCACAGCGAACATGGAGTGGGTCCTGGACAGCGACCTGGCAACTCGCAGGATTTTCCCCTCCATCGATCTGGGTCAATCCGGCACCTTGCGGGACGATCTCCTCTTGTCCACGGACGACCACACCCGCCTCTCCCAGATCCGCGGCACCTTGAAAGGCGACCCCGTGGAGGACATGCAGTGGTTTCTACGGGAAGCCGAAACCTGCTCCAGCAACGTGGAATTGCTTGACAAGCTCGCCAATTCGGAGCATTAGGGGGCCCTTGCGGCAGGGTTCCATCCCTGCAAGTGGAGTTGTCATGCAGCCGGATATCCATCCAGAGTTCTCGTCCTGCAAGGTTTCCTGCGTGTGCGGAAACGAGTTCGAGACCCTCTCCAGCAAGCCCGAGCTTCGCATTGACATCTGCAATGCCTGCCACCCCTTCTTCACCGGAAAGCAGAAGCTGATGGACACGGAAGGCCGCGTGGATCGCTTCCTGAAGAAGTACGGCATGCAGTCCGCCGAATCTTGATCCCCCGGGGGGTCACTCGGCCATGCTTGAGCGCCTGAAAGACGTCGCGGTTCGACTGGATGAGCTCAACGAGCTCCTGATGGACCCTGCGGTCGCATCGGACCGCAACCGCATGCGGGATCTCTCCAAGGAACACTCGGAGTTGACCCCCATCGTAGACGGGTACAAGCGCCACACGGAGCTTACCGAGCAGCTGGCGGGCGTCCAGGAAATGATGGAGGACCCAGAGTTGAAGGACATGGCCCTGGAGGAGAAGTCCTCTCTGGAGGCTTCCCTTGCCGAAATGGAGGAGGAGTTGAAGCTCCTGCTCTTGCCCAAGGACCCCTACGAGGGTCGCAACATCTTGCTGGAGATTCGAGCCGGCACCGGCGGGGACGAGGCGGCGTTGTTCGCTGGCGATCTGTACCGCATGTACAGCCGCTATGCCCAGTCCAAGAGTTGGAAGCTCGAGGTGCTCTCCTTCAACGAGATCTCAGCGGGGGGAAACGCCGTTGGCTACAAGGAGATCATCTGCCAGATTCGCAGCGATGGCGTGTACAGCCACCTGAAGTACGAGTCGGGGGTGCACCGGGTCCAGCGGGTGCCTGTCACCGAGACCCAGGGGCGCATCCACACCTCGGCGGCCACCGTGGCCATCCTGCCCGAGCCGGACGAGGTGGAGGTGAATATCCGGGAGCAGGACCTGCGCATCGACGTCTTTCGAGCCAGCGGTCCCGGGGGACAGTCCGTCAACACCACGGACTCCGCGGTGCGGATCACCCACGATCCCTCCGGACTGGTGGTGATCTGCCAGGACGAGAAGTCCCAGCACAAGAACAAGGCCAAGGCCCTCAAGGTGCTCTCCGCCCGCTTGTTTGACCTTCAGGAGGCGGAGCGCCTTGCTGAGGAGTCGGAGGCCCGGCGCTCCCAGGTAGGTACAGGGGATCGCTCCGAGCGCATCCGAACCTACAACTACCCCCAGAACCGCCTGACCGATCACCGCATTGGCCTGACCCTTTACAAGCTCGACCAGGTAGTGGAGGGGGACATGGACCAGGTGGTGGAGCCAGTACGGGCCTGGTTCCAGGCGGAAGCGCTCAAAGCCAGCGAGGACTGATTCCGTGCCCACAGTGGTCGAGGTACTGCGCAAGTCCCAGGCCTTCCTGGAGGGAAAGGGAAGCCCCTCGGCACGCCTGGATGCAGAGCTCCTGGTGGCGGATGCGCTCGGGCTCGAGCGGCTCGAGGTCTACCTCCAATTCGACAAGCCCCTGTCCCAGCCCGAACTCACCGCCCTGCGGGAGCATGTCCGACGCCGGGGCTTGAGGGAGCCCATTGCGACAATTCTGGGGGAGTGGGAGTTCTGGTCCCTCCCGTTTCGGGTCCGCCCGGGGGTACTTGTGCCGCGACCGGACACGGAGGCCTTGGTGGAGGCCGCCCTGGAGCTGGTGCCGGAAGAAGAGTGTTTTGTGGCGGACGTGGGCGCCGGCACCGGCTGCGTGGGGCTGTCCGTCGCCAAGGAGCGTCCGGCGGTCAAGCTGTACGCCACCGACCTGGACCCGGTGGCGCTGGGGCTCGTGAAGGAAAACGCGGCGGCTCTTCACCTCGCGGATCGCGTGGCGGTGCTTCGAGGCAATCTCCTGGACCCCATTCCTGCGAATCGCCCAATCGACGTGGTCCTCTCAAACCCTCCCTACATTCCATCCGAGGAAATTGACGGCCTGCCTCCGGAGATTTCCCAGCATGAGCCACGAGGGGCGCTGGACGGCGGCCGGGACGGACTGGATCTGTATCGGCAGCTGCTGCCCACCGCGGCAGCCAGGGCGCGGATTGGTGTGGCGGTGGAGGTGGGCATCCACCAGGCAGAACCCGTGGCAGACTTGATGCGCCAAGCGGGTCTCGTGGGCATAGACACCCGGGCGGACCTGGCGGGCATTGACCGGGTGGTCGTGGGAAGGGTGGAGTGAAGCGTTCCAACTGGATCTGGATCGGCCCCCTGGTGGCAGCAGCGCTCGGAAGCGGATGCTGGGTGGGCGGGCTCTCCTTTGCAGCCTGCTGGACCGCCGCGGTGACCACACTCTGCGCCTGCTGGTGGGTGACGGAGGCCATTCCGATTCCCGCCACGTCCATGATTCCCTTCGCTGCCCTCCCCCTCGGAAACGTGCTCTCCCACAAGGAAGTGGCTTCCGCCTATGGGCACACCTTGATCCTGCTGCTTTTGGGCGGGTTTGTGCTCTCCCTGGCCATGGAACGCTCCGGTGCCCATCGCCGCCTGGCGCTGGGGATGGTGCGCTTGGCGGGACAGGACAGCCACAGGCGTCTGGTCCTCGGTTTCATGGTGGCCACCGCCGTGTTGTCCATGTGGATCTCCAACACAGCCACCACCCTGATGATGCTGCCGGTTGCGCTGGCGATCATCGACCAGGCAGAGGACAAAGCCCTGGCGGTACCGCTGCTGCTCGGCATTGCCTATGCCGCCAACGTCGGGGGAATCGGCACCCCGGTGGGCACGCCCCCCAACGTGGTCTTCATGGGGATCTATGCGGAAGCCACCGGCCGGGAGGTGGGCTTTCTCGAGTGGATGATCATCGGGATTCCCGTGGTGCTCTTCATGCTGCCACTCCTTTGGATTCACCTGACCAAGCGCCTCTCTGGGGGCGGTTCACTGGATCTACCAGAACCGGGACCCTGGCGCCTGGAGGAGAAGCGGGTGCTGGTGGTGTTCGGCCTGACGGCCCTGGCTTGGATCACCCGGTCCGAGCCCTTTGGCGGATGGAGTGGCCTGTTGAACATCGAGGGCGCTGGGGACTCCACCGTGGCCATGGCGGCGGCCGTGTCCCTGTTCCTGGTGTCCAATGGCAAAGGCGGGCGCCTCATGGACTGGGAGACCGCCCAGGCCTTGCCGTGGGGCCTGCTGGTGCTCTTTGGGGGTGGCCTCGCGATTGCCGCCGCCTTTGGCGAATCGGGCCTCTCTTTGGCCCTCGGAGAAGCCCTCTCCGCCCTCGCCAGCTGGCCTGCCCTGGCCATGACCCTGGCGATCTGCCTCGCGGTCACCTTCCTCACCGAGATTACCTCCAACACTGCGACCACCACCCTCTTGATGCCTGTTCTTGCCGCAGCCGGTGCAGCTGCGGGCATGGAGCCGGCGCTGCTCATGGCGCCCGCCGCCATCAGCGCCAGCTGCGCTTTTATGTTGCCCGTGGCCACCGCCCCCAATGCCATTGTCTTTGGCACGGGCAAGTTCAACACGGCCACCATGGCCCGGACGGGTTTTGCCCTCAATGTGCTCGGAGCAGGAGTCATCACGGGCCTGGCCCTGCTCTTGCTAGGCGGGCCGATGGGGAGCTAAGGGCGGGCGCCAGCCCGGGCGCAGCGTCCTACACAGTGGCGATCTTGCCCAGCCGCACCTGCGGTACCCGCCGCATCACGGTGCTCTTGACGATCTCCGACAAAACGGTGGCGCCACCCAGCATCTCCAGGAGCTCCTCGCGGCCCTCGGACTTGGAGAGCTTGCGGCGGATCAGGTCGGGGCGCATGTAGAACTTCATGTAGGCCTTCGTGCGATAGGCGCGAAGCTGCTCCGCGGAGAAGGTCTCTGTCTCCAGCTGGGGAATTCGACCGCCCCCGTTGACCGTGTACTCGCGCCAGAAATCGCCGGTCACGTAACCGCGCTCCAGGGCCACATCGTAGAGGTCGGTACCGGGGAGGGCCGTGGCCACAGAGAAGCTGGCCCAGTCCAGGCCCAGACCCGCCGCGAAATTGATGGTCTCTTCCACGTCGGCGTGGGTCGCGTCGTAGTAGCCAATCATGAAGTAGCCGCGGGTGTCGATGCCTACTTCCCGGGCGATTCGAAAGGCCCGCTCGGTCTGCTCCCGGGTGATCTGCTTGTTCATGATCTTCAGCATACGGTCCGTGCCGGCTTCGACCCCCATGTGAATCGAGCGGAGCCCAGCCCGCTTGAGCAAGGTCAGCACCTCCCGATCCACGGTGTCCACCCGCGCCCGGATGTTGAACTTCACCTTCACGTTCCGGCGCAGCACCTCGTCGGCAAACTTCCGCATGCGACGCTTCCCGATGGTGAAGGTCTCGTCGAACATGACGATCTCCTTCACCCCGTGAACCCGGGACAGGAACTCCATTTCCTCGACCACCAGCTCCGGAGACCGAAAACGCAGCTTCTCCGAGTAGACCTGGGAGCAGTAGCCGCAGTGCCAGGGGCAACCGCGGGTCGTGACCATGGTGGCAAAGGGACGCAACAGGGTCAGGCAGTGGTAGTCGTCCAGGTTCACCAGGTCCCAGGCGGACATGGGAAAGCGGTCGATGTCCTTTGGTGGCTCCCGGCAGGCGTTTTCGCGAATCTCACCATCGGCAAGGCGCACCATTGTGCCCGGGACATCAAAGGGGTCCGATCCATCTTCGACTCGCTCGCAGATCTCCAAAAAGGGGTCTTCTCCGTCACCAGTGACCGCTATGTCAAAGCAGTCCCAGGTCAAGGACTCCTTGGCATAGAGCGTCAGGTGGGGCCCCCCCACCACGATCAAGGCCCTGGGCGCCGCCTCTCGCACCATCTGGGCAAGCTCGATGACCGCCGGCCAGCCCAAAGTTTTGGCGGTCAAGGCCACAATGTGCGGATCAAATTCCACCACCCGTCCTGCAGCCTCCTTGGGGAGAAGGTTCAGGGCGTGCTGGTCCAGAAAGCCCACCGGGAAGCCATGCTGTCGCACCCAGGCCGCAAGCCCCAAGAGCGGCAAGGACGGAAAAATGCCGAGCTTCTCCGCAGCCTTCTTCGAGAGCGGCTGCTGGTCCGCCGCCTCGTGGTACTTCATGAAAAGCACCCGGGTACGCTTTGCGCTCACGAAGAAACTCCTGGATTCAACCAATGCCCGGGAGAATAGTACCGCGAACGGGCACCTCCCACAGGGATAAGCCCCAATTGCCCCGCCCCCTCCTTGCCATTACAAGCCCGGGTCCATCCCAACCTCACCGGGGGTCTCATGACCAAGGGATTCGTCCAAGGGTTTATTCGATTCGGCTTGCTGGCGATCTTGATCGTCATCACGTCCCTCAATGTCTGGCAGGCCGAGCGCGTCGAGAGCAAGCAGATCCAGGTACTGGATCGCCTCTCCGACCTGGAGAAGCAGCTGGCATCGGGCGCGTTCACCTCGAGCGGAAACTCCGCAAGTGGCCCGGTAGGGGGCATCTTCGGAGTGGCCGAACCCGACTACGTCACCAAGGCGTTGATGGACCCCTCCAACGTGCTGACGCGGGACCCGACCCCCTGGCTGCCAGGAGAGGCCACCCTGGGTGGAACCTTGAACCTGCTTCTGGGTTCTGATCCCAAAGGGTTGAATTTCCTGACGGAAAACGGGGCGGACGTCACCAAGATCCAGTCCTACGTGGGGGTGGGGCTGGTGTACCGCCACAAAAAGGACGATGCCCAATACGGTCCGGAGCTTGCGTACTTTCTGAGCGAGACCGTACGGGAAGACGGCGGCTCGACCTACCTCTACAAGCTGCGGGAGGACTTCACCTGGCATCCCCCCACGGTGGACTTCTCCAGCGGAGAGTTCGACTGGCTCAAGGGCGAGCACAAGGTCACCGCCCACGACGTGGTTTTCATGATTGACATGATGATGAACGACCAGGTCTCCGGGGCCGCCCCCCTTCGGTCCTACTTCGACACCATGACCAGCTGGAAGGCCCTGGACGACTTCACCCTGGAGATTCAGTTCAGCGAGCACACCTACAGCAACCGGCTCTTTTCGAAGGGCTTCTACCCGATGCCCGAGTTTCTCTACGCCTTTGACGAAGAGGGCACCCGGTACGACGACGAGATCCTGGGGCAGCGCTTCCAGGACCACTGGTACAACCCAAACACCATCGGCGCCGGCCCCTACCGTTTCGTGGCGTTTGAGCCCGGCGTGAAGCTGGTGCTGGAGCGATACGCCAAGTACCCCCTGGGAGGCAACGCCCACGAGCGGATCATGTTTCAGATCCTCAAGGACCAGAACCACTGGCCCCGAAAGCTGCGGACCGGCGAGCTGCACCTGTCCTACATCCAGCCCGCCCAGTACCGGGCGGAGTTCCTGGAGGGGGCGGATGATTCACCTTTCAAGGACGGCACCCTGGAGCAAGGAGAGTACTGGGAACACACCTACTTCTACGTGGGATGGAACGCCGACAAGCCCTGGTTCGGCGACAAGCGCGTGCGCACCGCCATGTCCCACGCCTTCAACGCGGATCTGATCCTGAACGACGTGTTCCTGGGACTTGGTGAGCGCTGCACCGGGCCCATGCCCAGCTTCCTCCCCTACTACGACGACTCCCTTCCCCCGATTCCCTTTGACCTGGACAAGGCCCGGGCCCTGCTCGACGAAGCCGGATGGACGGACACCGACGGCAACGGCATTCGGGACAAGATGATCCAGGGAACCCTGGTGCCCTTTGAATTTGCTTTGATGGTGTACGGCAGCTCGGATGAGTACAAGGTGCTTGGCAACATCTTCAAGGAAGACCTGGCCAAGATCGGCGTGAAGATGACCGTGCGGACCATGGAGTGGTCAAACCTGCTGAAGAGGGTCGACGACCGGGAGTTTGATGCGGTCACCCTGGCCTGGGTCTCCAGCCCGGATGTGGACTTCTACCAGATCTGGCACTCCAGCCAGGCGGACATTCCGAAAGGCAGCAACCGGGTCGGGTTTCGCAACGAGCAGGCGGACGAGTTGATCATGAAGATCCGCGAGGAATTCGACTACCCGGAGCGCCTGCGCCTTGCCAAGGAGTTCCACCAGCTTCTGTACGAAGAGCAGCCCTACACCTTCTTCTACACGCGCAAGAGGCCCGCCTTCTGGCAGAAGGAGCTGAAGAACGTGTGGTTCTCCAGGACGCGGCCCTACCTCAAGGCCCACGCCTGGTACCTCTCCCAGTAAGCCCCCGCACCGAGCGCACCCCACAATGGGCACCTACATTCTCAAGCGCGTGCTGCTGATGGTTCCGACCTTCGCAGCCATCAGCCTGCTGGTGTTCATTGTGCTGCAATTCGCGCCGGGCACACCCGGAGCAGAGATGGTGGGGGCAGGCGGTGAGGCCAGCCAGAGCGCGGACCTCGCAGGCCAGAAGCGGGAGTCCTACCGCCTGTTCAAGGAGCAGTTCAACCTGGACAAGCCGGTCCTGTTCAACAACCGCTTTGGCCTGGACACCCCCACGGTCACCCAGACACTGGATGACATCCTCAACCGAAGCGAGACCGTCTCCCCCGGGCGCCGTATCGAAGCCCAGGAGGAAATTGAGGACTGGGGCCAATACGCCATCCCACCGTTGATGGCGGTTCTCACCACAAGCAACGATCGTCACCTGCGGGCCCTGGCCAGCCAGCGCCTTGCCATCAATGCACAACGGCCCCTCAAGAGCCTCTACAAGAAGAGCATCACGCCGGGGGAGCGAGCGGAGAACAAGGAGATCGCTGCAGAGAACAACCAGGTCCGCACCTGGATCTTCCGGGTGGAGGACAACGAGGAACAAGAGGCCGAGGTGGTGAAAGCCTGGAGTGACTGGTTCGCGGGAGCAAATGAGCGCTGGGAGTGGAGTGCCGCGGACAAGGTGGGCATCTTCTTTGGAGACACGCGATTCGCCCGGTACTGGTCGAACCTCATCCGCCTGGACTTTGGTATCTCCCACGTGGACAAGCGCCCGGTCCTGGGAAAGATCCTCAAGAAGCTCAAGTACTCCATCACACTCGCTTTCACGAGTGTGCTCTTGATCTACTTCTTGAGCGTGCCCCTGGGGATCTGGTCGGCGGTGAAGCAGAACACCGTGCCGGACCGGGTCGTCACGGTCATCATCTTCATTCTCTACTCCCTGCCTTCGTTCTTCACGGCGGTGTTTCTGTTGAACCTGCTCACACGCGGGACACCGTTTCAGGCCTTTCCCACCTCTGGGTTTGAGAGCCTGGACACCAGCGGCATGACGACCCTGCAATACCTCAAGGACGTCCTCTGGCACGTGTTTCTACCCATTGTCTGCTACGTCTACGGCGGCCTGGCGGCGCTCTCCCGCTATGCCCGCACAGGCATTCTGGACGTGATTCGCTCGGACTACGTGCGCACCGCCCGGGCCAAGGGCCTGAACGAGGGCATGGTGATCATCAAGCACGCCGCCCGAAACGGCATGATCCCGATCCTGACGCTGCTGGCCACGTTGCTGCCGGTGCTTATCTCCGGATCTGTGGTGATCGAGGTCATCTTCGGCATTCCTGGCATGGGCTCCTACATCTTCGAGAGCATCGGCGTGCGGGACTACAACTCCGTCATGGGAGTGCTGCTCATTTCGGCCGCCCTGACCCTGGTGGGCATGCTCCTTTCCGACATTTCCTACGCGCTGGTCGACCCGCGCATCTCCTTTGATTGATCCCATGGCCCAGCCCACACCCCTCTCCCAACTCGAGCTCCAGGGCCAGGAAGACCTGACCTATGGGGACATCGTCTGGGGCCAGTACAAGAAGAACAAGCTGGCGTACCTCTCCTTGTGGGGTGTGGTGGGGCTCTTTGCCCTGGCGATCTTCGCGCCGGTCATCGCCTCGACCCGTCCGTTTGTCTGGAGCTCCGCCGAAGGCACGACCTTTCCCTGGTTCACGTCACTGTTCGACCGCAACTACTACGAAAACGCCGTCGACATCTTCTTCAACCTTTGGCTGGTCTTTGGGATCCCCCTGGCCCTGGCCTGGTGGGGGGTTGTGAAGCGCCTGCAGAAGAAGGGCCTGCAAAAACGCCCTCGCCGTCGAAAGATTCTCAAGGCCCTTGGGGGCTTCATCGGGGTCTTCCTTCTGACCTTTGTGCTGATCTTGCTCAAGCCCCACGCCGAGCCGTACCGCATGTATGTAGACGAGTACGAGGCGGCACAGGAGTCCGGGGAGGATCTCAAGGCCATCTTCCCGCCGATTCGGTACAGCCCACGACAGACCGGGTTCCGGCCTCTGCAGAAACCTGGAAAGGAGCACATCCTCGGGGTGGACCAGTCCACGCGGGACGTGGCGGTGCGGCTCTTGTACGGTACCCGTATCTCCCTCTCCATTGGGGTGATCGCGGTCTCGATTTACGTGACCATTGGCATCATCATGGGGGCCACCGCCGGGTTCTTCGGGGGGTGGGTGGACATCGGCATCCAGCGGCTCATCGAGGTCACCATGTGCGTGCCGAGCCTGTTTGTGATCCTGACCCTGGTCGCCTTTGTGGAGGAGCCGTCGATCTTCCACATCATGGTCATCATCGGGCTGGTGCGGTGGACCGGCGTCGCGAGGTTGACCCGGGGGGAGTACCTGCGCCTGCGCAGCCTCGACTTTGTGACGGCCGCCCGGGCTCTGGGCTACCCGCGGCGACGAATCATCTTCCAGCAGATCCTCCCCAACGCCCTGGGGCCGGTGCTGGTGGCCGCGCCGTTTGGGGTCGCGAGCGCCATTCTCTTTGAGGCAACCCTGTCCTTTCTGGGCCTTGGGGACGTGTCTGCGCCCTCGTGGGGCCAGACCCTCCAAGAAGGCTACGCCAGCGGCTCCTGGCACTTGATCCTGGCACCTGGATTCGCAATTTTCGTGACGGTCTTTCTGCTCAACGTGGCAGGGGAAGCCCTGCGTGATGCCCTCGATCCCAAGATGCGCAAATGACCGCCCCCACCGCCTCGACCCACGAAGACGTGCTCCTCACCCTGGAGGATCTGCACACGTACTTCTTCACGGACATCGGCGTGGCCAAGAGCGTGGACGGCGTGACCTACACCGTGAAGAAGGGCGAGACCGTGGGCATTGTCGGCGAGAGCGGCTGTGGAAAGAGCGTCACGGCCCTCTCGGTGATGGGGCTCATTCCCCAGCCCCCCGGAAAGATCGTGCGAGGGGCCATTCGCTACAAAGGTCAAGACCTGACGAAGCTCTCGCCAAAAAAGATGCGAGACCTGCGAGGCAAGGAGATCTCCATGATCTTCCAGGAGCCCATGACCTCCTTGAACCCGGTCTACACCGTGGGAAACCAGATCATGGAAGGCATCCTCGTCCACGAAGATGTGAGCGACGCCGAGGCCCGGAAGAGAGCCATTGAGATGCTGCGCCTGGTCGGAATTCCCCTTCCCGAGCAAAGGATCGACGAGTACCCACACCAGCTTTCCGGGGGAATGCGCCAGCGGGTGATGATTGCCATGAGCCTGGCCTGCAAGCCGGACCTGCTCATTGCCGATGAGCCCACCACAGCCCTGGACGTGACCATCCAGGCCCAGATCCTGGAGCTCCTGAACAAGCTCCAGGAGGAGATGGGCATGGCGATTCTGCTGATCACCCATGACCTGGGGGTGGTGGCGGAGACCTGTGACCGGGTGGTGGTGATGTACGCCGGCAAGGTGGCGGAGCAGGCGGACGTACACACCTTGTTCTACAAGCCCTCCCACCCCTACACCCACGCCCTCTTCAAGAGCCTGCCGGACATCGAAGGTGACCGGGACAAGCTCTACACCATTCCCGGCATGGTGCCCTCAGCGGTGGAGTTCCCCGATGGGTGCCGGTTCCGGGCCCGGTGCCCCTTTGCCACAGATGCCTGCGGGGAGCAGCCCCCCCTGGTGGAAATTGAAGACGGGCACTTCGTGGCCTGCCACCACACGGACCAGGTGATCGCCCAGAGGGAGACAGAATGAGCACGCCACTGCTGCAGGTGCGGGATCTCAAGAAGTACTTCCCGATCCACAAGGGCCTCTTCGGCCGGCACGTGGGGGATGTGCGGGCCGTGGATGGCATTTGCTTTGACCTGCATTCGAAGACCACCCTGGGCCTCGTGGGAGAGTCCGGCTGCGGAAAGACCACAGCGGGGCGGTCTCTCCTGCGTTTGATTGAACCCACCGGGGGATCTGCCCTCCTGGACGGAAGAGACCTCTTCACCATGGACACGGAGACCCTGCGGGCGACCCGGGCAGACCTGCAGATCATCTTTCAAGACCCCTTCTCCTCCCTGAACCCACGCCAGACCGTGGGGGCCATCATCGGGGACTCCCTGGAGCTCCACGGGATCGCCCAGGGAGATGAAAAGTTTGAGATGGCCAAGACCCTGCTCGAGCGGGTGGGCCTGCAAGCATCGTATGTGAACCGATATCCCCACGAATTTTCCGGGGGGCAGCGCCAACGCATCGGAATTGCCCGGGCCGTGGCCTTGAAGCCGCGGATCATCGTGTGCGATGAGGCCGTGAGCGCCCTGGACGTGTCGGTGCAGGCCCAGGTGATCAACTTGCTGGAGGATCTCCAAGAGGAGTTCGGCCTCTCCTACATCTTCATCGCCCATGACCTCTCCGTGGTCCGACACATCTCCGATGAGATCGCGGTCATGTACCTGGGACGCATCGTGGAGAAGACCCGCTGCGACGAGCTGTTTGCCAACCCCCTACACCCCTACACGCAGGCCCTTCTCTCCGCGATTCCCGTGCCCAAGCCCGGTCGAAAGAAGGATCGAATCGTCCTTCAAGGGGATGTGCCCAACCCGATCAACCCGCCTGACGGCTGCCATTTCCACCCTCGCTGCCCCTACGCAAAGGACCGCTGCCGAGCGGAAGCGCCGGCGATTCAAAATGTGGGCGACCACGAAGTGGCCTGCCACCTGGTCGAGGAGGGTCAGAGCCCTCCCTACGCGGTCTAGGGAGCTTCATGTCGAGCACCTCTTTCGGATCCGTTTGCGACATGCTCGATCACCGCATCGACTCGACCCCTGACGCCGTGGCCATGATTGGGAGGCGCGGCCGCAGTTGGTACCAACTGAACTGGCGGGAAGCTGGGGACCGCATTCACCGAATCGCTTGCGGGCTCCAGTCCCTGGGAATTGCGCCGGAAGAGCGGGTGTCGATTCAGTGCAGCACCCGGCCGGAGTGGGTGCTGGCGGACATGGGCATTCTGTGCGCAGGGGCAGCCACAACCACGATCTACCCGTCAAGCAGCGCCGAAGACTGCGTGTACATCCTTGAGAACTCGGGGAGTGTGGCGATATTTGTGGAGGACAACGAGCAGCTTTCGAAGCTCTCGTCCGTGTGGGATCAGCTCCCAGACTTGCGCCATGCGATTCTGCTGGACGGTGGCAACTGCGAGGATGAGCGGGTGATCACCCTGTCCGTTCTGGAGCAGCAGGGGGCAACCTGGGACGCAGAGAATGAAGGCGCTGCCGCAGCCCGAAAGGCCAGCGTGGGACCGGACCACCTGGCCACGATCATCTACACCTCGGGCACCACCGGTCCGCCGAAAGGGGTCATGCTCACCCACGACAACTGGGTCTTCGAGGGGGAGGCCATCGACAAACTGGCGATTCTCCAGCCCTCGGACAAGCAATACCTCTTTCTGCCCCTGGCGCACGCATTCGCCAAGGTGATGGAGATCGCCTTCATCCGGCTGGGAGTACCAACCGTTGTGGATGGAGACATTGACTCCCTTGTGGAGAATTTGCAGACCACCCAGCCCACCATGATTGGGGCGGTGCCACGAATCTTCGAGAAGATCTACGACAAGGTCGTGGCGGGGGCGACCGAGGCCGGCGGGTCCAAGCTGAAGATCTTCGAGTGGGCCATGGGAGTGGGAACGGCAGTGTCCCACCTGCGCCAGCGAGGCCTGGAACCCTCCGGGGTGCTAGCGGTCCAGCACCGCATCGCAGACAAGCTGGTTTTCTCCAAGCTCAAGGATCGATTTGGCGGAAAGGTGCGGTACTTCATCTCCGGGGGGGCACCGCTCTCCCGGGAGATCGCCGAGTTCTTCCACGCTGCCGACATCCTTGTGCTGGAGGGGTACGGCATGACCGAGACCTCCGCCGCCTCTTTTGTGAACCGGGCGGACGCCTTCAAGTTCGGCACGGTGGGCCTACCGGTGCCGGGCATGGAGGTCGACATCGCCGAGGACGGGGAAGTGCTCATGCGCGGTCGCGGGGTGATGAAGGGCTACCACAACCTGCCAGACGCCACCGCCGAAACACTGATCGACGGCTGGCTTCACACCGGGGACATCGGGATGGTGGATGACGAGGGTTTCCTCAAGATCACCGACCGGAAGAAGGACATCATCGTCACCGCCGGGGGCAAGAACATCGCGCCCCAGAACGTGGAGAACGCCATCAAGGCCAAGAGTGCGCTGGTCTCCCAGGCGGTCATGCACGGGGACAAGAGGTCCTACTGCGTGGCGCTCTTGACCCTGAACGAGGAGGCCACTGGCACCTGGGCGACGTCCCGCGGCCTGACCTTCGGTGACACGGCGGAGCTGGCAGCTCTGCCCCAGGTCCAGGAGCGAATCTGGACCGACGTGCAGGCGGTGAACCTGACCCTTGCCTCCTACGAGTCGATCAAGAAGATCCACATTCTGCCCGCGGACCTCTCCCAGGAAGCCGGGGAGTTGACCCCGACGCTCAAGGTCAAGCGCCGGGTGGTGGAGGCGCGGTACCGGGACGTGCTGGATGGGATGTACGCGTAGTCCCACGATGAGCCACTCCAGCGGTCACTCCACCTGCTCGAGGGTTTCCTCCGCATCCGCTCTTCCGGCGCTCTTTCAACTTGCTGTCGGACCTGCCCAACGAGACCAGGCTATTCATGAGAAACCTTGAGGACGCTCGCGCTGATCGCAACCCTGCGCTGCTCCACCGCCGCCGCGGCGAGCCCCAGGCCACCGCCAATCCCCTCGACGGTTTAGACCATATGGAGTGACCGTAGGGAAGAACGGCTGGTGAAATATCCGGGTTAGGCCTATCAAGACGGTCAGCAAGACTCAGGGGTGGGCATCTGGATGATGGTGGGCGGCGACCTAATGATGTTCAGCGGCTCTGGTCTGGCCATCGCGGGACTCTACAGCGCGCCGGTCTCGTTTCCTGCGGTGGCGGTGCTGGTCTTGGGCGGAGCAGGGGTCTTTTGCATGGGGATCGTCAAAGGACGCCGAGGCTTCATTCAGTCCGAAGAGGCCCTCGCCGCGCTGGGGGCCTCCTCGGAGAATCGCCGCTGGGTTTAGATCAGTAATCTACCCCTTCACCTCTTTCCCACCCCCCATCACCCTCGGGGTCCAGCGCTCGCGGCAAGAAGGAGCTTGGCAGGAAGACTATCCCCAATAGGCGTTTGAGCGAGACCCAACAGGTGGCTGTGACGTCGTGTGGAGATGACGTGCCATGAAGGTGCATCCGACATCACGGGAGTCGCCCCGCCACAACAAACCGGGAGCTATCTGCCAACACCACGCGAACCGTCCCCCACCCGACCATTAATCTCCCGTTCATCCCCTCCTGGTACAATGTCGCCATCTTCGTGAAGGAGGGATGGATGCTCTCTGCCGTATTCTTGACAGCCTCGGGCCTCGCTCACGCCGTGGGGGGGCCCTGGACAGTGGCCCCCGGTGTACACAGCGCTCACTTGGGTGCCAACTACGGCACGTTCTCCAACTACCTCGTAGGTTCCGACGGCTCGGACAACGCTGTGGATGACATCACAACCCTCGGAGGCGGGCTGTTCTACAGCACGGGTCTGAAAGACGGCATCGACGTGGAGTTGAAGCTTCCCTTCTCCCAGGTGAGCCAGGACGACAACACCAACACCGGCCTGGGGACCGTGGAGATGGCGCTCAAGTACCGGGCGGTGAGCGAGGGTTCTGGAAGCCCCGTCAGCGTCTCGGTGTACGCAGGGGCAGCCACAGGCGCTGGCCATGCGGACAGCCGCGGCGACATGTACAACCTGGGCGACGGTGCCACCAGCGTGGTCGGCGGGCTCGGAGTTGGAAAGCTCGGCTTCTGGAGCAAGGGCACCTGGTGGGCCAAGGCCAACGTCCAGTACCACTACCGACTGGCCCTGCAGACCCTCGACGGCCAGAAGGTCCCCGCAGATGACATCGCAGACGACCTCGAGGTCGGACTCCAGGTCCACCCGAGAGTGGGCCTCGCCGCCGGCGCCCATGGCTTCTACCGTTTCGGCGGCTATGACATCGGAAGCTGGCCCTCGGAGTTGGACAGCGATCTGAAGTGGGCCTCCCTGGACGCCGGCGCACTCCTGGCAGGTGGCAAGGCCTTGATCTACGCCACGGACTACACCACCGTCGACATCGGCGTGTTCAAGACCGTGTGGGCGAAGAACAACCCCACAGACAACCTCGTGGCGAGCATTGGGGCGAGCGTCTATTTCGTGCCCTGATCGCTGATGGGCAGATAGCCGGGACATTGCTCCTGCCACCCATCCGGGCTACTCCCGCGCGCCATGTCGTCGCGGATTCCAGGGTTTTACCGGCTCCCCCCCGAGGCCCGGCTCTCCACCATTCTGGAGCGCCTGGGCCTGGATCGGGATCAGACCGATGCGTTGGGGCAGGGGCTGGACATCGACACCGCGGACTCGATGATCGAGAACGTCATTGGCACGTTCTCTCTGCCGGTGGGAGTGGGCATCAACTTTCTGGTCAACGGCAAGGATGTGGTCGTGCCCATGGTGGTCGAGGAGCCGAGCGTGGTGGCCGCGGTATCGAACATGGCGCGGCTGGCCCGCACGGCAGGTGGATTCTGGGCCGAATCCGACCCGTCCATCATGATCGGGCAGATTCAGCTCGTTGGAGGCGACCCGGACGAGGTCACGGCCCGGCTGAAAGACTCTCTGAAGGAGCTGGAGACGCTGGCCAGGGGCGTGCATCCACGCCTGGAGGAGCGCGGAGGAGGTCTGCGCGGGTTTGAAGTGCGCCGGGTGCAGTATGACGAGCCCGGAGAGGCGCCCGAGACCTTCGTGGTCCTGCATTTGCACCTGGACTGCGTAGACGCCATGGGCGCCAACATGGTCAACACCCTGGCCGAGCGCCTCGCCCCGGAGGTAGGGCGCATCGCTGGTACCGGGGTCGGCCTGCGCATCCTGTCGAACCTCGCCGATCGCCGCCTGGCAAAGGCCCGAGTCAGCTTGCGGCCGGAACACCTGGACCACGGGGACCTCCCCGGGGAGTCGGTGGCCGCAGGCATTGCCAGCGCCTACCGCTTTGCCTGGGCCGATCCCTACCGGGCGGCCACCCACAACAAGGGGGTCATGAACGGTATCGATGCCGTCGCGATTGCCACCGGCAATGACTGGCGGGCCATCGAGGCAGGGGCCCACGCCTACGCAGCCCGAGATGGGCAGTACCGCCCCATGACGTCTTGGAAGATGGATGAGGCCGGCACACTCCACGGGGACATTGAAGTGCCGATCCAAGTGGGCGTTGTCGGGGGCCCGATCCGGGTCCACCCGGCGGTGCGGGCCAACCTGGATCTGCTGGGAATCGACACGGCACGAGAGCTGTCCGGCGTCATGGCTTCGGTGGGGCTGGCCCAGAACCTGGGGGCACTGAGGGCCCTGGCCACCGAAGGCATTCAGCAGGGCCATATGCGCATGCACGCCCGAAGCGTCGCCGCCACCGCGGGCGCCACGGGCGTGGAGGTGCCGGCAGTGGCCCAGCACCTCTGCGACAAGAAGGACTTCTCCGTGAATGCCGCTCGGGCCTTTCTGGCCGGGCTTCGAGGCGCGTGAGACCGCTCGCCACCGGCCGGGGAGGCGGCAAGCTGATCCTCTTGGGTGAACACGCAGTCGTCCATGGGCACATGGCCCTCGCGGTTGGGGTTTCCCTGGGCACCGAGGTGCAGCTTCATGCAGTCGATGGCCCCACGCACCTGGGAACCGCCCACCCGGATCCGCGGTTGCAAGCCGCCCTGGACCTGGTGCTTCCCCCCCTGGGCTTCCGGGTGGAGATCCAATCGGATCTACCGGAAGGGCGGGGCATGGGGTCGTCGGCCGCGCTTGCGGTGGCCCTGGTGCGGGCGCGGGCGGACCTGGAGGGGAGAAACCTGTCGTCTGCTGCGACCCACGAGAAGGCGTTCGGGGTAGAGCACCTCTTTCACGGTAACCCTTCTGGTCTGGACCATGCGGTGGCGGCCCTGGGCGGCGCACTCTCCTATCGAAAGGGCGAGGCGCCGGTGCCCCGGGAAATGCCTCCTGTGTCCGCCGTGGTTCTGGACACCGGGCGTGCGGGAAACACCGCAAGGATCGTGGCCGCCGTGGCCGATCGGCGACCGGGGGTGGATCCTGCGCTCACCCGCCTGGGCACGCTGGCTGAGGAGATGGCGCCGCGCCTGGACGACCTCCATGTCCTCGGCGCTGCCTTGTTTGAGGCCCACGCCCTGCTCCGGGAAGTCGGCGTGTCCGACGACGAATTAGACGCCTATGTCGACCTCGCAAGGGCCCACGGAGCTGTGGGGGCGAAGCTCTCCGGCGCGGGCCGGGGGGGCGTGGTGCTGGCCCTTGTGCCCGATGGACCCGAACCCTTGCTGCAAGCAGCCGCAGCCCGTGGTATTTCGGCATTCTCCTGCACCATCCCGGACCGCTGATGGCCACCGCAATCGCCCACCCGAACATTGCCCTGGTGAAGTACTGGGGAAAACGCGATCCCAAGCTGAACCTGCCGGCCACCGGCTCCCTGTCCCTCACTCTGGCCCCCTACGCTACCGAGACCAGCGTGCAAGCCGAGGCGCCGAGAGACGAGGCCTGGATCAACGGGGAACCCGTTACCGGTCTCGCCGCAGAACGCATCTTCAAGCACCTGGATCTCTTGGACCCCTGGAGAAAGCCAGCCACAGTCACCAGCGAGACCAACTTTCCCATGGCCGCGGGCCTGGCCTCCTCCGCATCGGGCTTCGCTGCCCTGACCCTGGCCGGCTGCGCTGCCTTCGGGCAAGAGCGCACGCCGGTGGAGCTGTCGATCTTGGCCCGGCAAGGGTCGGGATCCGCCTGCCGCTCCCTCTTCGGAGGCTGGGTGGAGTGGTCCTGCGGCACCCGGAGCGACGGCTTGGACAGTCACGCCCACGAGCTCGCCCCCTTGGACCATTGGGACCTTTGCATGGTGGTGGCCACGTTCCACGACGGGCCCAAGCCCGTGGGTTCCACGGAAGGCATGGTGCGCACCATGTCCACCTCCCCGTTCTACCCGGGGTGGATCGCCAGCGTACCCGAGGACATTCAAGCCGCCCGGGCTGCCATCCTCACCAAGGACCTGGAGGCCCTCGGCACGGTCATGGAGCGCTCGGCGATTCGCATGCACGCCTCCATGCTGGGGGCCGATCCACCGATCCGATACTGGAAGAGCAGCAGCATCTGGGGAATGGACGCCGTGGAGAACCTGCGCGCCAACGGAGTCGGCGCCTGGTGGACCATGGATGCCGGGCCAAACCTCAAGATTCTCTGCGAGGCGGCCCATGCGCGGGTGGTGAAGGAGCGGATGCAATCCCTTGCGGATCGGGTGGAGGTGCTGACCCCGGGGGGGGCCGCGCGACTGCTCGAGCTTCCCTGATGCGCGTTTTCGCCCCGGGAAAGCTGGTGGTGCTCGGTGAGTATGCAGTGCTGGACGGAGCGCCTGCCATTGTCGCGGCTGTGGATCGCGGTGTGGTGTGCGACGTGTCCGACGGGGACTCGGTGGTGACGCCGGGGGACGACCGTTTTGCGCAGGCAGGGCTTCGCGCAGCCGAAGCGCCTCCTCGCTGCTATCGGTTCTCCGATGCAGTCCCCTGGACCCTGGCGGGCAAGCCCGGGTTTGGGGGAAGCGCGGCGGCGGTGGTGGCGGCTTGTGCAGCGGGTCTGGCCGCGCGACAAGCCGACAACACGCGTCTCCTGGTTCTCGCGCTGGAAGCCCACCAACAGGTGCAGGGATCCGGCTCGGGGCTGGATGTTCGAGCCAGCGTGGAGGGCGGTCTTCGCCAGGTGCAGGGGGAGGAGTCCACGGAAATTCCCGCTCTGGAGTTCTCAGCGATCTACTCCGGGAGACCGGCCCAGACGGGCCCACGGGTGGCCCGGTACCTGGCCTGGGCGGACCGTGTGGCCTTTGTCAACGAGTCAGCCGACCTGGTGCAGGCTTTTCGATCCGATCCGGTGGGGACGCTTCGGGAGGCCGGGAGCCTGTTGACGGCCATGTCGGGCCGTGCGGGCATCGACTACGCCACCCCGGCCCTCCGACGCATCGCCGAATTGGCCGAGGAACATGGAGGCGCAGCCAAGCCATCCGGCGCGGGGGGGGGCGACATCGCCGTGGCCTGGATACCGGACTCCAACGCGCGGGACGCCTTTTGCGCCTCCTGCGCCTCCCAGGGGTTGAACCCAGTCCCTGTGTCCCTCTCACCGGGCGTCCATCTTCGAACCCCCCATGTCTGACGAACCAAGCAACATCGAGTCCCGAAAGGCGGAACACATCGTCTTGTGTGAAACGGACGACGTGGCCTTTCAGAAGAAGAGCCACCTGCTGGAGCAGGTGGAGCTGGTGCACGACGCCTTGCCGGATCTGCACCTGGACGAGGTCGACCTGTCCACGGAGTTTGCCGGAAAGGCGCTCTCCGCCCCCGTGGTGATCGCTGCGATGACAGGAGGTGTGGAGGAGGCCGAGGCCATCAACCGCGACCTGGCCACGGTCGCCGAGGCGTTTGGAATCGGATTCGGGTTTGGCTCCCAGCGCCCCTTGCTCGCGTCCCGGCAGTCCCCTGGCTACCGGGTACGAGAGGTGGCCCCCACCACCCTCCTCCTGGGAAACATCGGCGTGGTCCAGGCCCGAGAGGCCACGAACCAGCAGATCGCGGACCTGGTCGGAGTCTGCGACGTCGATGCTCTGTGCATCCACCTGAACCCGGCCATGGAGGTGATCCAAGACGGGGGAGACCGGGATTTCAGGGGCGGGCTCGACACCATTGCCCGCCTGGTGGGAGCCCTGGAGGTTCCCGTGGTGGTCAAGGAGACCGGCTGTGGTTTGTCCCGTCAGGTGGGAGCACGCCTGGCGTCCATTGGGGTGCGCTACGTCGACTGCTCCGGAGCCGGCGGAACCTCCTGGGTGGGCGTGGAGACGCTTCGCGCCCGCACAGCCACCCGCGCCCTTGGCGAGAGGTTCTGGGATTGGGGAATTCCCACCGCAGGAAGCGTGGCCCAGCTGGGCGGTCTCGGCCTGAAAGTATGTGCCACCGGAGGCGTGACCCACGGGCTGGAGGCAGCGCGGGCCATTGCGCTTGGGGCCACCTGCGCAGGGCTTGCGCGTCCCTTGTTGCAGGCTCGAGCGGCCGGCGGCCTGACGGGGCTCACCGCGGCAGTGAGCCAACTCATCGAGGAGCTGCGCCTGGCGCACCTCCTTGCCGGCGCACGCACCCCGGCTGAACTGCGAGAAAAACCCCTGGTGATCGGCCCTGATCTCGCCCGCTGGATTCCACGGGACAGTCCCCTCGCAGACCGGTGCAACCCGTGAAGGTCGTCGTGGCCCCCGACTCCTGGTCCGGGTTCTTGCCTGCGCCCGCTGCGGCAAGGCAAGCCGCGGAGTTGCTCGCCTCCCGGGGCATGAATCCGGTCGCTATTCCCCTGGCAGATGGTGGAGAAGGCACCACCCTGTCCCTGATCTCCCAGCTCCGGGTTGGGACCGACGGGGAGAAGGTCTCCGGCCCTCGGAGTGGCGAGGTCCATGTCCCCCTGGTGCAGCTGACCGGGGGGGTGTTCGCGGAGACCGCGCGGGTGCTGGGCCGCTCCCTTGTGGAGGAAGGCGTCGACCCGCTCTGTCTGTCCAGCTACGGCGTGGGCGAGCTCGTAGACTACGTGGCCTTGCAGAGGGAAGGACCGCTCTTGCTGGGACTCGGGGGAAGCGCGACCTTGGACGGGGGACTTGGCATGGCCCAGGGCATGGGGCTCGTGCTGCTGGATGCACAAGGCGAGCCCTTGAAGACCCCAGCCACGGCCGCGGATCTTCTTAGGGTACACAGGCTGGAAGGGGAAGTCCCCAACCCGGACCTGGTGGTCTGTGGTTGGTGCGATGTGCAGACGCCGTTTCTGGACTCCCCCCGCTTGTTCGGTCCTCAGAAGGGCGCCACGCCTCAACAAATCGCCCAAGTGGAGCAGGGCCTGTCCCAGTGGGCGAGCGTCCTGAACGACTGGCGACGGGGGCACGGATTGTCTGAGATGGACCCCACCACACCCGGAGGCGGCGCCGGCGGCGGACTTGGATTTGCCCTTCGGGGCCTCCTGGACGCCATCCTTGTTCCCGGCGCCCCGACCCTCTCCCGCCTCCTTGGGCTGCATACTCAGCTGCAAGATGCCCAGGCCTTGATCACCGGGGAGGGCTGCATGGACCCCACGTCCTTTTCGGGCAAGGTGGTCGGCCACGCCATCGAGCTGGCCCGTACCCAGGGAGTACCCCAGGTGGGGGCGGTTGTGGGATGTATTCGAGGCCCCATCCCGCCGGCGCCCGTGGGTCCCGACTGGATTCTCGCCTGCGATGACTTCGAGGGGGGGTCCCGCCAGGAGCGGTTCGCAGCCGCCCTTGCCGCGGCCGCCGACCGCCTGGTGACCCCCTGATGTCCCGCTTGCGATCGGCTCTGAAGAACGCCGTCAAAGAGGTGGCCTACCCCCCCATGCTGCCCGAGGGGACACAGGTGCCCGAGTGGGCGCTGCAGTCCTGGGACGAGAAGTGGTACCGCCACAACAAGGGGGGCTGGAGCGTGATGGTGTTCTACCCGGGGGATGAAACCCCTGTCTGCACCCGCCAGCTGCAGGACCTCCAGTCCCACTACCTGCAATTCCAGGAGCTGGGCGCCGAGGTGTTCGGGGTGAACCCAGCCGAGGCCGCCTCCCACGAGGCCTTTGCAAGGAAGTTTGGGTTCGGATTTCCGATTCTCACGGATCGCGGCGGTTCGGTGGCACGCCAATTTCGTGCGGCGGTACAGCTTCCGTTGAAGACCGTGATCCTCCGCTCCGTGTACCTGGTCAATCCGGACGGGAAGATCCGCCTGGCCAATCGCGGTGCTCCCCCCGCCACCGCCCTGGTGCGGTCCATTCAGGCCCTGCAACAGACCGTCGGCCAGTAGCCCAGACGACGTCCCCTACCGGACCTCAATGGGGTCCAGCCCCTCGGGGCGCCAGGAGAGACTCAACCCATAGCTCTGCTGGCTCACGGCCTTCGTGGCGCCCTCATTGGCCAGGTCCTTGTACTTGCCAAACCGGGCCTCTGCCCCCAGCATCAGCTCGCCCATTCGAATCCCGACCCCAAAGGGGGCCACGTAGCCAAGGGGCACATGCCAGGCGGGCCGGGAGTAGACGGAGATCCAGTCGGTGGCTTGGAACACCAGGGGCACGCTGGCATGAAACCAGGTCGTGCCGATGTCTCCCTGGAACCCCACAAGGAAGCTGCCCTGCTCCACAAACCAGATGCGCTGTGTCATGCCAAAGCCATAGGTCCCCTCGCTGGTGCGGTGCAGGAGAATGCCCAATTCGGAGTGCTTTGGCTTCCAATCAAGCAGCGGATCCCCCACCACGCTCGAGGCCGTGTCCGGCTCCAGGTTCTCCAAACTCAACACCGTGTGGCACTGCACCGCCCACCCCAGGGAAGGTTGAATCTGCCCAATGGGGGAGCAGCCCACCTCCAACTGCTCACTCTGCGCCATGGGAATGGGAGGCGGCAAGGAGGTGACAGGCACGCACCCAGAAAGCACAACGAACAGCGCCGCCCGCCTCAATTAAGCACCTGGAGGCTCACCTTCTCGGGGAGACAGGGCGCAGGCCCGTGTCGAAGCACAATGTTCCAGTCGATGGCGTGGCGCAGCTCGGTCTTGACCGTGTCCATCCGCGGTTGAAGGCGAATCTCGTCCCCGCGAATCGAGCCCTTTGCATGGTGGTGGTCGACCACCTCTCCGTCCAGGGCGTAGGTCAGAGGACTGCCGGCCACCTTCAAGCGTTCCACCGCTGTGGGCTGAAGGCCCAGCTGGACATAGGGGTGGCCCTTGAGGTTGAGCCCCAGATCTACGGACACGAGGTCCGCCTCGGTGGCCAACACCTCGCCTGTGGGCTCAAGCCCCGCATAGACCGCAAATCGACCGGGTTTTGTGAGCAGCTCTGGCATCGCCTTCGCATCGTCCTCCAAGCCCGGCAGGATCGCAACCAGGGTGGCCCGAGCCCCGTCTACGGACCCGACAGCTTCCCCCAGGCCAATGCTGCCGGCCCGCTGCAGCAGCCGATCCTTCCAAAGCAGCGGGCACTCGGAATCCACGTGCAGCTCAGCCCGGACCCCCACCGGGGCTCGACCTCTCCAACCCGCCACCCACAAGGCCCCCGTAGAGACCGCCAGGAGGCCCGCCAACAAAAGCGGCGCAGCAATCGCGAACAGTGCGGGCTTCACATCGGACATCCCGGGCCAGCTAACACGGCCCCCTGATGAGAAACTCCCTCAAGACCACCAGGTCACAACCGTAGGAGAGTGTCAGGAAGAGGAAAAACGCATGTCTGGCATTCTTGGGGTCACGGGTATTTCGGACGCAATGGCGCTCGAACAAAGCACACAGGCCACGCCGAAGGGCGGTGAAATGGACCGGGACACCTTCCTGAAGCTCCTCACCACCCAACTGGCAAACCAGGACCCCACCGCCCCCATGGACAACCAGGAGTTCGTGGCGCAGCTCGCGCAATTCACGAGCCTGGAGCAAATGGTGAACATGAACGGGACCATGCAGTCCATGGTCATGGGCGTTGCGTCCATGAACAACGCGACCATGGCCAGCCTCGTGGGCACTGACGTCGTCGCTGTCGGCAACGGCCTCTCGTACGACGGCGAGTCCAAGAGCGTGGAGCTGCACTACGAGTCTGCGGGCAAGGTCTCCGAAGGCACCCTGACCGTGTACGACGAAGACGGCACCATGGTGTACACCGGCGACACCGGCGGTTTGGAGGCCGGCGAGGGCTCCCTGACCTGGGACGGCACGACCACCAGCGGCGAACGCGCCGAGGCAGGTAACTACACCTTTGAGATCACCGGCACCGACGTGGACGGTGAGAACGTGGAGGTCGCCGAGCGCGTGGTCGGAACCATCACCGAAATGGACTACACCTCGGGCGCCCCCCGACCGTCTGTGGGCGGGTACGCGTTTGGCATCGGAGACATCCTCCGCCTGACCGCCGGTGGCTCCACAGACGGCAGCGCCGATGCGGACGGGGACAAGGAATAGACCATGAGCAGCGTCGACTTGCTACACGGCCTTGGGGGACTCTCCCCGCTTCTCCCGAAGAAGCCGGGGGAAGACCACGCCACTGTGGCGGGAGACGAGTTCTCCTCGCAGCTCGATGCCCTCATCGGCAAGAAGCCGGCCAGCGCCGAGCCTCCCGAGACAGAAGCCGCCGAGCCCCCTTCCAACTTGACCTTCTCCCGCCACGCCACGGCGCGGTTGGAGAGCCGGGGAATCGCCCTGGACTCTTCCCAGCTCACCAAGCTGGACGAAGCCGTCACCCGCCTGGGGGACAAGGGGGCGAAAGAGTCCCTGGTCCTGCTGGACGAGCACGCATTCGTCGTCGGTGTGCCACGGCGCACCGTCATCACCGCCATGACCCGCAACGAGGCCATGGGAAACATCTTCACTCAGATTGACTCAACTCTCGTCATTTCCTGACGATTTCACATCTACTTGGGGCGGCAAGGACCCCACATTCCAAATCAACCAAACGGGCCGGACCTAGGGATCGAACTCCAAGGGGGCCCGGGCAGCCGACCGACCGAGGCTGTCACCACCCTTCAAAGGAGCGACCTCATGTCGTTGTTCTCAACACTGAATATCGGTGCCAGTGGGCTTAGCGCCTCCAGCATCGCCATTGCCGTCATTGGCGACAATGTGGCAAACATCAACACCACCGGCTTCAAGTCGGCCCGCCCCACGTTCGCGGTAGCATTCCCCCACCCCCAGGGAACCCTGGGCGGAGTGGCCCAGCTGGGCCAGGGTGTCTCCCTGGACAACATCGGCACCAACATGACCCAGGGCTCCCTGGAAGCCACCGAGTCGGCCCTGGACATCGCCATCACGGGAAAGGGCTTCTTCCAGGTCGTGGATGAGAACAAGAACGACTTCTACACCCGCGATGGCACCTTCTATCTCGGCCAGGACGGCTACCTGAAGACCTCCCAGGGTCACGTGCTCCAGGGATTCAACGTCCACGACGCCGAGCTGGGCACCACCCTGGGCGACCT